>NZ_CP060633.1:714590-1429180 GCF_014337175.1 Simiaoa sunii | reverse complement strand
AAGACCAGTTCTACCAGGCCGCTCTCTTCTCCCCGCCTGAGCATATCCTTCTCGAACTTTCCTCCCAGTGCCAGATTCACCGAGCCGATCAGCAATGACTTTCCGGCACCGGTCTCTCCCGTCAGTATATTCAGTCCTTCTCCGAACTCTACCTCTGTCTCCCGGATGAGAGCCAGATTTTTCACGTGTAAGCTGCGAAGCATGTATTTCCCCCTGTCTATCTTACTATCATCAAATGAATTTTATCCATAAGGATCTGGGTATCCTCCACCGTTCTCACTGCGACCATAATGGTATCATCTCCTGCGATGCACCCAACCACTTCGGAGAATTTCAGTGCATCCAGGGCAGCCGCCACAGCCATAGCCATGCCGGACACGGTTTTGATCACCAGGATGTTCTGTGCCATATCCATGGAGATAAAGCCATCCCGCAGCACACGGATATATTTGTCTCCCATATGACTGTCATCCTGCTTCAGAATGACATATTTCTGTTTTCCTCCTCCGGTGGGAACTTTGGACAATTTCAATTCGCGAATGTCCCTGGAGACTGTTGCCTGGGTCACCGCAAATCCGGCTTCCTTCAGATAGCCGGCCAGTTCCTCCTGTGTCTCCACGTCTTTTTTTTCTATGATCTCCACGATCTTGCGATGTCTGGTCTTCTTCATCTTAACCCCATGCCTTTCTTACGACAATTCGTCAGGAATCTCTCATTTTACGGTGCAGCACATCCAGAAAACTCACCTGGTTCAGCTGTACAAATTCCGTGATCTTCTCTGACTGCACGATACGTATATGATCACCGGTACACATAGTGACCTTATGGCTGCCATCGTAATTGGCTTCCACAGTCTGACTTTTACCCTCTCTGCCTCCCGGGATCTCTATAACGATCTCATCCTCCGGTGACAATATGATGCTTCTCTGGTTCAGGCTATGGGGGCAGATCGGTGTCAGAGTGATCAGCTTCGCCTTGGGCTCTACCAATGGTCCTCCCGCCGACAGATTGTATCCTGTGGATCCCGTTGGGGTGGTCACGATCATACCATCTGCCTTATAATGATTTAGCAGCTGTCCGTTGACATAGATATTAAATTCAATGATCTGTAAAGTGCCGCTTCGGGAGATGACAATGTCATTCAGTGCCCAGCCCTCCGACACGGTGCCGTCCGCACAGCAGACCTTGCCGTTCAACATCATCCGGCGTTCCTTTTTATAATCATCCCGGATCAGGCGTTCCAGCGCTTCCTCCAGTCCGGACAGTTCGATCTCCGTCATGTAACCAACCGTTCCCAGATTCACTCCGATGATGGGCACCAGGATTTTTTTCGTCTCTCTGGCTGCCTGCAGTACGGTTCCGTCACCGCCCAGAACGATCATACAATCCACATCCAGAGGAATACCCGTTGCTTCCTCCTCCGCAGCATCTGTCTCTTCTTTCCAGTCAGACTCCTTGACCTTTAGCTTCACGGTACAGCCCTTCGATTCCAAATAGTCCCGGATCCGCTTCGTGGTCGCAAGTTCCTGATCTTTATGTTTATTGGTATATATCAGAAAATGCTTCATCGTTTCCTGCACTCCTTGTCTGTTACAGTGTATGAGAGTTATCTACGATTCCTTTGATCAGGGCATCCCACTCCGGTGTATAAGACAATCCGGTCTTTTCCTCCACGATGGTCTGCAATGCACTCTCCGCTTCATGCTCGTTCAATGCCAGCTTTTCCTCCGTAATCTCTTCCGGCTTACGGATATGCAGCAGATATTCAATGTTTCCCTCCGGCCCCTTGATGGGGGAATACTCCAGATGCAGTACCTCGAATCCGATGCTGTCCGCATAATCGATGATCTTACGGATCACTTCTTCATGGATCTGAGGTTCTCTGACCACGCCGTTTTTACCGACCTTGCCCCTGCCCGCTTCGAACTGTGGCTTGATCAGACATACCATCTGACCCCCAGCCTTTAACAGGTTTCTCGCCGGAATCAATATTTTGGTCAGCGAGATGAAAGACACATCCACGCTGGCGAAATCCAGGGCATCCGGAATATCCTCCGGGGTCACATAACGGAAATTCGTCTGCTCCATGCACACCACACGTTCGTCATTCCGGAGTTTCCAGGCTAACTGTCCCTGTCCCACATCTACAGAGTAAACCTTCGTGGCACCGTTCTGCAGCATACAGTCTGTGAATCCGCCGGTAGACGCTCCGATATCCATGCAGATCATGCCATCCAGTAAAAAGCCCCACTGCTCCATTGCCTTTTCCAGCTTCAGTCCACCACGGCTTACGTATTTCATGGTATGATCCCGGACTTCCAGTTTGATCTTGCTGACATCGAAGCCGGTACCTGCCTTGTCTTCCTTTTGTCCGTTGACATAGACATTACCGGACATTATGATTGCCTTCGCCTTTTCTCTGGAAGGGGCATATCCCTGCTCTACCAGAATCACATCCAGTCGTTCTTTCATATACATCTCCTATTGCTATAACTCTTATAACTTTTCCAGTATTTTCTCTGTAATGCTTACTGCATCCAGTCCGATCTCTTTTTTCAAAAGATCAACATTTCCGTGCTCCACATAAGCATCCGGAATTCCCGCCATAACACACTTGATCTGCCTGTCATGATCATTCAGGCATGTCAGCACCTTTTCCCCGAAGCCTCCGCTTAACACATTTTCCTCCATGGTCACGATCATGTCATGATCCTCACAGGCAGACAACACCGCTTCCTCATCAATGGGTTTGATGAATCTGGCATTGATAATACTTGCCCGATAACCCTTTTCATGCAGCAGTGCCTGTACTTCTTCCGCAGTCTTCACCATACTGCCTACGGCGAACAGTGCAATGCCGCCCTCTCTCACGATCCACTCCGCCTTCCCCAGTTCAATGGGTGCACGGTATTCAGCAAGGCCCGCATAAGCGGTACCTCTGGGATAGCGCACCGCAATGGGTGCTTCCAGTGCCACTGCGAATTTCATCATATCCGACAGCTCCCACTTGTTTTTCGGTGCACAGATGTGCATATTGGGAATACCGGACAGATACGTATAATCGAAAATTCCCTGATGTGTCTCTCCGTCACTGCCTACCAGGCCGGCACGGTCTATGGCAAATACCACCGGCAGATTCTGAATGCATACATCATGAAGGATCTGGTCATATGCTCTCTGTAAAAAAGAAGAATATACCGCAACGATCGGCTTCATGCCGCCTGCCGCCAATCCGGCCGCAAACGTAACCGCATGCTCCTCCGCAATACCAACATCGAAAAAACGGTCGGGATACATATTCCGGAAGCGCTTCAGTCCGGTACCGTCCGGCATGGCTGCCGTAATGGCCACCACCCGTTCATCCCGCTGCCCCAGCTTGCACATTACCGTAGAAAATACATCTGTATAATTCGCTACTGTCCGGGGGTGGGACGGGATTCCGGTCTCAATATCAAAAGGTTCTGCCCCATGAAATCTGGCAGGGTGTTTCTCCGCCGGCCCGTACCCCTTGCCCTTCTGGGTCATTACATGGATCAGTACGGCACCCTTGACTCTCTTGGCCTCTTCGATGACCTTGATCAGTCCCTCGATATCATGTCCATCCACAGGGCCTAAATAAGTCACTCCCATGTCCTCAAAAAACATACCGGGGATCACCAGCTGCTTAAAACTGCTCTTGGCACGACGCAGGCGATTTACGATACCGTCTCCGCCCGGCTTACTCTTCAGGGCATTATAGATTCCTTCCTTCAGATCGAGATAGCCGGTTGCTGTACGGATATTATTCAGATATTTGGACACACCACCTACATTTTCGGAGATGGACATATTGTTATCATTGAGGATAACGATAAAATTGGTCTCCAGCTTTGCAGCATTATTCAATGCTTCGTATGCCATGCCTCCGGTAAGGGATCCGTCACCGATCACAGATACAATGGTCGTCTTCTCCCCTTTGAGATCTCTGGCTTTTACCAGTCCCAGTCCTGCCGATATGGAAGTCGAGCTGTGTCCGGTATCAAATGCATCATAACTGCTTTCTTTTCGTTTTGGGAACCCACTCATGCCATGAAACTGGCGTAAGACATCGAAGCCGTCCTTGCGGCCCGTTAAAATTTTATGAGTATAAGACTGATGACCGACATCCCAGATGATTTTGTCTTCCGGAAGATTCAGAGCCAAGTGAAGTGCCATGGTCAGTTCCACAGCCCCCAGGTTGGATCCCAGATGTCCTCCGGTCACACTGATCTTCTGAATCAGGAACTGCCGGATCTCCTCCGCCAGTTCCCCGTAGTCCGATTTATCTATCTTTTTAATATCATTTGCTTTTTCGATTTTATCCAGTAACATTCGCTTTTCCTCTGCTATTTTGTTCTGTGGACCAGATGCAGCAACAGTTCCTTCAGGAATTCATGTTCTCCCGAGAAACCATCCAAAACCGCTACCGCTTCCCCGGTAAGCCGTTCCACTTCCCTGCTGGATTCCTCCAGTCCGTGTAATGTCACATAGGTCTGCTTATGATTCTGTGCATCGCTGCCGGTGGCTTTGCCAAGCTCCCTGCTGTCTCCTATCACATCCAGAATATCGTCCTGGATCTGAAATGCGATGCCGACATTGTAGGCACACAGCTCCAGAGCTGCGATCTCCTCGTCCGTGGCTCCTGCCAGTGTGGCACCGATGGTCATTGCTGACTGGATCAGGGCTGCCGTTTTGTTGGCATGAATGAACAGGATCTGCTCTGTAGTCAGGGGTGTGGTCTGTTCCTCAGCCTCAATATCTGCATTCTGTCCGCCGATCATGCCGTAGATCCCCGCCTTACGGGCTAAAATATTCAGTGCCGCAGCTACTCTCGGATAATTCTCATCCACCGTTTTTCCCGCGGCGTATGCCGGAAAAGCGCGGAATGCAGTCTCAAAGGCATAGTTGAGCAGTCCGTCACCCGCTAACACTCCCATACCGTCGCCATATACAGACCAGGTGGTCTTGCGTCCTCTACGATATTCATCATTGTCCATGGCCGGAAGATCATCATGCACCAGCGAATAAGTATGGATCATCTCAATGGCTGCCATGAAAGGCTCTATGATATCATCCTCACCACCCAACATCCGGTATGTTTCCTGCATCAGCATGGGGCGCAGGCGCTTTCCGCCTGCCATGAGACTGTAATTCATGGCTTCAATGACCGTCTTCTGATATCCTTCCTCTGCCGGAAGATATTGTTTCAAAAGATCCTCTATTGCTGTCGTTCTCTTCTGTAATTCCTGTCTGAATATCGTTTCTTCCATGTCAATGCCGTCCTTCCTCTTCCTGCCGGTATATTTACTGCGGATCCAGAGGTTCCAGTCCGCCTTCTTCATTCAGTTTCATAACCTGTTTTTCCACCCGGTCGATCTGTTCATTGCATTGCTTCAGGACATTCATTCCCTTACTGTATGCCGTAAACGCATCCTCCAGAGAGATATCCTCTGCTTCCAGCTGTTCGATCAGCTCCTCCAGTTCGGAAAAATTTTCTTCCAGACTGCGTTGTTCCTGTTCTTCTGCTTTCTTTTTTCCTGCCAAAATTAATACCTCCGTCCATGGTCCTCTTCCCTGGATCACACGGTGAATCTGTCTCCCTGCTGCACCTGTTCCACTTTGGTGTCGATCACGCCATCACTTACCCGGATCCGCAGGCTGTCGCCTTCATG
The DNA here is from genome assembly GCF_014337175.1 of Simiaoa sunii. Lineage (GTDB taxonomy): Bacteria > Bacillota > Clostridia > Lachnospirales > Lachnospiraceae > Acetatifactor > Acetatifactor intestinalis. Next base: position 1,423,490 of record NZ_CP060633.1, on the reverse strand, counting down.
CACCTGCGTCACGGAACGGATATTTTTCCCATCCGTAGCTTCCACATACGAGAAACCACTGTTCAACTTCTCTAACGGCGAGACTGCCTTCATTCGTTCAATATAAAGTGCCAGGGTGTGTCTGCGGTCCCGCAGGATCGTCTGCATCCGGTTCTCTAACCGTTCTTCCAGCTGTATGCTGTAAGTCCGCTTCTCACGGATGCGGTTGGCCGGGCTTAAATATTTCAAGCGCATCTCCCGCTGTTCTGCCTGCTGTCTCTTACGCTGCAGCACCCTGTCCATCTGCCGGTACAGCCTCTCCTGTCCGCTCAGGATCTCCTGATCGATATCGCTTGCTGCCGTCACCGCCAGTTCTGCAGCTGCGGACGGTGTCGGTGCCCGCAGATCCGCAACGTAGTCAATGATCGTGGTATCTGTTTCATGTCCTACCGCGGAAATGATGGGAACCGAACAGTCAAAGACTGCCTGTGCCACCATTCTCTCATTAAATGCCCACAGATCCTCGATCGATCCGCCGCCGCGTCCCACGATCATGACATCCACGCCCTGTCTCTCCAGTGCACGGATTCCGTTCACGATCGACGGAGCCGCAGAAGCTCCCTGTACCAGTGCCGGATACAGAATGATCTGTACATAAGGATTACGCCTGGTGGCGATCTGTATGATATCCCGCACCGCCGCACCAGTATCCGCCGTCACCACACCAAGGGTGTGAATGTATTTGGGGATCGGCTGCTTATATTCCGGAGCGAACATGCCCTCTTCCGCCAGTTCCTGTTTTAAGTGTTCGTATTTTTCATACAGGGCACCGGCACCGTCTAAGGTTATTTCCTTCACATACAGCTGATATCTGCCGTCCCGCTCAAAAACGCTCACCGAGCCTTTCGCGATCACCTGCTGCCCTTCCGTCAGACGGAAAGCAAGTCCTCTGCGGTCTCCCGCGAACATAATACAGTTCAGGGCACTTGCAGAATCCTTTAACGTAAAATAAATATGTCCAGAGGGATGGTATTTACAGTTGCTTACCTCACCTTTTACAAACACCGTCTGTAAAAAGTAATCCTGCGTGAACATATTTTTGATATAAGTATTCAGTTGTCGTACGCTGACTACATTTTGTATTCTACTCACCGGACTTCATAATCTTGGCAAGGATCGCATTGACGAATCCGCCGGAGCTCTCCTGACCGTATTTTTTGGCGATCTCCACCGCCTCGTTGATCGCTACCCCGTCCGGGATATCGTCATCATAACGCAGCTCATACGCACCCAGACGTAACACTGCGAGTTCTACCTTTCCCACACGGGTGGTATCCCAGCCTTCGGTATTCTCATTCAACAGTTTATCCAGTTCCGGGATCTTGTCCTTAATCTTCTCGAAACGGGCTGCAATGGCATCCGCATCCTGCCAGGAAGGAACTTCCTCATTATTCTCGCGGAACAATGCAAGCTGTTCCGGCATATCTTCCGGTGAATGAAACTCCACACGGAATAAAAGCTTAAAAACCTGTTCTCTCTGCTCGTGTCTTCCCATAATATCTTCCTGTAATTCCTCTTATTTGTCCTTCTTCATGTTCACACCGGCAATACGGATGTTCACATCAGAGCAGGTCAGTCCCGTCATATTCTCAATGGCGTTTTTCACCTTCTGCTGTACTGCCTGACAGGTTGCGGGAATATTGTATCCGTATTCCATGGTCACTGCCAGATCTACCGTTACGTTCTTGTCCTGAACCTCTACTTTTACGCCCTTGGTCAGATTCTTCACACCGACTTTGCTCATCAGTTCGTTGGTAATGTTGCCGGCCATTGCGCTGACGCCATCCACCTCGGTCGTTGCCAGAGATGCGATCATAGCCACTACATCATCTGCGATCTGTACGGTACCGATGCTTTCATCTTCTTTTAATACCAGGTTCTTTTTATCTATTTCTCTTTCCATGATATATGTTCCTCCTGATTATCTGTAAATCTATGAAAAACTATTTGTATCTATTCTACCAAAGATTCATTCATTTGTCACCCAAAAAGTCAAGGATAATTGTTTCCCGTTCTGTGCATAGGAGATCGTACTGTTGCTGTCCGGAATGTAAGAGAATATCTCCTGTTCATCGATCAACACCCGGCAGATTTCACGGTAACAGGTCTCATCCGCACATTTCAGCGTAATATCCGTTCTGCCCATTTCTCTGGCTGCATCAAAGATCCTCTGCAGCTGTTCCCTGTTATATTCCGTAAAATAATTGCCCTCACGGACATAATAATTGGCCTCCATAGCCGTACATTCCGGCATGGCCACCACGCCCTCGATCCGGTGCGTACGCAGAATATCCTCCGTTGTGACACACAGATAATCATAATTGATCTCCGACAATCCCTCCTGTTCGCTGCCATCCTCCATGCGATAGGAAGCATCTCCCCAGGTGGTATCCACATAATAATAATCTCCGTCCACCCTGACCAGATTCCAGGCATGCGCCTCTCCGGTATCCACGGTTCCCTGCACCAGCGTACACATAACTCCCAGATGGTTCAACAGATATTGCGTCGCTTTGGCATATCCCTGGCAGACAGACGCTCCTTCCAGGAATACGGAGCAGATATTCTGGTTGTCCGGGGCATTCAGATCATAGTCCGTCGCAAAAATGATCTGCTCGTACACTGCCTTTACTTTTTCATACTCGCTTTTGTCCTCACCGATTCCACGTATCCAGTCCGCCGTTATTTTCCGGATCTGTTCCGCCCGGACTATTGCTTCCTCTTCCGTCAGTTCATAGCTTCCTGCGAAATCAATTCCAACCGTTTTTTCTCCTCTGGAATATTTCGTATAGGTATATCCTGTGGCATAAAAAATCTCCGGATGATCGATCATCACACACTGGAAGATTTTATCGATGTCCTGCTCATCCAGTCCCTGTTCCAGGGGATCCGTGGACAGTTTGACCGTGCCTTCCATCTCTCCCAGTGCCTGTTCGATCTCCAGATACCAGATCTGTTCCGGAGCTTCCAGACTCTCATATGCAAAACGAGAGCCTCCCTCCTCCAGGAGGGAAAAGCTCTCTGTATTTTCGGTTTCTGCGGACGTTGGATCCTCTTCCTGCATGGGCAGACTATCGATCTGTTCCTCGGGCAATACGATGGTCTGCGGCACTTCCGACAGAATCCCCTGTGAAGAGCACCCTGTCAGAAGAACTGTCATGAGAATTCCGGCAAATATTTTTTTCATCTCCCGCATTCTGTTCCCCCTACACACTTTACTGTTTTCTGATCAATTCCTGCCGAACTCTGTCAGTACCAGCCCCTTATTGCGATCCAGGGTCATACCGATACTCCAGGAATTCACAAACAGAAGCAAAGGATTGCCTTTCATATCTTTGACCTTCTTCATATCTGAGGTACCGGACAGCTTGGCCAGATCGATCTCGTCCTTATTCTCGATCCAGCGGATATGCTCATAAGGCAGATTCTCCAGACGGATCTCCACATTATATTCGTTCTCCAGGCGGTATTTCAAGACATCAAACTGCAGCACGCCGACTACACCTACGATGATCTCTTCCAGACCGGTATTGAACTCCTGGAAGATCTGAATGGCACCTTCCTGCGCGATCTGTTCCACACCCTTGACGAACTGTTTTCTCTTCATGGTATCCACCTGACGTACTCTGGCAAAATGCTCCGGTGCGAAAGTGGGAATTCCTTCGTACTGGAACTTTTCCTTGGGCATACACAGGGTATCACCGATGGAGAAGATACCGGGATCGAACACACCGATAATATCTCCGGCATAGGCCTCGTTTAAGATTTTTCGCTCATCCGCCATAATCTGCTGGGGCTGGGACAGACGCATGACTTTATTGCCCTGTACATGACGTACCTCCATGTTGGCATCAAACTTGCCGGAACAGATACGCATGAATGCAATACGGTCTCTGTGAGCCTTGTTCATATTAGCCTGAATCTTGAATACAAAGGCACTGAACTCATGCTCCGTGGGATTGATCAGACCAATGTCTGCCTTTCTCGGCAGCGGAGTGGTGGTCATCTTCAGAAAATGTTTCAGGAATATCTCCACACCGAAATTCGTCAGTGCGGAACCAAAGCATACCGGAGTCAGATTACCTTTCTGTACCTCATCCAGGTCAAACTCCGCGCTGGCACCGTCCAACAGTTCCACCTCTCCCAACAGCTTGTCCGCCGCATCTTCTCCGATGAGTTCTTTCAAATGTTCCTCATCCTGTATGGGGATCTCCGTGGAAGTTCCCTCTTTCGTACCCTTCTCCGTATCGGAGTAAGCGATCACACACTTTTTCTCACGGTCGTATACGCCCTGGAATCCCTTGCCGGAACCGATGGGCCAGTTGATCGGACAGGTAGCGATTCCCAGTTCCTTCTCAATATCGTCTAACAGCTCAAAGGTATCCCTTGCCTCACGGTCCATCTTGTTGATGAACGTAAAAATAGGAATCTTGCGCATAACGCAGACCTTGAACAGCTTTCTCGTCTGTGCCTCGACACCCTTGGATGCATCGATGACCATGACTGCGGAGTCCGCCGCCATAAGGGTACGATAAGTATCCTCCGAGAAATCCTGATGTCCCGGGGTATCCAGAATATTAATACAATAGCCGTCATACTCAAACTGCAATACGGAAGAAGTGACAGAGATACCTCTGTCCTTCTCGATCTGCATCCAGTCGGACACAGCATGTCTTGCGGTTGCCTTACCTTTTACACTACCCGCCAGGTTAATGGCTCCTCCGTAGAGCAGGAACTTTTCTGTCAGGGTCGTCTTTCCGGCATCCGGGTGAGAGATAATGGCAAAGGTCCGGCGACGATTGATCTCTTCTGTATAATTACTCACTATGATAGTCCTCCAAATATATCAAAAATCTATTTTTGCAGATTTGATAATCTGCTTTCTATGATGGATCTGCCTTTAATACAGAGTTTCCTTCAAATTCCGGTTGGATCCCGAAATAGTCCAGTACCGTCGCACCAATATCGGAAAAAGCAGGCCGGGTTCCGCGATTGCCGGGAACCACCGGTGCTCCGTACATGAGAAACGGTGTGTACTCTCTGGTATGATCCGTAGTCTTCGTATAGGCGGGATCGCAGCCGTGATCCGCCGTGATCATCAGAATATCCTCCGGTCTCATATGTGCCTGGATCTCCGGCAGCTTCTCATCAAAATATGCCAGTGCCTTCGCATAACCGTCCACATCTCTTCTATGACCGTAGAGCATGTCATAATCCACCAGGTTAATAAAACACAGTCCTTCAAAATCCTTATCCAGATATTCCAGTGTCCGCTGAATTCCCTCTGCATTGCCGGAAGTATAGACATGCTCGGTAATCCCCTTGCCCACGAAAATATCCTGGATTTTGCCTACTGCAATGACATCCTTTCCTGCAGCCTTCAGCTGATCCAGCATGGTAACTGCGGGCGGCAGCAGAGAGAAATCATGTCTCCTGGGAGTACGGGTGTAATGTCCGCTCTCACCTGCAAAAGGTCTGGCAATGACACGACCCACGCCGTGTTCTCCCTGTAATATCTGTCTGGCAATACGACAATAATCGTATAACTGTTCCACAGGAACCACATCCTCATGTGCAGCGATCTGAAATACGCTGTCTGCCGAAGTATATACGATCAGCTTGCCGGTGCGTACGTGTTCATCCCCATAATCCGCAATGACCTGGGTGCCGGAATAAGGTTTATTACACAGAATATCTCTTCCGGTGCGAAGCCGGAACTCTTCCAGAACCTCCTCAGGGAAACCATTGGGATACGTAGGCAGAGGCTTTGGCGAATAGATACCGGCAATCTCCCAGTGTCCTATGGTCGTATCCTTTCCTCTCGAACGTTCCGTCATACGGGCATAAGCCGCTGTGGGATGTTCGGTTTTCTCTCCCACACTCACACCATCGATCTGAAATAATCCCATATCCCGCATATGTTCCATATGGAAATACGGACTTTTGGATACACTTCTTAGCGTATTTACATTGATATCGCCGTAAGCTTCGGCATCCGGCATTTCACCGATACCGAAGCTGTCCAGTACAATTAAAAAGACTCTCTTCATCATTTTTCCTTTTTCTTTTCCGGGTTATTATGATACCTTCCAGATTGTTCCGTGCTTCGCACTCTCTCAATCTGAACCACATTCACAATCCGCTCATTTTCTTTGAAAATGGCTACTTGCTCATGTGGTACGGGTTCCTAATCCTAAAAGTCTCCTGCAAGCAAGCTTGCGTAGACTTTTGGCTTGTAACCCTTGGTATCATAACATAAATTCTTTCCTATGTACACAAAAATATCACTGTACAATGGTGCTGATAACAATATTTTCCGCCGCAATATCCGTCTTTCTTTTTACAATATCTTCAATCTGCGCTCTCTGTGCATCGGACAGTTCCGCTGCATTGATCACCACATCCACGGCATCCCCGTTGATGCTGACCACGGCTTCCTGAAATCCTTTTGCCTGCAGAAGCACTTCTGCTGCCGCTTCTTTTTCCGCAATATCCGTCATGCGCACCATGCTGTCCACCGCCTCCTGTTTCTGCGCATCACTCAGTTCCGTACTATTAATGATCTCCAGCAGTGTCTCCTTGTTGCGGGCTCTGGTCTGTTCCTTGGAAAGTCTGGCAGCAGACAGCACTTCCACACCACTTGTTCCGGTCAGCACTGCTTCCCCGGGAATCTCTCCTTCCTCCGGTGTTGCTTCCGCCACCTGCATATCTTCCTCCAGATAATCCTCCATTACAATATCCATATCGGAATCCAGACTTTCCATATCGGTAACGATATCCGTGGAGTCCACCGCACTTAATGTATCCGCATCATCCGCCGCCAGATACTCCTTTTCCAGGTTGGTCCCCGCAAACTGCAGATAACCTGCAATGGCTATCATAATGGCAAGTGCGGTAATCATAAGCTGATTTTTCTTGATTAAGTTTTTCACTGCGTTCCCCTTTTCCAAAGGCCTGTATCTGCCTTCTTGATTTTATACTCTATTGTATGTACCCCTTTCGCCGGATATGTTTCCCGCTCTTTATTTTTCCAACACCTTGATCCTGTGCGCTTCCACTCCGAACAGTGCCTGAATGATCTGCGTGATCTCACCGGCCATATTGCCCTTCCCCGCGCCTTCCGCTACGACCAGTACCCCCTCCACTTTCGGTGTAATGGTCTTTACGACAAAAGGATCCCCTCCCGTATCCTCCCGATATATCGTCCGGTACTCTGTGTTAGAGGTATTTACCGTCCTGGCTCCTCCGGCAGCATCCTGTTCCTCGGTATTGGACCGTTCTGCCGTCATATCTTTTTCCACGATCTTCTCCTCCGAAGATTCCAGTGTGACCATGACCTCGACCTCCCCCAGTCCCCGTACCGCTTCCAGCATCTTTTTTAACTTTTCTTCAAGATATGCCGCATATTCTTCCGTACTGCCGGCGGTCACTGTCTGTGTGGATGCCGTTAGCTCTTCCAGCATCGCCGCTGCATTTTCCTTCTCCTGCCCCTTTCCGCTGTCTTCCTTTTTTACCGGCAGTGCAATGACGAACAACAGGACTCCCAGCAGGACCAGCAGCAACAGATTATCTCTGCTAAACCATTTTTTTCCCAATAATTTTTCCATCATTTCCCGTCCTCTTTCTACCGGATTTTTATTTCTGCTTCCTCTATTTCCGGGATTTCCACCCGGATCTCCACCGGGTCCGAAGCGTCCGGAGGTTCCGTTTCTTCCGTTACTTCCGCCACAGTATCTGTGACCGCCTGTATCTCATCTTCTGTCTGTTCTGCCTGCACAGCCGCCTGTTCCAATACGGTCCGGATTTCCTCTGCGAACTCCGCTGCCTGCACATCGGCGCCTGCGATTTCATCCCCTCCCAGCACCGTCAAAAGCGGCTGCAATAACTGGATCAGAAGCATGACCGACAACAAAAGTTTTAAATATTTTTCATAGGACTCTCTGGGTCTGAAATGTATCAATGTCTGCGCACAGATCAGGAAAATCCCCACTTGTCCGATCACATGATATAACCACTGCATTTTTTATATCCCCCTGCTGCCGATCGCCAGAAGCGCCAGTGTGACCATAAACAACAGCAGCGCCGTTCCCACGGTACGGAACAAAAGCATCATGGCATTTCCCATACGATCCGTGCAATTGGTAATTCTTTTATCACTGACGATTCCCATAAATGCCGTGGCACATTTGATAAATCCTGCCGTGAACAAAATCTGTAATAAGGGAACCGCACACCCTGCCACCAGCAGTAACAGTAACAATACTCCTACACTATTCCGGATCACAACTGCCGATCCCAGCGCCAGCTCCAGAACCCCATCCGCAGCATTTCCGATCCCCGGCAGTACCGAGACAGCCTTCTCCACTGCGGAATTTTTCAAGGAATCCACCACCGGTGTGATCAGCGACTGGAACAGACTGATTCCTGTGACCACACCCAGGGAAGCCTTCAGGATCCATCCGATCAGCTTTTCCAGTAAATCCGCCAAAAGTGCCAGTTTTTCCTCTACCCAGATTCCGTTGATCATCGTCAGCAGACAATAGCTGTAAATCAGTGGGAGCACCACTCCCAGAAGAATTTTCTCCGTGCCGTAGATCAACAATAGCATAAGCTGGTACCCGGCTCCCACCGTAACCGGTCCCGAAGCCACGCCTACGGTCAACAGAAAGGTCGGCACCATCAGCCGGACAAAAAGTACTATATTCTCCACCGTTTCTCTGGCCGTTTCCAATACTCCCGAAAAACATTGCAGAAGAATCACACCCATTAACAGATAGATAAAATAAAAACTCAAATCGGCGATCTGGTGTTTATCAAATACTTCCACAAAATGAATCAGCAATGCCGACAGAATCCCCAGTACAATCAACCAGATCAATATATTTCTGATACCGGTGGCGGAATTGCTCATTTCCCGTATGACTTCTTTCAACAGACACCCCACCGCCCCCAGAATATCTCCCTGCAGGATCTGTGTCATCAGATCTGTCACAGAGATTCGAAAAGTCGGGAACAGCTTCTGCATTCCCTTTTCCAATTCCTCTATCCCATATTCCTGCCACATCGTATCCATCTGTCTCCGCGCTCCTACATCATACTGTAGATCTGCCGGATCACCGACAGGAGGATCGGCAGGCCCGCAAACAGCACCGACAGTTTTCCCAGGATTTCAAGCTGATCCGAGACAGACGAGAATCCGGCATCCTTGCAGATACCGGCACTGAATTCACACAGATAAGTAATCCCCACCACCTTCATCAGAATCCCAAGGTATCCCTTAGAATCTCCGAGATATTGCTGCAATCCTCGAAACTCTTCCAACAAACTTCCCGCCATCCGGCACACAAAAGAAAATACCAGAATACTCAGTGCGAAACCGATCAGTAATGCATATTCCGGTCTCTGCTGCCTGAATTGAATAGCAAACAATACTCCGGCAATTCCCAACAATGCGATTTTGATGATCTCTGCCATTTTTCCTCCTAAAACGAGAACAGGGTCTGCACGGTATCGAACAGATCATAAATATAAGGAACAATCCAGCTGAGGACCAGAATCAGTCCCGCCAGACTTATCAGAAAAGCGTGTTCCTCCCTGCCGCTGTGTTTCAGGACCTGACTGAGTATCGTCACCAGGATCCCTACCGCTGCTATTTTAAAGATCAGTCCTATTTCCATCTTTCCCCGTCCTTTTTTGTCCTGTTTTTTATCTTTCAGAGCAACAGGAGCACCAAAAACATCCCACTCATAGCACCCAGTCCTACCGCCAGCCGACATTTCTGCGTAATTTCCCGCTGTTGTGCTGTGGCTGTCCGCTCCAATCCCTCTTTGGACAATTCCATCGCCCGAATCTGCATGGTCTCATCCGCATACCCTTCTTTTCCCGCAAAAATCAGGAATTGATCGATTTCTTCTTTTTTTAACGGCAACGCTTCCAACTGCCTGCGAAAACTCTCTCCGGCGATTTCCAGGAAACCGGTTCCTCCCGCCTCTGCGTATTCCCGATATACCCTGTTACAGATCTCTCCCAACCGGTCTTCCCGCTGTCTGCCGATCTGTCTGCATCCTTCCGGCAGTGTAGATCTGTTATAACGGATCTCACTGATCCACTGATCCAGAAGACAGATCAGTTCCCTGGTCATATGTAACCTCATCAAAAACTGCCCGCGATACCACATACCTAACCCCAGGCAGCCGCAGAGGATCATCCCCCCTCCAAGCATCTGCATTCCATCCGCCCCCTCCCTTTCAAGATCACAATGCGGGCAAACATTTCTCTCATATATTCTCCACCCAGACGTCTGGCTGCATCCTCTTCCCCTGCCCCATGCACCGTAGCCAGCAGGCTGCAGCCGCCGGATGCGGCCATGTGAAGCACTCTCAGATCCTGTTCTTCCCCCAGTTCATCCACAGCGATCACCTGCGGTGACATTGACCGTAATAACAATAACATCCCCAAAGCTTTCGGGCAGGCATCCAGCACATCCGTCCGCATACCCAGATCGTTCTGGGGTCTCCCCCGGTAAGACCCGGCCAGCTCCGAGCGCTCATCTACCACTCCTACCCGAAGTCCCGGTCCGTAAGCATTGCCGTCGGACAGCTGCCGGATCAGATCCCGGAGCAACGTAGTCTTACCAAATCCCGGCGGTGATACGATCAGCGTATTTTGAAATCGTCCCGCTTTATAAAGCTCCGGAAGTATTTTATCTGCGACACCCCTGATTTCATGAGCTACGCGGATATTTACAAAGGATATATTTTTCAGTGTCCGCAGACTGTTCTCATTTTCCAGCACAGCCTGTCCGCTTAAACCAATCCTGTGTCCCCCTTCCACCGTCAAAAATCCCTGTCTGATCTCATCCGCGTAGGCGTAGACGGAGTCCTGACACAAATAGGCGATCAGGTCCCGGATCTCCGTCTCCGTCACGGAGTATGCCCCATATGGTTCCTCCCGCCAGATTCCGCTATGATCCAGAAAAAAATCTCCCCGAGAAGTCTCAATGATCACCGGCCTGTCCACCCGGAGCCTGATCTCACATACCTCCTGTGCTTTGTCCGCGGTCACTTTCCAAAAATCTCTTCTCTTTTGCGGAAAGATCCGAAGCAGGCTGTCCATGTTCCACCTCCCATAGCAAATCGGTGCTTTTCCCCGCATCCCGGCTGATATTTCTGATTCGATGTTTCCCATGATTTCCATGTATCGCGTTTCTGAATAGTTCAATATATGTGTCCGCGGACAAGATATTCCTTCCATTCTTCTCTTTTTTTCTATAGTGTGCTATAATGATTGATATTGTCTTTATGAATTTCATTTTGGAGGATATTTATGAACATTATCATTGTGGGCTGCGGCAAAGTAGGCTACACCCTGGTAGAACAATTGGGAGGTGAAAATCACAATATCACCGTAATTGATACAAATGAGGAAAAAGTGAATTCCATCACGGATGATCTGGATGCCATGGGCATCGTAGGAAATGGTGTCAGCTTCCAGACACTGTCCGAGGCCGGCATTGACCATGCGGATCTGCTGATCGCCGTGACCGGATCCGATGAACAGAACCTTCTGTGCTGTGTCATTGCGAAAAAGGCGGGACATTGTAAGACCATCGCCCGTGTCCGCAATCCGATCTACAATAATGAGATTGCTTTTCTGCGGGAAGAACTGGGGCTTGCCATGATCATCAACCCGGAGCTGTCCAGTGCAGCTGAGATCGCCCGGATCTTCCAGTTCCCTTCCGCAGTTAAGATCGATACTTTTTCCAAGGGAAGGATCGAGCTTCTGCATTTCCGCGTGACCCATGACTGTCTCTTAAATAATTATGAACTGATCCATATCCGTACCACCTTAAAATGTGATGTACTGGTATGTATGGTCACCAGAGGTGATCAGGTGCTGATCCCCAGGGGTGATTTTGTATTCCGGGAAGGCGATGTGGTTGCTATTGTGTCCACTCCTCCCAAGGCCAATGATTTCTTCAAAAAGATCGGTATCGGCGCCGGCAGGGCACGTACTGCCATGATCGTCGGTGGTGGAACCATTGCTTATTATCTGGCAAGAAGACTTTTAGAGGTCGGCATCCACACCAAGATCATTGATCAGGATCCCGCCCGCTGTGAGCATCTGAGCGAGCTGCTTCCCAAGGCTTCCATCATCTGCGGCGACGGTACGGATGAACGTCTTCTGATACAGGAAGGTCTGGAGAACGTGGATGCTTTTGCTGCACTGACCGGACTGGACGAGGAAAACATCCTCCTGTCACTGTATGCGAAACGGACTTCCCGCGCAAAGGTAGTCACCAAGATCAACCGTATCAACTTCAGTGGGGTCTTAAGTGATATCAAACTGGATACGATCTCCTATCCACGCCTGGTGACTGCAGATATGATCATTAAATATGCACGATCCATGAATGAATCTCTCAACAGTAACGTGGAGAATCTGTATAAGCTGGAAGACGGTCATGCGGAAGCACTGGAATTCTACATCAAAGAGGATTCTGCCGTTACCAATGTACCTCTGAACCGTCTGCACATCCGGAAAAATATCCTGGTCTGTTCCATCGTCCGCGGAGGACAGGCTATTATCCCCAGTGGACAGGATGAACTCCATGTAGGCGATTATGTGGTCGTAGTACTGACACATGCACGGCTGAATGATATTAAAGATATTATTGAAGGGTAATTTTATAAAAGGACATTATCATGAATTTTGCGATATTGAGTTTTATTATCGGATTTATTTTACAATTTGAAGCTTTATTTTTACTGCTTCCCTGGATCGTGGGTATGATCTACGGAGAATATCATGTGGCACTGATCTATCTGGCGACCGCAGCTGTCTGTTTCCTTTTGGGAAAATTATTAAGCTTCAGGCACACAGGACGTTTTAAGGAATTGTACGTCAGGGAAGGCTTCACCGCCGTTGCACTGGGATGGTTTGTCATGTCTGTGTTCGGTGCCATTCCCTTCGTTCTCACCCGTGAGATTCCTTTTTATATTGATGCTCTCTTTGAGACCATCTCCGGCTTTACGACCACAGGTTCCAGTATCCTGTCCGATGTGGAAGCATTAAGCTATGCCAGCCTGTTCTGGCGCAGCTTCACTCACTGGATCGGTGGTATGGGCGTATTCGTATTCATTATGGCAATCCTGCCCATGATGGGCGGTTCCACTATGAACCTGATGCGTGCGGAAAGCCCGGGTCCTTCCGTCAGCAAGCTGGTACCGAGAGTACGGGATACTGCGAAGATTCTCTATGGACTTTATCTTGCCATTACCATCTTAGGTGTGATTGCCCTGTGTCTGTGCGGTATGCCGTTATTCGATTCCCTGTGCACGACCTTTGGCAGCGTCGGCACCGGTGGCTTCGGTGTCAAGAACAGCAGTATCGGCGGTTACTCTCCACTGATACAGAATGCCGTAACGGTACTTATGATCTTAAGCGGTGTCAATTATACGGTATATTTCTGTCTGTTAAGCAGGCAGTTTAAGGAAGCTTTTTCCATCGAAGAAGTTCGTTGGTATTTTTTGATCATTTTCGCCAGCGCTCTGACGATTGCCTGGAATATCCGCCCGCTCTATGCAACTTTGGGAGAAACACTGCGACACTCCTTTTTCCAGGTGGGAACGATCATCACCACCACCGGATTTGCCACCACGGATTTCAATATGTGGCCGCAGTTGTCGAAGACGATCCTTCTGCTTCTGATGATGATCGGAGCCTGTGCCGGCAGTACCGGTGGCGGTATAAAGGTATCCCGTGTGCTGATCCTCTTCAAGGCGATCCGCAAGGAGCTGTCCATGATGATCCATCCCCGGATGGTGAAAAAGATCAAGATGGACGGACACAATCTGTCCCACGAGACGCTTCGTTCCACCAATGTCTATATGACGGCTTATTTTATCGTACTCTTCGTTTCCCTGCTGATCGTCTGTCTGGACGAATATGACCTGAGCACAAACTTTACCGCAGTACTGGCCACCCTGAACAATATCGGTCCTGGTCTGGAATTAGTCGGTCCCACCCAGAATTTCGCTTTGTTCAGTCCCCTGTCCAAATGCGTGCTGATGTTCGATATGCTGGCCGGCAGACTGGAGCTCTTCCCCATGCTCGTGATCCTGCTGCCGTCCTGCTGGAAGAAATATTAAAGGAATAAATAAATTCCGTACAAAATCCCTGATTCAGGAATTTTTGTACGGAATTTATTGTCTTCTCTGGTACTCTGTCGGCAGAATACCGTATTTCTCCCGGAACAGTCTGGAAAAAGCCTGGCTATTGGGAAATCCGTTCTTTAGAGCTATTTCACCTATGGTGAGATCCGTTTCCTCCAGTTCCCGCAATGCATGTTCAAACCGGATACTCCGCAGATAATCTTTATAGTTGATCCTGCCATACCGGCGGAACATTTTAGACAAATAAGTGGGACAATACCCAAACGTTGCTGCCAGCGTTTCCAGCGAAATTTCTTCCGCATAGTGTTCCTGCAGATATCCGGTGATCTTTCCAAGGCGTCCCATTTTCCTGTTTTCAGTACAATGTTCCTTCCTTTCATCCGACATCTGATAAACAGTTAGCAAAAGGTATTTCAGCTGATAAAAGATACTCTGCATCAATAATTCATAGCCGTACTCTTTTCTGATCTGCTGTCTGTACATTTTCTCAAGTAATGCAAAAAGCTTTTCATCCTCTTCCCTTTTTTCACCGGAAAAGCGCATTATCTGTTTTTCCATTGGGATCTGTAAAACAATTGCCTCATTTCGTCCCGACGTATGAATGGAATGCACCTCATTACTATTGACAATCATGAACTCTCCTGCCGAAAGAACGTATTTTTTATCACCAAGGTAAGCATCCGCTTTCCCCTCCCGTACGGCAAAGATTTCAACACTACAATGCTGATGCGCCTCACGAATATATTTTCCGTCTGCGCCTTCGAAACGGAATAGCTTAAAGGGCAGTCCCCGATCCGGCACCACTGCTTCCTGCCGGTATGTCTTCTCTTCTTTCATAGTCATCCCTAATATTCCACAGAAATACTGCTTCCCGTCTTTTCCACCTTCAGGCAGGTTACCCTTTGACCGGTAAGTCTTTCACTTTCTTCATCCGGCTGCTGTCCACCAATGGCAATCAGGTATTCCCCGGGTCTTACTACACAGTCTCCCTCTTCGGTAATATATGCGAAATCCCGAGGGGAAAGTGTAACTTCGATCCTCTGTTTTTCTCCCGGTGCAAGATGCACGCAGGAGACTCCCTTTAATTGAAATCCTGGTTCATAATCCAGTGATTCCTTTCTCTTCACATAGACCTGTACCGTTTCCCACAAGGCATATTTGCCTTCATTTATCACGCTGGCAGATACTTTCACCTCCCCGGAAGTATCTGTCCTTTCTCCGGATACACATTCCTCTTCATAACGGACTCTGCCATAATGTAGTCCGTATCCGAAGGGATATAACACGTTTTTATCGGTATACCGGTAGGTTCGATCTGCCATGTTGTAATCTGTAAATTCCGGAAGGTTTTCTGTTCCCTGATAAAATGTCACCGGCAGTTTTCCGGAGGGGGAAAATTCTCCAAACAGCATTTCGGCAATTGCCTTACCACCTCTGGCTCCCGGATACCAACAATCCACGATGGCTTTCACATTCGGGTTGTGTTCCGCCCATGACAGATCTATGGCGCTTCCTGCCATTAACAGAACCACCACCGGTTTTCCCATAGCTGCAACGGTTTCCAGAAGTTCTTCCTGAAGTCCCGGCAGATTTAATCCCAGTTTGTCTCCGCTGGCATATTCATTCCCGGCATCGCCCTGTTCTCCCTCTATGGTTGCATCCAGTCCAAGGCACATTACTGCCACATCGGCATGTTCCACGGCAATCACAGCTTCCTGCATGCGGTCTTTCCTCTCGCCCAGGCCTTCCACCTTATCCTTATACAGACCACACCCCTGCGCATAGAGAACTCTTATTTCTTCTCCCACGTACTGTTGGATTCCCTCCAATGGAGTGATGTATTGCGAAGAGGTTCCCACATAATTGCCCACCAGCGCATCTCTGGAATTAGCATTTGGACCGATCACCGCAATAGTGCAGATTTTTTCTTTCTCAAGCGGCAGAAAGTCCTCTTCATTTTTCAATAGCGTCAGGCTTCTCCGGGATGCTTCCACGGACAGCTTTACATGCTCCGGACACTCCACTTTCTCATAGGAAATATCCGCATAGGGAGAAGGGTAATCCTCCATCATGCCAAGCCGGATCCGGATCTCCATAAGACGCTCCACTGCTTCTGTGATGGCTTCTTCACTCACAAGTCCCATCTCATAAGCCTTCGGCAAATGCAAAAAAGCATTTCCACAATTCAGATCACAGCCATTGTTCACCGCCATTGCAGCAGATTCTTCCGCAATCCCCGTCACATGGTGATGCAGGTGGAAATCATTGATTGCCCAGCAATCCGATACCACATGTCCTTCAAATCCGAATTCGTCCCGCAGAATGTTCTTTAACAGCGTCCTGCTTCCACATGCCGGCTCTCCGTTGACTCGGTTATAAGCTCCCATAACTGCTTCCACTCCGGCGTCTTTGACACAGCGTTTAAAAGCATACAGATAAGTGTCATATAAATCGTGCCTTGATACCTTTGCATCAAATTCATGGCGGAGAGCCTCCGGTCCGCTGTGCACCGCAAAATGCTTTGCACAGGCCGCTGCCTTCGGGTGATCTCTATCTGGTCCCTGTAATCCCCTGATATAAGCACACCCCAGTTTTCCGGTCAGATAAGGATCCTCCCCGTAGGTCTCATGACCTCTTCCCCATCTGGGATCTCTGAAAATATTGACATTTGGCGCCCAGAAAGTCAGTCCCTTATAGATTCCGCGGTCTCCCTTTCTGGAGAATTCATTGAATTTGGCTCTGCCTTCTGTCGAAACCACATCTCCGATTTTCTGAAGCAGGTCTTCGTCGAAAGTTGCCGCAAGGGCAATTGCCTGAGGAAACACTGTTGCCACTCCGGCTCTTGCCACTCCATGCAGAGCCTCGTTCCACCAGTTATAAGCCGGAATCCCAAGCCTGTCGATCGCCGGTGATTCATACAGCATCTGGCTCATTTTTTCTTCCAGTGTCATCTGCGCTGTCAGCTTTTTTGCATATTCCCTAGTCTCTGTACTCATGAAAAACCTCTCTTTTCATCTATGACAATTTATTTTCCAAAAGAAAATGACAACAACTCCGCCGTTCCATGTGGTCCGTACTTCAAATATTCCTCTGGCATATTTTCTTCTTTCTCACTTCCGATAAATTCTGTAATTTCCCGAAAGTGCCAGCATGGCAAACAGATACAGGAAATTATCATAATAGCGTCTGTCCCCGGTGCGGAGCGGAGTATTCCAGAAGCGGTCTACACATTCCTTTACATGTGATCCGTCCGCTGCCAGTGCCGCCTGTGCATTGACTGCCACAATGGCAACCGGATGCAGTGCCTTCTCTTCCAGTCTTGTTCCATCAATCAGGAACACACCGTCCCAGTGTTCTCTCTGCTCTTCACAGTAAAATTTCTGCAGCCGGTTTGCAATCTCCGTCTGCCACGGATCTTTGTCATACCAGAGATGATCCATGGCAATGTTGGCTATGGTGCGGTATGCATCGCTGTAGTACCAGTCATGTCTTCCGAAGATTTCCTGATGTCCTGCATGGGGTGTCCCGTCATAGTCTGCATATTCTGCAGAAAGCCCGGTCTCCTTGTGGCATGCCTTATGCAGATATTCTCTGCTGGCTGCCGCTGCCTGTTTCCAGAATTCCCGGTCTCCTTCCTCCGCATTTTCTGCGAACAGTTCATAAAAATGTGGCAGATGATACGAGGGATCAGAAAAATCCATGTTTGTGACAAATTTGATCAGATGATTGGAAGGCTCCCACATAGGTTCTCCCGGATGTCCAGGCTCCCCTTTGTGAATACATTCCCGCAGGATTGCCTTTGCTTCTTTGCTGTAAGCAAATATTCCTTCCCCGTCCCCCCAACGGGCAGATGCAAAAAACAATGCCATGGCGAAATATTCTTCTCCGTCCGGCGCCGGTCCCTCCGCATTGTGCGTTCCATCCGTGCTGCAGGACCAGGCAAAATAGTTGCGGCAGGGTCCTTCCGGAATATACATATAAGTCCGCACCCACTTCCAGAGACGGTCAAATTCCGCTTTCTTATCCAGCTGTACGCAGACCATCATGCCATAGGACATTCCCTCCGTGCGTACATCATGATTGCCGGTATCCTCCAGATACGCCATATCATCTCCTGCCTCATGATAAAAACGTTCTGCCTCCGTTCCGTAAAATATGGTTTCAAAGGTCTGTTCCAGTCTTTCTGTAATAGCGGTCTCTTCATATCCGCACTCTTTCAATACATTTCGATAAATACCAGTCTGATATGCTCCTGCCATTTGCTCGTTCTCCGATTTTTATTCTTTGACGCCACCCAAAGTAAGTCCTGCTACAAAGTACTTCTGTAAGAAAGGATAAATACAGATAATGGGCAGCATGGTAATGATCGTTGCCGCTGCACGCACGGAAGTCGGTGTTACGGTTCCTGCGGCATTCTTCATTGCCTCCGCTGAAGTTCCCTGATTGGTTACGGAGGATAACAGCTTCATCAATTCATACTGCAATGTGGTCAGATTACTGCTCATGCGATTGTAAAGCATGGCATCAAACCAAGAGTTCCACTGGCCTACCGCCACAAACAGGGCTACTGTGGCATAAACCGGCTTACACAGCGGAGAATAGATCTTAAGAAAAATAGTGCTGTAACCGGCACCGTCCAGCTGTGCGGATTCTTCCAGGCTGTCAGGAATTCCGTTCATATAAGTACGGATCACCAGCATATTAAACGCACTTACCATTCCGGGGATCACATATACCCAGAAGCTGTTGGTAAGCCCCAGCCCCTTATATAAGAGGAATGTTGGGATCAGTCCACCGTTTACATACATGGTGATGACCCAGAACAGGGAAACTTCCCTTTGGAACAGAAATCGTTTCCGGCTGACGATAAAGGCAAGAATCGCATTTGCTGCCAGGGACAACAGGGTTCCGATCAGTGTTCTGGCAACTGTGATATAAGCGCCTGTGATCAGATTATCTTTATGTAAAACCGTCGTATAGTTTTTCCAGGTGAATTTTCTCGGCCACAGGTAGATTCCTCCCCGCAGGGCATCCGTACCGTCATTCAAAGAGATTGCCAGGGTATTCAGCACCGGATATAATGTTATGATCACAAACAGGATCATGATGACACTGTTTATGAGCGGAAAAATGTCGAATTTTTTGGACTTGATCTTATACTGTGTATCTATCATTGTAATTACCATCTCTTTCTGTTTTAGAATAACTGCTCTTCACCATTATGTTTTGCAATCTGATTGGCCAGAACGATCAGGATGATACTTACCAGGCTCTTGAAGATACCTGCGGCTGTACCTATTGCATAATCTCCCTGGCTGATACCCCATTTCAATACATAAATATCAATCGTCTGGGAGAACTTCTGTACCAATCCGTTTCCTAACAGATACTGAATTTCAAATCCTGCATTTAATACATTCCCCACATTCATCAGCAGTAAAATTACGATGGTCGGTTTGATTCCCGGAAGGGTAACGTATTTGATTTTATTCCATCTTCCCGCGCCATCAATGGCAGCAGCTTCATACAGGGAAGGATCAATGGATGTGATGGCCGCCAGATAGATAATGGCATTCCATCCTGTCTCCTTCCAGACATTTGCAAATGCTACGATCGGCCAGAAATACCCGGGATGGGCAAAGAAATTGATCGGCTGGCTGATCACATGCAGATTTACCAATACTTCATTTACAATTCCGGTACCGGACAACATATCATGCAGAATACCGGTTACGATGATCCAGGAAAGGAAATGTGGAAGATAAGATATCGTCTGCACTGTCTTTTTTCCGCCCCTACTCTTGATCTCATTCAATAGAATAGCAAATACAATTGCGGTAACGAAAGTTGCCACAAGGTTGATCACACCCATGGCCAATGTGTTACGAATGACCCGAAGGAATGTCACATCCGAGAATAACATCCGAAACTTCTGAAGTCCCACGAATTCGGAGTGCAGGATTCCCAGCTGCGGCTTATAATTCTGAAATGCCATCGCCCATCCGGCTAAGGGAAGATAGTAAAAAATCACTCCATAGATCATCATTACTCCTGCCCAGAAAAGCAGAACTTTTTGCCTTTTGATTTCTTTCCATGTGATAGGTGTTCTGGTTTGTTTTACTTTTTGTTTCGATTTTGTTCTCGTTAACGACATATCCTCGCTCCTTAAAAAACGGGCAGATGAAATTTTACCTGCATCTGCCCATTCTCAAATTTCATTTATATGTTTTTATTTGAACTTTGCTGCCAGTTCCATTCTGCTGTCCAGTTCTGCCTGTAATTCACTGATAAAGTCTTCCGGCTTGCAGGCATTATATGCATCCATATAATCTGCCCATGCTTTGTCGAAATCAGCTGCCATAACTACCTGAGGAAGCTGCTCATGCTTTACTTCACCGATCTTGGTCCATGCCATACCACCGGGTGTGCTGGTATTGAAGTTATTGGAGAAGGACCACATAGGATACCATTCACCGGGGGCTTCGTTAGTGCCCAGCATTTCCACATAAGTCTCGACGCCATATGCCTGGAATGCTTCTTTCACATCGTCGTTTAATCCATCGAAGAATTCCCTCGCCTGGCCATCTGGCTTGTTTGCATTGATACCGTCATCACTGGTTCCGTTGTACTGAGGGAAATAAGAATAAGAGCACATGTGGGATGCCTTATACTCTGTATCGGAAGCCTGCATTCTCTGCTCCGGTGTTCTGTAGAATTCACCGTTCTCATCTACTTCATAGTCAACACCTTCCACACCCCAGAAACGAAGGTTATGGATATCCTGATCCAGCAGATCATTGATCAGCTTCAGTGCGCCGGGAACATCCTTACAGCTTACAGTAATTGCAAGTCCGCTTCCGGAATTGAATGCACCACCGGCATTATGCCACTGGTTTTTTACACTTTCATCAATTGTTATAGGCAGTGGAATATAGTCGCATCCCTGTGCATCCAGTCCTGCCTGCTTGATGGCATCGCCTGCTGTGTAAGCGAAATCCCACCACTGATCGATCATACCCAGGACACGTCCTGTAGAAAGCTTGGAAATATACTCATCATAAGACTGGGTAAAGGACTCGGGGTCTACAATGCCTTTCTTGTATTCTTCATTTAATTTTCTAAAATACTTTACTGCGGTATCGGAAGTGTTGTAATCCAGTATCGTCAGCGTCTCAGGATCTACCATACAGCTTCCGTCATTGGGATAACCATCCAAGAACTGAGGTGCGTTCTCCAGACAGAAGTATCTCCAGTCATCACAGAGAATGGTATAAGGAATATTGGCTGTTCCGTCTTCCATAGTAGGATTTGCTGCATTATACGCTTCGATCAGATCAAAATACTGATCCATGGTCCGGATCTCGGGATAGTCTGCCCATTTCAGAACTCTTGCCTGAATCCAAAATGCTTCATCATTATGTGCACATACCTTCTCTTCGTTCTTGATGCAGCTGAACTGCGGGATCCAGTAAATGTGGCCGTCTTCCTGACGAAGCTTCTCCCACTCCAGATCAGTAAACAGATTCTTGATATTAGGATAATCATCCAGATAATCATCCAGTGCTACCAATGCTCCTGCCTCATACAGCTGTGTGGTTCCAGTCTGTCCCTCAATGAAGTCCGGATACTCACCACCGGCGATCATGGTACCCACAGCTTCATCTGCAGTCTGTCCGGTCAGCCAGGTCTCTTTTACTTTGGCGCCTACCTTCTCTGCGATCAGCTGCTGCACTTCATTGTCGTCATTGATCTCAGATCCCGCTACCCCAAAAAATGCGGTGAACTCTTTGATACCTGCCTCTTCTGTGGTACTGTTGGTTCCTGCGCTCGTTGTACCATCTCCGGATGTCAGGTTACCGTCACTGCCACATCCGGTGAACAGTGCCGCTGTCATTGCTGACACAAGTAACATGCTTACAAGTCTCTTTTTGTTCATGTTGTAACTACCTCCCTTTCGATAAATCTATTTTACCTTTTTGAGAGGAACTAACAATCAGAGGAACTATAGCAAAAGACAGGGGAAATTATAGGTGGTTCTGTAATTTCCCCTGTCTTTTATTCTCTTACTCTCCCTGTTGCATCTTTTTACGGAATCTTGCGGGAGTGCAGCCCTTGATCTGAATAAAACGGTTCGTAAAATAGTCCAGATCATGGTAGCCCACATCTTCTGCGATCTGAACGATCTTTTTATCGGTACGCAGCAGGGCATCCGCAGCCTGCTCCATCCGGTAATTGTTCAGGTAGTCTTTAAAGGATTGTCCGTACTTTTTCCGGAAAAGCTGTCCAAGATAAGCACTGTTGACATAATACTTTTCACTCAGGCTTTTCAGTGTAATATTTGAAGCGTAATTTTCCCGGATCTCTTTTTCCACCATACCCAGAATTCCTCTGGATACATTCTTCCGCAGCTGTGACAGATAATCCGCATATTCGCAGGCAAATCTGGTCAGATGTGCCTTACTTCCGCGCTTTACCCCGGTCTCAAAGCTGCTCTCACTGATGACCCTTAAGATTTCCTCCTGGTTCACGTCATCATCCTGTTCACAGGCTAAGTGAATCAGCTGAAACAACAGATAATTAATATTCAGGGTCATCGTCTCCCCGCAAATACCGCGTTTACACATTTCTTCATAAAAGAAAGCCACCGCCTCCCGGATTTCCAGATGATTGTTCTGTTCGATTGCCTTCAGCAGGCCATCCAGGCTCTGCTTACACAGGATCAGTCCTTCCGGAGATACCTGGACCTCCTCCTCATAGAAATAGATATCCTTCTTTGTCCGGAACCCCTG
The DNA here is from genome assembly GCF_014337175.1 of Simiaoa sunii. Taxonomy (GTDB): domain Bacteria; phylum Bacillota; class Clostridia; order Lachnospirales; family Lachnospiraceae; genus Acetatifactor; species Acetatifactor intestinalis. The sequence goes on along the minus strand of NZ_CP060633.1, from coordinate 1,400,488 downwards.
AAAAGAACGAAGCATACAGGTATTGCCGTAAGACTTTGCTATGCTGCTGATATCCTGCACTTTTTTTCCTGCCAGCATCACCACATTTGTCTGTAAATTTGATGCGAGATATTCCCGGAATCGTTCCAGATACCGTTTTACATCCATCCCACTTTTTTCCGGAACATAATCAAACAAAATCAGTCCGATATCGTAGATTTTTTCATTGACAGAAACATCAAACACACTCAGATCTGCATCTTCTTTCAGAAATTCCCTGCTGTATTCATACAGCCGCCTCTGTAATGTCCGCATTTCTCGATCTGTCGTTCCCTCATCATCATAGGATCCTTCCGTCTGGATCTCCACATAACGCACACCGGTTCCGCATCGCATGTGTTCATGTATATATCTGACATTCAGGTCATCAAACTTCCCTTGGATCAATGCAATCATATGTCTTGCCAGATAAGCCTGCTCCAGCTTCCGGTTCTTTTCATGATCCAGCTCCTCTCTGTTGCGCAGAGCAAGTACCTTATTCAGTACTTTGCACAGAATCTCGCTGTCTACCGGCTTTAGCAGATAATCCGTGCAGTCATTCTGCATTGCCTGTTGTGCAAAACTAAATTCCGCATATCCGCTCAGTATAACAAAATATGCATCTGAAATTTTCTCTTTACGGATGTGTTCCAGCAGTTCCAGTCCTGTCATCTGAGGCATTTTAATATCGGCAATAACCAAATCTACCTTTTCCTTCTTCAAAAAAGCCAGTGCTTCCATCCCATTTGCTGCTGTTCCCGCAATCCGAAAGCCTTCCTTCTCCCAATCTACTAAAAGTTTCAATCCCTGTAAAATAAACGGCTCGTCATCTACCAGCAATACTTTCAGCATCTGTTTTACCCTCCTGCAAACAGGGAATCCGTATCGTAACCGTGGTTCCCACTCCTTCTTCTCCTTCTACACGGAATTCCACTCTGTTTTCCGTTACCATTTTCAATCTGACACAGGCGTTAATAATCCCTACTCTTCCGCCGCCCTTGAGCATCTCAATGTCGGCATTGCACATGTTGTTCTGTAGCTCTGTAAGTTTGGCCTCCGCCATACCGCTTCCGGTATCTTCAATTTCTATCTCCAGCCCTTCTCCCTGACGGCCTATCCTTACAAATATCCATCCCGGACTGGATTTGCTTTCGATTCCATGCACACAGGCATTTTCCACAAAGGTTACAATCGTAAGCTTGGGTATCTTGAAGTTTTCACATTCTCTGTCTACTTCAATGTCATAATTCAGCCGTTCTCCAAAACGATACTTCTGAAGCGCCAGATAAGCTTTCACAAATTCAATCTCCTGGAAGATACTCACGGAATCATTGCCCCATTCCACATACTGTCTCTGCATCACCGCCAGTTTGGCCACCATGTCGGCTGTCTCGTTTTCTTTTTTCAAAATGCTGTGCATCCGGATGCTTTCCAGTACATTAAATAAAAAGTGGGGATTGATCTGGCTGTGTAATGCGAGAAGCTCCGCATTTTTTCTTCCCACCAGCATCTCCTGCTCATGGATTTTATTCTTATATACAGTCTCGATCAGTCCATTGGTACGTTCCACCATGCGATTATAATTGCGTATCATACTGCTGATCTCATCTTTACCTTCTTCACAGGGCATTGGAATAAGATGATCACTGTCCACTGATTTAAATACCTTGCTCAGTTCTGTAATCCTTTTTGTAAAGGAACGGTTGAATATCTGAACGAACCAGAAGGGAAAAATAACATTCACCGCAAGGAGCAGCAATATGATGGGAAGTTTGTTCCGGATGCTTGTAAGAAAACTGTTCTCTACCGGCTTTACATAAATTGTAAGTTCCGTACCATACAGACTGATGGTATGTTCATAGGCTTCTCTCATTGTTGCGTTATCCAGCCGCTGAAACTCGCTGCCGTAGCTGCCGTATTGTCCATTGGAAAGAAGGATCCGATCTCCTTCACAGATCAGAACCTCATTATCATAGTTCATGTTTTTAATGGTGCGCACCATACTGCCGTAATCAAACTCGATTTTTAAATACTTTTCTGTCTCTGCATCATAGAAATCCAGCCGCTGTAGATAAATGATGCGCCGCTCCCTTGTGATTCTGGAACTGCTGTCATCATAGACAAAAAAGAGTCCCTTGCTTTTCGCTTCTTCATTCAGCCGCAGATAACTCTCTGTATTCTTAAGCTTATCCAGCGTATTGACCCTTCCTCCGTTTACAATGGTATCATTATCCGTATACAGGGTAAATGTCATACTGTTCATCCCAAGAGCATTTTCCAATAACGTCCCGCTCAGGAAATTCTGATATGCCGCCACATATTCTGCAGAATTAGTGTATCTTTTGGATAAGAACTCTTCAAAATCGCGATTGGTATAAATACTGTTGCCTATCTCCCCGGCATTTCCGATCATACTGCTCAGACTGTATTCCACCGTACTGGCAATATTGAACATCTCATGCTCCCTGCGCTCTCTGTCAAATTTTGCAGTCGTCAGAAATACAACGCTGTCTGTTACGATCAGGGGAATCAGCACACAGACAACATAGAAAATATAAAACTTTTTTTTGATGGTGAAATCATCCATCCAAAGATCCAGTTCATGTAATACCTTCCCCATAAGATCCTCTCCTCTGTTATGTAAAAAAGAGCAGACATTTTTACAGCCCGCTCTTCTTTATTATAGGACATCTGCGTTCTGTCCGCAATCCGTTTTTATATGGCATTCTGCACAAACCAGGCAAAATCAGCATAGTTACTGCTGTCCTGTCCATTGGCAGATGCGTACATTCCTATCGTACATCCCACAAATCCTCCTGCTTCCTCCGTGGTATAAGGAAGCAGACTGATATCCTCAGCAATCAGCCTCTCCCTGCCATCCCTGAAAAGCCATATCCGTGCCTTCTGCCTGTCGCAATGCATTCGTATTTTAAAGAATTGTCTACCTTCTCCTGCCGGCTTTTCGGTAAGGATTCTCTCTTCCCCATGGATGCAGGCTGTCACAACAAAACAATTCTCTTCAGCCCTTTTCCGGATCTCCATGCGCAAATGATTTTCATGATTCTGGTACAACACCATTCCCGCAGTCTCACATTCCTGCTTCGGTTCAAATTCCATCCCGGTCTCTGCATAGAATGCATAATTTTTCTGACGGATTCCGAAATAGGAACAATGATTGCGGTCAGATATTTTTTCCTTTTTTGTATAGAGCCGCAGCATCCCCGGCCGGTGACGCAGGGAATAGTTTTCTTCACGGATTTCTTCTACACTTACCAGCCGTTTGTCCGGTGTTTTCTCCCAAAAACTGATATGATCGGAAGTACTGCTAACTTCCTCTGGAAAACGGTATTCTTTTGTGGGCAGTTCCAATGTATCTTCCAGATGCCCGATGCCTTCTGCAATCACCGGCCATCCATTTTCCCATGTGACTTTTGCCAGAAAAGTCTCTCTGCCCATGCTGCTGTGTCCTTCACAGGGTCTGGATGCCAGCATTACCACATACCAGTTTCCCCGTCCATCCTCCACCAGATCTCCGTGTCCTGCGTAGATCACAGGATAGTTTTTCCCCAGATTCCTGTGGGTAAAGATCGGGTTTCTTGGGCAGCCCTCGAACCACTGGAACAGCTTTTTACTTCTGGCAATGCTGATGCTGTGCTCCGGTCCGGTTCCTCCTTCTGCATGCATCAGATAATAATAACCGTCGATCTTATAAAGGTGCGGTCCCTCCGGCCAGATAACTCCTTTTACAGCCCCTTTCCAGATTGCCATGCTTTCTCCCACAAGCTTCATCTGCCGAAGATCCAGTTCCTGCACCCAGATTTCCCAGTCTCCGTTATAGCGGACTCCTTCCGGATTCGGTCGTGTACCACAGTAATAGCATTTCCCGTCATCATCGAAGAATAGACTGGGATCGATCCCCGGAGCATCTTCGCCGAGATAATAAGGATCCGACCACGGTCCTGCTGGATCTTTTGCCGTTACAATGAAATTGCCTCCGTAGCTTACATTGGTAGTGATCATGTAAAACAGTCCATCATGGAACCGGATGGTTGGTGCATAAATCCCCTGTGATATTTCACTTCCCTTCACCGGAAGTTGTTCCGGTCTGTCAAGAATATTCCCGATCTGCTCCCAGTGCGCCAGATCTCTGCTGTGGAAAATCGGAACTCCCGGTGCATACACAAAACTGGAATTCACAATGTAATAGTCCTCTCCTGCCCTGCATATGGATGGATCCGGATAGAAACCGGATAAAATTGGGTTCTTTGCTGTAACCATTTTGTTTTCCTCACTCTGTTCTATATTGTGTATCCAAATCCTAAGATTGTAAATTTTTTATTCCGGTCTTCCTCTGTCACTGCAATCCGTACTTTATGGGATCTGCTTTCTGTCTCCCAAAACAGTAATACAGCATTACAATGCAGCCAATTGTTCTTATGGGGATCCGCCGTCATACAATATACATCATTTACAAATACATTGGCTTTCCCTACATCCGTTTCTCCGGAATCCTTAAATATAAGAAACAGTGACTTGCAGGTAATCTCCATTTCAAATCCCGGCATCTGCAGTCTGCTTCCATCATACATCCAGTTATACGGAAATTCCGGTGTCTGTGTAAGGTTTCCGTCCATTTCCACACTCTGTAACTCCATATCTGTGGAAGCAAAACCGCCCGCCCGGATTTTGGCTCCTACATAACGGTTCTTCTTATCCAGTAAAAAAATTCTTTCAAAATCAGCACCGATCACTGCCGGTCCGGAAAGCTTTTCCGACAGGATCTGTTCCTCCGTCATTCCTTCCACAAAAGTCCCAACTCTTGCAGGTTCTGCTGCATCACAACATTCAAACAGATATTGCAGACAGTCCGCCATAATGGTATGTCCGATATTATTAGGATGAAAGATATCATAAAAAAACTGATTTTTAGATAAAATTCTTCCCTCGCCGCACTTTAATGAAAACTGTGGAGTTACCGCATCGCGGATGCTCACCATGGGAAGATCATAAAGATCCCCCACCGGCCTTAACCGCTCCTGTAAATTCCAATCATTTGCAAATACCGAAAACAGGAGAACCACTGCCGGCTTCCATGGCAGTTTCAACACTTTCCGCACCAGGCTTTCATAACAGACACCCTTTGTCTCATCTCCCTCATCGTTTACTGCAAATTCAATAACCACAATATCCGGTCGTTCCTCTTCCCTGAGCACATCCCGGTCAAACCGGATCATTCCCAGTTCTGAAGGTGTTCCGCCGACTCCGGCTTTGATAAACCTGACATTGTTCTGTGTCGAAAAACGATTCTGAAACAGTTGAAAGGACTTATATGCATAGCATTCCGTATGGATTGGTATAGCTCCGGCTCCCTGCGTGATAGATCCACCGATATAGGCAAGCGTTACCTCTTTTCCTGCCTTAGATTTTTCAATAGCCTTACGGATACGATAAGGATTCCCCAGCTGCAACAGAGAGCGGCTGATCATGCCGCAGTATTCTTCCGAATGCATATCTATAACCAGATCCTCTTCCTCCGGAGGTGCTTCGTATCCGTCATTTAGGAAGAGTCTTACGCTGACTTTTCCCATCCGCTCCGGCGCTGCAAACAGAATTTTAATCTGTCCCGGCACATGATCATCCTCTGTCCACCTGTAATCCGACAGATAGATTCTATGTTCCATGCCGTCACACTTAAGAGAAGCCGTAAGATTCGTTCCACCTCCGTACAGGTCCTTTTTCCCATACATCTGAAATACAAATTCTGCGGTTTCTTCCGGCCGGTCCGTCTCCACGCTTACGCCGATACTATGTACCAGTCTGCCAAATCCCTCTACTGTCTCCAGAAGTGTCAGTTCTTCCTTATCCGTAACATTTCCCGTGATCTGTGCACTGTTGATCAGCCGCCCGTCGCTTTCATAGATAAACTGGATTCCGGTTCCGTCCTTTTGCCGTTCTCCAAAAATATCTTTGTCTTTTAATATATAGAAAAAAGGTCTTGCCTTTTCCGGATCCTTCGGTGCTGCCGGTCCTGTCATTTCTATCCCTCCCGAACTTTTATCAGTTCTATTATAGTCCGGCTCTCCTTGCACAAACACCCGGGAAAATATAGGAAATGCAGGTAATAATTTTATATCCGGCAGGCTGCAAATCGTCTCCGGAAGGAATTCCAATCTTCTCCGTCGCTTCGTTCCATGACGATTGCTTTTGCTTTTTGTCCATCCGGAATATATTTCTTTATAATGTTTTGCATCCGTTCCGCTGTCTCTTCCGCATTTGTCATCACCAATATAGTCTCCACGGCTTTTCCTGCTGCCAGAAAGTATTCCATAATGTTCGGTATTTTCCCCTGGTGCAGGAAACAGGACGCAGTTTCTGTGGAAAGTGCTTTTAAGATCATTACGCTCCGCTCTTTTTCCGCTCTTTCAAAATATGCCGGTGTATATACATAGATCGTACTTACTTTCTCTTCCTCCGCAAGATAATCATAATGTATATGCACCTGACCGTGCACTGTATCCGCCAGTTCTGTCAGTGGGAACTCCGGATCCGGCATTTCCAGATAATTCACAGCTCTGTCTCCCGAGTATCCCACCGGTGCATCCGGATTCATCACATCTGTACCGTTTACCCTGAAATATACATTATGGTATCCCGGGGTGATGTTGTGGATTTCCCCTGTCCAATATCCTTGTCTTTCCTGATCTTTCCTGAGTTTTAGGAATTCTTTTCCGTCCAGGGCGGCTTCTACCGAGACTGCCTCCGGTGCCTCGAAGCATACGACTGCCGTTCCCTGTTCCGTAATGCAGATTCCGTGAGGGATGTCCGGGTATTTTCCTGCAGGCCTCCCTGCTTCATCAGTCTCAAAGCGGATCTGGCGGTATACCGGATCAAACATCAGTATCTGTTCTTCCATGGTCTGTCGCTGTAGTCTCTGTCTTGTGATTCTGGCTGTTCTTTCCCCCGGAATGTCATCCGTTTCTGCCCCCGCTTTCCGGAACAATAACGGTACAAAATCATACAGGCTTTTCCTCCAGACATGCCATTCGTGATATCCCTCATATACTTTGGAAATGCAATACTTTCCTGCATTTTCAAACTTTTGTTCTATCTGCTCCATTCCTTCTCTGATTTGTTCTTCATAAGTGCCACAGGACATAAATACCACATCCAACTGCTCGTCGCTGTCGCAGATCCGTTCCATCTCATGAATAGCAACTCCGGAAAATACACCGGCAGCAGAAAATAACTTCATATTTTTTGCCACAATATCCGTAGTCTGCGCCGATCCCAGGGAAAGTCCCGCCATCGCCCGGTAATCTCTTCCCTTTCTCACCCGGAAATTATTTTCAATATAAGGAATAATGTTGTGGATCAGTTCACTCTCAAAATTCCCGGGGTAAAATACAGGTTTTTCTCCATCTTTGAAGGCATAGCCACTGCTCATGACCACGATCATTTTCTCGCACTTTCCCTCTGCAATCAGACAGTCCATGATTAAATTTGCCTTCCCCTGCCAGATCCATCCGGTCTCGCTCTCTCCTACGCCATGCTGCAGGTACAATACCGGATATCTTTCATCTCCTTCTTCATATCCATAAGGTGTATAGACATAACATTCCTTCAGGTGGCTGCTCACCTTCGAAACGTATTTACAGATGCTGACCGTACCATGAGGAATATCCTTTGCAAAATAGAAATCCACATTCTTCTCCTGCACCTCAAAAGTATTGATCGCAGCAAAACACCCATAAGAAATTCCGGCGTACGGATTGCAGATCCGGACACCGTCCACATACCAGAAATAATAATGCATCCCCCAGTGAAAATCTTGAACTTCCGCAAAAAATCCGCCCTGCCCATCGGGCATCAGATCTATTTTTTTATTTGTAAAATATCCCCCAAGTCCGGCAACCTGTACTATTTTTGCTGCCGGTGCATACAGATAAAAAATGACTGCGCCGTCTTCTTTCACTGTAACAGATGGTCTTCCTGCTCTCTTTTTTTCTATTGGATATCTGTCCAAAGCTCCGTTTCTCTTCTCGTTCATAAAAAAATACCCCCAATCCTTTTCTTTAGTTTAAAGGAATTGAGAGGTATTTTTCTATTTGTTTTTTATACTTTTTTGTAAAAAACTTATCCTTTTACTCTTTTTTCCACCTCAAGCTGCAACATCTGATAATAAATCTCAGGATTGCAGGAATCATATGCTTCCATATATTGCTCCCACGCAGTCTCAAAATCTTCTGCCATGATTACCTGCGGAAGCCATTTGTGTTTCACCGCATCCATCCGATCCCTGACCTGTCCGGCAGGAGAATTGGCAGATAGGGATGTCGTGTAGCTATACATGGGATACCATGCCCCGGGAGCCTCATTATTGCCGATCATATCCACATAATTTGTCACTCCGTAAGCTGAAAAACATTCCTGAATGTCCTTAGGCTGATTTTTAAAAAATTCCGTTGTCTGATATTCCAGGGAAAATGCGTTGATCCCATCGGGAAGCTTTCCTTCTACTCTGGGAAAATAAGAATAAAAACAAAAGTTTTTTCTCTTTTCCTCCGAAGTCATCCATCGCTTCGCCTGCTCCTCAGTCAGGTAGAACAATCCGTTCTCATCCACGCTATAGTCGACTCCCTCTTCGCCCCAGAATCGCAGTTTAATGATCTCCGGTTCCAGTAGATCGCTGACAAACTGCAAAGCTCCGTCAATATCCTCGCAGGATACCGTAATGGATAAGCCTGTAGAGCTGTCCAGCTCTGCAGAGCGCGTTACATGCCATTGATTGGCGATTCCTTCCTCTCTGGTAATCGGAAGTGGAACATAATCGCAGCCCTGTTCTCTAAGGCCCTGTTCATCATAGGCATTCTGAATCGAATAGTAGAACTGCCACCACTGATCCGGCATACCGCAGACCGCACCCGTGGATAATTTTGCCAGATAATCCTCATAGGTCTCTGTAAATACTTCTGCACCGAGAATATCTTTGTGATATTCCTCATTCAGCTTTTTAAAGTACCATTTGGCAGTATCTGTGGTGTTATAATCGTAAACCTGTAATGTATCCGGATCCACAATACAGCTTCCGTCATTTGGATAACCATCCAGAAACTGCGGAATATTTTCCAGACAAAAATACCGCCAGCCATCACACAAAATCGTAAACGGAATGTTCGGTGTTCCATCCTCCATTACCGGGTTCGCTGCCACATAGCGCTCGATGAGATCAAAATATTCATCCACAGTATGAATCTCCGGATACCCCGCCCATTTCAGCACTCTGGTCTGGATCCAGAAGGCTTCACCTGAGTGGGTCACCTCCACATCTTCGCCATGGGTCACACCAAACTGTGGGATCCAATAGATATGACCGTCAGGTCTGCGGAATCTCTCCCACTGTTCTTCCGTCAGGTAATTTTTGATATTGGGATAATTCTCCCAGTATTCATCTAAAGGAAGTAATGCCCCTGCCTCATAAAGACTGGTATCTCCGGAAATAAAATCCGGATATTCCCCACTCACAATATAACTGTTCAAGGCACTTTCCTTGGACTGTCCCACCAGCCACAATTCTTCACAATCCGCACCTGTCAGGCGTGCGATTTCTTTTTTCATATCATTATTCTGGTCAATGGCTTCTCCCTCCACAGCAAAAAAAGCTGTGAAATGCTTCACATTGTTCTGCGCCGCTGTCTGTGCATATGCAAAATATAATATTCCGCCCAAAAGTCCAAATACCGCTACTGCTGTGATAATCCTTTTTTTCAATTGTGTCCCCTCGTATTTCTCTGTTTTTCAGGCTTTCAGCCATGCAATCTCTTGCTTATACGGTGGGATCGTCTTCTTCGTTTCTCCCTCTGCGCAGAGCCATGGTGTCTCCAAAATCTTTGGTACCTCTGCAAACCGCTCGTCATGGACGATGCGGTGCAGGGTCTCGTAACCGACGGTACCCTGTCCGATGTTAGCATGTCGGTCCTTGTGGGCTCCTAAGGGATTCAGGCTGTCGTTCACATGGATCACTGCGATCTGGTCCAATCCCAGAATCTTGTCAAGCTGCGCAAGCACACCCTCGTAGTCATTCACCAGATCGTATCCGGCATCGTTCACATGGCAGGTATCGAAACATACCCGCAGTCTGTCTTTTCGATCCACTTTATCATAAATCATCCGCAATTCTTCAAAAGTTCTGCCAACCTCACTGCCCTTGCCCGCCATAGTTTCCAACGCAATCCTGACATTGCTGTCATCCGCATCAAGCACCAGATTCAGTCCTTTTGCGATCTGCTCCACAGCTTCTTCCACACCGGCACTTAAGGAAGATCCCGGATGCAGTACCAGTACCTTACTGTGAAAGGCTGCGGCTCTTTTTACTTCTTTTGCCAGGAATTCCACACCAAAGTCAAACATCTCCGGTTTTTCCATATTCCCCAGATTAATGATATAGGGAGCATGAATCACGATTTCTTTGATGCCTGCTTTGTCTGCATAGGCAAGCCCTGCCTCCAGATTCAGATCCTTTATCTCTTTTCGTCTCGTGTTCTGGGGTGCCCCGGTGTAAACCATCAGCGCATTGGCACCGTACTCTGCCGCCTCCTTCACAGATCCTAAAAACATCTCTTTTCCCGACATTCCCACATGGGAACCCAATAATATCTCAGCCATGATTACTCCTTATTTTGGAAACTTTTTCTCAAAATCCATTCCTGTCACAACTATCAGTTTGACACAATCCGGGAGGTTTTACAAGCAATTATTACAGCAAAAGGAATCTCTCCGCCGTATGGTTTCAAGATTCCTTTTTCCCTGAATTCATAATCAGGATCTTATAAAATTCGTATGCACGGGAGCTTCCGTGTCGGGCAATCTCAATCCCATTTTCAGTCCCAGGTTCTTGCAGTTGATGAAAAATGCCATATTGTTCCCCAGGGTCCGCATGGTCTGCAATCCCTCCAGATCCCGGCGCACGTCTTCCGGGCAGGCCCCGTGTACCATGTTCCAGTACTGAGAAGTGACGATGGGCATCTGCATGCGGCCAAAATACTTATTCATCTGATCCCAGGTCGCCGTAGTTCCCGCTCTTCTGGCTGAGATCACGGCCGCTGCCGGTTTCAGCCGGAAGCGTCTGCCACCGCCATTCAGATCCGCATAAAAGGCTCTGTCCATAAAAGAAGTCATGGCGCCTGTGGCACCTGCCCAGTGAACGGGAGTTCCGAATACAAATCCGTCATAATCCCCGGCGATCTCCAGAAATTCATTGACAGAATCATTGAACACACATTTCCCTGTGCCCTGACATTTTTTACAGGCAATACAGCCACTCAATGCTTTATTACCAATCCAGAAAATGTCCGTATCCACTCCGTTATCATTTAATGCTCTGGACACCTCGCACAATGCGGTGTAGGTGCATCCCTCTCTGTGGGGGCTGCCATTGATCAACAATACTTTCATTGTTGTGCTTTCCTCGTTTCCTTATTCATTCAGATTCAGAGAAGCCACCCAGTCTGCCGCATCTGCATCGGATGCACCGGAGCTAAATCTGTGGCCTTCCTGCCAGTCACCGGTACCTGCCATCTCTTCCAAAAGGTTGCCACTGTCACCCAGTCCGGAAGATGAGGAGGTGCAGAACGGAATCACGGTCTTTCCCGTAAAGTCATTGCCTTTGACAAAATTGTCTACCGGCCATGCTGCGATTCCCCACCAGATCGGATAGCCGATCAAAACGGTATCATAAGAATCCCAGTCTGCGGGAGTAATCTCTGTCAGTGCAATATCCCGAAGGCTCTCATCATCATGCTCTCTGGATACCCGGCTGGAGCTGTTAGTCCAGTTCAGGTCATCACTGGTATAGGGCTCTACCGGAGTGATCTCATACAGATCTGCTCCTGTGGCATCTGCAATGGCTGTTGCCACGCGCTTTGTGGTACCGCTTGCGGAATAATACACTACAAGGGTCTTACCGGATTCTGCGGTAGTATCACCAGTCTGTGTCTCTGCAGCGGCTTCTGTTGCGTTTTCCTGTGTTGCAGCAGTCTCTGCTATAGCAGACTCTGTAGTTGCTGTAGAACTGCTTTCTGTTGTCTGTGTTGCTACGCTTGTTACTGCCTGGGCACTCTGACTGGCATTACTGTTACCAGCTGTAGATCCGCATCCGGTCAACATAACTGCTGCTAAAACAAGTGCTGTTACCATACCTGCGATTTTATTTTTTCTCATAATTTTTACATCCTCCAGTGTATTATAGATCCCCTCACTGTTATCATTTCTTACCAATTCTTCTTTTCTTTAGAGCTGTCATGCTCGGTCTTGCGTTCTTCCACCATCTTCACGAACCACTCTACCATGTTGGGATCCTGATGGGAGAAGAATGCACTCTCGGCCTTATCCAGCTCTGCGATGGCATTCATATCTTCCTCAGATAATTTGAAATCAAAAACATTGAAATTCTCTACCATACGCTCGTAATGGGTAGACTTCGGAATGACTACGATTCCTCTCTGAATGTGCCAGCGCAACATGACCTGTGCGGGAGTCTTCTGATATTTCTCTGCAATCTTCGCAATCACAGGGTTATCAAAAGTACCTCCTCTGCCCTCTCCAAAGGGAGCCCATGCTTCCAACTGAATACCGTATTTGTCTGCCCATTCCTTCAGATTCTTCTGCTGATTGAAAATATGGGTCTCTACCTGATTCACCATAGGCTTAATACGGTTAAAGGAAGCGAAATCCACCATTCTGTCCACATAGAAATTAGAAATACCGATGGCACGGATCTTACCCTCATCGTACAGGTCTTCCAGTGCACGGTAAGCACTGTACGCATCTCCGAACGGCTGATGCAACAATACCAGATCAAGATAATCGGTCTTTAACTTTCTCATAGACTCTTCTACGGATTTTTTAGCCTCTTCATAGCTGTAATGTTCCACCCATACTTTGGTGGTCAGGAAGATCTCCTCTCTGGGAATACCTGACTCCTGAATAGCCTCTCCTACTTCTTCCTCGTTAAAATAGCTCTGGGCGGTATCAATGGCACGATAACCTGCTTTCAGGGCATCCAGTACGCATTTCTTGCATTCGTCCTTGGTCACCTGATATACTCCGTAGCCCAGGATCGGCATCTTTACACCATTGCTTAATGATACATATTCCATATATTTTTCCTCCTCGTCTGTTTTATCAAGAACCTTTTCTTACCTTACAAGCAGATTATAATTCCTCTGTCTCATTAACAGAAGTCTCTCTTGGTTATTCTGTCTAAACCTCAGGGTTTCACCCTGGATCCACCGAATACTTCCGACATTTCCATGGATCCTAATGCTTCATCCAGTGCTGTTACCGGTGCTCCGTAAGCATGGCTCATTCCCATACATCCTAAGCCCACTGCGGACACTTTCAGATCTTTTCCTAATGTTCTGATTTGCATGTTCTCATCCCTTTTATCTTTACTCAGTTCAGATCTTTCTTTACGTCAGCCACCCACTTTGTAATTACACGCTCCGGTGTTTCCAGACGATCTCCGCCTGTAGAATCGAACTGAATTTTCATCTCATGTGCGAATTTTGCACCCTTACACTCTGCTTCCATATCTTTTATGACATGTCCCGGCCAGCCACCGTTTGTCATAAATGGAATCACTGTCTTCCCGGTAAAATCCTGCTGGTGGAGAAATGTAAGTACTGCAGGTGCCATCGTATACCACCAGGTCGGCGTTCCAATGGCGATCACGTCATAGTCCGCTATACTTACGGATAACGGTTTGATCTGCGGCATGAAGCCCGCTTCTACTTCTCTCTGCCCCTGCTCAACTATTTCCTCATGACTACCGGAGTATGGCTGTGCCGTATCAATTCTTGCGATATCGGCGTTTGTTGCAGCGGCCAGCTGCTCTGCGATCCGTTTTGTGTTTCCATTGGACCAGGAATAATAGACAACCAACATTTTTTTCATAATTTTTGCTCCGATTTATTTATAGGATTCCTGATAAATTGCGACACAGTCTGCATCACTCAGTTTATACATATCATTTTCAAAATTAATTCCAAGTGTCTCTCTTGCATTCTGAGCCATTTTAGGGAATTCTTCCGATGTAATGCCGTAATCTGACATTTTCAGATCAGATACGCCACAATGAAGTCGCAACCATTTTCTTTTGCAAAACGTCCGCCTTCTTCCACCACGGGTTTCGTCGGATTAGAACCAACTTTATCAAAAATGATATACTCTGCTTTACTCTGCTTTAATTCATTTTCCAGTCTGTCCAGATATCCGTTAGCCCGGGTAGATTTACCATTAGAGATAACAACCAGTGCCTTTTTCCCATGTACTGCACCCATGGGAGAATTAATTCTGTGTGTACAGTTCGTTCAGCTTTCCTGCTCCGAACAAAGCATTGGTAGGTACTGAAAAATTAAAACTCATTTTCCTTTCCTCCTGTCACATATCATTTAATATTTTAAATTTTTAACAATTTCCTCTACTTCAACTGTGCACCGTCTTTGAATGCCGTTCCGACCTTTTCACCCAGTCTGTAATATCCATAGTGAGCTGCATCATAAGTGATCGGCACAAATTTATTCAAATCAATGTCTCCGTCTTCGCCAAGGATTTTCTCATCGATGCTGACATTCTTGATCTCACCCAGATATTTACTGCCATCGATGACCTGTGTGAGTACGCATTCCAGTGTAAGGGGCAGTTCATTGATCACAGGTGCATTCACAAATTTACTTTTTGTTGTGGTAAATCCTGCCTTCTCCATCTTGTCCGGCTCTTTGTTGCCGGAAACGATTCCCACATAATCGCAGGGGACCAGATGCTCCAGGTCTGCCACACTGACAGTAAAAGCCCTTGTCTCCAGAAGATTTTCCGTTGTTTTATGATTGCTTAAGTCTATAATGATCTCATTTCTTCCGACGATGCCGCCCCATGCGGCATTCATGGCATTGGCCTTCCCGTTCTCGTCATAGGTTCCGATAATCATGACCGGCTGCGGAAATAAATACGGGTTTGCTCCTAAATCTTTTCTCATTTTATATTGCCTCCTATTGCTTTTTCAGTTATTATTACTCATTACAATATGATTATAAATGCTTTGTCTCTCCGACAGAAGTCTCCTTTTGTTTACGGAGTTTTAACCATAAGGTTATAAAAAAACTGACAAAGAACATTGTCTCTGTCAGTTTTCATAACATTTATTCTGTTTTCATTACAGGTTTCCAGTATTTTCTGCAGGTAATGAATATGCAGACGATATGGATACACAATGTCTTTGGCTGCCATAGATATCGCAGACGGCGAAATATATAAATGTTCCGCCGCCCTGCTGATATTATTGAATTTACATACTTCACAAAAATAGCTTAACTGCTGTAACTTCATTGCCCCACCTCATAACAAACAGACTCCTAGTTTACATTCTCCTGAATCCAGTTCTCAATATGATCCGCAATGACATCGTTATTCAGATCCTGGAACATAAAATGATCGTTTCCGGTGATTCCTTCCTTGGGAAGATCCACAACGGTACAGTTACCGCCCTGTGCATTATAGGCCTCTGCAAAGTCATAACATGCCGGGCTCAAGAGAAATGTTCCCAGACCTGCCATGGGCATTTTTACGCCATTGTTTAAAGTAATGTATTCCATCTTTTCCAAAATTTCCATACGATAAGCTCCTGTCTGTAACTATAGAATTCCTTTATCTTTACAGTTTTATTATAAGAACTTCTCCTCACCGGCAGAAGTCTCTGTTTGTTTTTCAGTATTAACCCTGGGGTTATAATCCGTTACTTTATTTAAAGTTTCATGCATTACAACCATAAGAGCCAAAAGAAACTTTAATGTAAGTCTGTCACTCAGCAGACTCGATATAATTTGTCCCCGCGGAAATAATGGAGGAATAAATACCTGCATATGAGAGCGGTACTCCAAACGCAGCATACATATCCGGCCATGCTGCTCCTAACATTGAATCCGGCAATCCCAGACTTATAAATGCTAAATATATAATTGCTAAAATAATATGAGTCATCTTAACGTCTCCATATATGCCATATAATACCTTTGTCACCGAATAACAGCCTGTCCCCATAATAGGTAACAAACACGATCATTCCCATCATCGCTATGTAATCCGGCAAAAACAGTCCAAGGCTTTCCTGTGGTCCGAAGAATACAAAATGGCTCTTTAAAAACAGATAGTTCACGATTCCTCTTTTATAAAAGGCATAGCCTCCGTAAACTACGATCAGCAGTCCCGGGATCTTAGCGATGCCTTTCATGGGAAACACTTTTTCCAGAATTCTGAGCATCATGTTCCAATGAAGTCCCAGATGCACCGCCATAAACAGAAATCCCCAGTATGCACAGAGAATATGAATGCTCCTTGCCAGATTGGCCACCCCTTTGATCCGGACGAACCGGAAAATATAGTTGGACAACAGAATACCGCTCACCATAGAGCCGATCATCGTCAGAGCCAGCAATATTACGATCACAGTCTGCAAGATTCTGTGCACCGTATATTTTCCCCTTGTAATGTTTCCCATCCATCTTCTGTTCAGAACATGGTGCCCTATGACTAACAAAAACATTGCCATGCCGATCCACTCATGGGCTTTTTCTCCCACCAGCTGATAGGACATCAGCAATAGCAGGGCAAGTGTCATTCCGGAATCGGCCAACAGTCTGATCTTCAGATTTTTATTCATTTTGTAATTCCTTCTACTGTTCTTACTAATTTCTCCACCTTTTCGGAAGGATCCTTCGCATACAGGAGTCCGTAAGGCATTTTATAGTCCCATTCCACCGGAAGGATCTTCATGAGCGGATGTACGCTCTCCCAGCTTTTGATGGCAAGCAGCATGTCATTACTGTTCTCACAGCGGTTGAAAATATCGACGTTGTAGAAATCAAAATCTGCGATGGTGATCTCCGGATATTTCTCTGTCAATTCTGCTCTGAGTGCATCCACATAGCAGCTCCAGCCTTTCCTCATCATAAGGAGCCGCTCCCCTTTCAGATCCTCCGGGGTTAGCACCTTTTTCCCCGCAAGTCTGTGATGCAGGGCTACCGCCACGCAAAAAGGTTCTCTGGACATCTCCACGCCGTTGCACTTACGCAATTCAAGCATAGCATCATCAAAGATTCCAGCGATCACGTCTATATTCTGTCCCAGATTTGCAAGGATCTCTCTGGCATTCTCCGGGGTATTCTCAAAGGGAACCAGTTTAAACTTGACCTTGGGATACTGCTCCTGGATCCTGGGCCAGAGTTCCACAAATACCTGCGGTGGTGTCATGGGGGAAATCCCCACCCGGATCACATCATCTTCATCATTCCCGGCTTCCCTCGCTCTCTCTATGGCTTCCTTGCTGTAATTTACCATATATTTGGCATCCTGATAAAGTGATTCTCCCGCAGCTGTCACCACAAGACCTCTGTGGGTTCTGGCAAAAAGCTGTACCCCAAGATTGTTTTCCAGCGAATTGATCTGCTTGATCACTGCCGGAGGGGAAATATACAATTTGTCCGCTGCCTTGCTGAAACTGCCTGCTTCCACCACACAAATGAAGGTATCCAACTGGGGATTGTACATCATTTCTGTTACCTCCTTCTATTGAAAAGGTCGTTTTCCTCCTGCGATCAACATTGTTACATTTTATAGTATGATTCTAGCAGTCGGTAGTAGCTACCGGTCAATGGTTTTTATATTTTTTTAAGAAAAAACGGTGAAGCCTGTTGACTCCACCGTCGTATTCTTACCCTTTATGTTATTTCAAACTCTATTTGTAAATCTGCCGATTTACAGGTGTTCCAGCAATCCGCTGATCCCCTGTTCCTCATAAATATCCTTGTAATACGCTACTTCTTCCTGAATCAGCTGATCGATGACCTGCATGCCAAGAAGTTCTACAGGCGCCTTGTCATCGGTCATGAGGTAATCTCCGGCTGCGTAAGCCACGCTGTTGTCCGCTACCCGCCGCATCATGTTCTGCAGTCCCGCATCTGACAAATTCTCCACATGATCGGATAATACTTCTATCATATCACTGTGCTGGGAAGCAAACAGTTCGCGGTTGGTGGAACCTGCCACGTCTACAGAATAGACATTGTCAAATACGTTGGCAATGGTGTCGGCAAGGTACTGGTTGATGTCCCCTTCCTTGTTGCCGTGCATGTTCATGTTGACTACCATGACACCGCCGTCCTTCAGATGATCTTTGACCATCGTGAAGAATTCCACAGAAGACATCTGGAAAGGAATGGTGATGTCCTGATAGGCATCCACCATGATGACATCATAGGTGGTCTCCACCGCCTGCAAAAAAGCCCTGCCGTCATAGGTGGTCACCTTCACATCTTCCGGCAGGGAAAAGTATTCGCGGGAGAGCTCTGTGATTTTTTCATCGATCTCCACGCCCTCGATATTCATATCACCGAAGTATTTCCGGCACTGGGTCGCATAGGTTCCGGTTCCCATGCCGAGGATCAGCACATTCATATCCTCTACCGGTTTGTCCGGCACCATGAGGGGAGCCGCCATGGCATAGTCATAGTACATACCGGTCAGTCCGCCCTCTTTCATATAGAGGGACTGGACACCGAACAGCACGTTGGTGGACAGAACCACCTGTCTGTCCGTCTCCGACACCTGCAGATAATTGTAGATGGACTCGCCTTCGTAAGTCAGATCCTTCTGCCAAAAAGCAAAGGAATCCGAATATCCCAGACCACAGCACAAAATAAAAATCAACACTGATGCCACAATCTTTTTCTTTCCTGTATGCTGGCAGATAAAATAAATCACAGACAAAATGATCAGAATACCGGAAAAGATCAGAAACGTAATGGAGGTTCCCACCGCCGGTATGGTCACGAAAGTCGGTACGAAGGTTCCGATGATGCTTCCCACGGTATTAAATGCCCCTAGAGTTCCAACAGTCTGTCCGCTGTCATCGAGACTGTCCACGGAATATTTTACCAGAGAAGGGGTCACGGTTCCCAGTAAAAATAAGGGGAACACGAAGATCACCATGCAGGCTGCAAATGCTGCAATGATGAGGAAATTGTTGCTGACGGTAAAGATCAGCAGTGCTGAGATTCCGAGGATAATATATTTTCCCACCACGGGGATAAGTGCGATCCAGATGGCCGCGATCAGTATCCTGCTGTAGAGCTTATCCGGGTTCGGGGACTTGTCTGCGCTCTTACCGCCGTAGATATTGCCCAGTGCCATGGCGATCATGATGGTGCCGATGACAATGTGGTCCATACGATCTGGGAAGAACTGAAATACGGTGCCAGAAGTCTGCTGGCTCCCAGTTCCACCGCCATAACGGACATACCGGCGAAGAACTCCGTGAGGTACAAAAACAGCTTATTCTTTAAAATTCCTGAATGATTCATAGGTGTTTTTTATTCCTTTCCACATTGACAGTCCTGCTGTCTTACGCTATGATTTTATCACACGGTAGTAACTACCGGTCAATACTTTTTATTTATTTATTTATTTGCAAAAAAGGAGGCATTTTATGTATTCCATGAAAGAAGCCTGTGCCCTGACCGGCATGACCTATGAAAACTTAAAATTTTACTGCAAGGAGGGACTGGTTCCCAACGTGAAACGTGACAGCCGTAATTACCGCGTCTTCGACGACCACGATATCAAATGGATCCAGAGCCTCGGATGCCTCAGAAACTGTGGTCTTTCCATCGCCGAAATGAAGGAGTATCTGCATTTATGTCTGGAAGGAGAAGCCACCATTCCCGCCAGAAAAGAGATCCTCTTCCGGAAAAAAGAAGCCCTGCTGACCTCCATGCAGCGGTTGCAGGAAGCCGTGGACTATATCGACTGGAAGCAGAACTTCTATGATGATGCGTTATCCGGAAAGACCGCTTATTACAGCAATCTTATTCCTGCGACGACACCTTCTTCCGAAAATACAGCTTCCTGACCTTGATATCTATGCGGCATAAATTCAGTCTTTCCTGCTACATATATCTCCCAATACTAAAAGTGACTATGTTAAAAAGCATAGCCACCATGAGAGCTCACCTCTGTTGCTACCGGATCAAAAGTAACCATGCCATTCCATAATAAGTCACCACTGCCACCAGATCGTTTACCGTGGTGATCAGGGGACCGGATGCCACTGCAGGGTCTACCTTGATTTTATGGAAAAACATGGGGATCACCGTACCTACGGCACTGGAGATTGCCATGGCCACTAAGAGGGAGACTCCCACGCAGCCGGAGATGCCAAAGGCTCCCATCCAGGTATAACCTTTGAAGAAATGTACATACACTCCGAGGCACAGAAGCGTCATCACGCCCAACAAAACACCATTTAAGGAACCGGTCTTTACTTCCTTGACCACCAGCTGGAACTTCTGTTTTCCCGTCAGATTTTCATCCATCAACACACGGATGGTCACTGCCAGAGACTGGGTTCCCACATTTCCAGCCATGTCCAGTACCAGTGACTGGAAGCAGATCACGACAGGCAATACCGCCACCACATTTTCGAATAAACCTACCACCGACGACACTCCCATGCCCAAGAACAACAGGATGATCAGCCAGGGCAGACGTTTTTTCATACTCTGAATCGTAGGCTCTTTCAGATCCTCTTCTGCGGTCAGACCTGCTAGCTTTGCATAGTCCTCGCCCATCTCATTGTCCACCATTTCGATCAGGTCTTCGGATGTGATGACACCTAGGATCCTCTTATCTTCTGACAATACGGGAATCGAGTCCTCCGCATAATCCAGGATCCGATCCATGCAATCATCGATCTTCTCATGATCGGTCACATACGGATAAGATTTCAACACCAAGTCTTCCAGGTGATCATTTTCCCTTGCACGGATCAGATCCTTCAGATCGATGGCTCCGGCGAAAACCCCCTTTTCATCTACCACATAAATGGTCATGATATTGTCGTTTTCTCCTGCCTGCTTCACCAGCTCGCTCATAGCCTGCTTGATGGTCAGCTCTTCCGGGATGCAGATGTAATTCGTTGTCATGCAGCTGCCGATCTCTTCCTCATCGTAAGACAGCAACATCTTCACATCTTTTCTCGCATCCTCGTCCAGCATCCGGACAATCTGTTCTTTCTCTTCCGGATCCAGATCTTCCAACAAGTCGACAGCGTCATCGGAATCCATCTCGGAGATCACTCTCGCAGCACTCTCCACGGACAGTTCCCGGATATACTTACGTGGTTCCTCAATGTATTTGAAGATTTCTGCAACCTTCTGCGCTCCCAGCAGGTGATACAGTCGCTTCCGTTCTTCCTCTGTCATCCCTGCCATCATATCGGCAATATCGTTCTTATGATAATTTAAGAGGAAATCCAGGATCTCCTCATCCGTTTTCTCGCTACGGAATAATTCTGCCAGTTCGGAATATTTCTTGTTCATAATCTTATTCTCCTTTCTCGTTCTCATTCTTCGATGCAACGTAAAGGGCAAAACAAAAGAAGCATCACACGATGCTTCCTCTGCATGAATCTCTATGCACAACAAATCAAAGTACGACCGTCACTTTCCACAGACAGCTGTACCATGCTTGCAGGAAAAAGCACCGTGTTTTCTACTTCGCCCATAATCATCGCAACTGTCCATGAAATTCACCTCCAACTTGTTTTTTCCGTGGTTATAGTAGCACTGTGCCTTTTATTTTGCAAGCTGTTTTTCTTATTTTTTACTGATCGGATAAAGATACATTCTATCTGTCTCAACTCTCATGGCATTCCCTTTAGTAATGAA
Source organism: Simiaoa sunii (assembly GCF_014337175.1). Taxonomy (GTDB): domain Bacteria; phylum Bacillota; class Clostridia; order Lachnospirales; family Lachnospiraceae; genus Acetatifactor; species Acetatifactor intestinalis. Next base: position 1,378,697 of record NZ_CP060633.1, on the reverse strand, counting down.
TCACCAGCATTCTGCATTCTTCGCAGCATTCTGCCTCTATTTGTGTTCTGTGACTGGGTTTGAGCTTTGTAATTTCTACAAAACCATCTGCATTTTTTGCATTCTCAAATACTCCGGGAACTTCATTTGCGAAGCTGAAAGCTCCATCCTTACTGCTGAATAAATAACCTTTCCTCATTTCTTTTCCACAATTTGAACACTTCATATTCTAATCCTCCGCAACCATTTTTCTGCTTAGTTCCAGCGCACTTTTTAACTGACTTTCAAACTTTTCTGCCTGTATCAGGGCAATACCTTCTTCATTGCCCAATACCACCAGCCGGGAGCCCTCCTGCAATCCATACTTGTCTCTCGCTTCTTTCGGAATTACGATCTGTCCGCGATTGCCCAGCTTTATCGTTCCCCATAAAAACTTTCCTTCCGGTGGCGGAGCCATTTTGGTATTCCCGACTTTTTCATCATAGTGCATCAAAGCATCCAGCCTAATTCCGTAGAAAGATGCAAGTCTGTCACATTTTTCAATATCCGGAACCGTCTCCCCCTGCTCCCATTTAGCATAAGACTGTCTTGAAATTTCCACTACTTCTGCCACTTGTTCCTGTGTGAGTCCCTTTAAATTACGTAACATCACAAGATTCTCTGACAACATGATCACCACTTCCTTTCTGACATCTTCATTATAGGTTCTGTCAGATTAGATTTACACCATACAAACTTGTCAGCTTTTTCGGATCTGTGTTAACTTTGGTTGCATCTGTTTATAAATCTCGCTATATTCGACAAATTCCTCCAAAGATACTGTCTTGTACTGATCCGGCATACTCGCTTTATCGTCTTCCGGCATGTCAAGCTCTCCGGTGGTCTTTTCATTCGCCAAAAAGTCACGCTATATCATACATCTCTCTGCAGATCTTTTTCCCGGTTTCCGTCCGAAAAATATTCTGATAGGTGTTCTGCAAGGCTTCTTCAGACAGTTCGTCCTCACACATGTTTACAAGAAAATCCGATTCCACCAAAATCTGATAATCGATTCCATCTATATTATTGTAGGTATGATGATGGGCGATCAGATACTGTACCCGCTCGGAAACTTCTCCGGAAAAACCAAGCTCTGCCAGCAGCTTTTCGGCAATGGCCGGGCCTTCTTTTTCCTGTAATTTTCCGTTACAGTTTCCGTATTTTTCTTCACACAGATGGATGCCGATATCATGAGTCAGTGCTGCTGTCTCCAAAATAAATAAGGTCTTGGCATCCACATTCTCCATTTCCGCAATCAGTTTTGCATAGCTGTGTACCTTGCAAAAATGCTGAATGCGCTTTGCATCTCCATGGTAAAGTCCGATCATTGCCATATGTAATTTGTTGATCATTTTATTTTCCCTCCTGCCTCCGAAATATCCTACTGAATCTTTGATACAATGCCTTCTTCCGTCAGTGTTTGCAAACATTCCTGTGCATCCTCATCATGCATCATCTGCCACACCTGCTCCATACCGGGCGCCAGCGGCTTCTTCAAAAACTCTTCTCCGGAGATCCAGTAGACCTTTCCCTCCTCGGATGAGATCAATTTTCCTTCATATTCCGACGTTTTATATAAAAAGCCCACATTCTTTATATCCCCTGTCATCCAGTGATAAATGCCGGTCAGTCTTGGATTTTGAATCGTCAGTCCGGTCTCCTCATAGATTTCCCGGATTACCGACTCCCTAAAGGTCTCCCCAGGCTCCACATGCCCGCCGGGAAACGTCGTTCCCGAATAATTCTTCCCAACCTTGTCCAGTGCCACCACATTACCTTCTTTATCATAGACCATACACATATTCATAAAAATTACTTTTTCAATTCCAGCCATTACTCTCACTCATTTCTCTAAGATAAACCTAATATAACATAATCTCGCTATAGCGGCAAATCAAGTTAGTGTAACTTGAAAGTTAAATGAATAGTTGCTTTAAAATCCACGCAGAAAGGACTGCCCGCCCCGGACTCGGATGCTAGCTACAACTGTGGATTTTCTAAAGGAAAGTGGTCAAGTGCTTCTCACCATGACGGGGCCGCCTTTACGTTGCCATCCATGGCACTTATCGGCTAACGCGAACATCGTGTTCGCGTTGCCCCTGCGGCTCAACCACTTTCCAAGAAAATCTCACAGTCTCCGCCGCATCTATGTCCGGGGGAGCAGTCCTTTTCTGCTGGGTTATGAAAAGCATCCCAATTATTTAGGCAGAGCATTTTAGAATACATGCGCAGAAGTTAAAAACAAGGATTTAGTATGTGCAAAAAAGCAGGAAATACATGCGAATAATTCAAAAGTCAAAATTAAGTATGTGTAACAAGTCGGAAAATACATGCCTTAAAGCAAAAAAATAATGATCCGGCATGTATGATAACCGGGAAAACACATGCGCAATAGGCTAAAATGGAAAATAGGTATGTAAATCGCTTCAGGAAACACATGTATAAAATTTAAAAATAGGAATTAAGTATGTAAATGACTTTGGAGGAATACAGAAACCAGCAACACGAGATAGACTTAGTAGTTTTTCATGGGATTTTCAAAACGCAGAACTCCCGGAGTATGCGGTGCCATGTCGAAGATGTTTGTCGGAGGATGTTGATATTTTCTAGAAAAGTGCTGAAAGACAGGGGGAAAGCGGACACGATGTCCGCGTCAGCCGATTGTCGACATGGATGTCGACTGTAGGCGGCCCCGTCATGACGAGAACTACTCATCACTTTTCGTAGAAAATTCACATCCGGAGACCTTACATCGAGACATGTGTATCGCATGCTCCGGGAGTTCGTGGATTTTGCCAATGTATTCAACTAACTCTCAATTTATTGAATCAAATCTTAGCACATAATCTTCTGCTGTATCTGCGTATAAGCCTCCGGTTCCAGATCATACCCAAGATAGGCAATCCCCTGATAGACATCCTCCGGGACATTTTCCGACGAACCCATTTTTTTGCAAATAGCTTCGATCAGATCCCGCTTCGCAGAGATGACCTTCACATCTGCTGCATAAAATTGCGCCATGTCATAATCCGAAGTATTGCCGCAGGGATTGAGGCAGGTGGCACAGTCCGGCGCAATGATGAATTTCTCTGCATGTATCTTCTGTACCATTTCTTCCTCGCTGCCTGCGTCCTTCAAACACAGAAACGCTTCCCGAATCACTCTGTCGGTCTGCTCTGTTTTTCCGTTATTTGATACGGCTCCCACCAACCCGATCAGAGCACTGATGATGCTGTCTCCCTGCATTTTCATACAATCTCCTTTTTCAGACACTTACTTTCAGCAAAAACATTTTATTCCAGAATCTCTCCATCAATAGAGATGGTCACTACCTGCCAGGGCAGAAACTTTCCGCTGTCCTGTATAGCCTTTTTTGCCGCCATTTCCAGACCGCCGCAACAGGGTACTTCCATGCGCAAAATAGTCACGGACTGAATATCATTGTTCCGCAGAATCTCCGTCAGTTTCTCACTATAGTTCACCGCATCCAGCTTTGGGCAGCCGATCAGCGTCACTTTACCGCGAATGAATTCTTTGTGGAAATTCGCGTAGGCATAGGCGGTACAGTCTGCCGCAATAAGCAGCTTTGCTCCGTCAAAGTAGGGTGCCTGCAACGGTGCCAGTTTGATCTGTACCGGCCAGTTGCGCAGCTGAGATTTGATTGCATCATTGGCGTTACTGTATTCCGCCACTGCCGCTGCATCTTCCTTCCGGTTCATCTGTCGTATACGGCTTCCCGGGCATCCCCCATGCGGAATCTGCATACCCTCCCGCTGCATTTTTTCCTTCTGCTTCAACTGCTGTGCCTGTTTCACTGCCGCCTCATCATAGGCAGGTGCCTCCCGCTCTTCGAAAGTAATAGCTCCCGTCGGGCATCCGGGCAGACAGTCACCAAATCCATCGCAGAAATGCTCTCTGACCAGCTTTGCCTTGCCATCAATAATATCTATAGCACCCTCATGACATGCAGTCGCACAAATACCGCAGCCATTGCATTTTTCTTCATCAATATGAATGATTTTTCGGATCATATTTTCCTCCTCGATTTCTCTATGCTCTTAGCTTGTCTCTAAATCATCCGTTACTTTTCTAAACATCTGACCTTAATTATTCGTCCTATGTTTCATCACAAGATCAATATTGCAAAATCCAGAATTTCATTATGTTGTTTTTCCAACAAAGAAATCCAAACAAACGGTATTTTGCACAAACCTCAAAAGAGAACCGCATTTTTTCTACAACTCAGAAAGATACTGTCAGCTGCATCTTGAATCTCTCCTCACCGTATACTGCGTGAGGGATATCCTTGGGCATGATCAGAGTCTCGCCCTCTTCCACGTAGAATACTTCGCCGCCTACGGTGAATCTGCCCTTGCCTTCCAAAACGGTTACCATAGCATCACCGCCTGCTGCATGGGTGGAGATTTCCTCGCCCTTGTCAAAGGAAAAAATCGTCATACTCACATAGTCGTTCTGTACAAGAGTCTTGCTGACTACCTGCCCCTCCTGGTATTTCACCAGCTCCTTCAGATTTAATTTCGTCTGTTTTTCAATATTTTTATACATCGTTATCCTTCCTTTCCTGAACTCTCCTTGACTTTCTGAGGGGATTATACTAGAATCATCCCATCAAGTATGTTGGTTTTCCAACAAAAGGAGAATTTATTATGCACAATCCTCTCTTTCAGAATATTTTACCTGAAGATATCCCCGTTATGCTGAAGCGCCTGCACGCCTATACAAAATCCTATCCAAAGGAGGAGTATATCAGGCATGCCGGCGATCCGGCGGATTTCATCGGTATTGTCGAGTCCGGTTCGATCCATGTATTACAGGACGATTACTACGGCAACCGTAATATTACTGCCTCCATCTCCGAGGGCTCCCTGTTCGGGGAGGCTTTTGTCTGTGCCGGGATTCCTCATCTTCCTGTGGATATCGTGGCTGCGGAGGATTGCAATATTATGTTTTTAAATGGGAAAAAACTGTTAAATACCTGTGACAACGGCTGTGAGTTTCACCATACCCTGATCCGCAATCTCTTGGGGATCGTGGCACAAAACAACATGTATCTGAACCAGAAAATCAAATATACCTCCCGCAAAACCACCCGAGAAAAACTAATGGCGTACCTGACCGATCAGGCAAAAATGAAAGGTTCCAACGATTTCACCATCTCCTTCAACCGTCAAGAACTGGCGGATTATCTGGGAGTAGAAAGAAGCGCCATGTCCGCGGAACTCGGCAAGCTTACAAAGCTTGGGATTCTGCAGACACAGCGCAGTCATTTCACATTATTAAAACCTTTAGACTAATCCGGATAAAATTCCGCTATCACCTTCTTCAATACAGTTGCCGATTGCTGCAGTTCTGACAGTTCTTTCTCATTTAATTCAATGGGCACCACCGTCTCAATACCGTTTTCATCCACCACTGCCGGAATGCTTAACACCACATTCTCCAGTCCGTACTCTCCCGTCATCAGACTGGATACCGGCAGAATGGACTGCTCATTACGGACAATTGCTGCGCAGATTCTGCATACAGCCATAGCAATTCCGTAATAGGTTGCGTGCTTTCTCGCAATGATCTCATAGGCACTGTTTTTTACACTGTTAAATATTTTCTCCATGGATGCCTCATGGTCATAATGTCCCCGCAGTTCACAGAAATCGTTGATAGGCATGCCACCAACTCTCGCCTCACTCCAGGCTGCCAGTTCGCTGTCTCCATGTTCGCCGATAATAAAGGCATGAATACTTCTGCTGTCCACTCCCAGATGTTCTCCCAGTTCATACCGGAATCTGCCGGTATCCAATACCGTTCCGGAGCCGATGACCCGGTTGGCCGGATAGCCGGATTCCTTCAGGGCTATATAAGTCAGAATGTCTACCGGATTGGAGACAATGAGCAGGATTCCTTCAAAGGGTCTCTTTTTAATCTCCCCGATAATGGACTTCATAATGGCACTGTTTTTCCGGATCAGATCCAGTCTCGTCTCGTCGGGCTTCTGGTTGGCACCGGCGGTGATCACAATGACTGCGGCGTCCGTAATATCATCATAAGTACCCGCATAGATCTTCATGGGGCTGGCAAATGCCATGCCATGACTGATATCCATAGCTTCTCCTTCCGCACGATCATGATCGGCATCGATCAATACCATTTCCGAAAAAAGCTTACTCTGCATCAGGGCAAACGCGGAAGAAGATCCCACAAATCCGCAGCCCACTACAACTACCTTTCTACTGTCAATACTCATAATTCTGACCTCCTGTCATTTACTTTATCACTTTTTCAAAATCAGATGCCGGATGTTTACACAATGGACAGATAAAATCCTCGGGCAGTTCCTCTCCCACATACTCATAGCCACAGATGGTGCAGCGCCATACTGTCTGACCGTCCACAGTCTTCCCTGTATCTACCGGCTTGGGTTTTACATTTTCCTGATAATACTCATAGTTTGCGGATGGCTCTTCACTTAATACTTCCATCTCCGTCACTTCTCCGATGAACATAGTATGAGATCCCAGATCCACGGTCTGAGTAACTTTCACTGCAATGTATGCGTTAGTGCCTTCTGTGATATAGGGCACGCCGTTCTCTGCATTTTTATATGCTGTATAATCCGCAAATTTATCCACTTCTCTGCCTGACTGAAAACCAAACCGCTCATACAGTGGAAACTCTGCCGTCCTGCTGAGTACGGATACATTAAATACACCGGTGTTTAACAGCATATCGTGGGTATAGTTTGCCTTGTTAATGCAGATGCAGATCTGATTCGGAGTGGAAGCTGCCTGGATCGCGGTATTGACGATACAACCGTTTATCTTCTCTGCATCCCGTGTGGTTACAATGTATAATCCGTAGCTTAACTTGTACATTGCCTTATGATTCATATAACTTCTCCTTTTCTCCTGTGAGTTGTTTTCTTTTAGTATCTCTTACATAACACAATTTATTTACTTTGTATTTCTCTTTTCGTATCTCTTATGTATTTCATACCCTGATTATAGCGTAACTGTAATTATCTGTCAATAATAATAGTAATGATTCTTATTTTATATTTAAAAATAACACCGATAGCCTAAGATATCGGTGTTTCTCACTTTTATAAATATTGTACGTTCCTCTTAGTAGGTCACCACGTTGTGATATACTCTGTAATACCCATCCCCGAGGTCTACCAACTGCAGCTGAATCACAAAGTTCTCCATGCCAAGCTTTTTCAGCACCTCCGCTACATATCCCTGCTCGTAGGCTCCGGTATTATACGCCTGCTCAATGGTACTCCACAGACTCTTGGAAACCACATTGTCAAAATGCTGATCTCCGCTCCCCAGAATGCTTAACTGTGTAATACAGTTCGCATAATAAGAGTTTAAATCCGTCACAGCGTCACTTCGGGGAGCCGGTGTGGCTGCTGTGCCGCTGTCGGAGCTTCCGGTATTACCGCCGGGATATCGCAGGGGTTCCTGGGGATTCGGATTGATGTAATCGCTCAGACTGTTTTCAGGCTGATCCGGCAGCGTTACCGAAACACTTCCATCTGTACCTATATTGCTGGGATTTCCGATTGCCTCTGCTGTCTCTGTTACAGTCTCCGCATTATTTCCGTTTCCATACAGCCTCTGTGCCAGAGCATTGGTCATATCCGGATTCAGTGCAAATACCAGGATCCCGCCACATAACAGCAGGCAGATCACTGCAATCCCTATCATGATCTTATTGATTATTTTCATTATCCTCTACCTCGTCTGCACCAAGCAGTCCCTCTGCCGAATAGCGGTTTGTTGCATTCCACAGGATCCATTCCTCATAACCGGCATCATAGACTGCCTGAATCTGTTCCCTGATCTGTGTTCCGTTATAGGAAATATGCCCCGGAACCCAGGTGGCAGTAAATGCCTGTAGCCAGGGTCTCACCACAGCCCGCTCTGCCTCCGGAATCTCCTGCAGTTCTTCGACAGAACCCTGCATTGCCGCCAATACCGTCTCATAAGGATTCGCATCCGGTACCTTCAGTCCGAATACCCCGTTCGCATAATGAGAGGGATACACCATGGGACTGATGGCATCCACGGTCTGTCCCAGCGCCATGTAATCCTGCCCTACCGTCTGCACGTCGGTCTCACTTCCGATGATAGTGCCGAAGACATCCGCCGTAACCACGCATCCCTTTTCATGCAGTCTGTCTCCTGCATAGGCAAGAAAATCCTGTATTGCCTGCCTCTTCGGATAGGCATCCATATCCACACCGTAGTCCGCCACATTGGCATCTGATCCCACCGGAAAACGCACATAATCGTACTGGATCTCATCGAATCCAAGGTCTGCTGCCATCTCGGCAAGTTCTGTCAGATATTCCCAGACCTCCTGCCTGTATGGATTCACCCATGCCAGGCCGTTGGCATCCGTCACCGGCTTGCCGTCCGGTTTCGTCAATGCCAGTTCCGGTCTCGCCGCCGCCAGAATGGGATCCTTGAAACATACGATCCTCGCAATGGTATAAATATTATGATCCTTCAGTTCCTGCATCAAAGCCTGAATATCCCGGATGTAGCGCACTCCTGCCTGCATTTCGGATATCTGGTCCAGTACGGGAATGTTCTGTGTAATCTCCTCATTCGTCAGCCGGAACGTCACATTTCCTTCATCATTTTTCACATCAATGACCATAGCGTTCAGTTCCGTCTCATCCACAAGCCCGATCAGCTCCTCCATTCCGGCGCTGCCGGCCTTAGGACCGGTGACATAAATGCCTTTCACTTTCGTCCGGTCCACCATGCGATCCGCAGTAGTAAGCTCCTTCCGAGGCGCCGGGGCAGGAGTCGGTGCCGTTTTATTCGTATCCTCCGCAGTTCCTGTGGATGCAGCATCTCCACCCGTGACATCCGATGCCGTTTCCCCGGCAGCGGTCACCTCAGCAGAATCCACCGTTGCCGCAGCTTCTATTCCATCACTTCCTATTCCATTCCCTGTTAACTCTATCTCATTGTCTGTTCCGCAGCCGCTCATACTAAATATCAGCATAATCCCCGCCGCTAGAAGTCTCTTCCCCAGACTCTTGTTTCGTATCATCAGTATTCTCCCTGCATGCCGACGGTTGGTCATATTTTCTTCGGCTCTTTTTACCGCCGGAATACTGTTATCAGATTTTTTCCTGGTCTACTCTTCCTCTGGATAGGTCAGTCCCCACTGTTTTCGGATCTCTGTCATCATGCGCATGACATCTTCCGTATAATTCAACTTCATGACCTCCGGTTGTCCGGCAATTGCCCGCTCCATATCCTCTACCTCATAGACGAGGGCATCCGCTGTGGCTCCTGCCCGGAGCTCCTCAGTATGACCGTCCTCCGTGTAGGTGATCACTGCCTTCTGTCCTCTGGGATATTCATACATCTCTACATAAGCCTTGTCAAAAGAGAGCATGCCCCGCTTGGGCTGCTTGGCATGCAGAGATAATGTCACTGTTGCCATTTCCTTTTTCGGATTCATTAAAAGGATACCCGCCTGCTCGTCCACTCCCGTAGGTGCAAATTTCACCTGAGAGGCGATCTGATCCGGACAGGAACTTAAGAACATTCTTACAAAAGAGAGCGCATATACGCCGATATCCAATAATGCACCGCCCGCCAGATTCCGGTTGAAGAACCGGTTCTTCATGTCGTATTCCTTATAGCTTCCGAAGTTCATCTGTATCACGCGAAGTTCTCCGAGGTCTCCCGCATCCACTCGTTTTAACAATTCCTTATAGATTGGCATATGATAGATTGTCATAGCTTCCGCCAGAACTACGCCGTGCTCCTTCGCCAGCTGCATGGCTTCTTCCAGCTCTTCGGAGTTTAACGTAATGGATTTCTCGCACAACACATGCTTACCTGCTGCCAGAGCTTTTCGTAAAAATTGAATATGCGTATTATGAGGCGTAGAGATATAGATGATATCCACCGCCGGATCCGCACAGACCTCCTCAAAACTTGTAAATACATTCTGAACACCGTATTTCTTTGCAAAAGCTACTGCTTTCTCCTGCGTCCGGTTCACGACACCATACAGTTTCTGTCCTCTTTTTTCCATTGCCTGCGCCAGTTCATTGGCAATGACACCGCAGCCTGCACTCACCCAGTTTGCCATCTATTCTCTGCCTTCCTTTCCGCGTATTTTATTCTCATACATTTTAGTATCTGCTTCATTTACGATCTTGCGAATATCCACACCACAGCCTACTGCCCAGCCCGCGGCACTGGAGATCGGCATCTCACCCTGTCCATCCCGCTCAAGCAGTGCTGCGCTGACCGATTCTACCATGGATTCAATTTCAAAATCCACAGGATTCTCAATGATCATGACAAATTCATCTCCACCCACGCGATAAACCTTACGTCTGTCCGTAGACAATTCATACAATACAGAAGACAATGTCTGAATCAGTACATCTCCTGCTGCATGACCGTATTTGTCATTGACATATTTTAGATTATTCACATCCCAGAAAACAGCTGCCAGCCTGTGTACCTGCGGATAGTAGTTTTCAATCATTTCCTCATATTTATTTTTGTTATACACATGGGTACCCAGATCCGTCTCTTTGCGATAAGTCAGATCAGCGATCCTTTGTGCATCTTCATGGCTGCTGATACTGATATAGCGCAGGATGAGTGTGAATACCAGAAGAATCACTGCCCGCGGTAGTGCTCCATAGAACAATATTACAAATACCGGATCCGGCTCAAAGTCAAACTGTAAAGCTCCTGCACTCCACTGCTCCAGATACCAGCTTCTTGTATGATTGCTTCCAAGCAGCAGGTTCAGATCACATATACCGTGATAAAATCCTGCCAGCATACTGATCGTCATGGTGATATTATTCACGAAATACGTGATCCACAGACTCCTCTTCTGTCGGTACTGCACTGCCAAAAGCAACGGCAGCACATAGATAAGAACTGCGTGAAAAGATAAAAAAGTAGCAAAAATCGCTGAAATCATACAGATCAGCGTCAGGAACACATATTTGACCCATTGCTTCGACAAGTCCACTTTCTTATAAATATAGACTATAGGGATTCCTATGACCGCAGATATTCCCACTGCCATTGTAAAAATTCCGGCATCCACGATAAAGATCCGTAGCAGTGTCAGTACCCAGATCACTAAAACGGTCGCAAAGATCCAAAAAAAGCCTTTCAAAGTCTGCAAGTTTGAGCGTATCTCCTGCTGATGTAATTCCTGATTATACTGTTCCTGGTAATTTTCCATTGCAATATCCTATGTATCTATCATTTGTTTTCTCATTGCTTAGTGTACAGCAAATGTAGTATAACATATTCTGATTGTTTTTGCATTTATTTACGCTAAATTAACAGTTGAATTAACAGTTAAAATAGTGAAGCATACAAAAATATGCCCCTACCACTTCTGGTAGGGACATACATTTTTGGCAATCACAGCCCTGAGCTCCACAAAGCACCCACAGGCTCCACACAGTCCTTCATTCAGGTAATTACAGCTTTTACATACGGCAAGCCGCTTTTCATAAATTGTCTCGTCAGCCCTTATCCCAGACTCCAGTCTGGCAATATACGAATACAGACTTTCCATATAGGCATTCTGATCCATCTCCCGGAGCAGACATTTTCGGCAGGGATATTTCTGCCTTACTTCTTCGTCCGGCATTATTTCACCCGGAACATCACCACGCTGCATGCCGGCATGGTAAATATGATCTTTCCATTTTCAATCTTATAATCTGTAAACACTTCCTCGTGCACCTTGTCGGGATCCTCAAAAGTATTGTAAGCATGCATATCATTGGTAAGAATCGCAGCGGACACGTACTTTGGATTACACTCTGCGAAAGCGATCTCCACCTCTTCTGCCTTATCAATGGACAGGTTGTTCAGGGTGATGGTCACAACACCGTCCTTATCCACGGAAGCGGATTCCTGTAAATGGGGAACCTTGAACTTTTCGTCTTCTCCGATCTGTTCCACACCATCGATATAGCTTTCCACCAGATCCGCATCCTGATGGTATTTGTACATATGGAATACATGATAAGTCGGTGTCCGCAGCATCTTCGGTCCTTCCGTCAGGATCACTGCCTGCAATACGTTGATCAACTGTGCGATGTTTGCCATTTTCACACGGTCACAATGCTTGTTGAAAATATTTAAGGAAAGTCCCGCTACCAATGCATCACGCATGGTGCTCTGCTGGTATAAAAATCCTGGATTTGTGCCGGGTTCCACATCGTACCAGGTACCCCACTCGTCACAGATCAGACCGATCTTTTTCTCGGGATCGTATTTGTCCATGATCGTAGAATGCTTATGAATCAGTTCATCCAACTTAAAAGCCTTTGCCAGAGTCTTGTACCATGCTGCATCATCGAAATCCAGTGCACTTCCCTTGTGAGACCAGTCATCCTCCGGCAGTGTATAGTAATGCAGGGACAGTCCGTCCATAAAGCCATGCATCCATTCCGGTGCATTTTCAAAACAGGTCTTCAGCACATTTTCAGTCCAATAAGTATCTCCCGCATTGGGGCCGCAACAGACTTTGAAAATTGGGTGCTTCTGATCATAATTTCTCACATAGGTCTGGTATCTACGGTACAGATTGCCATAGTAGGATGGAGTCATATTGCCGCCGCATCCCCAGTTTTCGTTACCGACACCGAAGTAATCCACCTTCCATGCTTTCTCTCTGCCGTTTTTTCTACGCAGGTCTGCCATAGGAGATACCCCATCGAAGGTCATGTACTCTACCCACTCGGACATCTCCTGTACGGTACCGCTTCCCACATTGCCATTGATGTAGGTCTTACAGCCGATCTGCTCACACAGTTCGAAGAACTCATGGGTACCGAAGCTGTTGTCCTCGGTCACACCACCCCAATGAGTGTTGATCATTTTCTTGCGGTTCTCCTTCGGTCCGATACCGTCCTTCCAGTGGTATTCGTCTGCGAAACAGCCACCGGGCCAGCGCAGCACCGGAAGCTTCATCTCCTTGAGCGCTGCCACTACATCGTTACGCATACCATTGGTATTGGGAATCTCGGAATTCTCTCCCACATACAGTCCTTCATAGATACATCTGCCCAGATGCTCGGAAAAGTTACCGTAGAGTTCCGGGTTGATATGTCCCTTCTTGTTTTTTTCGTTAATATACACCTTTGCCATATTAATCTCCCTTCCTCAGAGCATTTATTATTGGAAGCCCTTCACTTCATGCCAGTTTTCCGCAGGCTCCGTACTTTCTTCCACCTGTACATTCTCATATACTACACTTCTTAACTTGTCTTCTGAAAAATTATCCACTCTTGCCCGGATCCGCAGATCCTTCAGTGTAAAATCTGTAAGAAGATACTGCTCTTCATCCGCGATCACATCAAAAAATGTATCACAGACACAATCACAGTCCCGCATGGTGATATGATCGGCATAGGACAGCGGCCTGTCCTTTCGGTCCTTCAGATCAAAAAACTGTGTCCAAGGATAAATCTTAAGGAATTCCTTTACCCTGCCTTCGATCTGTTCCACGGTAATGTATTCATAGCGCTGTGGAGTGTCCGGCCGCATTTTCAGCCACAGCAGTCTCGCTGCTCCCTTGATCTTAACTCTGCGCATAAGAATATTCCGGTTATGTACGGATTCCGAACCGCAGGTGAGACACCCATGACAGAAACCGTAGACGCAATCCTCCACCAGAATCCGCTCATTGATGCCGTTCTCCGGCTGGGTATCCGCCCAGGGCCCTTTACCGCCTTTTAATACCACAGAATCGTCATTGACTTCCATATAGCAGCCCTTGACCAGCACATCCGTACAGACATCTATGTCGATGGCATCCGTACTGGGTGCAGGTATCGGTCCTGCCGGGGAATAGATCTGACAATTTAAGTATTTCACATGATCGCATTTATAAATATGTGTGGTCCAGAAATGAGAATTCTGTAAATGCAGATCTGCGATCAGGACATTTTTACAATTCGACAGATACACAAGGCGGGGACGCTGTTCCTCCTTGTTGCCGCCACCTCCCCATTTCCAGCGGAGCCAGCAGGCTCTCCATGCCTTAAGACCGTTACCGTCAATCGTACCCGGTCCGCACATGGTAAAGCCATCCACCCCGTCTGCATTGATCAGTGCCGTATAGTAGAGGCAGGTCTCTCCTTCGATCCGGGTCTCACGCAAATCATAATCCGAAATATCATTGCTGCCCTTTAAGGTGGCTCCGGCGGAAACATAGAGATTCACTCCCTGTTTGAAATAAATCGATCCTGTCAGATAGGTTCCGGGCGGTACCACCAGGACACCGCCGCCTTCCTCTGCCGCCAGATCAATGACCTTCTGGATCTCTTTGGTATAGATCTTTCCATCATCCCAGATTCCGTATTCCGTCAGAACATATTGTTTTCCAAGTTCTGACAGCTGTGGAATCTTCGTCTCATAGAACCAGTCATCCATCGGGGTTCCGTCAGGAAAATATTCTGTATGTCTTATTTTTTCGCTATCCATTTCCAGCTCCTTTGCGTTCCGTTCCACAGAATCCGAATGCCGGACTGTGGTCTATGATCGTTACTATCTGGTCATCCGATTTCCAAGAAAGTAGTATCGTATGGTGCAATGGTTACCGTATATGCCCCAGCTTCCGTAGGGATTGTGGTGGTCTGCTCGGTATCACTGTTATTGATAACTACCAATTTCCTGCTCTCCGGATAATAAGCACACTCCGTATACAGGTTATCAGTCATATAACTGCCGGAAATACCTTCTCCGCCCGCATAACGGATCAGTTGGTACAGCATTCTGGTATTCCACAGGTTCACCTGGAAGGAAGACAGATAGATCCCCAGTCCCCTGCCGAAACGGTTCACGGTTACTTGCGGCTTCCCGCCGTCTGACAAAAGCACCTGTGCCCTGCCGTCTGTCAGGTAACGGTTCTCCTTCGCTTCCACACCGGCACCTTCCGGGATCAGTCTCTCCGGATCCGCTGCCTCGAAAGCCCATTTTCCATGGCAGACTCTTGCACCGGTATCTTCATCGATTCCCAGCACATGAGCCATACGGAAATACGTATCGTATCCTTCCACAGCAGAAGGCTCATTCACACCGATAAAACAGCCGCCCTCGTGTACCCACTTTGTAAGTGTGGTAACAAGTTCCTCATCCTTCCAGGCATCCCCGCCGCTCCAGGCACTTCCGGCTCTGCCTGCATTGATCACTACATCTACGTCCTTCAGTATACCATGTTTTACATCCTCAAAGGAAATAAATTTCACATCCACGGGAAGTCCGGACAGGGCTTCGTTAATGTGGATCAGGTCATGCATATACGTCTCATGGAAATGTCCGGATAATGTCCAGGAACGTAAACTTCCCCAGTAGTGCAGTACTGCCACACGGGTCTTGATACGGTAAGGCTCACCCTCATCGTGGAAGCTGCGGATCAGACGGAATTCGTCTGCCACCTTTTCCATATAATCGCAGAAGTCCGGGAAATCCTCTACCAGATGCAGGTATCCGCCGAGACCGATCCGGTCGATCCTGGCCCATAAAAGTGCGCGTCTTACACTGTTCCAGTATTTTTTCGCATCCAGCGTGGGATCGCCGCCTTCCATGAAGGTCGGTGCTCCGCCCAGTCCCACCGGGAACAGGTACGGATGCAGACGCAGTTCATGTACCGGCACATCCACGCCTGCGCACAGTCTCGCTTCGTAACCGGAGAAAACACATTTGATCAGTCCGTCGAAGCCAAACTCCCCAAATCTTCCGTTGTAAGGCTCCACACCTACCCAGCTGTCATCATAGAAGACATACGCCTTTTTACCGTAGGAATGCACCATATCGATCAGTTTTCTGCCGAAGGAAATGACGAAGTCATTGATAAATGCCATCCAGTCCGCCTTTTTTGCGTTGCCGGGCATATGGGTCACATGCAGCTGTCCCTTATTGATAAAATCTTCCGCTGTCATACGGTAACCGTATTGTTTCTCGAATTCCTGCAATGCCGGAACACTCACAGTGAAATCATAGGAACCCCAGTCGGAGAACAGATTCCGGTTCCTCTCACTGCTTCCCCAGATCCATACGAAATTATAGAACATGGAAGTAAAGCGTACCACCGTGGTATCCGGATGGGTCTCGCACCAGTTCTTCATCCAGCCAAGCAGATACTCCTGATTTTCAGGGTATCTGGGATCGATCTGCATCAGATGCTCTTTGTCCCAATGGTTCGTAGTGTGGTTGTACATGGAGATCTCTTCCCAGATACGATAGGCTAAGAAGCTCACCGTATACTTATGAAAAGGCGTGATGCCGCACAGGATCACACTTCCTTTCTCTTTGTCATAGTTCCAGTGGGAATTGTCGATCTTAACGTTGGCTGTTCTGTCGTACACTTCCCAATATTCCAATGCCGCCACACTGTCATTAATCCGGAACTGCTCCGCAAAAAAGCTGTCCATCAATCCGATGGCCACCGTATCAGACTCTGCCACACAAGGAGGGGTACACAGAAAAGTCTGCTGCAATTTGTCCTGATTCTCCTTTGCCCAGGCATTATGATCTCTGATAATACAGATGGTGGAGTAGATGCCGTAGCCGGCATGGGTGATCTCATCGGAAAGCACGGTGCCGTCACTGTCACGGATCACATCTGCGCCCCATTTTCCCGCCATTTTCAGAGTCAGTTCTTCATATCCTGATTCTCCCGGTAAGGTAAAACCACCTTTTCCCATTCTGAGTTCCTCCTCATATTCCTGCTTTTTTCTGGTTATTCTTGCTTATTTTCTTACTTGTTCCCGTTACAGAAGCTCTTCCTTCAGGCACAGTCTTACGACACGCTCCAACTGCTCTGCCTCAGACAACAATACCTGATCTCCCGCCGGGTCCGGAATGTCTTTGTAGATCTCCGGCTTCTTCGGCACTTTTATCTGCCCCACAGGTTCCCATGCGCCGAAGCCTTTCGTCACACACTCTGCCAGATATGCATAAGCTCTCTCAGAATATCCGGAGCATTTTTCACGAATCTCCTCCGCCACATAACCGGCCATTTTGTAAGCGCCGAAGTCATTGGTATGCGTATAATCTCCCGGGAAAAAGATGGGTTTTGCATCCTGTAATCCCTTTTCCAGAACGTATTCCTTACTGTGGGCATGGAGATCCAGCACGGGAATATTGTACTGTGCTCCCAGCTCCAGACACACATCTGCGAATTCCTCCAACAGATCCAGATAGGTCTGGTCCCGCAATCTCCAGGTATTTCTTGCAATGGGTGTTACCAGTACCGGATAGACACCCCTTGCCTGATTCTCTTTGATATAGCGATGCAGATTCGCCTGATAGCCGTCCTTTGCCTGCAGCTTTGGAAGCTTCTGGTCATTGTGACCGAACTGGTAAAATACATAATCGCCGGGTCTGCTGTACTGTTCGATCACCGCATAATGTCCCTCCTTGCGGAACGTATCTGTGGTCAATCCCGAATGAGAATGGTTCGACACGGAAAGTCTGGCATCCAGATATGCCGGAAGCATCTGTCCCCAGCCACAGTAACAGGTACCGGGATAATAGGGATAATCTCCGGACTGATCCGTCACTGTGGAATCTCCTGCCAGATATACGGTGGGACAATTCATCTCTTCCACCGTAAGAGCACTGATTCTTGGTCTGTCTGCCAGCACCGCAATGTCCACGGTCTTATCCGCAAAAATATGCGAATACCCCACCGGTACAATATCGCAGACATTCACCGCCATGGTATAAGTGAACTCTCCTGCCTGTACTCTGCCGCGAAAAGCAAGACGTCTTCTACCGGTAAAGATCAATACCTCTCCCATCTCTTCCTCGGAGCGGATTGTCAGCGTGACCTTATAATTGCCCTGTCTGGGCACATCCACTTTGAAGAGTAACGGGATCCGTCTGGGAGAACCCGGCATTTTTTCTCCTGACTGTGCCTCCAGGACTGCCACTTCTTCTGTGGAATCCAGATAGCAGCCATTCTCATCTTCTCTAAGGAAGGTCAGATTCTCGTTCTGATACCAGTACATCGGTTCAAAAGACGAATTCAGTTCCCGGATCTGCAGTCCTTCCTGTTCTCTTCTTTTTTTCTCTGTTACAAAGCCATAGCCTTTCCCGGGCTGATAGAGGTCGTCACTGCCCACGTCGATCAGATTGGCAGTTCCTCCATCCTTCCCGAACAGAAAATTTCTGCGAAACATTTATAACGCACCGTCCTTCTCAATCTCGTCGGATACTAACAAAGTTGCAAAAAATGATAATGCCAGTCCCTGCCCCCAGCCCTGGATATACGCCTTGGGGATTCCTCGATAGCCTTCCTTGTCTCTCATAACAGCGGTACCGCCGGAGACATTCATTACCTTACCGTCCTCACTTACGTTGGCAAGCAGCCCCTTGATTGCCTTATTGATGTATTTGCTATGTAAAGGATTACCTCTGGTCAGCATTGCTGCGGCAATTCCTGCAGATGCGGATATCTCTTCATAAGACTCCGGATCATCCACCACAGTTCTCCACAGTCCGTTCTCTGTCTGGTATACCTTCAATGCTGCCAGCTGCTCATTCAGAGAACCTGCCACATCGATATACTTGGGATACAGATAGCACTGGGGCAGGATGCCCCCTACCTGTGACATGGTAAATGCCGCCCAGGCATTCGCTCTTCCCCAATAAATACCGGACATATGGTCTCCGGCAATATTGTCATAGCCGTGATACCAGAGCCCACTGCTGGGGTTCTGTAAATATTTGATATGCCAGTAATACTGGTTCAGTGCATCATCTATTAGTTCTTCATCTTGTTCCAATACCCCCACACGCAGCATCAGAAATGCCGCCATGAACAAGGTGTCGCACCAGCACTGCTCCGGGAAATCATTGTTGGCAGATACCGTATGCTGTAGTACATGATCTCCAAAGCGCAGGGCATCTTTTCTCAGATAAGCGATCTTGCTCATGAGAATATCGTGATACTGCTGCTCTCCCGTTGCCCGGTATAAGGTAATCAGACAATGTCCCATAGCACAGGCATTTACGGTCCATACCTTGGGCAGTCCCAGATCGATCAGTTCGTCAATACGATCCTTTAACAGTTCCAGATATTCCTTTTTCCCGGTCTTCTCATAAGCATCACTGATTCCGTAATATGCCACACCACAGGGCCAGTCCCAGGTGAGATCCATATTCATGGTCTTTTTCACAATTTTATCAATGACTTCCTCTATTTCTTTCTTATCATATTCCAGTTTTAACATTTCATTTCCTCCGTTCTTGTCAGGCTTTGTCGTTTATACTCTTTTTCCGCAGCCATACTTTGGGTACATTATATGATGTCGGGGTTCAAAAACCAACTATGTCTGTCGAAAAAAAGCATAAGCTTATCTTTTTTTATACCTTTTTAATACAGCCCCCAAGCAGATCATGCCGGGGGGCTGTATGTACTTACTTTAAAACTTTATCTTTTCAATTACTGAAGTCTGGTGGTCTGACCGTTGTCCAGAGCTTCCTGTCTCTGATCGATCACTTCCTGGTAACCTGCCTCCAGGTACTTCTGGCTCAGTTCGTCATACAGAGCGTCGAACTGATCCTTAGAGCACATGGTCAGCTTATCACGATACTCAGTGTACAGATCATACAGAGTCTGATTGTACTCGGTTACTGCATCAATAGAGGTTGCGAACAGACAGTCAGAGTTAGCCTTGCCTGCTTCGTAGATAGCAACCTGTCCGTTATAGTTAGCCAGAATCTGGTCATAGAAGTCCTGAGGAATACCCTGAGGGGTGATTGCCTTGATGTCCTTCTCGATAGAACCAAGAGTCTTGACTGCGGTTACTGCACACCAGTAGTCTACGTTGTTGTTGTGACCCTGCTGCTCATCCAGACCGGTCTGATCTGCTACTGCTACGGGATCACCGTTGTCATCGTAGTTGAAGTTCACGCCTTCAATACCCCACTGCATGGTGAACAGGTTCTCGGGCTGGTTCAGCCACTCAAGATACATCATAGCTGCTTTTACTTCATCCTCGGTAGCATCGTTAGCGAAGCCGATCATCATACCAAAGTTGGTTCCGGGTCTGTAAGAAGCGGAAGATCCCCAGCTCTCATCCTGTGTCCAGGTAGAAGGAGTAACTGCTACTGCCAGCTTGCCATCGGGGTTGGTCTCATAGAAGGAATTCAGTACGTTCATGGTAGAAGATACATATCCGGTCCAGGTAAATGCTTCACCGTTGATGAAGTCTGCCTCTGCCTCGGAAGCATCTCTTAAGTAGTACTCAGGATTGTAGTAACCATCGTTGTACAGCTCGTTCTCCCATTTTAAGAATCTCTTCTGAGCTTCCGTGGACAGTGAGGGAATCTGATAGTCACCGGTGGTTGCCCATGTAGTCTCATCCTGAGGATAATCTCTGTAACCGTAGTTCTGGTCGATACCTGCACCGCTTACTTTCTTACCGCTTAAGGGATACTTGTGACCATTTTCTACCAGTTTTGCATACAGCTCTAACAGCTTGGTGTTGTCGCCAACAGGATACTCAGAAAATCCTGCTTCCTCCAACCAGTCCTGACGATAGAAAGTACACCAGGTATAAGTGGTATTGCCGTAAGGTCTGTAACCAAGTACCAGATAATCTTCATCAGACAGCTTGGTGTAAGCGTCGTTGCCATGCTCTACCATGGTCTCCCAGTAGGTGGGGGCAATCTGCTTGAACTCTTCTACATCGTAGGTCTGCAGATAGCCGTCTGCCTGCCAGCTTGCCAGCTTATCATAGTCATATTCCATACAGATCGTAGGAAGGCTCTGGCTTGCTGCCAGCATAGCGTAATCGGTCATAACGTCGCTACGGGTAATTCCTACATATTCTACAGTGATATTGTACTTGTCACCGAAATTCTCCTGTACCCATTTGGTCCAGTAGTTGTTCTCTACATCGGAGCATCCGTTTCCGGAAGAACCACGATCGTATACGGGGATCTGCAGAGTAACATTGTCTGCGAAAGGCTCCCATCCATCAATACCCGCTACTGCTGTGGAAGTTCCTGCATCTGTGCTTGCTTCTGTGCTTACCGCTGCGGTATCCTTTGTGGAAGTATCCGCACCTGCGTCAGTACTCCCACCGCATCCGGTCAGAGTTCCCATTGCCATAGCACCAACCAGTGCCGTTGCCATTACCTTGTGAAGAGTATTCTTCTTCATAACTCAATCCTCCTTGTTTTAAATACATAGTTTTATGTGTACCCCCAGCTTCGGGGAAAACTAACATGGTTGCTTTTGTTTCTCTTAACCCTTTACTGCTCCGATCATAGTACCCTGTACGAAATACTTCTGCAGGAACGGGTAGATGATAATGATAGGAATTGTTACGAACATGATGCTGGCTGCCTGTAACACTTCGGGAGTGGACTGAATCGCACTACCGGTATCTGCCAGGGAGGAAGTCTGCGCTTCCGCTGCGGATGCAACCAGCTGATACAACTTGTACTGGATCAGCTTCAGATCAGCACTCTTTGTGTAGTACATGTTGTCTGCGTAGGAGTTCCAACGGCCTACGGCGTAGAACAGAGACAACGTTGCCAGGATCGGTTTGGACAGCGGTAACACAATCCTGCTCAGGATCTGGAAGTTGCTTGCGCCATCCAGGAAAGCGGATTCTTCCAGGCTGTCGGGAATTGTACTCTGGAAGTAGTTCTTCATGATCAGCATGTTGTACGGGGAATAGATCAGAGGTAAGATCAATACCCACATGGTATCCAGCACATGCAGCTTCTGATATAACAGGTAGCTGGGGATGATGCCGGCGCTGAAGTACATCGGTACCATCAACAGGAATGTCAGTAACTTTTTACCTTTCAACCGCTTCTTGGAGAGCGGGTAAGCGGCGCAGGTACATACCAGCATTCCCAGAGCCGTGAAGATCACGGTAACGATCACCGAGAAGATCATGGAATAGGTCATGGAGTTGTCTGCAAACACCTTCTTATAAGCATCGAAGGTGATATCCTTGGGCCAGAAGTAAACGCTCTTGGACATTACTGCGGTATTGCCGGAAATGGATTTCACTGCCACATGCAGGAAAGGTAATACGCAGCTGGCGCAGAGGATAACGATCACTGCCATCATGACAAAATCACTGATGCGGAATTTGTTGACCGCATGAGCTCCGCCTGCGGAGGTAGATTCTTCGTTGATATTCACTTCTTTTTTCTTCATCGCTCTCACCTCCTACAGTAATCCGTCTTCGCCAAGCTTCTTGGCAAATTTATCAGATAACAGAACCAGGATCAGTCCGATCAGTGACTGGAACAGACCAACCGCGGTCGCCGCACTGAACTTTCCGGCTCCAATACCTTTATTGTATATGTAGACAGCCAGCTGATACTGGAAGTCCTTGACCTGCGAGTTTTCTAACGCCGTCAGTCGCTCTAAGTTACTTCCCATGACACGTCCGAGGTTTAGGATCAACAGGGTTACTACTGTGCTCTTGATACCGGGAAGTGTGATGTGCCACATTCTCTTCCAACGGTTCGCACCGTCGATCATGGCTGCTTCGTACAGTTCTCCGTTGATACCGGTGATCGCTGCCAGGTAGAGGATGGTGCCCCATCCCATTGTCTGCCATACACCGATCAGCAGATAAGTGATTGCCCAGTGCCATTTCTCATTCAGGAACGGAATTCCTTCGGAGATCACTCCCATGTTGGTTAACAGGATATTCACCAGACCGGAGTTGGGGCGGAACATTGTCATCGCTACGCTTCCGATGATGGCCCAGGAGAGGAAGTGCGGCAGATACAGGATCGTCTGGGATACCTTTTTGAATCTGGGATATCTTAATTCATTCAGGATCAGTGCCAGAATGATCGGCATCGGGAAACCCACTAACAGGTCTGCCAGATTGAACACTACGGAGTTGCGAAGCGCTCTCATGAAGTCGGCATCCTTGAATATTTTAATGAATGTCTTCATTCCCACCCATTCACTGCCTGCATATCCCTTCGCCGGTTTGTAATCCATGAAGGCCATCCGCAGTCCCGGGTAAGCACCGTAGCTGAATACAATTACCATGATCAGTGGAAACAACAGAAGCAGATACAACTGCCAGTCTCTTTTAAAAGCTTGTTTCCAAGTGGTTTTCGTTTTCACCCCCGCCACATTGGCTGCATTCTTCTTCGCCATATCGAACCTCCTCAAGTGTCAGTTATGTTTTCTCGTCATTTTGTACACTTTTTGTAACCTTGTAAGCATATTATCATACATGTTGTCACATTTTTCTAATCAAACGTTATAGAAAACTATGCAAAAACGACTATTATTAAACATGTTCGTTTTTCGTATTTTGCCTTATTGCGTTTGTTATTTGATTTTATAACATATATTTTTCAAGAAAAGCCCACATTTTTCAATATTTTTAACCATTTTTAATCTCATTTCCGAGAACGATTCCAAAAGCGCACTTATTATTTATACAATATAATGGTTGATTTTGTCCAGTTTAATTGTTATATATAATGTATAGGCATTATTTCCATGGCTGTGAACCGTTTTTTCACAGTGTCATACAGGATGCACAATGGATTTATATAAGATCCACAGGAGGTTGAAAATGGCAAAATCCAAGCGAGTGGTTACAGAATACAGAAGCTACTATCTTCCCATGCAATTCCCCGTACTGCTTCTGTCCGGTGATTATTGGAAGATCTCGGATATCCCCAGCGGAAGTCTTCACTTCCATAATTGTCTGGAGATCGGACTCTGTCATTCCGACAGCGGCACGTTAGAGATCAACGGCGACAAGCAGTCCTTCCATGCCGGTGATGTCACTATCCTGCCCCGCAACGTCCCGCACACCACTTACAGTACTCCCGGTACCAGGAGCCACTGGTCCTATCTGTTTCTGGATCCGAGGGAGCTGTTTCACAATCTTCTCCCCGCTTCCTGGAAAAATTACGACCTGTCCACAGATGGTTTCCCATGCTTCCGTTATATTTTCAGTCAGGATACTTTCCCTCATATCAACTATCTGGTGTCTCATATCATCCATGAACTGGAGGAACAGAATCCCTGTTACCAGATCAGTGCCAGAAGTCTGTTGTGTTCCCTCTATATTGAGTTGTACCGGATTGAAAGTCTCGGAGGTGCCAATCCCGACACTGCGAAGCCGGGCTCTCCCGAGATCCTAGCCCTACAGGACCGCAAAAAAGAGGGTGAGATCGCCGAAAACTCTCTGGTGATCTCACCCGCTCTGGAATATATTGAGAAAAATTATATGCAACAGTTTACCATCGAATATCTGGCAGAGCTGTGTCATTGGAGCCCCACTCATTTCCGCCGGGTCTTCCACGATATCATGGGCACCTCCCCGTTGGACTATGTGAACAATACCCGGATCCTGAAATCCTGTATCCTGTTACGAAGCACGGAGCATTCCATTCTCGACATCTCCGAAATGGTGGGCTTCCATTCTGTGTCCAGCTTTAACCGCTACTTCGCCAAGCTGATGCAGATGTCTCCCAGAGAGTACCGCAAGCAGATGCAGCAGAGCGAGAAAAAAGCGGAAAACCAGTCCATTCTGGAATTCGCCGGATGGATGCGTCCGGAATAACCGCACTCTGCATTCCGGTAGCTCCGGCCATTAAGCCAGGCGTTTGTGTTTCCATTTGCCGGAGTAATACCGGATCACGGGAATGATGCACCCGCAGCTCCAGGACAGAGGTGTGGCGATCCAGATTCCCGTCACGCCTAAGATTCCGGACAACAGATACGCGAACACGATTCTGCCAGTCAGTTCCGTTAAGCCTGCTACCATGCAGGTATTCACATCTCCGGCGCCACGTATCACATTCTGATAGCTCTGCATTACGCCGGCGATCACATAGGCCACGCCGATGATCGTAAGATACGTACAGCCGATGCCGATAGCTTCTCCCGATTCGTTTGCATCCAAAAACAGCGTCATTAACTGCACCCGGAAAATAAGTACCATGGAGGCAATAAAAATACTTGCTCCCACCATGACACCCAGCGTCTTATAGAGTGCTTCCCGGATCCTGTCATACTGATTCTTTGCAATATTCTGCCCGGTAAATACCGAAAGTGCCGTTCCGATAGAGACGATGACCTGAATCGCCACACTGTCCACACGATTTGCCGCCACGTAAGCTGCCATGGTGGACGAGCCAAAGGAATTCACCAGTCTCTGTACACTCATGCCGCCTAAAGCGATCATGCAGGACTGAAACGCCGCCGGGAATCCGGTCTTTACCACCAGTTGGACATAACCGGCTTCCGGCTTCCACTTCATCAGGGATAATCCGATCTCTTCTCTCGTTTTCCACACTTTTATAAAACAGATCACCGCTGAAGTGCACTGCGCCAGAATCGTAGCATAAGCTGCTCCCGCTACTCCCATTTTGCACACAATGATGAAAAATAAGTCAAAGGCAATATTCACTGCAGACGAAGCAATCACTGCCCGCAGCGGAGTCCTGGAATCTCCCACACTGTTTAGTATCGCCGCACATCCGTTATAGATCACACTGCCGAACACAAAAGTATAGATGATATGCAGATATTCTGCGGAATAGCCCATGACATTCTCCGGCACACTTAAGAGCCGGAGGAAAAATTCCGCGCCGAAGATTCCGATGAGTGACATGATGCCGGTCAGCATGCCCGCCACCCAGACAAGTGCCGTCACCGTCTTCGCCAGTCTCTCCTTATTACCACAGCCAAAGCACTGTGCCACCACCAGTCCGGCACCGTTGCACATGCCACTGACCAGCGCCAGCAGAAAATAAGTCAGCGTTCCCGTACTGCCTACCCCCGCCAGAGCACTCTCGCCCAAAAACCTTCCCACGATTACTGTGTCCGCCACATTATATACCTGTTGGAATATGTTGCCGATCAGCATCGGTACGGCAAACCCAATGATCAGTTTTAATGGTTTGCCCTGTGTCATATCTTTCATATACGTGTCCTCTTTTTTATCCTTCTGTTTCCCAAATGAGTCCCGCCAAACCGGGTTCCGGTCAACTCAACTGCAGCAGTCTCGCCCCTGCCAGACGCATCTCCCGCTTCGGAGGCAGATCGTAATAGACATCCATTTTGAACGGATCCAGTTCCAGGGTCAGATGTGTCGGGCAGTCGTAACGTTTCAGAGCCACACGCCATAGTTCACCATTGGAGAACCAGTCGTCAATCAGTTTTCCGTCCTGATACAAGCGTGCGCAGTCCCCGCCGAAATCCAATTCCAGCCAGACATCACCTGACAGTGCATCCGCCGGGTGATACTCATATTCCAAGGTTAATTCATAGACGTTCGGTTCTGTTTGACCATATACATTCCAGATGCTTTCCACTGCCTGTCCGCCATCCGTGATCCGCACCTTACCGGCTTCCGTAAAGTGCAGATCCTGCAGCAGACTCACCTTGCCCTTTTCATCTGCCCCTTCCTGCATATAACAAAAATGCTCCGCATCGTGTATGGTAAGGATCCTTACCGCTTCCGCATGATCTTTGCCATCACTCCACTCGAAATAAATATCCTCCGGCTCCTCATCCGTATAGAAATAATAAGTTCCGCCAAAGCATCCCAGATAAGAGGCATTGGTTTTCCGAAGCCTGAACTGCTCTCCCCGTATCACCACCGGCAGATTGTAAGGCAGCACCAGAATCGCATCCGTCCTTACATGGATCCGGTCGAAAATAATCTGCCTCTGTGTTCCTTCAACATCTGTCACCGTAAACTGTAATGGCTTTTCCGGTGTGATCTGTTTCTCCGTCATTTTCCGTTTTCTCTGGTGATTATTGATAAATAAGAACCCGCAGTCCGCCGTTTTATTATAGCGGAACGCTGCCCGCAATGTCTCCATATCTTCTGCACCCATGGGCTCGGGGATATTATCCGGCAGATACACTTTCGCCGGTGCCAGCAGTTCTTCTGTATTTTTGATAAAAATATGGTGTTTGCGCAGTCGATAATAACTTTCTGACGGCAGACCGTTTTCCCGCAGGCACGTCTGAAAATCATAGCTTTTCACAGGAAGATCATTGGCATAGCCGGTTGCCTTCGACTCCTGCAGGGTGGTATATTTTCCGTCAGGATTCACGCCGCCGTGGTACATATAATACCCGATCAGATTTGCCCCTGCTCCCAACATGCAGATCGTTTGTGCCTCGATATCGTCCGGGTAAGGGTAGGTGCGTCTGTGCGCCGTCACCTGCAGTCCCCCACCCAGTTCCGCCGTCAGGTAAGGGAATTTTGACGTATCAAAGGTAAAACCACTCTGTCCTTCGGCGAAATCCGATGCAATATTTGCATCGTCGTGAAAAGGCTGAAACAGGAAATTCTCGCTTGCCGCAAGTTCGTGGGTATGATTCGCCCACGGAGCATCCACATACCCGCCAAGCACCGGCAGGAAGTTTTCCGGCACATAAGCGCCTCCCCATCCGGTCGCTGAAAAATAGGGAGCGGTCAGTCCCTTTTTCTCCGCCATAGCTCTGAGTGTGCGCATATGCGCCATGCCCTCTTCCCTGTCGGAAGGGCCACCGGCATGCCCGTACTCATTCTCGATCTGAATGCCGATGACGGGACCATCGTCCTTATGCATATACCCATCCGCCTGCTCGGCAATCTTGGTAAAAAAGAGGTCCACATACTTGAGATACTGCGGATCATCCGTTCTAAGAGACAGTTTGCCCCGCTTTTCTTTCTCCACCAGCCAGTCTGGGAAACCGCCGTTCCTGCACTCTCCGTGTGCCCACGGGCCGATACGCAGCCATACTTTCATCCCGGTTTCCTGACAGCAACTCAAAAACGCCTTCAGATTCCTTCTACCGGAGAAATCCCACTCACCTTCCGCTTCCTCATGGTGGATCCAAAACACGTACGTAGCAACGATGTCTACACCGCCCTGTTGCATCTTCTTAAGTGCTGTTTTCCATTCCTCTTCCGGATAGCGGGAGAAATGGAATTCTCCCATGATGGGCAGGATCGGTCTGGCGTTGCAGGTTAAGTATTCGCTGTTATAGCTATATACTTCTTTTTCCATGTTTTTCATTTTGTAATCCTTTCCTCAAAAGCCTTCCTATTCAAGTCTTTCTTTTCAAGCTTTTTTACAGATCATGTACCCAGATTCCCTGATGAGCATTGTCCATGGCAAGTAGTTCTTCCGCACACTTTTCCGCTTCGTCTGACCGTCCCAGTCCTTTAAGTCCCAGGCTCATCATGAACAGACAATGCTTCCGGTTCCGCTCGTCCAGGTTCTCCTCAAAGATCAGCAGATCCGGCAGGGATACCGCAAAATAGTCTATTTTTACATTCTCCTCTATATGCTCTCTGCCATACTCCACCAGCTTTCTAAATCTGCGAACCGCCTGTTCTTCGTTTCCAAGCTTTCTGTACGCCAGTCCCTGATAATAGATCATCTCGGGGGGCTGATCATTGTAATACATCATGCCCACCGGCTCCGACTCTCCGTGACAGGCTTTCGTAAGACTTGCGAAAGCTTCCTCTGTCTCTCCCAGCTTTTCCTGCGCCAGTCCCAGTAGGTAGTACAGATTATTTTCCTGTGCAGACTCCAATTTCCCTTCTCCCAGATTTTGGGGATATTCATCCACTGCCTGCAGGAGAATTGTTTTGGCTTCTACATATTCTCCTTCTGCCGCAGCCGCTTTTGCCAGCTGATACAAGGCGGTCAGGTACTGGGCTGCCACTTTGCCTTCGCCGCCTTCCCACTGATGGAACTTCCTTGCTTTGATCAGATTGAGAGCCTTCTCAGATTCTCCCAGAGTGTTTAAAAGTGTCACGTACTCCAGATACAGATCATCCCTGCTTTCCACCAGGTCAAAATGTTTTTCCATATCACTCCATCGTTCTTTCACGGGAACATTCAGACGCTTTTTCAGCTGATCCAGTTCCAGATACACTCTGGCATCCGTCTCATCCAGCGCAAAAGCTTTCTCCATTTCCTCGTACGCTCTCTGCGGCTGCTTTTTCACATTGTAATATGCCAGTGCCAGATTCCTGTGTACCGTCGGGAAATCCGGGTACCTAAGCGCAGCTTCTTCATAATCCGCTATGGCCTCGCCGTACGCTCTCCTGTCATAGAGCAGGCAGCCCAGATAATAGTAAACCATATCCAGATAATAATCATCTGCCAGACTCTTTAATACGATATAATCTTCCGTTCTGTGAGGGAAACAGCCGTCCGCTACCGCATTTTCTCCCAGTGTCACATACGCTGTCATGTAATGATTTGTCTGTTTCGTATTTTCTTTCCTATGCAGGTTCTGGTATCCGTAAGCAATATAATAATATACCAGCGGATAAATATCCTCTTGCCGTGATACGTTCTGTTGTTCCACCCATTTTTTTGCAAGGGCGATTCCCTGTGCGTAGTCTCCTGCCTCATAGAGATCGATCATCAGCTCCAGCAGGGTGTTATGGTTGATCTTCTCCGGCCGTCTGTCATAGAGCGGATCGATCTTCAGGCTCTCCTTATGTAATTCTTCCGCTTCCAGCACTCTGCCCATTTTTCTTAAAATATTTTCCTTCAACGCCCGGGCTTTCATGCACTGGTACTGTCTGAGAATAGATTCGTTTACATGCTCCAGAGCCTCTGCATATCTTCCCGCTTTCGCATCCAGGCAGGCAAGTTCATAGAATCCGGGAGCTTGGAAACTGTCGCCCCAGATGGCTTTGTAAAAAGCATCGTAAGCTTCTTTTTCTTTCCCCTGATATTTCAGAGAAAGTCCCAGATTATAGTACGGCTCATAATCGTAAGGGTTCGGATTGGAACGAATAGCCTTCTCCACTGCCTTCCGAAAATACTTTTCCGCCCCGGCAAAATCACACTTTTTAAGCAGACATCTTCCATAGGCATTGTTCAGGCGGATATCGGTAGGATCCCTGCGCAGCCCCTCCAGATAATAATCCTCGGGATGATAAGTGGCATGCCGGTATTGTTCCACATGTAAACCGTAGAGGAACAGATCCTCCGTGGTTTCACACGCTTCGGGAAGCGGTGCTGCCTTCGCCGGTTCCGGCACTTCTGCTTCAATTTTTTTCGGAAAATGGTAAGAGACCAGTTCTCTCCCATCTGCGGCACAAACACATACCCGTAGGCCGCAGAGTACCTCTGTGCCATTCTGCTCTCCCTCTGTACATGCCGGTATCTGTTGCAATTTTTCACGGTCAATCTTCACTTCATAAGTTTTCTCCGGTGACAGATCTGAGGTTTCCTCATACAGTACCTTTTCCTGTCTGCCGTTTTCTCCCGGCAATGTCAGCAGTATCCGTGCTCCTTTTTGCACGGACGTGGTATAGGCCGATACCGTAAGCTGCCCCTTAGTCTCATCATACTCCGCATTCACCGCCGCATCGATCGTAGCATTTTTCACATAGCCGATATTTTTATAGGGCATAAAATACTGTTTGAAATTCTTGGTCTCCTGGGGCTGGATCCAGGTGAAGTCCGGCTGATTATCCGTAAAACAGCCTGTCATCAGTTCGATGTACGGACCGTCCTCGTCGGTCAGTGCAAGGTCCCATGCTTTGCCGAATTCTCCGCATCCCCAGGTCCACTGCTTTTTCCCGGGAGCAATATGATGATCTGCCACGTGCAGAAGTCCTGCCTGTTTTCCGTAATCATATTCCCCGATAAAATTATAATCCGAACGGTATGCCATATAGGAGGTGGGAACCGGAATATTTTTATACTGTGCGATATTCACATGATCGTATTTGTGCTTATAGTAGGTTCCCTCCGCATAGGGGAAACTGATAACATCCCGCTTGCCGTGGTCATATACCGCCGTCACATCCTCCGGAAATACGGAGATGGTGTCATCATTTACCGCTACTGCAGGGTTCGCCCACCACAGGAAGGTCTGGGGCATTTTCGTGCGGTTATACAGCTTTGCCGACAATTCGATATATGCCTTATCCGGATACAAAGTCACGCCCAACACGCCCTCTGTCCGGAACATGTTCTCGATCTCTCCCATCCAGACTGTCGCACTTCCGTCCTCATTTTCCGCATAGGTATATTCCACCGGATCAAAGGTACTGGGTCTGTGATGCTGCGGCCAGTTGAACTCAATACCTCCGGATATCCAAGGTCCCGCCAGTCCCACTAACGCCGGTTTGATGACATGATTGTAATAGATAAAATCATAGCCATTTGTCTTGTCATAAGCTCTCTGGATCCTGCCTCCCAGCTCCGGCAGCATCATTACTTTCAGATAATCGTTCTCCAGAAAAAGTGCTGTATACTCCTTATCCACTTTCTCATCGCTGATCTTCTCGATCACCGTGTGGGGATAGATCCTTCCCGAGCTTCCCTGATAGACACGTTTCTCCAAAAACATCGGATTCTTATCCGGATTTCCTGCTTCGTATGTGGGAATGATCACTTTTTCTTCCCAGACCTGAACCTTATTCATGGTTTCCTCCTTTTATCTCCGAACAGCTTCTTTGGGCCGCCCGTATATTTTTAACCTCGCACCAGTGTGCTTAACTCTTCTTCCGTTAATTCCTCCGCCGGTTCAAAATTCTCTCCCGACAGATATGTATAAATTGCCGCCTGCAGTGCCCTCGCCTCCGGATACTGCTGACTCTTATGCAATTCCATGGTGGATAGCAATACTTTTCCCTTCAGGCATCGAAACTCTATCAGTTGTGCCATGGGACGTAAAAAAGCATAGCTGTCCATCTCCGTAATGATCATCTTCATGGGATGCGGCAGAATCACCGCCCGCTTCGTTGCCATGATCCACCATTGCCAGTCCGTGTGAAAATCCGTGGGGAATTCCTTAAAAATCGGATGTTCCGTATCTATGAGCTGCCCCATACCGCCCTCCTGATCCGCGAAAGTTCCCACCGACCAGAAATCTGTCGTAAACTGTGTTTTTATGGAATACGGCAGGCTCTCTTCGTCCGCGTCCGGAGACAGATAGACTCTTCCGCCGTTTTGAAGCACTGCTCTCGTCTGCTCATCAAATACTCTCGTTTCGTATACATTTTTCGGACATTCCGGGCTTGTTTTTTTATAGACCCACACAGGATAGGTACTGGTGCAGTCACCCATGCTCACCGTCAGCATGAATGCCGCCGATACTCCCTTGACCTCCAGAGGAATGTCCAGTCTTCCCAGTGAAGTATAAGTCCCCGGAGGACAGTTTTTTTGCCTGTCTGCCCGGCCGTATAGAAACTTCCCGCTTCCGGTATTCACGGCACAGTCCCGATACCCCAACGTCCAGACAAGCTCACCGCTGATGCTCTCTTTTCCAAAATTTGCCACTTCTACTTCCGCTGTCAGATATTCTCCCTCTTCATAGGTATAGCGGGGCAATTTCACGAAAATACGGCTCTCTCTGAAAAACTCCCGGAACCGCTCCGGTCTGGCGAAGAGATACGGTTTCGATTCCATATGAGAGTTCATCATGCCCACCAGTGCCGTCCCCTGTCCCGGGAAGTCCTGCAATCCCAAAAGTGAAATCCCGGAAAGTTCTCTCGTCCGCATGGCTGCTTCAATTTCCTCCCGGTATGCCAGTCTGGACAGTTCGCCGGTGGCTTCCACATATTTTTTCCATACGGGTAAAAGTCCCCGTTCCTCAACCCGCTTCCGGATCAGTTTCAGATTCACCGGATCCGATATTCCATGAAAGCTTTCCAGCTCCTCAAAATCCGGCAACACTTCGAACTGCCCCACTTCAAAACTGAATACCGGCTTCTGATACTCTTTTCGTATCTCTGTCATTGCCTCATCATAGGTTTGATCTGCGGAGGGATAGTTTTCATTGAGATACCCCCGCATACCGGAAAAAGTTCCCCGGATCACCGCGTCCTTACAGCATTGGGAAGTATAGAAATCGTTCTCCGGGTCACAACCTTCTTCGCCATAGAACGCATTGGATCCGTCCGCATACAGCCTGGTAGGATCCAGTCTTTTCGCCGTTCTGACCAGTTCCCGCATCCGCTCTCTGCCCTCGCCCTGAGTCTGCAATTCATTGCCCAGTGTCAGCATTACAAAAGAGGGATGATTGGCATAAGTTTTCAAAATCGCTGTAAGTTCTGCCCGGTAATACCGGTAACTTTCCTCCGTTCCAAAGGCATTCTTCGGATCCCAATGAGACAGCTCCGGCTGCAACAGCATCCCCAGCTCATCCGCTGCCGCAAAAGCTGCTTCCGGCTCACAGTGGGAATGGAATCTTACACAGTTTATTCCATAACTGCGATATTTTAATAACATCTCTT
The DNA here is from genome assembly GCF_014337175.1 of Simiaoa sunii. GTDB lineage: Bacteria > Bacillota > Clostridia > Lachnospirales > Lachnospiraceae > Acetatifactor > Acetatifactor intestinalis. Next base: position 1,345,396 of record NZ_CP060633.1, on the reverse strand, counting down.
TCCATTCCGGAATCGTCATGGGTGGATGTCCGGTCTCCGGATATTCTGCGCAATTTGCCTCACCCCGCAGAAAAATTGTCCTGCCATTCAGCGCCAGCCTGCCACTGCCGTTATCGCCAAAGGAGCGGATGCCGAAACGGATCTGGCACTCGTCGACGATATCGTCCCCATACTCTGCCGCCATACCACTGTCTAGGATTGCCGCCATCTCATAGAGATTGCCTTCGGCTTCGTCCCACAGCTTCACATTCTCCCGCAGGGGCAGATTTCGGAACCAGATTTCCACTGTTTTCTGATTCTCTTGTGCCTCGGCTCCGGTTTCCATTAAGTTCTCCCCGGCGCAACCGAAAATCTCCGTCAGTTTCTGAGTATTTTCTAAGTTTCCTGCTGCCAGAGTCTCTGACTGTAATACCATTTTTGCATCTATTAATATTTCCTTTGCGCCCGGTGCCAGCTCCACACAGACATCTATCACATAGCTATCTGCTTTATTTTTCTCTTCCTTTTTTACCGCTCTCGGATATACTCGGAGACTGTCTATAAAATTCTGCGGTCGGGTATACATGCTGCATTCGCCAAGTATCCCATTCCAGTTCGTCTGTGTCTCATCTGTTGCCGCGGAAGAATAGCAGATAGCAGTTTTTGGCATTCCCGGGTAGCTGTTATCCGAAAGAAACGTAAATTCATGTTCTCCCGGTGTCACTCCGGTCAGTTCAAAAATGTAAGGTGTACTCAGCGTTCCCTGCCGAAAGATGCAGCTTTCTGCTCCATCCACAAACAATCGCAGCGCACGCGCCCGTTCCACTCGTACGAACAGCCGCTCCATGCCATATTCCGGTATTTTTATTCTGCGGCTGATCCGTGCTTTTCCTTCATAGGTATGCCGCCTGGTAAATCTTGTAGCGATCGGTGCATCTTTATCTATCTCTTCCTCTGCATTCCCCAACGCCGCATCCGGATGCCACTGATTCGCTCCCACATCTCGATGTCCGATCCCGTTCTCATCCAATGTTCCCGGCAGATCCATCTGTCCCGTGGTTCCGTCCTCCAGTTCCACGTGCCAGCTTCCATCCAACAATATTTTCATATATGACTCCATCCCACAAGCGTTTTTCGGTACAGAAAAATTCCATAGTAAATCCACAGTAATTTTTCTGATATTTTTCTTCTTCATTACGGAATCATTATATAGCTTACTTTTAGTGTTTTAAATTCACTATCGTGAACTATTTTTTATATCTATTGCATTATCCTGAACTTTTTTTGATATAATATGTGTGAAGGAGTGAATCAGAAATGACAGATAGAAGAACTTTTTTATACGAAGATTTTGAAATATCCTATGAAGATACAAAAAAAGGGTGGTCCATGCCCTATTCGCATCACCACACCAACTATGAAATCTATATTCTGCTCTCCGGAGAGCGTCTGGTTACCATCGGCGATATCACCTACCGGGTAGAAGCCGGCATGGCAAGCCTGTTTGAGAGCAATATCTCTCACCGAAGTGTCGGTGACACGGATTATACCGGGATCTGCATTCATTTTTCAAAAGCCTACCTGGAAAAATACTTTTTACCCGTCGTAGTATCTTCCTATCTGACCTGTTTCAAGGCACCGATCATTTTCATACCTGAGGATTACAGACAAAAGCTCCTCGACTGGAACGCAGCTTCCTGCTGCAAATCTTCCACTGCCTACCTGTTATTGGCACAGATTCTTACAGATCTCAACGATTTTCGTCATCAGTATCCGTTAGATAATGATATTCCCGTCAGTGAGAATAAAGCCTCCGGTTTTCAGCGGATCATTAATTATATTACCTCCAACTACACCACGATTCAGACCGTCCGGGATATCGCCGAATCCTGTGGAGTCTCCGAGAGTTATGTCCACAGGGCTGTCCGGCAGACGGAATCTCTCACCGTAAAAGAATATATTAATAAGCTTCGCCTCCGTCACGCCATACACCAGATGGAACAGGGCGGCAATCCCCTCTCTGTCATCAGCAAGACCTGCGGTTTCCAGAGCGTGTCCTATTTTTACCGGGTTTTCAAAAAATACTACGGTATGACACCCACACAATATTTTTCCAAAAAAGAACCCCATTACTGATATTTCTATCAGTAATGAGGTTCTCGTCATATTCTCATATACCCCAATTTATTACCTGCGTAATACCCTCTCAGATCGTCTTTCCGACTTTCCTTACTTATCAGCAATAGCAGCCTGTGCAGCAGCCAGTCTTGCGATAGGTACACGGAAAGGTGAGCAGGATACATAATCCAGACCGATCTTGTGGCAGAACTCTACGGAAGAAGGATCTCCGCCGTGCTCACCACAGATACCAACGTGCAGCTTAGGATTTACAGGCTTACCAAGCTTGATAGCCATCTCCATCAGCTTGCCAACACCGGCCTGATCCAGCTTAGCGAACGGATCATTCTCGAAGATCTTGGTGTCATAGTAAGCGTTCAGGAACTTACCTGCATCATCACGGGAGAAGCCGAAGGTCATCTGGGTCAGGTCGTTGGTACCGAAGCAGAAGAAATCAGCTTCCTTAGCGATCTCATCAGCAGTCAGAGCTGCTCTGGGGATCTCGATCATGGTACCTACTTCGTACTTCATATCTACACCAGCAGCTGCGATCTCAGCATCAGCGGTCTCTACAACTACCTTCTTAACGAACTTAAGCTCTTTCACTTCACATACCAGAGGAATCATGATCTCGGGCTCTACATTCCAGTCGGGATGTGCCTTCTTAACCTCGATTGCCGCACGGATAACAGCCTTGGTCTGCATCTTGGCAATTTCAGGATAAGTAACAGCCAGACGGCATCCTCTGTGACCCATCATAGGGTTGAACTCATGCAGGGAAGCGATGATGGTCTTGATGGTCTCTACACTCTTGCCCTGTGCCTTAGCCAGCTTCTCAATGTCAGCTTCCTCGGTAGGAACGAACTCATGCAGAGGCGGATCCAGGAAACGGATGGTAACAGGGTTGCCTTCCAGAGCCTCATACAGCTGCTTGAAGTCGTTCTGCTGATAAGGCAGGATCTTCTCCAGTGCTGCTTCTCTCTCCTCTACAGTATCGGAACAGATCATCTCACGGAATGCTGCGATTCTGTCCTCTTCGAAGAACATATGCTCAGTACGGCACAGACCGATTCCTTCAGCGCCCAGCTCACGAGCCTTCTTAGCGTCTGCGGGAGTATCTGCGTTGGTACGAACTTTTAACTTACGATATTTGTCAGCCCAAGCCATTACACGGCCGAACTCACCTGCGATGGTAGCGTCAACAGTCTTGATCTCGCCATCATAGATGTTACCGGTAGTACCATCGATAGACAGCCAGTCACCTTCATGGAAGGTCTTGCCAGCCAGAGTGAACTGCTTGTTCTCCTCATCCATAGCGATGTCGCCACAACCGGATACACAGCAGGTACCCATACCACGAGCAACTACTGCTGCGTGAGAGGTCATACCACCACGAACGGTCAGGATACCCTGGGAAGCCTTCATACCGGTGATATCTTCGGGAGAGGTCTCCAGACGTACCAGAACAACTCTCTCTCCTCTTGCATGCCATTCTTCTGCATCTTCTGCGGTGAATACGATCTTACCACATGCAGCTCCGGGAGAAGCGCCAAGACCCTTGCCGATAGGAGTTGCAGCCTTCAGAGCAGCGGTGTCGAACTGAGGATGTAACAGAGTATCCAGGTTACGAGGATCGATCATTGCAACTGCCTCTTCCTCGGTTCTCATGCCCTCATCTACCAGATCACAAGCGATCTTCAGAGCTGCCTGAGCGGTTCTCTTACCGTTTCTGGTCTGTAACATGTACAGCTTACCATGCTCAACGGTGAACTCCATATCCTGCATATCTCTGTAGTGATCTTCCAGAGTCTTACATACTTCCTGGAACTGAGCAAATGCCTCAGGGAATTTGTCAGCCATCTCAGCGATCTTCATAGGTGTACGAACACCTGCTACTACGTCCTCGCCCTGTGCGTTGGTCAGGAACTCACCGAACAGTCCCTTAGCGCCGGTAGCCGGATCTCTGGTAAATGCAACACCGGTACCACAGTCATCACCCATGTTACCGAATGCCATAGACTGAACGTTAACAGCAGTACCCCAGGAATAAGGGATATCGTTGTCACGACGATAAACGTTTGCACGAGGGTTGTCCCAAGAACGGAATACAGCCTTGATAGCGCCCATCAGCTGTTCCTTAGGATCATCAGGGAAGTCTACACCGATCTTAGCCTTGTACTCAGCCTTGAACTGACCAGCCAGTTCCTTCAGATCGTCAGCGGTAAGCTCAACGTCCTGCTTAACACCCTTCTTCTCTTTCATTGCATCGATCAGCTGCTCGAAGTACTTCTTACCTACTTCCATAACAACGTCGGAATACATCTGGATAAATCTTCTATAGCAGTCCCAAGCCCAACGGGGGTTGCCGGACTTCTCAGCGATTACGTTAACAACGGTCTCATTCAGACCAAGGTTCAGAATGGTATCCATCATACCGGGCATGGATGCTCTCGCGCCGGAACGAACGGATACTAACAGAGGATTCTCGTGGTCGCCGAACTTTTTGCCGGTGATCTCTTCCATCTTAGTAATGTACTCGTTGATCTGACCCTGAATCTCTTCATTGATCTCGCGTCCATCTTCATAATACTGTGTACATGCCTCTGTTGTAATGGTGAAGCCCTGAGGAACCGGCAGACCAATGTTGGTCATCTCAGCCAGGTTCGCACCCTTACCACCAAGCAGTTCGCGCATGTTTGCATTACCTTCGGTAAACAAATATACCCATTTCTTCATACTTCTTTGTCTCCCTTTTTATAATATTTTTGACAAAACTTTGTAACCCAAACCACTACCGGAGCATTTCGGCTTCGGTTTTTAGTACTTTGATATTGTAACAATCTGCCAAAGGAATATCAAGACGAAATTGATAATTTTTTGACAGAGTACCGATTTTCGTGCACAATGTTGAAAATAGGCATAACGTTTTTGTTTGTTTTGTCTAGTACTTTAGTATTATGTAAACGCTTACATTTGTTCAACTTTCTTTGTATGATTTTTAAAAAACTCCCACCGGATTTTTCCGGTGGGAGTCTTCGCACTTTTATTCCATATACAATTCTAATCCAGCATGCCGTCTTTGATCACATTGTGGTCACGCAGCAGTTTTTCCACTACAGTGCCTTTCACTACGCGGAGCAGCGGCTTCTTCAGTGCATTTAAAGGTCCGGGCAGTTCGATCTCCAGAGGGGACATGCCATCCATCAGCTTCACGCTGCTATCCAGAAGCTCTCTGACGTCATAGACACTGCCCCATACCTCAGGCACACCTCTGTCTACACCTAACAGTCCGTAGACAGCCTCCATAGCGGTTCTCACGGAATACTCTGTGGTGAATACGGTGTCTCTCGGGGTCTCTGCGAACTGACCTAAGAAAGCGAAGTTCACGCAGCCGTCGGGAATGACATCGGGACGGTCACCCTTGGTTCTGGGCATGAAGAATGCGGTGATATAAGGCATCATGGTAGGTACGCAGACTGCGCTGTGCTCTGCCAGATCCTCGATATCTTCTACGGGCACACCTAAGTGATACAGCCACTCTTCAGTGATCTCCTTACCGGTACAATCCTTCATGGGCTTCTTAATATAATCGCCGGGTACGTCGGTGAACAGGCCGTATACCCATACACATACCTGATTCTTGTCCTGTTCCTTGAACTGTCCCTGACGATTGATGGTCCAGCTCATGAGCCACTTAGAATCCTGACAGCTTACGATACCGCCGGTTACGACCTTACCGCTTCTGGGATCACGCTTACAGATATTGGTGATATAAGGAATGATCTTGTCATCCAGTGTAGTCACGGTAGCGGATTCCCAGTTAGTCTTGGAAACATCAGAACAGAACTTCTCGGGATGTCCGAAGGAAGGATCCTGTTTTGCGATATTTTTCCACAGGCTCCATACACCGCTGGTACGAACCTCTGCGTCACCGTTGGGTGCATGGTTCTGGTCGCCGTAGATGGTGCCCTCGGTACAGCTTCCGTTGGTAACGAATACCAGGTCGTTCTCGGTGAGGACAATGCCCTTCTCTACGCCTTTTACCTTGCACTCAATAGCCTTTGCCACCTTTTTGCCGTCATTGATATCAAAAATAACATTGGTCACTTCGGTGTTGAACTGGAAGTCCACGCCTGCTGCCTCCAGATACTTCTTCATGGGAAGGATCAGAGACTCGTACTGGTTGTACTTGGTGAACTTCAGTGCACTGAAGTCAGGCAGTCCGGAAATATGATGGATAAATCTCTGGAAGTAAAGCTTCATTTCCAGTGCGCTGTGCCAGTTCTCGAAAGCGAACATGGTTCTCCAATATAACCAGAAGGTGGAGTTAAATACTTCATCATCGAAAACATCTTCAATGGTCTTGTCATACAGATCCTCGTCCTTTGTCATGAACAGCTTCATGATCTCCATGCAGCCCTTCTGGCTTAGATTGAATTTGCCATCGGTATGGGCATCCTGTCCGCAATCCTTTGTTGCACGACACAGGGAGTAGTTGGGATCTTCCTTATTCAGCCAGTAATACTCATCCAGCACGCTGGCTCCGGGTACTTCCAGAGAGGGAATGCTGCGGAATAGATCCCACAGACATTCGAAATGGTTCTCCATCTCACGTCCGCCACGCATGACGTAGCCTCTGGTAGGATCATAGATACCATCACAGGCACCGCCTGCGATATCCATTGCCTCTAAGATATGGATGTGGGAACCGGGCATCTGTCCGTCACGTACCAGGAAGCATGCTGCTGCTAAAGATGCCAGTCCGCTACCTACGATGTAAGCGTTCTTCTCGTCCACTCCTACGGGCTTCTTAGGTCTTGCGAAGGCCTCGTAGTTACCATTGGAATAATAGATGCCTTTGCTGTTCTTGTCGTATCTTCCAAGCTCGGTGTTGCGGTAGTCTTTCTTGGCTGCCTTGACGGCTGCCTTTCTCTCCTCCTTTTTCACCTCTGCCTTATGTCCTTTGGTTACTGCTGCCACTGCGCCTGCACCTACGGCCAGTGCTGCCAGGCCCAGTCCAATATTATTCTTTTTTGCCATAATGATTACCACCTTTCTTTGATGACTCTCAAATGTTTTTCTGTTTACAAGTAGTATCCTACTTCTTTTTTATAAGAAAACCAATTTACAAAAGAGGGTAAATGATAAAGTTTTTATCATCCTGCCCTTTTTGTAAAGTACTTATACTATTTCAGTACTATTTCAAAATTTCTTTTCCGTGTGCTCAAAATTTTCGATGGATCGGCTGATGTTTCCATAAAGAGTGATTGCCAGTTCTTCAACGATCTTATGATAATCATCCTTCATTCCCCGGTCGATCCAGTCTAACATCACACCCACAAAACCATATTTGTAAAATCCGGCAATGAATTCCTTGTGTTCCTCCGCTACCTGCATGCCGGTGCATTTTTCCTCCACCACGTCCGCAATGAGCTGGTAGGTCAACTTGTTTAAGTAGCTTTCAATCTTCTGTCGATCCACGCAGCGGTAGACATTCATAATGAAAGGTTTGTTCTCCTGCACTGCCTCGAAAATCTGACAGAAGCCTTCCTGCCAGTTCTCGTAGGTCTTCTTCCCCTGCAGTGCCTTCGTGCCGTCTTCCACACAAACCCACTCTACCAGATCATAAATATCTTTGAAATGATAATAGAAAGCCATGCGGCTGATACCGCAGTCCTCTGCAAGTTCGTTAATGGTGATCTTATCCAGAGACTTCGTGAGAAGTTCTTTTTTCAAAGCTGCTTCCAGTGCCAGTTTCGTTGTATTGGTCATAGCCTGTCCTCCACTGTTTTTATGTATTAGCTTCACAGGATATTATTCGCTAAGGTTGTCGTTCGTCAATCATGTAAACATGTTGACTTCCTTATACTCATTATATTGTACGACAATAGACTCAAAATGGGCAAATTAACTTTTTATAAAAAAACTCTTGCTTTTTGTAAAATTCCATGGTATCATCTTACTTGCGTTTCGGGGTGTGGCTCAGCTTGGTTAGAGCGCCGTCTTAGGGAGGCGGAGGTCGCGAGTTCGAATCCCGCCACTCCGATTCATATATAGGCGTCAAAATCTTTTTTATGAGGTTTTGACGTCTTTTGTTTTTGTATTTTATTTGCTGCTTCGGAAAATTGTAGAAAAAATTTGAAAAATTTAAAAAATGGCTTGCTTTTTATAAAATTCTATGCTATGATAATCTTCGTTCCGGGGTGTGGCTCAGCTTGGTTAGAGCGCCGTCTTAGGGAGGCGGAGGTCGCGAGTTCGAATCCCGCCACTCCGATTCATTAAAAAGTCCTTGATTTTCAAGGACTTTTTTTGTGTTACGTTTCATGTTGCAATCCGGTATTCACTTTTTGTAACGCTTCCGGCATAGCTCCTTTACATGGAAAGACATGTCATGAATGTTCTTTCACATACTGCAAAAATTCCGGTGTCTTTGACCAGTATTTCACACCCCAGTTTTCAAAATTCCATTCTTCCATGTAATCATTGCACTCGAAATCCACATAATATATTTCTTCGTTATGTACAACAAAATTCGTTGGAAAATAATCAATATTTGTATTGGCAGCATATAACAGTGCACACATTCTATGCAATTGCTCGATATAGTCAGTTTTCATCTTGTCTTCTAAAACCAACTGATAGATCGTGTCACCGTCAATAAACTCCTTCAAAATGCGTTCATTTTCCACATCTGTTTCAATCATGACTGGCATTTTTATTCCGATTTCTTTCAATTTCCTGTAATCCCTGATTTCTGCCTCAAGCTTGTTTCCGAACTGATAATAATCACAAGGTTCATGATGTATCTGCTTCAAAACATACCTGTTATTTCCAGACTCTGCCAAATAAGAATATCCACCTTTCCCCTTTCCCAGCAATTTAATTATTGTATAGCTTTTCCCATTTACGGTCATTTCTTTATTCATGTGTTTTCACCTCTGTTCTACACCGCATTGATTTCTGAATTTTAAAATTCCGCAAGCCTTTCCCTGCCTGCGGAATTTTTTAGACATATTACAGTTGTTCCACGCACCGGATCAGTGCATCCACATTTTCTTCCCTCGTGGCCCAGCCGGTACAGAATCGCACGCAACTGTGTGTGGCATCGATCCGTTGGTCATAGCTGTACTCGAACTGTTCTGAAATCTTTGCCAGGTGTGCATCCGGCACAATGACGAAGATCTGGTTAGTCCGGTTGGGTGCCAGATAAGTGTAACCCTTTGCCGTAAATGCTTCCCGCAGCTTCTCCGCCATGGCAATGGCATGGGCGGAGATCTCCTGATAGAGACCATCTGTGAAAAGCGCATCAAACTGCAGACCCAACAGCCTTCCCTTGGCAAGCATGCCGCCGTTCTGCTTGATGAGATATCGGAAATCCTGTGCAAGCTCCGGGTTTTTGATCACTACTGCTTCTCCAAACAATGCGCCGACCTTGGTTCCACCAATATAAAACACATCACAAAGCGCCGCGATATCCGGCAATGTCAGATCATTGTCCGGCGCTGCCAGTCCGTAGCCCAGTCTGGCGCCATCTAAGAACAGATACAGTCCGTATTTGTGGCAGGTCTCGGACAGAGCGGTCAGTTCTGCTTTGCTATAAATGGTTCCAACCTCCGTGGGATTCGAAATATATATCATTTTCGGCTGTACCATGTGTTCAAAGCTGTCGTTGTGAATATGGGCTTCGTAAGCCTCTGCTACCTGCGCTGCCGTGATCTTACCGTCAGGACTGGGCAGTCCCAGTACCTTATGTCCGCAAGCTTCCACCGCACCGGTCTCATGGACATTGATATGTCCTGTGACAGCGCAAAGCACGCCCTGGTGTTTGCGAAGTGCTGCATTGATCACTGTGACATTGGTCTGGGTTCCGCCTACCAGGAAATGGACTGCCAGACTGTCATCCCCACAGGCCTTACGGATCTTCTCTCGCGCCTCTTCGCAGTATTTATCCTCGCTGTAGCCCGGTGTCTGCTCCATATTGGTCTGCACCAGACGCTCCAGCACCTTCGGATGCGCTCCCTCATTATAGTCACACTGGAATAAAATCTTATCGCTCATTTTTTTATTGACACCGCCGTGACAGTGTATTTCCTCCAACGTTATTTATATTTTAACCTTTTCCATTTGCTAACTCTTTACATTTTTCGATTGTTTCTATCTTATTTGATTCCTTATTTGATTCTCTGGACTTTCTGTTACTCAAATTCAGTCAGTCCTTCGTCTCCAGAACCCTTACCAGATACTCCCACACTCTCTTCGTGGAAGAAATGCTTAAGGTCTCCTCTGTCGTATGAATGTCCTTCATATCCGGTCCCATGGATACGCAATCCAAATCCGAAATCTTGCTGCCTAACAGTCCGCATTCCAGGCCTGCATGGATAGCCTCCACCTTGGGCTCAGTGCCGTACATTTCCGCATACAGCTTCACCATTTTTTCCCGCAGTGGAGAATGGACGCGGTACTTCCAACCGGGATAATCTCCGGTCACCACGTAATCGCCGCCTGTCAGTTCCACCAGTGCAGAAAGCTTTGCGATCAGGTTATCCTTCTCACTTTCCACGCTACTTCTGACAGAATACTCTGCCCGCAAAACTTCCTCATCTGCTTTCAGTATACCCAGATTCAGAGAAGTCTGTACCAGCCCCGGCATATCTGCGCTCATCGCCTGTACACCGTTGGGCGTTGCCTGTAAAAAGGCTGCCACACGTTTTGTATCTTCCGGAGTGGCACAGGTTATTGTCTCGGCAGTGTCTATTAACTTTTTCGCGGTTACCTTTACGTCCGGATCCTTGGTAGCAAGCTCGTCCCTCAGTTCTGCTGCCAAAGCTGCTACCTGCTGCTCTAAGCTTGCCGCATCTTTTTCCTCTACTACGACTACTGCTTTCGTCTGTCTGGGAATTGCGTTGTCTGCCAGTCCTCCGTCCGCAAATACCAGTCCTACGGGCATTTTCTCAGACAGCTTCCACAGAAGTCTTCCCAGGATACAGTTGGAATTGCCTCTCTCCTTATGGATCTCCCCGCCGGAGTGACCGCCCAGGAGACCGGAAACCTCCAGTTCATAGCGCAGGCCGGTAAGCTCCTGCCTTTTCATCGGGAAACGGCAGTTCACTCTCGCACCACCGGCACAGCTGGTCAGGAAAATGCCCTCGTCCTCGGAATCCAGATTGATCATGCGATGTCCCTGCAGCATGGACAGGTCGATCTCTCTGGCACCGTCCATCCCGACTTCCTCATCCACCGTGATGATCACTTCCAGACGGGGATGCCTGATCTCTTCGGAATCCAACAGAGCCAGTGCGTATGCTACAGCGATGCCGTCATCTCCTCCGAGGCTGGTACCCTCTGCGTAGATATTGTCTCCGTCAATGCCGATCTTCAATCCTTCCGTCTTCATATCCATGGTGCATTCCGGTGTCTGCACCGCTACCATATCCATATGTCCCTGCAGGATCACCACCGGCTCGTCCTCATATCCGGGTGTCGCCTCCTTGACCATAATGACATTTTTCATGGCATCCTGTATATAGAAAAGATTGTGTGCTTTTGCAAAATCTACCAGAAAATCACTGATCTGATCCACATTTCCGGATCCGTGAGGGATCTTCGTGATCTCTTCAAAATAGTAAAACACTTCCTTCGGTTCTAAATTCGATAAAACAGCCATTTTTATTTCCTCATTTCTGTTCTTTGTTTGGATCCATTTTGCCTGCAGATCGTCCTATGCAATCTCAAAGCTCGTAACGATCCGCACAATCCCAGTATAAGTAGTTGCTATTTTTCTGTCAAGAATAGAAAAAGGCAGACGAATTACGCATAATGATATTTTTTCCTCTTCGCAATCAAAAATCCGATGGTCACGAACAGCGCTAAAAATTCCGCAATCACAATGGACAACCATACGCCGGTAATGCCGATCAATCCCGGCAGGATCAACACGATAATGATCTGGAACACAAAGGTCCGCAGGAAAGAGATTGCCGCAGACACTGCTCCGTTATTCAGTGCCGTGAAGAAAGAAGATCCCCAGACATTCATGCCTCTCACCAGGAATGCGATAGCGTAGATCCGAAATCCCCAGGTCGTCATCTTAAGCAGTTCCTGATCATAGTTTGCGAAAATCTTCACCAACGGTCCTGCCAGGATCTGGGATGCCGTAAGCAATATCACACCGCAGGCTGAGATGATGACCAGGCTCTTTCTACACAGATTTTTCAATTCCGCATGATTGCCGGCACCGTAGTGGAAGCTTACGATAGGTGCGGATCCCAGGGAATAGCCGAGGTACAAGGTCATGAAGATAATATCCACATACATAATGATACCATATGCCGCCACGCCGTTTTCTCCGGCCGCCTCCATCAGCTGAAAGTTATAGAGCATACCGACAATGGACGTCGACAGATTCGTCACCAGTTCGGAAGAACCGTTCATACAAGTCTGCCAGATGACTTTTCCGTGCCATTTCATCTTTCCAAGTCGTAACAAACTGCTGTTTTTTCCGGCAAAATAAATGATTGGAATTGCTCCGCCGACAACTTGTCCTGCCGCCGTTGCCAGCGCCGCTCCTGCCAGTCCCAGGGGGAATACCACGATCAGCACATAATCTAACACCGCATTCGTCAATCCTGCCAGCACATTGATTTTCAGGCTGAGTGTCGGCTTCTCCGCCGCAATGAAGAAGCTCTGGAACAAATACTGCATGACAAATGCCGGTGTAGACAGAAACAGGATACGGGAATATAACACACAATCCGCCTCCAGATCTCCGTTTGCTCCCAGTGCCAGTGCAATCTGCGGTGCAAATGCATATCCGATCAGTCCCAGGACAACAGACGCAGCCAGTGTCACGTATACGATCAGAGAAAAATATTCATTCGCCAGTTCCTTTTTTCCCTCTCCCAGAGTCATGGATACCACAGCGCTTCCACCGGTCCCCGCCATGAAACCGATCGTTCCTACGCCCATCAGCACCGGCATGACCAGATTCAGGGCGGCAAAAGGTGTCTTGCCCACAAAATTAGACACAAAAAATCCGTCTACAATACTGTATATTGAAGTGCACAACAACATTAAAATGGATGGTGCCACGAAACGTAGCAATCGTTTATAGTCAAAATGATCTGATAATTGTATTTTCATAAAACTCCTCATTTCTGAGCGATTTTATCACAAAGAGGCGAAGTGAAATTTGCAATTTCCTCCCGGAATAATTCCGTCTGCCTTTTCATGATCTTAAGGAACTTTTCCATTTCCTGCTCTCCTAAGCTTTCCGTTGCCCGTACTTCAGCATCCATCAGGGGATCTACGATCTGTTCCACCAGCTTTTCTCCCTTTTCCGTCAGGTAGATCTTCTTATTCTTGCGGTTGCCTTCTTCTGCACGAAGTGTAAGCAAGCCATCCTCTTCCATATGTTTCAGGGCTGAATTCACCGTCTGTGGCGTGTAAAACCAATAGTTACAGATTTCTCTCTGCGTGAAAGTCTCCCCTTCCCTCTCCCTGATACAATAGAGAATCCAGAACGCGGTTTCCGACAGGTTACAGTTCTTAGCATACACACGGTAAATATCATCCAATTCCTTCAATAACTGATTATATAGAGCCATTTGTTTCATGGCTTTTCTTCTCTGCTCTTCCATACGCTTCCAGTCTCCTTTCAAATACATTTTATCCGATATCGGATAATTTTGTATTATAATCCGAAATCGGATGATTGTCAACTCATAAAAAAGTGCACAGAAAGAACACTTCCCATTGTGTCTTTCCATGCATCATTGTATAATAACTTCAGCATCAGTTCCGGGAGGAGTGCGGTTCGCCCGTATCGCCAGTGTCTAGGTTCACCTTATTGAATATCCCGTAGAACACTCGGCGGCTGATGCTATTCTGAAATATTCTGTCTTTTCAAAGTATAGTTTTATTTTACCCCAACGCACTACTATTACCTCGTTCTTTTTGTATGTAATATTACGTATCATTTATTGACATACGTAATATTACGCACTAAAATGAATTTGAGGTAGGAAAGGAGATACAAAAGTTATCAGCCAGAACGGCTCCCATGTAAAGCTGAAGAACACCGATACTCATAAAACCGTTATTGTTCCTTACCATTGCAAAGACATAAAAAAAGGTCTGGAACAGGCAATTCTGAAACAAGCTGGCTTAAAATAACAAATATTAACAAGGAGAACCAAAATGAAAAAACTTTTTTATCCGGCACTTTTTCATAAAGCAGAAGAAGGAGGCTTTTGGATCACCTTCCCGGATTTCCCCGAATGTATGACACAGGGGGAAAATATGCAGGATGCCTACGAAATGGCATGGGATGCACTTGGTCTTGCCGTAGTCTCCCGTATAGAGAACAGAGAAGCCCTTCCTCCGGTCACAGAACCTTACGCTGTTACTTTAGATCCTGATACCTTCTGTGTGGTTGTTCCCTTTGACCTCATATCCTACCAGAAAAAACATAACTCCAAAGCAGTCAAAAAAACTCTTTCCATTCCGGAATGGCTGAATGAAGCTGCTACAGATAGGAATGTTAATTTTTCACAGGTATTGCAGGATGCTCTTCTTCAAAAATTGAACCAATAAAACATGTTGCATTCCATGTTGCATTTTGCAAACTATTACGTCAAAATACAAAAAATCAAAATGCGCAAAGACCCATTTCTACAGGTTTTTGCGCATTTTCTATAAATATAAAAGCAGATAACGGGAATCGAACCCGCCTTTCCAGCTTGGGAAGCTAGCGTTCTACCGATGAACCATATCTGCAAAAGGAACATAAAATATTATACTCCATGTTCCTTTATTTTGCCAGTCCTAATTTTTACTATTTTTACATTTTTACCATTTTACTTATTTGCTTATCCATTTTACTTATCCAAGACTCCCAACCACTTCAGAGCGTTCCAGATGCCGTCTTTATCCACGTCCGTGGTGATATAATCTGCTGTTTCCAACACCTGTTTACTGGAATTACCCATAGCAATGCTGGTGTGAGCATACTTTAACATCGGCAGGTCGTTATTGCTGTCTCCGATGGCCACAGTGTCTTCCATGGGGATCTTCAAATAGTCCGTAATGTAACGGATTGCTGTTGCCTTGGAATATCCTTTGGGGACAATCTCATAAAACCCTTGTTCTCTGTCAATAAAATCCAGTATTTCCGACAGGTCATGCTTCATTCCGTCCATTCCCGCCGGAGTCTCTGCATAGGCATATAATTTATCGTAGTTGCCCGGTGCATTGGCATAACGATCGTATTTCCGATTTTCAATCTCACGTGCCATATGACGGAAAGTCTCAGTAAATACTTCTTCTCCTCTGGGAGCATAGTCTTCCCTGCTGCCTTCCAGGACGGCATCCACATGATACTTTTTCATGGCTGTCAGAATTGCCTTAGAATCCTCCATGGAAAATGTCTTGTGCATCAGCTGTTTTCCATGATATTCAATCTCCGTTCCGCAGCCCAATAACAATCCGTCGAATTCCACCTGTCCGGTAAGATTTTCCCCAACCAGCCGTTTCGTACGCCCGGTGTTGATCATGCAGATATGACCGTTGGCTCTGGCGATGCGGATGGCTTCCTTCGTGCTCTCTGACATCAGTTCACTTCCTCCGCATATTAAGGTTCCGTCAATATCAAAAAATATTATCTTCATCTCAGATTCTTAAGCTCCTCTACCAGATCCAGATCGGATTTCTGTACCTTCAGATTCGTGGACACGGGCTCTTCACCGGGTCTTGTGATCGTGATCTCGATAATGGTTCCTTCCGTGATCGCTCCACCCATAAAAAATTTGCTTACAAACGCTGCAAATTTGGGATGATTACTCTCGAAGGTATTCTTCGCATTCATCAGTTTCATCATCATTCCGGGATTTATCATAATGGTCTCCTTCCAAATAGTTACAAAAAAGAAAGGCCGTCCGCACCATCCGAAGATAATGTGTCCAGCCTTAACAGTTGCTATTATTTACGCGATCTTGGACTTAGCCAGCTCTGCAAGGGTCTTGAAACCTTCTGCATCGTTAACTGCCAGGTCTGCCAGCATCTTTCTGTTCATATCAACGCCTGCAAGCTTCAGACCGTACATGAACTTGCTGTAAGATAAACCGTTCATTCTGGCTGCTGCATTGATACGAGCGATCCACAGCTGTCTGAACTGACGCTTTCTCTCTTTTCTACCTGCATAAGAGCTGGTCAGAGCTCTCATAACAGACTGCTTTGCTACTCTGTACTGCTTGCTTCTTGCGCCTCTGTAGCCCTTTGCAAGCTTTAATACTCTATTGTGCTTCTTCTTGGCATTTAAGCCACCTTTAATTCTTGCCATGTCTTATTTCCTCCTCGCCTGAATTATAAATAAGGTAAAATCTTCTTCATATTCTTAACATTAGTTGCATCCGTAATTGCAGGCTTTCTCAGATTACGTTTTCTCTTGGTAGACTTCTTGGTTAAGATATGGCTCTTGTAAGCTTTAGATCTCTTTAACTTACCGGTTCCTGTTGCTTTAAAGCGCTTAGCTGCTGCTCTGCTTGTCTTCATTTTGGGCATAACGAGTTCCTCCTAAACTTTACTTAATCTATCGTGTCGGAATCCGACACTTTTTAACTGTACGAATTAACGCTTCTCAGTTAAAAACATTGTCATGCTTCTGCCTTCTACCTTGGGAGCTTTTTCCACTACCGCAATATCGGACAGGCTCTGTGCGATATCATCTAAGATATGCTTGCTGTTGTTCATGTGTGCCATCTCTCTGCCGCGGAATCTCAAGGTGATCTTCACTCTGTCTCCCTTGGTCAGGAACTTTCTGGCTGCACCGATCTTAGTGTTCAGATCGTTGGTATCGATGTTGGGGGAAAGTCTGATCTCCTTGATATCGATGACTTTCTGCTTCTTCTTTGCTTCCTTCTCTTTTCTCACCTGCTCGTATTTGTACTTACCGTAATCCACGATCTTACAAACAGGAGGCTTTGCCGTAGGAGCAATCTTCACCAGGTCGAGTCCGGCTTCCTCTGCCATCTTCAGGGCATCTCTGGAAGAAACGATTCCGAGCTGTTCTCCGTCTTCTCCAATCAGTCGTACTTCTTTGTCTCTGATCTGTTCATTAATCATTAAATCGCTAATGGTTGTGTACCTCCATAAGAAAATGTGTTAAACAATAAAAAAGCAGATAGCATAACTATCCACCTGTTCCCTTCACGGACTGCCCTCATTCAAACAAATTTCAAACGAGTTCTCTGTCTATGAAAAATCTGAACGCTTACCAGCCTGCGCCGTAAGGTGAGAGTGGATACTCTGCTTGTTGTATCGTGTTCTTCACACGCTTAAATAGAATACCACGAAGTTTTTCTGATGTCAACCCCGTTTTTACAATAATATTACATTTTTTCAGATTACTGTATTCTATGTACCGGCGGTCTCCCGCCGAATCCGGTTTCCTGCTTTATTATCCGCAGTTTCGGAACATTTGTCAAGCCGGAATACTGATTTACTTTTCTGAAAAAGTAGCACAGGCGGTCTCTCTGCAGTCGCTGGCTCCGCAGCCCTTGATATCCACATGATCCGCCACACACTTATAATTACTGTTATAGATGCACTTTACCGCCTCACAGTCGATGCTGATCGTATGGCTTGGATGAGACAGGGAGCTGCTGAAAGAATCCCGCCCCTCTCTCTTCTGCGCAAAGCTTTCACAGCAGGTTCCGTCACAGTCACAGGCGTGCTTGCCGCCCACCATGATGTCTCCCTTGCTACACAGACAGTCCTTATTATAGGTACAATTTTCCACAACGCATTTTAAATCTGCCATGTTTCCCTCGCCTTCTGCCGCTTTCTGCGGCGTCTCATCTTCTTTTTTGATTTTAAAATTTTAAAAGAGGACACGCGGCAAAAGAGCAGTTGCAGTCCCACCACGCGTCATGGATAGTCTGTGCAGATTTGAAATTCTTATTCCTTTTACTGGTTTTTTTATAAAATTTGAGATGCCACTGGCTCATCTTGTTGCCCATAAGAAATAAATAAAGCGCCACCCCCATTTCTATGGGAAGTGACGCTTTTTCATGTTTTTCTTTTATCTGACTGCCAAATTACTTGCTCAGTTTCTTGGTTGCGATCTCATCCTTTAACATCGCAAGGAACTCATCCTTAGATACGGTAGTGGTGTTCTGCTGTCCATGCAGACGATAGCTTACGGTGCCGTCCTGTGCTTCCTGCTTTCCTAAGATGATCAGGTAAGGAATCTTCTTCACCTGTGCTTCTCTTACGCGGTAGCCCAGCTTCTCTGCTCGCTCATCGATGTCTGCTCTGATGTTATTGTCCAGCAGATAACCGTACAGATCATGCGCATAGGCATTCAGCTCTTCGTCATCGTTCTTGACCGGCAGGATCATAGCCTGTACGGGAGCCAGCCACAGAGGCAGGTTACCCTTGGTCTCCTCCAGGATATAAGCCATGAATCTGTCCAGAGATCCTAAGATTGCTCTGTGCAGGACCACGGGAGTCTTCTTCTGACCGTCCTTGTCCACATAGGTCAGGTTGAATTTTGCAGGCAGGCAGAAATCCAGCTGGCAGGTAGACAGGGTGTACTCGTTACCTACCGCAGGTTTTACGTTTACATCCAGCTTCGGTCCGTAGAATGCAGCTTCACCGATCTCCTCGGTATACTCAATGCCCAGGTCGTTCAGAACCTTGCGCAGAGCGTCCTCTGCATTGTTCCACATTTCGTCGTCATCGTGATATTTTACCTTGTCCTCCGGATCTCTCAGGGACAGGACACATCTGTAATCGGTAATACCGAAATCCTTGTAGGTATTGAAGATCAGGTCTACTACATTGGAGAACTCGGACTCGATCTGCTCCGGTGTTACAAACAGATGGGCGTCGTTCTGGCAGAAATGTCTGCCTCTCTCGATACCCTTCAGGGTACCGCTGGCTTCAAAACGGAAATCATGCGCGATCTCACCGATACGGATAGGCAGATCTTTGTAAGAATGCTGCGTGTTAGCGTAGATCATCATATGGTGAGGGCAGTTCATGGGACGCAGTACGAAGGACTCTCCTTCCACTTCCATAGGAGGGAACATGTTCTCCTTATAGTGATCCCAGTGACCGGAGGTCTTGTACAGATTTACAGTACCTACGCAGGGAGTCATAACATGCAGATATCCCAGTCTTCTCTCTTTATCCTTGATATAATTCTCCAGCTCCTGCCATACGGTGTAACCCTTGGGAAGGAACATGGGAAGTCCGCGGCCTACCAGATCATCAGTCATGAACAGTTCCATTTCCTTGCCGATCTTTCTGTGGTCACGCTCTTTGGCCTCTTCCAGCTCTTTCAGATGTGCTTCCAGTTCCTCTGCGGTAGGGAAGCAGACACCATAGATACGCTGCATTACGTGGTTGTTGGCATCGCCCTTCCAATATACTCCGGAGTGTTTTACCAGTTTGAAGTTCTTGCACAGCTTGGTGTTGTCTACGTGAGGTCCACGGCACAGATCGGTGAAATCCCCCTGATCGTATACTGTGATGTTGCCGTCTTCCAGATTGCTGATCAGGTCCAGCTTGTACATATCGTCCTTGAACATTTCCATAGCTTCTGCCTTGGAAACTTCTCTTCTGTAGATCTTCTTGCCTTCCTTGCAGATCTTCTTCATTTCTTTTTCGATGGCAGCGATCACTTCATCATTGACCACATCGTTGCCGAGATCGATATCATAATAGAATCCTTCCTTTACCACAGGTCCTACCCAGAATTTTGCATGAGGGTACAGATGCTTTACTGCCTGTGCCATGACATGGGCGCAGGAATGATTGAGCGTTGAAAGTCTTTCGTCTTCCTTAAAATTTACCATTTTCGTTCTCCTTTTTGTTTTCTAAATACTCAACTATTCAGCACCTCAATTCGCAAAATCGCTCTTTCAGAGTTTTGCTGAAAAGTCACAAAAAAGTCCCTTGCAACAATCTGCAAGGGACGTATCACACGCGGTTCCACCCTGATTGCAATTATATAAAATAACTGCCACTCATTTACTCGTAACGGGAGCTGCCGGGCTGTATTAAAGCCACTCGGAGATGGTCTTCGTCCGCATCCGGCAAAACCGCTCACAGCTCCTGTTCTTAATAACAAGGCGGTTCTCTCTGGTGCCTTTCTATGCATCCTACTCTTCTCTTCAACGTTTTCTGATCTTAAAATCTGTTGCTTTAGGACTTATGTTGATATCATAGACCTTTTCACACGGATTGTAAAGAGGTATTTATATAGCTTTCCACATTTTCTCTGGACATATCTAAAGCTACCGCCAGTTCTCCATACAGATGATCCTCTGCAATACGAAAATATCTGGCATCCACTGCTGTCTCCTTACGTCCTACTTCCTCTCTGGCACGTTTCCGCAGGTAGATCGTCTTGATGATCCGGATCAGATCCTGACAGCTTCTGGTCTTTAAGCAATTCTTGTATTCCTGCTCTAACAGCTTATCATTGGCAATGGTGATCAGCGGGATCTCCGGGATCCTGTGGATCAGATTCTCCGCTTCCTCGTGCGCAAGCACCTTACGCATGGAGCCTTCCGCCGTATCCACCGGAATATATACCGTGCTGGAGGACAGATACAGAGGTTTTAAAATATAATACTCTCTCTTCTTATCCACTCCCGCAATGTCTAATGTCGTGATCTCTTCCACCACACAGACTCCCTTACTGCCACATACTACACGTTCGCCCTTCTGAAACACCTTAACCTTCCTTTCCTCTGCCGACTGCAGAAAAATGCAAAACACAATTTCCGTTTACTACCAATAATATATCCATTTTTAACTATTCTAACAGAAAAAACGCCGAAATGTCAGTATCTTTCGGCGTTTCTGAATATTTTTGTGAATATTGCTCATAGGAAATCGGTCAGGTATTGTGCATTATTTCTGATAGGCGATGCGTGGATCTCCGTTTTTCAGGTAAATAATGCCTCTGCGTTCAAAGCCGTTCTTCTCCAATAAGTGCTGCATGGTGTGATTATCGAAATGGGTGTCGGCCCGCAGATATTTCACTTTGCTCTCACAAAAAGCAACACATTTTGCAAACAGTCCCTTCACTTCCCCGTCTCCCGCCAGGCGATGGATTGTGCCGTAAGGTCTCTCCTCCCGCCAGCTGCCGTCCTCAATATAGGCATAGGTCGGTTCCTCCTCCAGCAAAAGCATAAATACCCCGTGGATGCGTCCGTCTTTTTTATACACGTACAACCTCTGTTTTTCAATGTCTGTCCGCAGTGTCTCCGGATCCGGATAGGCGCCGTTCCACTGGTTCGGATTGCCGTTTGCCCGCATGTAAGCTTTGGCGATGTCATAGATCTCCAGAATCCGGGGCAGATCTGCCTCTTTTGCCGTTACGATCTCCTCCATCCCGTCACTCTCTCTCCTCTCTTCCACTGCCTCCGGTGCCGTTTTCCCAAGGATGTCCCGCACGGCGGTCTCCATCCGCTCTGCCATCTGTCTGTGGCCCTTCGCTGTCAAGTGCACATGATCCACGCTTGTCAGTTCACAGCCTCCGGCATCTAAGAAATCCGCCCGCTCAGCCACTGCCAGAAAAGCATATTCTCTTGCCAGTGTCTTCGTTGTCTCCACGCTTTTTTCATTAAAATCAGGATAAATCACACCCTCTTCGATGGGAACCGGTGCCACAATCAGGATCTTCGGTCCATTCTTTCCCCAGCAGGGAACCGATTTCGCCTCTTCCAAGAGGATCTGCATGCCCTTTGCAATCTTCCGCGCATCCGTATTGAATTTCACCTTGGAATCATTGGTACCTAACATCAGGATCAGCAGGTCTAACGGCTCGTGGCTGTTCAACAGGGCATGCAATACCGGCAGCAGATTCACAGAATCCATGTCCGGATCATCATACACACAGGTTCTGCCGCTTAAGCCTTCCTCAATGACCAGATACTCCGCTCCCAATGCCTTCTGTAACAGGCAAGTCCAACGTTCCTCTTCATTATATCTGCTGCCGTGGTCGGCACTCTCCGACGGATCGGTGCAGAGCCCATGGGTATTGGAATCTCCGATGCACAAAATATGTTTTTTCACTGTTTAACTCTCCGTTTTCTATTTCAGTCTGTAACTATCCAGGATCCCCAGACCCTTTTCCGACTCCTGCTCATAGAACTCCAGACCTTCGGTTTCATTGACATATTCACGTATTGCTTCTGCTATGGTCATTTGATTTTTTCTCCTTCTACTGTTCCTTTGTTCATATTTGCTGCTTCTCTTTATTGTATCATAAGCTCACGAATTCGTGCTATCGCACTCTACATCCTGCTTCGCAGGATATTCGTTCGCTAATGAGCCCAGAAAAACAAATGTCTGCTTGCAGCCACTTGTTTTTCCTTGAGGCTCATTATATCATAAAAGGCGAACCCTGGCACCGCCAAAGTCCGCCCTTCATCATTTTCTTCTCTTATTCCTCATTCAACTTAGCTGTATAACTTATGATAATTCCCGTTTCTACCTTTCGCATTTTCTGGAAGAGTAAAAAATTTATCTCTTAAGTTAGTGTCATTTTAGAATCAAAACAGACTCTTAATAGTTCAAATACTAAAAAGGAAATCGGAACTATCAACAAATCAGGTTCATGAAATGTGACAAGGATAGAAAACCTTTCAGCTATATTTTCAAGTACCTGTGTTCCCGCAAGTGCGCCGGTACCACTGATATAGAAATAAATATCTTTCATGGATATAACGGAGGCAATACGATCCAGGAATCTGGTATAAGACATTCCCAATACTACACCCACTATTAATATTGTCTGAAGCATTATTTTTCTCCAATTTCCTTGTAGCGTTTCCTTAATCTTTTTCAACTGTCCCACACGAAAGTCTTTCCCATGAGCTAACATACATAACACAACTGCTGTCAATGCAGTAAACAACAGTCCTGTTTTTCCCGGGATCTGAAAGAGCCGGCTTTCCGGCATAGTGATCCAACTCCATTGTTGCTCATATAAATCACTTTCCGTTTGATGTGCCATAAAAATCCAAAACTCTATCATTTTGCCAATCTCAGTTAACAAAAAATATCCTAAAATTACAGGCACACATTTAACAGTTTCCTTGATTTTCATCATAGGATTCTCCTTCTAATTTTGTAGACTTTTGTTACTCTTTCGTCCTTTTTTATAATAACTTATTTTTTTATTATTATCATAATTTGTCCACAAAAAGCAGAAATCTGACCACCAATTATTGCACGTCCAACAATATTTTAATACTTACCTGCATATCAACCCTGATTGACAACTCTCCTTGATATTTTTCCACAATTTGTTCAATAATCTTCATTCCCCAGCCATGCGCTAATGAGTCCTGCTCTCTCTCAGATACAAAATGATTATTTTCAACTACTGGTTTTTCTTTATAGTCATTTTTCATTTCAATCACAAGAAACCCTGCTGTTATCGCAATATTCAATCTGATTTGTTCTTTTGCTGCTTCCAATGCATTGTTCAATAAATTGGCACATAATACACAAAATTCTCTATCCTCCAATTTTAACCCTGACGGAAGAATCGGTGTTTCGACCACCAAAAGAATATTACGCTGTTCCGCTTTCTCTTTTGCTTCATAAATTACAGTATCTACAATATCTACGCCTGTATGTACCGGAATCATTTTACACTGCAGCGGTTCCTGCACGCTCTCTATATATGCTAAAGCTTCTCTCTGATCACCATGTTGCAGAAGTCTCTCCAGCGCTCGCAGATGATGTTTGATATCATGATACAGTTTTGCATTTTCTGTATAAAAATTCTGTGCTCTGACATACTGACTCTCAATCAGATCATATTGTGTATCTAATACAGAGATTTGCATCTTCAGTTGCGATTGGCGGAAGTAAAAATATACCACAAGAAGCAGACTCACCAGGCAGGACAGGAAAACATAATTCTGAATTGCATTTCCATAAATCATATCCATGAAAAAATCACACAGAAATACTGTGCTAAAGAAAGCAATGCCAAATGTTTTCAACAGATTCAACGATGTAAAAGTTTTTCCTATTACTTTATGTCTTATAGCAGATATCAATATACCATTTAAAACCAGCCACCCTGACTGTGCGCAAAATTCCGCATTTGTCCAGAAATGTTCCACCAGTTCCAGTAAAACGGTCCAAATAAAAACATAACTGACTACAAGGGATGCTATTTCTTCCACAGAGCCATTCCATAACAGGTATCCTAAAATAGTAAGAAGTAACAGTAACGGAATCCACGACAAATACTTTTGCAGACCATACCATAGCATTCCCGATAATAAAATTGTTAAAATATATTTTTTATCTGAATCTATGTATTTTCTCCGATCAAAAAGCTTATCCATCCATATCAGAAGCCATGCCGAGTTGTGTATGCTCCACAGAATTTTAATCATCTGTATTCTACTCTCCATTCATCGTACCTGCCTGCCAATATTCCATTATCTGATGTTTTAATTGCGCCAGCCGTCGTTCTCCTATGTACAATTGCTGCCCCGTAGATAAAACCATCTGGTTATCTTTGATCTGTTTCACATGATATAAATTACACAAATATCCCCGATCTACCCATACGAACTCATCTTCCGGTAATTTCTCCGATATCTTTTTTAAGGAACTTCTTACCTTACACCTGGTTGCATCCGTCTTTTCAATATATAAATACTTGCCTTCTCTCCAAATATATACAATTTTTCTAAATGGTATTTTTTCTATACCCTGTTGGTTTTCTGCAATATAACCCTCTGAGGTACGTGATACAATTTCCCTGAATACTGCCTCCAGTGCCTGTGTGATCATGCTCTCCATTTGTTGCTTCGGAATAAAACGAAATGGTCGGAATTCAAATGATTTATACACATAACTCTCGTAAGCAGACACAAAGATGATCAGAATATCCGGTGCTGTTTCCTGAATTTTAGCTGCCAGTTCAAAGCCATTTAATTCCTGCATTTCAATATCCAAAAACAACAAATCAAACGCTTGACCATCCTCAATTTCGTACCACAATGCCTTACTGCTCTGATATACATTACATTCATAAGGAATGCTTTTTTTCATGAAATACTCTTTTATATGTTTTTCCATGAACTCCGCGTCTTCTACTGTATCATCACATATTGCAGCTTTCATTTTCCATGCTGTATACTTTCCCATCGTTCCCCTCTCCTTTATAGTATAATTATGCCATAACTATGTCCTTTTTCAAATTATTTTTATTCATTAAGAGTATACATAAAAACGGTCTTTTGACTTATGCCAAAGACCGTTTCTTTTACAATTTTATTCTTCATTCATCTTAGCCAGCTTGGCTGCCTGGTCGGCTGCGATGCAGGCATCGATAATCTCTTCGATATCTCCGTTCATGATCTTGTCTAACTTATACAGGGTCAGACCGATACGATGGTCGGTGACACGACCCTGCGGGAAGTTGTAGGTACGGATCTTCTCAGAACGGTCTCCGGTACCGATCTGGCTGCGGCGCATCTCTGCTTCCGCATCGTGTCTCTGCTGCTGCTCGATGTCATACAGCTTGGACTTTAACAGCGCGAATGCCTTCGCCTTGTTCTGAATCTGGGACTTCTCAGTCTGGCTGTATACCACGATTCCGGAAGGATAGTGGGTCAGACGTACTGCGGAATCGGTGGTGTTGACACACTGACCACCGTTACCGGATGCTCTCATGACATCGATACGGATATCTTTGTCCTCGATGACGATATCAATATCATCATCCACCTCCGGCATAACCGCCACACTGATGGTGGAGGTATGGATACGTCCGCCGCTCTCGGTCTCCGGCACTCGCTGTACACGATGTACGCCACTCTCATACTTCATCTTGGAGTAAGCACCCTGTCCGCTGATGGTAAACTGTACTTCCTTCATACCGCCGATACCGATCTCATCCACGTTGATCAGCTCTACCTTCCAACGCTGCTTCTCGGCATAATGCACATACATACGATAGATCTCCGCTGCAAACAGTGCAGCCTCATCGCCGCCGGCACCGGCACGGATCTCCACGATTACATTCTTGTCATCATTAGGATCCTTGGGCAGTAACAGGATCTTCAGCTCCTGCTCCAGCTCTTCTACGCGCTTCTTGCTGTCGTTTAACGTCTCCTTGATCATCTCGCGCATTTCTTCGTCTTTTTCCTCTTCCAGCATGGAAAGAGAATCTTCGATATCCTGTTTGCACTTTTTGTACTCTGTATACGCATCCACGATGGGAGTCAGATCACTCTGCTCCTTCATCAGCTTGCGGAAACGTTCCTGGTTATTCGTGACCGTGGGTTCATGCAGTTCGCCCATGATCTCTTCAAAACGAATCAATAAATCTTCTAACTTGTCAAACATTAGTTTTTCCTCTCAACATAAGTTCCATATACTACACGATCCAGACCGGCATAATCCTGTACCACCTGTACTTCACGGTATCCGTGTTCCCGCATCAGTTCCGATGCTGCCTGTCCCTGGTCATATCCGATCTCAAAAAACAGCATACCACTGCTCACCAGATACTGCCCGGCTTCCGCAATAATACGACGGTAAAATTCCAATCCATCCTCCGTTCCGTCCAGAGCCATCCGCGGTTCATGGTCGCGCACCTCCGGCATCAGCCTGTCTACCTCAGCACTGGCAATGTACGGGGGATTTGATACAATGATCTCGAATTTTCCTTCTACTTTTTCAAACAGATCGCTCTGTAAAAAATGCACATGCTCCGCTTTTTCCGGTGTAAGCACCTTCAAGACATTCCGTCCTGCTACTTCCAACGCTTCCGCAGACAGATCCACACCCAGTCCTTCACAATCATTGCTGTAATGCAGCAGGCTTAACAGAATGCATCCGGATCCCGTACACATATCCAGTATCCGCATCCCGTCATGGAGCTCCTTCAGTACCTCCTCCACCAGGATCTCGGTATCCTGCCTCGGAATCAGCACATGCTCATTGACGTTAAAGGTCAGCCCCATGAAATCCTGTTCCCCGGTCAGCTGCTGCAGAGGAATATGCTCCGCGCGCTGACGGATCCAGTTCAGATACTTTTCTTCCGCTTCCGGTGCCACCGGCTGTTCGCCGTGCACCAGCAGATCATTGCGGTTCGTACCGCACACGGCTTCCAGTAAAAGTCTCGCATCCAGTGCAGCTTCCTCGATTCCCGCTGCCTGTAAGGTACAGCAGCCCTGTTCGTAACATTCCCGATAGGTCATCTTAATCCTCCGGCTCTGCGGAAGCCTCATCTTTCATCCAGCTCTCGTCCACTTCGTAGCCGAAGGTATCCTGTAAATATTTCTTCCAGTCAAACACCGCTTCCACGGACGCGATAGCTACCTCTGCCATGCTCTCATCCGGCTCCTTGGTGGTCATACGCTGGATCCACATACCGGGAGCCGACAGAATCTTAATAAAGATATTGTCCGTGCGCCCTGCCAGGCGGATGATCTCGTAAGAGATTCCTGCCACAACAGGCATCAGCAGAATACGAAGGATCACCTTCTCCGCTACATTGTCCACCTGTATAAAGAAAAACAGCACAATGCTTACCAGCATAACAAAGAAAATAAAGCTGGTTCCGCAACGCTTGTGCAGCCTGGAGCTATGCATCACGTTGTGCACCGTAAGGGGTCTGCCTTTTTCGATACAGTTAATACACTTGTGTTCCGCACCGTGATACTGATACAGTCTGCGGATATCCTTCATGGCACTGATGCCCCATACATACAGTAAAAACAGGGCAATACGGATCACACCCTCGATGATCGACATCAGAGAACGATTGCGGATAAAGCTCTCAAACAGAGATGAAATAAAATAAGGAAGTACAATGAAGAGTCCCACTGCCAGTACGACAGAGATCACCGTTACGATTCCGGATAATAATTTCTCTCCGTTACCGCCGCTCATTTTATCCATTGCTTTATCGAACTTTGTCTCCTTACTGTCCTCCTCTTCATAAAAGGAAGCAGAATAATTTAACGCCCTGGTTCCCAGGATCAGAGAATCCAGGAAATTAAAAATACCGCGGATAAAGGGAAGCTCCTTGATTTTGCTGCCGTGAGCCAGCCCCTGATAAGTCTCAACTTCCACTTCGATCTCGCCGTCGGGCTTACGGACTGCCACCGCGTATTTTTCTTTATTTTTCATCATAACGCCTTCCAGTACGGCCTGACCGCCGATTCCGGAATAACGACTTTTCCTTCTAGCCATAAACTTTGTCCTCGTAATGCAATATAAAACAGAATCCTTTTTGTCGTATAGGAAAGCACTTTCTGTACGACAAGAAACGGTTGAGATAAGAATACCTCAACCGTTCGCTTGCAATCTTATTTAACACCGTATTTCTTATTGAACTTATCAATACGGCCATCGGTTCTTGCAGACTTCTGCTGGCCAGTGTAGAATGAATGACACTTGGAGCAAACTTCTACGTGAAGCTCAGGCTTGGTGGAGCCGGTTACAAATGTGTTACCACAGTTGCAGGTTACAGTTGCCTGGTAGTAAGCGGGATGGATTCCTTCTTTCATTTCTTTCACCTCTCTATAAAAATGTCGTGTATAAGTTCTTGTTCTCATCCTCACTGCTTATGGAACCACAAACAGCGGTATTATTGTACCATAAGAGGAGATACGGTGCAAGACTTATTTTAACATTTTTTGCGATAATTAAATAAAGTGATTTTTCTTCACCATGTTCACAAATTCCACATTATTTCGTGTATGGGCAAACATATCCAGAATCCGGTCGGTTGCCTCATCCGGCTTCAGTCCATTCAGTGCCTTACGCATGATATTGATGGCTTCCAGCTCTTCCGGAGTTAACAGCAGGTCTTCTCTTCTGGTGCCGGACTTTGCAAGGTCGATCGCCGGGAAGATACGCTTCTCGGACAGTTTTCTGTCCAGAACCATTTCCATATTACCGGTACCTTTGAATTCCTCGTATACCACATCATCCATCTTACTTCCGGTCTCTACCAGTGCGGTCGCCAGAATTGTCAGGCTTCCGCCCTCACGCATATTACGGGCTGCACCGAAAAATCTCTTGGGCATATGGAGTGCTGCAGGATCCAGACCACCGGACAGAGTACGTCCACTGGGAGGAACCACCAGGTTGTACGCACGGGTCAGACGGGTGATACTGTCAAGCAGGATCACGACATCCATTTTATGTTCAACGAGACGCTTTGCACGCTCGATCACCATCTCGGATACTCTCTTATGATGCTCAGGAAGTTCATCAAAAGTGGAATAGATCACTTCCACATTATCTCCGTGGATCGCTTCCTTAATATCGGTAACTTCCTCGGGACGCTCATCGATCAGCAGGATCAGCATATGCATCTTGGGATTGCCGCGCAGAATAGATTTTGCCACTTCCTTCAACAGCGTTGTCTTACCTGCCTTGGGCGGGGATACGATCATACCACGCTGTCCCTTACCGACGGGACTCACCAGATCCATAACTCTCATAGCAATGCTACAGCCGGGAGTCTCCATTTTGATCCGCTCATCGGGGAAAATCGGAGTCATATCTTCGAATGCCATTCTCTTGGAGGATTCTTCTACGGTATATCCGTTAATGCTCTTAACAAACAAAAGCGCACTGAACTTCTCCTGCTGGGTCTTGATCCGCTTGTTACCCTTCAGAATATCTCCTGTCTTCAGTCCGAAACGACGGATCTGACTGGGTGCCACATAGACATCATTCTCACCGGGCATATAATTCTCGCAACGGATAAATCCATAGCCATCCGGCATGACTTCCAGAATACCGCTGGCTTCGATACCGCTGTCCAGTTCCTTGGGATACTGACTCTCATCATATGCCACATTATTGGGATTGAACGTACGTTCTTTGGTGTAGGCTTCGCTCCGCACGCCTACGTTCTCCGCACTCTCCCCACGATAATTGCGATCCGGTCTGTAATTCCTCTCCTGTCTGACAGGACGTTCCGATCTCTCCTGCTTTTGCGGTTCTTCGCTTCTGACGGTCTCTGTCGCAGACTCCTGCTTCTGCTCTGCTGCTTTAGCCTCTTCCTCTTTTTTCAGCCGCTCATCCTCTGCCAGCATAGCTTCTACCAGCTCTGCTTTTTTCATCGTAGAAGTACCCTTCAGACCGCGTACTTTTGCCAGTTCTTTTAACTGAACTAACGGCAATGATTCATATTTTTCTCTCATAAACTCCTCCTCTATTCCTTATTATCGTCCATAAAACTGTTAACTAAGGGGATTTACATCTTGATCTACCTATGATGTGTGATGAATTAAAAAGATATAAAAACAACATCTGCGTCTATTATAATATATTTTTTTTCAAATAGGAAGTCCCAAAATTATTTTTTTACAAATCCTTGCTAAGACATCGATTCTATTATATCATTACTAATAGCTGTCAAACACAGAAATCTGTATGACAGATCAACTACTAATACAATTAAGAGAGGTATTGTCATGACAACCAACGAAAAAGCATTACTGATGCACGAAAAATGGAACGGCAAACTGGAAACCGTCTCCAAGACTCCCGTCAAGACCCGTGAAGATCTTGCGATCGCTTATACTCCCGGTGTTGCGGAACCCTGCAAAGTAATTGCAAAGGACAAAGAAGCCGCTTACAAATATACCATGAAAGCCAACACCGTTGCTGTCGTCTCCGACGGAAGTGCGGTTCTCGGTCTCGGTAATATCGGTCCCTATGCGGCAATGCCCGTTATGGAAGGCAAGGCAGTCCTCTTCAAGGAATTCGGCAATGTCAATGCAGTTCCCATCTGTCTGGATACCCAGGACACTGAGGAGATCATCAAAGCCGTAACTTATCTGGCACCCGGCTTCGGCGGCATCAATCTGGAAGACATCAGCGCTCCCCGCTGCTTTGAGATTGAGGAACGTCTGAAGGAGCTTCTGGATATTCCGGTATTTCATGACGATCAGCACGGTACCGCTATCGTTGTTCTCGCCGGTGTGATCAATGCCCTGAAGGTAGTCGGCAAGAAAAAAGAAGACTGCCGTGTCGTAGTAAACGGTGCCGGCAGCGCCGGTGTAGCTATTACGAAGCTGCTTCTGACCTATGGATTCCCCAATATTATCATGTGCGATAAAGTAGGTATCGTGTCCAAAGACACCGAAGGTTTAAACTGGATGCAGAAAAAAATGACAGAAGTAACCAATTTAAACAACGAGACCGGATCTCTGGCAGATGCTCTGAAGGGTGCTGATATTTTCATCGGTGTATCCGCTCCCAACATTGTCACACCGGAAATGGTAGCTTCCATGAACCACGATTCCATCCTGTTCGCCATGGCCAATCCCGTGCCCGAGATCATGCCGGATGTAGCTAAAGCCGCAGGTGCCCGCGTCGTCGGAACCGGACGCAGTGATTTTCCCAATCAGGTGAACAATGTTGTGGCATTCCCCGGTATTTTCAAGGGTGCTTTGGAAGGTCGCGCTACCCAGATCACCGAGGAAATGAAGCTGGCAGCCGCAGAAGCCATTGCAGGCCTGGTTCCCGCAGACAAGCTGTCTGACGACAATATTATGCCGGAAGCTTTCGATCCTCAGGTAGCCGAAGTTGTGGCTGACGCTGTGAAAAGTCATATTCACTGATGCAACGGACAGACATAGCAAGAGACTGGCACGGTAAACCCTACTACTCTCTGGATTCCTATTGTAAAAATACGTTTCACCATAAATGTTATAAAATAGCCCTGAATGCCCGGATGTCCTGTCCCAATCGGGACGGCACCCTGGACACTCGGGGCTGTATCTTCTGTAGTCGCGGCGGCAGCGGCGATTTTGCCGTAGACATCCTCGGCAAATCGATGGAAGAACAGATTGCGGAAGGCATTTCCAACTTCGGCAATAAATCCATCGGACAGGATCTGATCGCTTATTTTCAGGCATATACCAATACTTACGCACCTCTCCCGTATTTGGAAGAGGTCTATCGTTCTGCCCTGGATCATCCGGACATCTGCGGTATCTCCATCGCCACGAGACCGGACTGCCTGGGACCGGAGGTACTGGCACTACTCTCCCGCCTGAAGGAAGAATACCGTGATAAATTTCTCTGGGTCGAGCTTGGTCTCCAGACCATTCATGAAGAGACCGCTTCCTATATCCGCAGAGGCTACCCTTTATCCTGCTTCGAAAAATCCTGTGCTGATCTGAGGACGCTACAGATTCCCATCATTGTTCACACGATTTTGGGGCTTCCCGGGGAGTCTGATACACAGGTTCTTCAGACCATAAATTATCTGAACCGTATCTCCCCGTTCGGCATCAAGCTGCAATTACTTCATGTTCTGGCAGACACGGATCTGGCCGGGGATTATGTTGCCGGGAAATTTGAGGTTCTGACATTGGATGCCTACCTAGATCTGGTCATCTCCTGTCTGGCTCATCTGTCACCGGAGATTGTGATCCACCGTGTCACCGGTGATGGTCCGAAGGATCTGCTGATCGCTCCGAAATGGAGTCTGGATAAACGTGGGGTGTTAAATGCTTTGCATCATCGCATGAAAAAACAGGGCATCCGTCAGGGTGACCTGTATCAAATATAAGATCGTAATACAAGATTGTATAAGAAAGGCTGTTATGACATTATGTTACAAGATCCGCTTACCCTATATAAACTCATTGTGCTCTATATGCTGAATCGTGTCACCTTCCCTCTCACGGCCGCACAGGTCAGCGATTTCATTTTAGGAAAAGAATATACCAACTTCCTGACGCTGCAGCAGGTGATCAACGAATTGACCGATGCCGGTATGATCGCCACGCAATCCATCCGTAACCGTACGCATCTGTCCATCACTCCCGAAGGAAAAGAAACTCTGAATTTCTTCGAAAACCGCATCGGCGATACGATCAAGCAGGAAATCGATACCTATTTCCGCGAGAACGAATTCACACTTCGAAATGAAGTATCTGTTCTCGGAGATTATTATAAATCCACTTCCGGCGAATACGAAGCTCACCTCGTGGCAAAAGACAGAGGTATCAACCTGGTAGACATTACTCTCTCCGTACCTGTGGAAGAAACCGCCGCAGCCATCTGCGACAACTGGCAGAAAAAAAACCAGGAAATCTACAAATACCTGATCAAGGAATTATTCTAATTCCTCGAATTATTCTAATTCCTCGATCAGGTATTTCATTTAGGATTCGTTATTTTCAGAAGAAGCCTCTGTGGCTTCTTTTTTGATTCTCGCCATATGCTCGCGGATCTTCACTTCATAGCCGTTGCCGGATGGCTGGTAGAACTCTCTGCCACTCAGTTCATACGGCAGATACTGTTGTTCCACATAATCATTCGGATAATCATGTGCATATTTATATCCTGTGCCATGTCCCAATTTTGCTGCTCCTTTATAATGTGCATCCTGCAAGTGTGTCGGAATCGGCAGATCTCCGGTGGCATGTACCTCCTGCATTGCCTGAAATACTGCTTCACAGCTGCGGTTGCTCTTAGGCGCTGTGGCAACATAGGTTACTGCCTGCGCCAAAATGATCTGTGCCTCCGGCATACCTACCCGTTCCACCGCCAGCGATGCATTTACCGCTACCACAAGTGCCTGCGGATCTGCATTTCCCACATCCTCCGAAGCACAGATCATGATACGTCTTGCGATAAAAGTCACGCTCTCTCCTGCATTCAACATTCTCGCCAGGTAATATACCGCCGCGTCCGGATCAGACCCCCGCATACTTTTGATAAATGCGGAAATGGTATCGTAATGATTGTCACCATTTTTATCATACCGTGCTGCTCTCTTCTGAATACACTGTTGTGCCACATCCAGAGTAATGTGAATCTTCCCGTCAGCGGAAGGTTCAGTAGTCATAATTCCCAGTTCAATGGCATTCAGCGCGTGTCTGGCATCTCCACCGGAGATATCCGCCAGAAAATCTAACGCATCTTCATCTATGGTTCCGTTATAGGCACCCATTCCGCGGTCCGTATCGTAGACCGCTTTTTTTAACAGTTCTTTGATCGCTTCCTTTGGAATCGGCTTTAATTCAAAGATCACCGAGCGGGAGATCAGAGCTCCGTTCACTTCAAAATATGGATTCTCTGTAGTTGCACCAATGAGGATGATCGTACCGTCCTCCACATACGGGAGCAGGTAATCCTGCTGTCCTTTATTAAAACGGTGGATCTCATCGATGAACAGGATCGTACGTTTTCCGTACATTCCCTGCAGTTCCTTAGCCTTTTCCACCACTTCTTCCATGTCCTTTTTACCGGCTACCGTGGCATTGATCTGCCGGAATTCCGCACTGGTGGTATTGGCAATGACCTTCGCCAGCGTCGTCTTGCCGGTGCCGGGCGGTCCGTAGAAAATAATGGAGCTGATCTTGTCTGCTTTGATGGCGCGGTACAACAGCTTATCCTTACCGATGATGTGTTCCTGCCCTACGACCTCATCCAGTGTCCGGGGACGCATTCTCGCCGCCAGAGGAGCCTCTTTTTCCATATTGGTGCTTCGCATATATTCAAATAAATCCATATGATCACATCCTCTGTTTCTATTTTTGCGTCCAAATCTTCAACCGCCGCTTCAGTACATTTGCCTCCAATGGGGCCAGCAGCAGATCCTGGATCCCTTCCGTCTCCAACGCACATTTCATCTGTACAAGATTCCCCTCCTTGCAGATGGCGATCATGGGAAGCGCATGTTCTCTCTGTAAGCCTCCAAGCTCCTGCCAGCGTGCCTGTCCTCCGTCCTCTTCTTCTGATACATCCACGAACAGTCCCAGAATGTCTTCGCCGGTCTTCTCTCCTATGTTCTCTCTGATCTCTTCCACCGAGATTACTTTCTTCAGATGAACAAACTCCGGCAGTGCAAACTCCAGCATGCTGGTAACATTACGGGAGGATGACCACACAAAAGCCTGTAATTTCTGATCAGGGGTCTGATTTTCCTCACCAAACACGCTGTAGCGTCCTTTTCCCGACTTCTTGGATACATACAATGCCTGATCTGCTTTTGCCGCAAGATCATAGTAGCAATGATCCTCTGGATCGGAAAATGCTATTCCCACACTGATGGATATATTTTCCGGTATGGATAAGTTCTCTTTATATTTTACGAGGTTGACCAGATTCTCTGCCTTGATCAGTGCAATCTCTCTGGATGGAATATCTCCCATCAATACTGCGAACTCATCTCCACCCATACGTCCCACATAATCTGTGCTGCGGAACTGTGAAGAAATGACTCCTGCAATGACGCTGATCACATGGTCTCCCATAGTATGACCGTATACATCATTTATGGATTTGAAATTATCGATATCTATCACCATAAGAGCATGCAGACCATCCTCATGTTCTGTCAGAGTCTTCGTGATCAGCTTCTCTACTGTCATCTTGTTGAACAGACTGGTCATCTCGTCAATCTGCGACTTTGTCTTCCAGGCCTTCTGCTCATCTCTGCTATTCTGCAGTCTGCGTTTTACCCCCAGTGTATTATTGATGCGGGTAAGCGCGATCCGGGCATCTACCGGTTTGATAATGAATTCATCCGCCCCCAGTGCAAATGCTTCCGACTGGGAAGACACCGATTCCGTATTCGTCAGAACGATAACCGGCGTGTCCTTGAAGCCCTCCATATTCTGTCTGCGGCGCAGTACTTCAAAGCCGTCGATCCCCGGCATGACCAGATCCAGCAGCACCAGATCAATGGCATCGCTTTCCTTCTCCATGATCGTAAGACATTCTTCACCGGAAACAGCCTCTGCGAAGTTAAAATACTCCCCGAGAGACTGTCTGATCACTACTCTTTGAAATTTTGAATCATCAACGATTAATAATGTTTCTTTCTTTTGTAAACTGCTCATGGCTGTCGGATCCTGCTTTCCGTATCACGTCGTTTAAAACGCGATACAGTTATAGTATATCCAACAGCCATGTGCTCGTCAATTTAAAATATATCTACTTTTTACACAATTTTTATGTGGCGTTTCCCTTTAAAGATGAATTTTACTACGTCTGCGGAGAATTCCTCCGAATGTCACCAGACCTGCAGCTGCAAGCAGCAGTATCTCAGGCATCCATCCCATCACACCTTCACCGGTCTTAGGCACGCTGTCCAGCTCCGGCTGTGCAGCTGCGGTATTCGCTGCTACGGTAAAGGTGGTGCTGGCGGAATCATCGATCCACATGATGTCCACGGTATGCTCTCCTTCTGCCAGGGATGCCAGGTAGGAAGGCTTCAGGGTCACGATAGTGGAGCCTGATTTTGCCTCGTAGTGGGCACTGGGGATCCAGTTGCCGTCTACACGGACACCGGCGAATTTAGCAAAATCACCATCGCCGCGGATGGTCAGACCTTCGGTGGTGCTGCCGTTCCATGTGCTCTTGGCGCCATTGATGATCTTGTAAGTATCGTTACTTGACTGAGACGTATTTGCCTGAGGTTCATTTGTCTGAGGCTCAGCAGTGTCCTTCTTCACAGCTTTTCCCTCTACAACAATGGTTCCTGAGCCGTTATCATCTAACTGATATTTATATCCATACAATGTAGAGCTGTCCTTAGGTAATGGTACTAACAGCGTATCGTTCCAGCTGACCTTCGGTTCTTCTGTAAAATAATATCCATCCTTCGGTTCTACATAAAGGAAAAGGTGCGCATCATGGGACTCCGCAGCACTTCCGCTCAGACCATATCCCTTAGCTATATGACCATTTTCCAATTTATCTCTATTGATCGTCCAGTCATTCCACTTTTCCCATGTTATTTCAGTATTGGTGTTGCCGGGATTGGATGGCTGTGCGTCACCGGTCGTAAAGGAATACAGGCATTTAATTTTTTTGTTATCCTTTGTTACAGTCGCATTTTGAAAATAATTCGATGGATTAACAGTAGGATTGCTATCAAGTATATAATTCTCTTTCGTGGATAACGTTATCCATGCATGATAACCTGTATTCGGGTCTGCACTACCGGTTACTACTTCGTCATAACCGACTTTTTGCCATGTTAATGTTCCCTCAACCTCAACCCCTTTTGTAGTAATCTTCCATTCAGAAGGAAGCTCTTGTCCGGCTGTCGGGGGAATAACCTCTATATCTACTACTGAGATTTCCGTGATAATGTAGCTGCTAATGTCTTTTATTGTTAACACATTGTCTGTATCGTTAATAATTGCACTAGATTCAATGTCATATCTACAATCCTTTTTATTATCTGCCAGTTTCCCTTTAATAAAAGTAGCCGGCCCTTGGTTCGTAATCCCAACTGTAGGTTCCTTTTTAAAAATATATCCTGTCTTCAGACATAAGTTAAAATAGTATCCATTATCACCTTTGAATACTTCTAATTTTCCGTCGTTAATAATATATTGCTTGTCATCTGGATTCTCATATTTAACTTCAAACCTCGGATCCGCCGCTTTTGCTTCCATCCCCTGCCAGCCCCACAGCAGCATCACCGCCGCTGCCAACAGTCCAATTCTCCGTAATATCTTGTTCATTCTTTTTCTCCTTTCTGATCGTAACCTCTGTTTACAGTCCCAGCAGCTGTTTCTTCTTCGCTGCGAATTCTTCTTCCGTGATAACCCCTGCATCCAGCAGTGCCTTATATTTAGGCAGTGCCACGGTGGGATCCTCTGCCTGTACCGGGGCTGCCTGCGGTGCACTCTGCGTACTCTGGGTTGAGGCGTGGGGATCTATTACCTGTTCCTGTACCTGGGGATCAATGATCTGCATCAGGTTCTGTGCCAGTGCATGCAGTCCCTCCGTCTTCTGGGTATAATCATCCAGATAATCGATGGTGCTGGGCTGATTGGAATTAAACTTTGGTGCTCCCGTCTCCTTATAAAAGCTCTTCCAGTAAGAGTGCTCCAACGTGATCTCCACAGCGAATTTCTCTACCGGATTCGGAATATTGAAATCCGGCTCGGTCATACGGTCTCTGTAATCCGGATCGTCTCTTCTGAAGTTATCGTCTCTTCTGCTGTCCTCCATGTTACGACGCATTTCTTCCATCATCTCATACTGATGCCGCAGCATTCTGTATTCATCGATCCTGGGCTTTAACTCATCTAAACGCTCCTTAATATTGCTCTTGTAGCTCCGGAAGTTCCCCTTTTCTCCTTCGTACAGTACCTCTCCATCCTCCAGAATACGGAAGGACTTAATGTCAGAGGGTTCCATGGCAAATGCTCCGTCAACAACTCCCAGTCGCAGTAGCTGGTGATCCATATCCAGTACCAGGCTTCCCTTGAAAAATCCGAAATCATAACGGTAAGTCTCTGTAAAGCTGTCACGCAGCGGCTTGTTGGCATCATAACACTTGATATATTCCCGGAAATCATCCAGTGTCATGGAATT
Organism: Simiaoa sunii; assembly: GCF_014337175.1. Taxonomy (GTDB): domain Bacteria; phylum Bacillota; class Clostridia; order Lachnospirales; family Lachnospiraceae; genus Acetatifactor; species Acetatifactor intestinalis. The sequence goes on along the minus strand of NZ_CP060633.1, from coordinate 1,306,927 downwards.
GAACACACCATCCGGCAGATCGATCTTGGCTGCACACTCCTTACAGAGATTCTGCCCCTCCACCGCTGAAGCCAGCAGTCTCGGTGTCGGACTTCCGCAGATCGGACATAACTTTTTGTTGTTTGTAAATAATCCCATCGTTTTACCCTCCTTAAGAATGTATATGGATCACATGATCTCGATTAATTTTTTACGGTGATATCCGCAGATTCCCGCTGCGATACGATCCGGTATTCTGTGAAGCATACAATTATAGTTTTCCACAGAATCGTTATAGATCAGTTCACTGGTCTTCACCATATGTTCATAACTTTTTGTTGCTTTCCAGTATTTCTGATAAGTCTCCTGTGCCTGCAAAAGAGGCATGGTTTCCGAGATCTCTGCAATATTTTTCTGTACTCTTAATAATTCTCTCTGTTGTTCTGCTATCCACTCCGGCATCCCGGTCATTTCGACATTCTGTGCACTCTCCAAAGAAAGTTTCATTTTTCTAAAAGTCTCTGCATCCATGGTATGTCCGAGAAGCTCCGCCAGTCTTTCCAAAGATTCCCGTTCTGCAGAAAGCTGTACCAGAGTCTGATGCATGGCATTCTGAATATTTTCTTCCTGTAGCTCCAGCTTACGCCGTACCGATACAAGCCAGACACCAAAAAGGGAGGCAAGCAGCAATACGATAATTATAATCTCCATCGTTGCTTCTCCCCTCCCCTTTTCATTCCTTCTATGCTCTCAAAATTTCTTATTGTACCTTACTGTACAAAATAAAGTCCGTCATAACCATTCATATCAGACATAGCGATCAGTGTTACAGTATCTCCCACCTCAGACAAAAATCCGGCATAGGTAACCTCTGTTCCACCAAAATCAAGTGTCATCTTGATAGCTGTGTTGTCATCGGAATACTCATAAGTACCTTCTGCATTTCCGCCGCCCTGTACCATGGTAACTGCACCGTCTTCACCAAATACAAGCTGTAAGGTACCGCCATAAGTCTCCAGTGTTGCGTTCAGATCCTCTTCTTCCATCTCAACACCATCGATCATACCTCCGGCAAAGTTCCATTCTGTACCACTCAGATCCGGGATCTCCATAACTGCCACCTGTAACAGGGGACCGCCCTCTGCTTCTGTACCTGTCTCTGCTACAGTCTCTGCTACAGTCTCTGTGGGAGCTTCTGTTGCTTCCTGGGTCTGTACTTCTACAGACACTTCTTCGTTGGTGTTCTCCACAATTACTTCTTCCTCACCGCAGGCTGTCAGAGACAATGCCAGTACCAGTCCCATCACACATGCAAAAGTTTTGTTCTTCATAATATATTTCCTCCTTCTTACAACATTTTTCTGTTGTCTGAACATATTGTACCGTATTTTACCCGTTTCAGACTCTTCATGACACCAATCGACCCAAATATGTAATGAAACGACCGGAGAAATATTCTCCGGTCGCCTTGCAGGGTAATTCTATGCTAAAAATGTTTGGTTTTTACGAAAGAAATAATCAAAAAATTTATCTTTTAATTCCGAATATTTTCCATGAGGAATCGGAATCTGTATGCCATCTGTCATGGTGATGGTCTTACTGGAAATATTCTGCACATAATCCATATTGATGAGATAGGACCTGTGGCAGCGTACAAATTGTTCGTAATCCTTCAACTGTTCGCACAGATCATCCAATCTGCCGATACTGTCCAGTACTTCTCCGTCCTTGCGGTGGAACAAAAGTGTCCGTCCCATCACCTCACAATATTGCAACCGGTCAAGATCCAGTCTGGTGATTCCGGTTCTGCTGCGCAGGATCAAGCTGTTTTCCTTATCTTTATGGCATTCCGAAAGTACAGAATCCATCAAGCGGTAAAAACTTTCCTGCCAGATAGGCTTCAACTGGTAAAAATAAGCGCCTACCGAATAAGAATCCACAGCATACTCTGCCGAAGATGTCAGATAGATAATCTTTACCGAAGTATCATACTGCCGGATTTCTCTGGCCGTGCTGATACCGTTCTGTGCAGGCATCAGCACATCCAGAAAAATAATATCCAGCCTCGTTCCTCTCTCCACTTCCGCCAGCAGCTCCAGGGGACTATTAAATGAGGCATATACAATATTCTGATTCCGTTCTACCCGATACTTGTCCATCAGCGCACCAAGTTCTCTCAGTACCGACAGATCATCATCACAAAATGCTATTTTTATCATAGGTTTTCTTTCTCAGTTTCCAAACTCATCTGTAATACCATGACAATTATACGCACACTGGAAGCTTTCAGTCAAACAATATTTCTTCCACTGTTACGAATTGGAATCCACGTTTCTGCAAAACATCCACCACTTCCAGTGCGGCAGTCACAGAGGTATCATAATAATCGTGCATTAAAATAATATCACCGTCTCCAGCCTTTTCCACCACTTTTGCCGCAATACACTCTGCATTGTGGGAGCACCAGTCCAGTGGATCAATATTCCACAGCACCGGGAACATATTTAATTCTTTTTCAAAACTTTTGTCCCAGCTTCCATAGGGCGGACGAACGAAGCTCACCTTTTCCCCGGTAATATTTTCCAGGATCTCATTGGTCTTTACCAGTTCCTCCCGGAATGTTTCCCTGTTCCCGGAGGTGAGTTGGATATGACTGTACGTATGGTTTCCGATCAGATGTCCTTCCTCCTGTTCTCTCCGGATAATATTGGGATAATTCTGTGCATTCTCCCCGGTCACAAAAAAAGTTGCCACCACATTTCGTTCTTTTAAACCATCCAAAAGCTGTTCTGTATACCTCGGATGCGGACCGTCATCAAACGTCAGCGCAATCTTTTTCGCCACATCTTCCTCTCCGGCAATCTTCCCGGTCGATACTTCCTGCGAAGCAGGTGCTGTAGTATCCTGACGTTTTCCTCCGGCCCACAGGCATAACATTCCCATGATCATATCAAAGACCAGAATTCCCACCAGCGTTTTTTTCATTTTCATCCATCCGTTTACTGCTTTCACAGAAAATATATGCATCCGGACAAACGGCAATTCCTCGCAGCAAAAAAGGAACTTCGGAGCACAAAACTCCAAAGTTCCTTTCTGTTCTATGTCTGTCATCAAATCTTGAATACAGAAATCTCGTTCTTGAGACCTTCCATATTCTCATCCAGTACACTTGCCGTATTGCTCAGCTTCTCTACATGCTCAAGCAACTTATTAGCCACATCATTAACAGTCTCGGCACTTCCCGCAGTCTCTTCGATGATATCCGAAATATTCTTCACTGCTGCTACCGCTGCACTACGTTCGCCATCAGCCTTTTCTGTACTTGCTGCAATATCCTTCAATCCCTCGATCAGCTGCCCCATGCGAGCCTGCATCTCACGGAATACTGCAATTACCTCGTCCACTGCCTTGGTCTGAAGCTCTACCATCGCCTGTGCCTGGCTTGCGTTGTCTACACTGTTCTGCGTCTGTGCAGTAATGTTCGCAACATTATTGCTGATCTCACCGGCCGCCTTGGCGGAATCATCTGCCAGCTTGCGGATCTCTTCCGCTACCACAGCGAAACCTCTTCCGGCCTCTCCCGCTCTGGCTGCCTCAATGGAAGCATTCAGGGACAGCAGATTGGTCTGCTCCGTGATCTCCGTGATCGTACCGACAAAGCTGTTGATGATCGCGGATTCCTTACGAAGAGATTCGATACTGTCACTTACCTTTGCAGTCATCTTGGTCGTCTCACCGGCTCTGTCACCCAGTACCTGTACGATCTCCATTCCTTTGTTGATCATACCCTCGGTCTCATCCACCAGTTTCTCAACACGTTCTACCACGCGGCTTACTTCCTGCATTTCATTGGAGAGGACATCTGTCTTCTCCACACATTCCTGTGCATGTCTGGACTGTTCTTCCATGCCTTCGTTGATCTCTCCAATGGCTCTGGTAATATCCTGGGAATACTCATGGATCAATTCGGAAGCCTGTCCTACATTCTGTGCGGATACTTCCAGTTCTCCGGTGGCATTGCTTACCTGATTTACCAGCTTCTTGGTATTCGTGATCATATTGGTCGCAGATCCTGCCAGATCCTGGAACTCATCGTGGCCCTTGGCAGATACCGTCACGGTCAGATCGCCCTGTGCAACATCACCGAACTTTCTGGAGATGCGTTTCATGTTGTTCTCAATACCGGCAGTAATAAAGATACCCACGATCACAACGATCACACATGCCAGGAGCACCAGTCCAATGGTCATATTACGGATCTCCATAGCCTGGCTGGTCACCACGCGCATAGGCACCAGTGCACAGGTGGTAAAGTCCACTTCCGCACTGCGGCTATAGATAAAGAGGTATTTTTCTCCACGGAACTCCACTTCCGCAGTGCCGGAATCCGATACTGCCTGCTCCATTACCTCATTATAAAATTCCTGATCAACGAACACATTCTCATCCTCAGCCAGAGTACTCTCTTCACCGTCTTCCAGCTGCTCCACTACCAGTTCTCTTCCACCCGGAGTGATAAATCCGATGATACTGTCATCACCGATATCAATCTCCTTCAAAAAGTTTGTAATAGCCAAAGGCTTCATATCAATAACAACGCAGGCATTGTTAGACTGGCTCATCATCTGGAAAGACAATATGTAGTCCTGCTGTGTCTCTTTTACCTTTTCATCCAGCACCGGATGACTGTCGATCCACTGCGGGATGCTTCTTCTGCCTTCGCCGGAAGCTACCGACTCTTTATATTCATCCAAGAATCCATCCACACCGGAAGAAAGCTTGGTAGACAAAAGTCCCACACCTTCCTTGGGAATAATGTGCATATGACTGATGAACGGATTCGACGTCTGCACCGATAAAAGATTCGACTTCGTAGCTGTCAGGAAGTTCAGCTTGTCTACCGGATTATCCTCGAACATTCCCAGGAAATATTTCCGAAGATCATCGTCATACGCATACTTTAAGCCCTCGGAACGGATAAAATCACAAGTCATCTCCAGATATTCCGTTGTCATGCGCACAGTCTGTAACGTGGAATCTGTATATTTCTCACTTAAGCCTTCCGCAGACTTCTGGTATGCCGAAATGCCGATAATGATCATGAACACGATCGGCACCAGGAAACATACTACGATCTTATTGCGTATACTGAACAGTTTGGAGCTTTTCCCGCTCCTGCCGGATGTCTTCTTCGGTGTCTTTGTCTTTACAGCCTTCTCTTTCGGTATTTTTGTCACTTTTTTCTCAGGTTTTGGCTTCTTTTGAGAAGCTTTCTCTTTTTTCCCCGCAAAAAGAGATTTTTTTGTTTTCTCAACATTCGTACTCATACAATATCCTCCGGTACCTGTAATCATATTAAGAAGTATACCATGATTTTTTCTATAATGAAACAACATTTTATGCGTTTTGTTATACTTTTTTGCGCAATTTTAACAAAAATCCATCTTTTTCAAGAATGTTTCTGTGAATTTTACCTGCTCCGCCAGATTCAATATCTGAATCTGTAATTCCTGCCGCCGGTGCAGATCATCCCATGCTCGCAGCTGTCCGGTCAGCATCCTGTTTCCCACCAGTGCAGCACCACTAAGTGCCGTGTTGCCGCCGGTCACGGTACGATCTGTAAGTTCCTTCGGAAGCAGTCCGATGGCTGCAGCTGCCTTCGGATCCAGGTAATAGCCAAAGCCTCCTGCCAGCACTACCTTGGAAATATCCGAAAGTCTGATTCCATAGCTTTCCGTCAGGATCTCTATGCCTGCGGCAATGGCTCCCTTCGCCAGTTGTACCGCACGCACGGCTTCTTTCGTGACAAGTACATCTCCGATACGGATCCCCTTCGTAAAATAGGGTTCCTTTAACAGTCCCTGCCGATCCATCAATCCCTCTTCCAAAAGCTTTTGTAACAAATTCACCATATCCGCGCCCCAGATACCACGGTTTGCCCCGCCCTCGAAGGCAGGTCCGGCCGCCGTGGCACAGGCATACAGCTTCTGTCTGTTCCCCAGCGCCATCTCACCGTTGGTACCCAGATCGATGAGCAGCATGGGCTCCTTCTGCTCCAACATTTGACAGGCCAGTATTCCTGCTGTGATGTCCCCGCCGACAAAAGCAGACAATCCGGGAATGATATGACAGGAAATGCCTGCGATCTGCGTGTCCACAGCTCCGCAATGACTTACCTGAAAAGGTGCCCTGCCCAGCTCTGCCGGATCCCAGCCCATCAGCAGATAGGTCATAGTGGTATTCGCCGCAATGACCATCTGTATAGACTCCTTCTCCTGTATTTTTTTGGAAAACCGCTGCACTCCCTTTTCAATGAGGCCCAGGACTTTTTTCTGCATATCCGCTGCTTTCCCCGGATCCCTTGCCGCCTCTATCCGTGAGAGTACATCGGCACCATAGCTTACCTGTGGATTCACACTCGGAAAACTGTCCACTACTTTACCGTCTGCATCATAGAGCTGCATAGCAATGGTAGTCGTTCCGATATCCACTGTCATCAGCCGGATACCTTCCGGATTCTGTAAAGATAACGGAGGAAGCTCCAGCTTTTCCGTCACCACCTGCATCCCCCGGATCACTCCGGGACATCTGCCGCAGCCGGTGCAGATCAGACATCTGGTTCCCTTTTTCCCTGTAAGACTGCTGGTTGTATTATACAAACTGATTCCTCTCTTCATTGTAATGATAATCGATGGATGCCAGCTTATCCCTGATCTCCTGTTCCTTCACATCCAGATCATCGCAGAGCTGCTCCAGGCTTCCGTAGTAGTCACGGAGTTTCAGATTGATAAAGCTTAATAACATGGCCGGATCCTGTGGTATCATAAAAAAACCTCGCTTTTAAAATATTATTACTATACATCTTAAACGAAAAAAGCGAAAATGACAAGTCTGCCACTTTCGCTTTTCGTATTACTGTTTATTTATTTTTAGAGCCTTTCTCACATTTGGCGGAAAGCTTATCGTCCTCTACGGTAATGACGATGGTATCGCCCTCCTCCACCTGATCTGCCAGGATCATCTTGGCAGCCAGGGTCTCCACATACTTCTGAATATAACGTTTCAGAGGTCGTGCACCATAGACCGGATCATACGCGTTATCCACAATGTACTGCATAGCCTCGTCCGACAAACGGATCGTCAACTGCTTATCCTCCAGACGCTTGTTCAGATCGGCAATGATCAGATGAATGATACCGCCGATATTATCTTTGGTCAGAGGCTTGAACAGGATCGTCTCATCCAGACGGTTCAGAAATTCCGGACGGAAATGAGCACGCAGATCGTTCATGACTGCTGCCTCTGCCTCCGGCTTGATGGTTCCGTCTTCGTTGATACCGTCCAACAGATAGCTTGCGCCGATGTTGGATGTCATGATCAGTATGGTATTCTTGAAGTCTACAGTACGACCCTGAGAATCGGTGATACGACCATCATCCAGTACCTGTAACAGTACATTGAATACATCCGGATGTGCCTTTTCAATCTCATCAAACAATACCACGCTGTAAGGTTTTCTCCGGACAGCTTCGGTCAGCTGACCACCCTCTTCGTATCCTACATATCCGGGAGGCGCACCGATCAGACGGGAGACAGAATATTTCTCCATGTATTCACTCATATCGATACGGACCATGTTGTTCTCGTCGTCAAACAGTGCTGCTGCCAGGCTCTTCGCCAGCTCCGTCTTACCTACACCGGTAGGTCCCAAGAACAGGAAGGAACCTATGGGCTTGCTGGGATCCTTGATACCGGCTTTGGAACGGATGATGGCTTCAGTTACCTTAGTCACGCCTTCGTCCTGTCCAACTACACGTTTGTGCAATTCTTCGTCGAGGTGAAGGGTCTTGTTACGCTCACTCTCGGTCAGTTTGGCTACCGGGATACCGGTCCAGCGGGAAATGATCCTTGCGATCTCTTCCTCCGATACCTTTTCATGCACCAGAGACATATCTGATTCGCCGACCTTATTTTCCTCCTGCTCCAGCTGTTTCTCCAGTGCAGGAAGTTCGCTGTATTTTAATCTGCCCGCTTTCTCATAGTCTCCTTCCCGCTCTGCGATCTGGATCTCATTGTTGATACGGTCTCTGTCTTCACGCAGCTTGGAAAGCTTATCTACGGATGCCTTCTCGTTATCCCACTGTGCTTTTCTCGTATTGAACTGATCCTTTAACTCTGCCAGTTCCTTCTGCAGATCAGCCAGACGTTCCTTACTGATCCGGTCATCCTCTTTTTTCAGAGCAGTCTCCTCGATCTCCAGCTGTGTCACCTTACGTTGCAGTTCATCCAGCTCCGTAGGCATACTGTCCATCTCGGTCTTGATCAGGGCGCAGGCTTCATCCACCAGGTCGATCGCCTTATCCGGCAGGAATCTGTCGGTGATATAACGGTTGGAAAGTACGGCTGCACTTACCAGCGCATTATCCATGATTTTAACACCATGATATACTTCGTAACGATCCTTCAGTCCACGCAGGATAGAAATCGTGTCCTCCACGGTGGGTTCTTCTACCATAACCGGCTGGAAACGCCGTTCCAAAGCGGCATCTTTTTCAATATACTGTCTGTATTCATCCAGTGTGGTAGCACCGATACAGTGCAGTTCACCACGGGCCAGCATAGGTTTTAACATATTGCCTGCATCCAGAGCGCCATCTGTCTTACCGGCACCAACAATGGTATGCAGCTCATCAATGAACAGAATGATCTGTCCGTCGCTGTTCTTCACATCATCCAGTACGGCTTTCAGACGTTCCTCAAATTCACCTCTGTATTTTGCGCCGGCTACCAGTGCACCCATATCCAGTGCGAAAATCTTCTTATCCTTCAATCCCTGCGGTACATCACCTTTTACAATACGTTGTGCCAGCCCTTCCACCACGGCAGTCTTACCGACACCGGGTTCACCGATAAGTACAGGGTTGTTCTTCGTTTTACGGGACAGGATACGTACCACGTTACGGATCTCACTGTCTCGTCCGATGACAGGATCCAGCTTCTGGTTTCTCGCTTTCTCCACCAGATCCTGACCGTATTTTTCCAAAGTATCGTAAGTAGCCTCCGGATTGTCACTGGTAACTCTCTGGTTGCCTCTTACGGTAGACAGAGCCTGTAAAAAACGCTCTCTTGTGATGCCGTATTCCTTCCAGATCTCGGCGATCTCCTTGTTGGGATTCCTGATCATAGCAAGGAACAGATGCTCAACGGAGACATATTCATCTCCCATCTGTTTTGCCTCATCTGATGCGCTGACCAGTACCTTGTTCAGATACTGACCAACATAAGGCTGACCGCCCTGCACCTTTACTCTTTTCTCCAGAGCCTGTTTTGCACGGTTTACAAAGTGATCCTTTTGGATCTCCATCTTTTCCACAAGCTTTAAGATCAGGCTGTCATCCAACGTCAGCAGACTGTACAGCAGATGCTCCTGCTCGATCTCCTGGTTGCCATATTCCATGGCGAGCTTTTCACAGCCGTTGACGGCTTCTATGGATTTCTGTGTAAATTTATCAATATTCATAATCGTTCGCCTCCTCACTAAGGTATTACAATTTTGTTTTTCACATTAATTTCTTAGACAATGAACTGATTTGTTTGAATTGTTTTGTTCCAATTCCTTTGTCCGCGCCTTCGTCAGACAGATGCCACAATCTCAAAATCTCTCTTGTTTCATCTGTTCTATAGTTAATATAACACATAGTGTAAGAAAATCAATTAAGAAAGTATAAACTTTATATAGAATCTTTCGAAAATGCATAATTTCCCCTTTGCATTTTCCATGATACGATTGATTGATACACTTTCACTTACGCTATTTCACAACAGACGTGCATGATTATAAAGAGATATCAGTCATGGGTCTATGCAGAAAAATCTTGTTTTCTGATCCCCTTTTCTGCCATAATATCACTCCAGAAGATTCACTTTGGGTCTATAGAAAAAAATTTGCTCTCCAGATACTCATTTTTCATGATATGAGTATCTAAAATGATATTTTTTCTGTATAGACCCACCGCGCACAAAAATCTATGATATCTACATAAAAAAAGTATCTGGAAAGCACTTTTTTCGCTATAGACCCAAATGGCGCTGTCACCGCATTCCGTCTGCTCATAAAGCAGACCGCAACACGGTGGCGGCGCCATTTTTTCATCATTTGCTATTCCTATCCGACAACAAAGGGCAGCCTTATTTTGCAGTAACGCCCTTCACTTCATATCCGGCATCGGTCACAGCCTTAGCCAGTACATCATCTGCCACATCGGATGCCAGTTCCACGGTAGCGTTTTTCTGCTCCAGGCTCATGGTAACGGCTTTCACGCCTTCTACTGCCTCCAGTGCCTTCTGTACGGTTCCGGTGCAGTGGTTGCACATCATTCCTTCGATACTGATTACTTTTGTCATTGTGTTTGTCCTCTCTTTCTCCTGCTTTACATCTTGTCTGTTATTTTGCTCTGCGGGGGTCTTCAGTATGCACTGTTCTCCCTCCGCAGCTGCATGCGTTATCTCGATTTCCTTACGGGTTACTTCCGGTACTCCTTTTTTCAGCGGGGTGAATCCGCTCTTAAAGCCTCTCAGCCGCAGGGCATTTCCCACGACAAAGATACTGCTTAAACTCATGGCTGCCGCGCCGAACATGGGATTCAGCCGGATCTGGAACGCCGGATACAACACACCGGCTGCCAGAGGGATGCCGATGCAGTTGTAGAAAAATGCCCAGAACAGGTTTTCCTTAATATTGCGGATCACGGCACGGCTCAGCTTCATGGCAGTCACCGCATCCCGAAGATCGTTTTTCATCAGGATAATGTCGGCACTCTCCATGGCGACATCGGTACCTGCGCCAATGGCCATACCCACATCTGCTGCCGCCAGTGCGGGAGCATCGTTGATACCGTCACCGATCATTGCCACCTTGTGTCCCTGACGCTTTAACTCACTGACCTTCTCCTCCTTATCCTGCGGCAGCACTTCCGCCACGACTTCGGAGATTCCGAGTTTTTCCCGTACCGCTTCTGCGGTTCGTCTGTTATCACCGGTCAGCATGATGACTTTCACACCCATCTTCTCCCATGCCTGAATTGCTTCATAGGAAGTAGCTTTGACCGTATCCGCTACACCGATGATTCCAAGGAATCCTGTTTCCTTGGGCCAAGTTTTCTGGATGCAAGCTTCCTGAGAGCCTCCTTCCCGGAAGTTTACTTCCTGGAAGTTTACATCCATTGCTACCAGAAGCGGTGTCATACCTTCGTCCGCCATCCGGTTCAGGGCGTCTAACGCCCCCTCCGGCAAAATAATATTCTTCTCCTGCAGAAATGCAAGATTGCCCACATAGAATTTTGTACCTGCCGGAAGAATAGTTTTTCTCTGCGACAGCTCCGCAGACTCTGAACTTTCTTTTGTCATTGTTGCGGCATCTTTTGTGCCATTTTCTGTTCCGACAGAATTTCCCGTATTTTTTTCATCAAATTTTCCTGCATAAAACACTGCAGTCGGTCCATCTTTTTTCAAGAACTCCTGCGCAGCAAAATCCTGTGCCAGCGCACCTTCCACACCACGTCCGAAGGTTGCCTGGAAATCAGTGATCTCCGGAATTGTCAGCCGGAAGCTTTCCGCATATTCCACTACCGCCTCTGCCAGTGGATGCTCACTTTTTTTCTCCAGTGCCGCTGCGATCTGCATCATGGCATCCACAGGGAAATCACTCTGATAACCGCCTGCTTCTTCTACCTTTAGCTTACCGCTTGTGATGGTTCCTGTCTTGTCCAGTACCACGGTGTCGATCTCCTTAGCCTGCTGTAAAGCTTCCCCGGTCTTGATCAGGATACCGTTGCTCGCACCGACACCAGTTCCCACCATGATTGCCACCGGAGTTGCCAGTCCCAGCGCGCAGGGACAGGAAATCACCAGTACTGCAATTGCAGTGGAAATCGCAAACTCCGCGGTCGCACCACTTGCCAGCCACACGATCAATGTAACCAGCGAAATCGCCATAACAGTAGGTACGAATACTCCTGCCACTTTATCTGCCAGTTGTGCGATTGGCGCCTTGCTGGCACTGGCTTCCTCCACCAGGCGGATGATCTGCGCCAGCGTCGTATCATCGCCGACACGATCCGCACGGCATTTTAAGAACCCCGCTTTGTTCACGGTAGCGGAGACCACATGGTCGCCCGCCTGCTTCTCCACAGGGACGCTCTCACCGGTGATAGCCGCTTCGTCCACGCTGGAGTTACCCTCCAGCACGATGCCGTCCACCGGCACCAGACTTCCAGGCTTTACCAGAAATACATCACCCTTTTGCAGGCTTTCCGTAGGTACTTCCTTCTCCTGTCCGTCCTCAGTTACAAGGATCGCCACCTTGGGAGCCAGATTCATCAGCTTGGTAATAGCTTCACTGGTCTTGCCCTTGGAACGGCTCTCCAGATATTTTCCCACGGTGATCAGGGTCAGGATTGTTCCGGAGGATTCAAAATACAGATCGTGGGAATAATGTTCTACTACTGCCATGTCGCCGTAGCCTAATCCATAGCTGATCCGGTACATTGCGAAAATGCCGTACACAAGCGCCGCGCCGGATCCCATGGCGATCAGGCTGTCCATGTTCGGACTGCGGTGCGCCAGGGTTTTAAATCCTACGGAGAAAAACTTCCGGTTCACATACAGAATCGGCAACAACAGTAAAAACTGTGTCAGTGCGAAATTCATGGCATTGGCATTGCCGTGCAGGGTATTCACGATAAATGCAGGGACCGGAATCCCGAACCATTCCTTGAACATATGATGCATGGACACATACATTAACGGAATCAGGAATCCGATGGAGATTCCAAGCCGCCATTTCATGGCTCTTGCGTCCGCATCCAGCTTCTGCTGCAATTCCTGCTTGCCGTCGGCTGCGGACCTTCCTGTACTTCCCGCATTCCCGGAAGTGCTCCGTCCGCCGGCACCTGCCGCACTGCCTTCGGTCATTACCGAAGCACCGTAGCCTGCTTTCACCACAGCATCAATGATTTCCGTCGAAGTGATCTTCGTCTCGTCATAGGTCACATCCATGGTCTCTGTCAACAGATTCACGGATGCTTTTTCCACATTTTCCAGTTTATTGACTGCCTTTTCCACATGCGAAGAGCATGCAGAGCAGGACATTCCCGTAACATGATATCTTTCCTTCATAAAAATAGCCTTGCCTTTCCATAACCTGCAAAGTTTCCGTTATTTTCAGTGCCTTACCGCACGAATTTACAGTATTATCTGCAGTCATGCCTCTACTTATTTCAATTTTTTCACCAGATCCACTGCTTCCTCTACGATAGCAGTATTTCCCTTCCGGATCTCTTCCACCACGCAGGTCTCCATATGCTCCTTCAGAATCGCATAGCCAAAAGCCTGAAGGGCGCTCTCCACCGCAGCTATCTGCGTCAGGATATCTCCGCAGTATCGGTTCTCTTCCAACATCCGGCTGATACCGTTCAGTTGTCCCGTCATGCGGCTTAGACGGTTCTGTAATTGTTTTCTTTCTGTTTCAGAGCGAGGTGTCGCTTTCTGATGACAATGGCAACATTTCATGCCCTTCTCTTCTATTTTTTCTTTTATTTGTTCTTCCACTTGTTCTTCTATTTGTTCTGCCATACTTTCTCCCATTCTGAAGCCGGTTCCTGCTATTTTTTCTAAATGCCCACATATTCTTTATTGTCCTCCGATCACATAACAGCGTTCAATGTATGTAGAAGGACTAATTGTTGCAGTTATACAAAATACCCCACAGGGGTATCTTGCCTTTTCTACAAGATATACCCCCACAGGGTATTTGTCAAGAGATTCTTTCTAATTCCTGTCAGTTCACCTCTGACCAAAACAGATCCTTACGATCTGCATCTTCATGATTCTGTCGCCGGTTCTGGCGAGGAAGCGGAATAATCCGCTGACGGAAGGGTCTCGAAGATCATTGTAGCCCAGCATATAGCCACGGCTTGTAACCTGCAAGCTGCTGTCCCACGGGGAAATCTCACTTTTCGCATCCGAAACCGCAAAATACGCGCCCACATCCTGAATTTTAGCGCTCTTTAGCCATGTCTTTGCTATCATCTTAACCGCTGTCCGGTTCGCCGCGTCAAATACCAGCATACCACCGGGAAAACTGTCAGCCATTGCCTGTACCAGCGTCCTGACTTGCTCCGTCAGGAAATAATAGAATACTCCGGAGGCAAAGAAAATCGCCCCTTCGGACGGGTCGATTTTGGTAAACCATTCCGTATCATTCAAATTGCAGGGAATATTTTCCTCACGGTCTCCGGCGGGCAGTAATTGATTGCGTACGGCGATAACATCCGGGAAATCCAGATTGTAAATTTTACAGCTGCCATTGTCACAGGCTCTGCCGGTACCGTCAAGTCCACAGCCCAAATTGACCACCGCTGCATCAGGATGGTCTGCCAGGTAATTTTGTACCTCCCACGCAAGGTCATTCTGCCGCATGGCAACCTCCAGCGAACCGAAACGCTGCATCAGGCCGTGGGATTTTTTCTCCACCTGTGAAAAGTCATAGTCGATCTGGTCAATCAGGTGTACCGCCATCTCGTCCCGATATAGGTTCGGATACAACTCCGAGCATAGCTTCCTGGAATAAAGCGGGATGATCAGTGTCTCCTGTACGGTGTTCTTCTCAATCTTGTATTTCATGGACATCTCTCACTTTCTTGCTTTTTTGCCATTTCTTTTTCGTTAGTTTTGTCTAACCACTGTATATAGTTGTGTGGTTAGTTTGTGCTAACTTGTATGTCTTAAAAAAGCCGCATTACTGCGGCCTTTCAGCTGACTGTTTTTGGTTTTCGTTTATATTATACTGAACTTATTTCTGTTTTGCAAGGTAGATTTCCTAATGCTTTTTTATCCGCGCTTTCTCTGAAGTAAGATTCCCATAGTAATCAGAAGAATTCCCCCGAAAAGTAACATGATCTCCGTTATATAAGTTGCGATGCCTTCTCCCGTCTTCGGTACTACATCCAATTCCTGCGTCACTGCCTGTGTTGCAGCAGGCTGTGCATCAGAACTGTTGTTATCGTTTCCTTTAGAATCCTCGTGAGAGCTTCCACCGGTACTGGTACCTGCGGTCGTCTTTTCCTTTTTCACAATGACATAGGTAGAAAATTGATTGGTCTCGAAGGTGACTTTTCCATCGATCACTTTCGTAGGCAATGCAGTGGTAGTTCCGTTATGATCTCTCACTACCACGTAGTCATAATTTGCATCGTAATTGTTGATTCCAAGACTTAAGGTGATCGGATTGGTAAATTCCGTAATCGTTGTTTCCCAGTTCGTGCCATCCCCTTTGGCTACGATCTGGTTCAGATCCAGTTCCACTGCCTGCGCCGATACCGCTCCTGCCACTTTCTGTTGTGCCGCCGTCATATCGTATCCGGTACTGTCGGCAACTGTCAGCTGCAGATTGCCGCTTCCTGCTGCATTGGCGCCGTTACTGATGGATGCGGAAGTCACTTCCTTTGCTGCCGAAGTGTCCACCGTGTCCTCCGCTTTTTCAAAGATTCCTTTAAAATGGATCTGGGTATTTGGCATCGTAAAAGTAAACGTAGAAACATCCTTTGCCGCTTTAAGTTTTTCCCCATTTAATGAAACATTCGTTAACTGGTATCCGTAATCCGGCTTCAATTCCACGGTAACCTTATCCCCCGGCTGCACCACCAGATTCCCGCCTCTGTTGTCTCCTGCATTGTTTCCATAAGAATCATTGGTATTGGGTGCAGCATCATTTATTTGAATGATCCGGGCTGTGCCATGCTCCAGATAAGCATCCTCTCCGTAGGTTATCGAATCATATCCCCATGTTATTGTAATTCTCTCTTTGTCTACCTGAATGGAGTGGATTCCTTTTTCCGTCCATGTCACCGCATTTTCCTGTGAACTTCCGGCTCCCTGAATCATGTATTTTCCGGAACCGCTGTTAAGTACATATACTTTTACCGTGTCCACAGAATCGACCACTCTGTATTCTGCTCCATCCACGGAAATTTTGTTTTCCCCGATCCATTCTTGCAAAGTCTTATAGGTATTTTCAATTCCTATATAGATTTCGATATTATTATTTTTCCATGTGGCATAATCGTTTGAAGAGATACCGTCACCTTCTAATCGAAAACAGATATTGTTTCCCGTTCCCGGATTCGGTCCAGGGACATTTCCTCCCGATGCTTCGAAACTGGGTTCAAATTTCAGATCCGCATTTTCTACCTTGGTTTTATAAATATACGAAGCACCATTTGTGGTCATGCTTGCTACTGCAATGCTCTGACCATTCACCATAAAGCTTCTCAGCACACAATCCTTGCTCGGTGTCAGTGTTATGGTAATCTCTGTTCCTGCTTCCACATCCGCCTGTGCAGCATCCCCCTGTAATCCGGTTCCTTCTATTTCCATACTACCGGCAGCATATTGGAATACACCATCCTGCACCCTGTCCCACAGTGTATGATCATCCGCGCCCACCTTATATGTCTGGCTGTTGTCCTCTGCTCTTACATGAAATTCCGGCAAAACTCCCAATAGCAGCACCAGTGCCAGTAAAAAAACAAATATCTTTCTTCTGCTTTTGTACATCTGCGCAAGTCCTCCTTTTATAATATACTTATATATATTCATAGGATACCTGCCTTTTTCAAGTTGACATTTGTCTCAACCTGCCAAATCCACGCATTTTCTGCGTCCATGGGTATCACAATGTCAATCTGTCTCTCATACCCTCGCTTCCTCTGCTCCGTGGGTATCACAATGTCAATCCGTCTCTCATACCCGCGCTTCCTCTGCTCCGTGGGTACCACATCGTCAATCCTTCTCTCATACCCGCGCTTCCTCTGCTCCGTGGGTATCACATCGTCAATCCGTCTCTCATACCCGCGCTTCCTCTGCTCCGTGGGTATCACATCGTCAATCCGTCTCTCATACCCGCGCTTCCTCTGCTCCGTGGGTATCACATCGTCAATCCGTCTCTCATACCCACGCGACGTGCGCTGCAAGGCGCACGATAAAAAAGAATCTCGCTTGCGAGATTCTCCGCCTGCGGCGGGTCGCTTTTGCGACATATTTCATAACCGCCGCGGTGCGATCCCTGCGGAGCTTTTTTAATTCATAGGAAGAAATTTCCTATGAATTAAAAAAGCACAGTCCCTCACAGGGCTGTGCCTTTCTCGTTCTCTCGCTATTTCTTATCTTCTTCCCAGTTGTAGTAGAACTGGATCAGTCCGATGCGGCTCCTGGTGCCGGTCTTCTCATTCAGCGCAGAAACATGCCTATAGAGCATCGCGCGGGAGACAAAGAGACTGTCGGCAATCTCCTGCATTCCGTCATCGGATAGCAGCAGGAGCTGCAGCACTTCCCTCTCCCGTTCCGTGAGATCATAAGCTTCCGCAAATCTCTCCAGCCGACCCTGACTGCCGGACATTTCACGATTTCCCATTTCTTCGGGAGACTTTACGAGCTGCGTACAACTATAATACCATAACAGTGCCACGCTGATCAGCACGAACAGTACCAGTCCCAGTACTGCTGTCAGGATATGATCTTCTCCGGTCAGCAGGCTTACAGAAGCTACTCCTGTGATCACAGCGCCCAGATTGTTCGCCGCTCTTCCCATACCTGCCCATAGCCTGCCATCCTGCATGCGATAGGACAACTGGAGAAATCCGTTCGTGAAAAACACCACGAAAAATCCCGCAGACACATAGAAGATCAACAGTCCCGGCAGAAACGATCCGCCGCTTTCGATGATCAGCACACAGATGGTCGACAGGATCGTCACCGCATACATGATCAGTCCACGATATCTTCCGTTATTCAGATCAAACAGTACTCCTGCCAAAAGTCCGCTCAGTGCTAAGAACAGTCTCGGCCACTGGCCGATATCCATGGTACCCGCTGCATGCGCCAATGTCACAGCATTGTCCAGCGTTGCGAAGATACAAGTCATCAGAACAACCGTCACCAGTAATGCCACACCTGCCAGCCGGGGATTCCTCCATGATATCCGTTCCGCAGCAACACCTTCCTGCGCGTTTTTCACCGACACCGTTTCTCCGTCCTCTGCCTTCTGTCTCCTGTGGTATCCTGGCAGTGCATTCTGCGCCATTCCGACAGTCAGTACCCACAGCATCACAAAACTTCCCGCCAGAAAGATACCTTCCACTGTCTCTCCCCACAACAGATTGTGATTCAGAAACTGAAGGAGCAGCCCCACGGCATAAGCCACACTCACGGTCTTCGCCGGATGCCTGCTTCCCCTAAGCAGCTGTGCCGCCAGGTAATGTGTCCTGCTGCCCAGGTATCCCAGTATCAGGAACAGAAAACACCCGCTGCCCAATAGTACCCGGTACCCGGTCCCGGCAAACAGCAGTACATATCCTGCGATCACTGGCACCGGCAAGAAGAATCCCGCTGCCTTGAACGCAGTGGGATTCCCGGATTTGCTTTTCCATTTTTCTATCAGAGAATATGCCAGAAAACCCAGTGCACTGACTCCCAGGATATAGCTCTGCGCCAGCACTACTCCTGTGGGATCCGTATATAACGCCATCCGGTTATCAAACAAATACTCTGTTCCTAAAAATACAAAATAGAAAACAGCTAATGAAAGCATGGTCTCTCCTTAAACAGACTGGAAACCGCCTTCCAGATCCTCGATGATATCATCAATATTCTCCGTACCGATAGACAGACGAATCGTATTGCTGTAGATGCCCTGCTCATTCAGCTCTTCCTCAGACAGCTGTGCATGGGTGGTGGAAGCCGGATGGATGACCAGAGACTTCACATCTGCCACGTTTGCCAGAAGTGAGAACAGCTCCAGATTATCACAGAACTTTTTCGCTGTCTCCTTGCCGCCCTTGATCTCGAAGGTGAAGATGGAACCGCCTCCGTTCGGGAAATATTTCTTATACAACTCCTGCTGCTCCAGATCGGTGGATACGGAAGGATGATGCACACGTTCTACCTGCGGATGATTGTTCAGATACTGTACAACTTTCAGTGCATTCTCCACATGACGCTCCACGCGCAGAGACAGTGTCTCCAGTCCCTGTAAGAAAATAAAAGCATGGAAAGGGGAAATGCAGCCGCCCATATCACGAAGGAGCATTGCACGGATAGCGGTCACAAAAGCCGCGCCCGGTGCTGCCTTAGTGAAAGTCACACCATGATAGCTGGGATTCGGAGTGCACAGATGAGGGAACTTGCCACTGCCCTCCCAGTCAAATTTACCATTCTCTACGATCACACCACCTAAGCTGGTGCCGTGTCCGCCGATGAATTTGGTTGCAGAATGTACCACGATATCTGCGCCGTACTCAAAAGGTCGTACCAGATAAGGGGTAGCAAAAGTATTGTCCACTACCAGAGGCACCTTGTGTGCATGGGCGATCTGTGCCAGACGCTCGATGTCTACCACATCAGAATTGGGATTGCCCAGGGTCTCGATGTAGAGCGCCTTGGTGTTCTCCCGGAAGCTTGCTTCGATCCTGTCATAATCGGAAGGAGCCACGAAAGTAGTGGTCACACCGTAGTCCACCAGGGTATGCGCCAGCAGATTGTAGGTTCCGCCGTATATATTATTTGCAGAAACAATGTGATCTCCCTGTTTTGCCAGGTTCTGGATCGTATAGCAGATGGCTGCTGCTCCGCTGGCTACTGCCAGAGCTGCGGTACCGCCCTCCAATGCCGCAATACGCTGTTCGAAGACACCCTGGGTAGGGTTGCCCAGACGGCCGTAGATCTCACCGGGATCCTCCAGTCCAAAGCGTGCTGCCGCATGGTCGCAGTTGCGGAAAACATAAGAAGATGTCTGATAAATGGGAACGGCTCTCGCACCGGTCACGGGATCGGGCTGCTCCTGTCCCACATGTAACTGTAATGTCTCGAATTTTAAATTACGCTCTGCATAGGGCTTTTTGCTCATGTTCTGCCTCATTTCTGCACTTTATGTGCTTATGTATTTTTCTATGATGCCAGGATCAAAAGGTCTAAGCCCACATGCTTGACCCCGACTTTATTTCTATAAAAACATGCTAAAACACATTACAAATTCTGTCAATGTAAAACTTTAGCACAGTACCATGATTTACTTCACCAGCCGATCCTTATACTTCAGCCATTTTCCCGTCCGTATCCTGTTAGTAAACAAAAATGCCCGTACGACCCAGTCCATGGTCATAGCGATCCAGACGCCGATGACGCCGAGTCCCAGACCCTGTCCCAAAATATATGCCATGCCCACACGGCAGAGCCACATGGAAGCGATCGCCACGATCATGGTGAATCTCACATCTCCCGCAGCGCGAAGCGCATTCGACTGTGCAAAGGACAACGGATGCACCAGCATACAACATACACAGCTGTAACATAACAGAAAAACAGTTATTTTCATTGTCTCCGGACTCAGATGATAGATTCCGCAGATCGGCCGGGCAAAAATAATCATGGGAATGCCCAGCAGGATCATACAGGCATATGCTACTTTCATCATTTTTTTCAGATAATATAATGCCTGCTCTGTTTCTCCTGCGCCGATGCACTGTCCGATCACAGTGATCATTGCCACACCGATGGCATTGGCAGGGATCTGCTGGAAGCTGGCAATGCTGCCTGTTACAGCATTTGCCGTCGTAGCTGCCATTCCAAATCCGGCGATCAGACTGGTGGTCAGAAGCTTACCGATCTGGAAAATACTATTCTCCAGACCGTTCGGGACGCCAATATACAGGATTTTCCCAAGGATTTTGGTATCCAGACGCCAATGATTGCTCATGATGATCTTGTCACTTTTCTTAAGCAGCACTACGATCAGCACCGCAGACAATACTCTGGAAAAAAGCGTGGACAACGCCGCTCCTGCAGCACCGATTCCAACACCGTAGATCAAAATGGCATTTCCTGCAATATTTACCAGATTTGCCACCAGAGATACCTTCATGGACACCTTGGAATCTCCTACCGCACGGAACAGAGCTGCTCCACCGTTATAGATTCCCAGAAAAGGGAAGGAAGCGGCTACAATATAAAAATAAATTCTTGCAGCACTCATGACATCCGCTTCCACATTGCCGTAAAGCAATGCCAGCAATCCCCTGTTCCAGATCAGCGCTATCGTCATAAACAGAAGGGCCACACCCCCAACCGCTATAAACAGCTGATTGGAGGCCCGGCCTACCATTTCCTTATCTCCGTGTCCCATGTATTGTGCTGCCACGACCGCACCACCGCTTGCCATGGCCGTGAACAGACCGATCAGTAGCACACAGATACTGTCCACAAGCGAAATCCCGGATACTACAGCTTCTCCACAGCTGGCTGCCATCACTGTGTCAGCCATTCCCATTGCGATTGCCAGAAACTGTTCTATGATCAGCGGCCACAGTAATTTTCTCAATGCATCCTGTGAAAATAACATTTTTTTCTCTTCCGTCATAATTTACATCATTCCTTTATCCTTACATTAACATCTGCCAAAATAGCACATTGTCATTGCATTGTAAATAGAAATGTAATTTTATGATTCAGTAACTATTCAGCACCCCATTCGCAAAATCGCCTCTACTAGGCTTTCCTGAATAACATGCTTGCATGTTATTTGCTCATAGTGGTTACTTCGCCCTATAAATAGTTACAGTTCCTGATATACAAAATAATCCGCAGCCACCGAACCGCCAGCCGCACCCTGTTCGTTGATGGCAAACAGTCCGTCCTTGACACCGACCCAGCGGCCCGGTGTTGCTTCCACCATCTGTCCCACAGGCTGTAAGTTTTCCTCCGTGGTTCCCACGTAGAACGTACGGTAAGTCTCCTTCTCCACCTTCATCTGCATATAGATCACATCGCTGTTCCATTCTCCCAGACCGGTGCGTATCTCATCATCCTTCGTCCAGTTGCCGGTGCGCTGCTGTAACTGCATTTTTCCATTGATTTTCTGCACCGCAAGTGCCGTATAACATCCGCCTAACGATACCAGTCCTGCCACATCACCGTCCTTCATCTGCTCCAGCTGCAGACAGGTGGTAATAGAGAATTCCGGTGCAGGCCACTTCTGCAATAACAGATTACTGATGTCGCACAGCTGTGTCTTCGGATCCGCCGCCTGTGCATGGAGAAGGAGCTGACCGTCTTTCAGCTCGTACCATTCCCTTTTATAATTGGCATTCCACTGCCATTGCAGTCCTAAGCAATCGCCTTCGAAGAAATCGCTGTCCTCCGGGGTATCGATGGGGTATGTAGCTCCCACTTCCGGCTTCTTATAACGCAGTACCGGCTCACCACAGCCGTCCACGGCATTTACTCCGATCACCGGCCAGTCGTTCTCCCAGTGCATGGGCTGTAAATGTACGATACGTCCCGCATTGCCCACATCCTGGAAATGCAGGAACCAGTCCTGTCCGTCCGGCGTATCCACCCAGGCACCCTGGTGAGGTCCATTGACAGGGGAATTGCCCTGGTGCAGGACGATTTTCTCTTCCCAGGGACCATAAATATTTTTCGACCGCAGTACGGTCTGCCAGCCAGGCTTCACGCCCCCTGCCGGAGCGAAGATATAGTAATAGCCGTTTCTCTTATACAGCTTCGGGCCCTCGATGGTGGGCTGGGTCGCATGACCGTCATAGATGAACTGACCGTCACCCAGCACTCCGGAGCAGTCCGGTTCGATGGGAGACATATACAGCATGCTCTTGAAGCCGATACGGCTTCTGGCGAAAGCCGTCACCATATAAGCTTTGCCGTCCTCATCCCAGAAAGGACAGGGATCGATCCAACCCACTACCTTTCTGACATAAGCAGGCTCACTCCATTTGCCCCACGGGTCTGTGGTCTTGCACATCATAATCCCCTCATCCGGCATGGGAATAAATACGTAGTAAGTTCCCTCATGGAAGCGGATGGCAGGTGCCCAGGTACCGCAGCCGTGTACCGGCTTGTCATAATATTCAAAGGGAAGTTTATCCATGATGTAATTGATGACCTTCCAGTTCACAAGATCCTTGGAATGTAACAGAGGAACTGCGGGGGTATTACAGAAGCTGGAAGCGATCATAAAATAATCCTCTCCCACACGAATGGCATCCGGGTCCGAGTAATCCGTATACAGGATCGGGTTGGAATAGGTGCCGTCGCCCTGATCGGCGATCCACATTTTATGTATCTTCGTCTTGTCCATAGTATCTCCATTCCGCAGCCTTTTGCCGCTGTTTCGTATTTTATAAAACCAGTATAGCAGATATCCCGTCACATCGCGTGTCAATTTCCCATTAGTTTGTGTCAAATCTTGCATTTCAATAGAATAAATGTCATAATAGTGACAAAAGTTGCAGGAGGAAAACACCTTGAGTTTCTTTTATCAGAATCGCAAAGAACAACTCTATCTGTATCTGTCCAATAATAATCCTTACGCCGTCCATCTTCACAGACAGCTGGAGCTGATCTATGTCTTAAGTGGTTCCACCACGGTCACTGTGGAACAGCAGGAATTTCCGCTGACTCCCGGTCAGGGTGTCCTCGTTTTTCCGAACCAGATGCACGGCTTAAAACATGTGGAACCCGGTCAGAATCTGCTCTGTATCTTCGAGCCGGATTTCTGTCATTCCTTCCGACATTTTTTCCAGAATAAAAAGCCCTCACGCAATGATTTTGCCATCTCCACCCTCTCGGAGCACAGCCACATTGCCTTACAGGGACTCGAGGCTCTGGCTTCCACCATGGAAAAAGATCGTCCCACTCCTTCTGATGTGCAGATCTATGCGGAAGGGTATCTGACGCTCCTTTTGGCAGATCTCCTACCCTCTCTCCCCCTGCAGACCCGGAAAAGCACGGAGGATCTGGAGCTGGAGCAGAGGCTGCTTCTCTATCTGGATGCCAACTACACGAAGGAATTGTCCCTGGACAGTCTCTCGAAAGAATTCGGTGTCAGCCGTTTTGTCCTCTCCCGGATATTTACGGAAAAGTTCCACACCACTTTCCCGGATTATGTGAATTCCAGAAGACTTGATTATGCCAGAGACCTTCTGCTGTCCACGGAGCTATCCGTGACACAGATTGCTCTGGATGCGGGCTTTGGCAGCTCCCGTACCTTTTTCCGTGCCTTTCAGGATACCTTCCATACCACTCCGGGAGCTTACCGCAGGCAGACGGAATCTACCCACAACAGCTCCTCGCCCGCCCGGATATAATCCTTCCAGGTACGAACGATCCGTCCCCGGTCAGGTGTCTGACACATCTCCACTGTCACCGCCGTATCCACGCCTTCTCTCGCCAGCCCTTCCTGATCGAATTCTACGAGAAGCTTGCCTTTTCTCACGATCTCATTGGGCAGGACATTACAGCGGTAATAAGTGCTATGAAGTTCTTCTTTATCCTTACAGATATTCAATAGCAGCTCCACCCCGCTGTCCGTGCGGAAACGGATCCGGTTGCCCATAGGATAAAGCTTCAGCACTTTTCCTGCAGTGGGGGCATAGACTCTGCCGTCCGATGGCAAAATGGTAATGCACTTAGTATTGTCATCCGCCGCTTCTTCCGTTGTGTCCTGCAAAGTATCCTGCGATATTTTCCTGATCTCGCCGTTCACCGGGCTCCCTATGGCGGTGCCTTCCATAACAAGCTGTCTGTTCCCTGTTATTTTTCTCTCTTCCTGTCTGTTTACCGCCTCTTCTTCTGTTTCTTCCATGTTCCACCGGATGCTCCTGCCCAACCAGAAACCGATCAGCAGTCCCAGCACTCCCGTTGCCACCACAGCATACATCTGCATGTTTCTACCTTCCTTTTTCCATAATAAGACTCTTACATCTTATTCTGTCTCATTTTCGGGAAAACATGCCAGTTTTTCATTCATAAAATCCAAGAGTATTGCCGCCACGATTCCCGCCGCCATGCAGAACAGATTCCGGGATGCCGCATCCGCCGATGTTGCAAAGCTGCCCCAGGGAACGGTCATAACCGTAGCTGCACCGACGATCCCGATAATTCCATGAAACATCAACGCATACTGCCTCTCAAACAGCCGGTTTACCAGTTTTGCCAGACAGATGAAAGTCACCACGCACCCTGCTACTCCCGGAAGCAGAACCTCCAATCTCACATGACCGATCCCTTCCACAAAGGGCGTATACAGTCCCAAGGGCATCAATATTGTTGAAAAGCTCATGCCCGGAGCGATCACCGACAGAGCAAAGGCAAAGCCGCAGAACAAAAAGCTGAAAAATCCCGGCTCCACGGTATTTTGGGAATTCTGCAGCCAGAATAACAGACTAAGCATTGCCACGAATGTCACGCAGGATAAGATCACATTTCCCACATTCCTGCCCTGTTCTCCCGCTTCTCTCCACAACGAGGGAAGCATTCCCACGATCAGTCCCACAAACACGCAGACAGAAGGCTCCGGGTAAGTCTCTAATACATATGATAACAGATTCGCCACCCCTAAAAATCCTGCTGCCGATCCGATCATATAAGGGAACAATTCCGGCAGATGGGTCCGCCACTTATGTACCGGATCCGACAAAAGCTCCATGATCGGTCGATAGACTCCGAACACTACACTTAAAACGCCGCCGGATATCCCCGGGAGTACCGCTCCCAGACCGATCAGCGCCCCTTGTAATACTTTTCCCAAAAATCTAAGATCCATCGTCATTCTCCGCATCCTGTTGCTCTTAAAATCATATGCTTTTTCCATAAGAAAATAGGTCTAAAAATCAAAGATAATTATTGACATTTCGATTGGGGCAATGGTATACTCTAACCGTATTCTAAATGAAAGTCATTGATCTCACATATTTTTGTAAGACATTGCTACTTTTTCACGGATGCTTTACAAAAATATGTGATTTTTTTGTCCTACGTTTTAGAATCATCAAAAGGATCAGGCAAAGCCTGAATTATTAAAGGAGGTACCAATAATGAATAACGGTACAGTTAAGTGGTTCAATGCTCAGAAGGGTTATGGTTTCATCACCAACGATGCTAACGGCGAGGAAGTATTCGTACACTTTTCCGCAATCAATGCTGATGGTTTCAAGTCTCTGGAAGAGGGCCAGAAGGTAACTTTCGATACCGAGTGCGATCCTCAGAACAGCAGCAAGATCCGTGCTACCAACGTTACTGTTGTAGCTTAATAGCAAGACAAACTAAAAGGATCAGTCCCTTGGGGCTGATCCTTTTTTGTAACTATTTATAGGGCGAATGCGGTTCTGGTTTCAGATTTTCTTTTGTATACATGATTTTTTCTGCTACTTTCTCGCCTCAGGCACGAAACTGTCAAAGATAAAGATATCGAAATGCTTTCTCGCTTCATCCAGCTCCTGCTGGCTCTTGATAGTCCAGGCCGCTGCGGTATTATGATACAGGCCTCTGCAAAGCTTTCTTGACAGGATCTCGGGATAATGATGATTGTATGCCACGAAATCCGGCTTCGTCACGAAGTTCAACAGCAGATTCTGCAGGATAAAATACAATACTCCCACATACTCTCCTTCCTTCAGGAAAGCATCGGACAGCTGTCCGCGCACCAGTTCCGGATGATTCTTGCGATACCACCACACTCCCAGCGGATTAAAGGACTCCATGCAGTACATTCCCTTGTAGGCCCGAAGTATCTTATCCGCAATGGGACACAGGGACAGGTCGGTACGCTCGATCTTGAACTCCACGATCAGAGGTACTTTTCCGTCCACCATCTTAAGCACATCCTCGAACTTCGGGATCTTCTCCGTGGACTCACACAGATGAAACTGCTGCAATTCCTCATAAGTGTAATCGCAGATTTTTCCTTCGCCGCCGCAGACTCTTTTTAAGGTAAAATCATGGAACACCACGGGAATCCTATCCTTCGTCAGCTGAATATCCAGTTCGATACCGAAGCCTGCGTCCACTGCCTTGCGGAATGCTGCCATGGAGTTCTCCGGAGCGTCTGTGGCATTGTCATGCAGACCTCTGTGAGCATAGAGCCATTCTTTAAAAGGGGCTGTGTCCGGTTTGTGCAGCATCCTCGGCATGATCATGAGAAAATACAGAACTGCGAGAACCACCAAAACAATCAATAAGATTCCTAATACTTTCATTCCTATAACCTTCTATCTTCCTGTAACTTTTTACAGCGAATCCATACCGTTTCTATCACAGTATAGATTCGCTGCCTTTTACTTTAATCCACTACTCTTTTATTTTCAAGTAGGTATTTCTTAAGATTCTCCAAAGAGCTTACAACACATTTGTCAAATTGTATCGTCCTGCCAAGTATATACCGAAGTTATCCGCATCAGTCATCTACATCAAAGTTCTCCAGAATGCTCTCCTTCTTCTGGGGCTTCACATCGCCGTGACGTACCTGGGTCATAGTAAGGAATGCCATCAGGGAGAAGAACAGGGCATAGGGAAACAGGGTGTTATAGGATACGTTTTCCAGCAGAAATCCGGAGAGTACCGGAGTCAGGATCTGCGCTGCCATGGAGAACGTATAATAGGTTCCGGTGAATTTCCCCACATCGCTGCCACTGCTCATGGCCACGATCATCGGATAGGAATTCACATTGATGGCTGCCCATGCCACACCGATCAGGGCAAATGCCACATTGATGATGGGGTGATATTCTCTGGCAAAAATTGCGCCACCATAGCAGGCTGCCATCAGCAGAACACCGCCCATGATAGTCTTCTTACGACCGATCTTCGCAGAGATGTTTCCAATGGGAATATAACTCAGAATAGCAGCTACCGTCGCTACCATCAGACAGTTGGCGAAGCTTCCGCCCTCCATCTTCCATACTACCTTCGTGTAGCGGGAAAAGGCTGTGGTCACGGCATTATATGCGGTAAACCATAAGAAAATAGACGCCAGCATGAAATACTAAAGTGTACCCCTTGTCAAGGACAAATTAAGAAGAAGGGATTTGTTCTTTCTAACCAGTAGATGGCTATATCAGTTTGTTTTATTACCTTCTTCATCATACATATCCATAGAAGGGATTTTTCCCTTAATCGGATATATGCCTGTTGTTATATATTTATAGTATTCATTGGGAGAAAGCTTCGCTAATTCCCACTGATATCTATCATTGTTATAATAATCCATCCAATCGTCAATAATGGCACGAACCTCGCTATATGTTCCACATTCTTTTAGCCTGTCTCCTATATGATCCTTCATACGTCCAAAGAAACTTTCCTGAGGTGCATTGTCCCAACAATTTCCTCTTCTGGACATAGACTGTCTTAAGCCTTTATCTTTGACAAGTTGTATAAAACTGCAACTCGTATAATGGCACCCTTGATCACTATGTAAGATTGTTTTAGTTGTAAGGGAA
Source organism: Simiaoa sunii (assembly GCF_014337175.1). GTDB lineage: Bacteria > Bacillota > Clostridia > Lachnospirales > Lachnospiraceae > Acetatifactor > Acetatifactor intestinalis. Next base: position 1,278,602 of record NZ_CP060633.1, on the reverse strand, counting down.
ACTCCATGCTTTTCTATCATCAGGTTGACTGTTTCCAAAACAAAATCCACTTCTAAAGATTCGCTTAACACATACGATAAAATTTGTTTTGTAAAGGCATCTATAATTGTTGATAGATAGCAGAATCGACCATCAAATGGAACATAGGTTATATCCGTAAGCAATATCCTTCTCGGACCATATTTTTCAAACTCCCGTTTCACAAGATTATCAGCAACACTATTCGTCTTTATCGCCTTTGCCATCCTTCTGTAAGGGTTTGCCTTTCTTATGTTACATATAAGACCATATTTCTTCATCAACCGTCTTATTTTCTTGACATTCATAACGATTGGCGGATTCATATGTAACAATCTCATATAGATTCCTTGAGCCCCTTTATCATAACCTCTGAAGCTATATGCAGCTAATACCAATTCAAAATCGGCTCTATCCTGTGCTTCTTTTTCTGCTCTTTTATCCGCTGAATGTACCCAGTTGTAATAACCGGATCTTGATACTCCTGCTATTTCACAGAGCATCTTAACTGACAATGTATTATTTGCTTTATTTATCGTCTCATGGATGATTTCAAATTTGCTTTCTGAAGTCTCCATGACTAATCTCTCTTCCTCGAATTGTCCGCAATAATAATTTTTTTTAAAAACTCTACTTCTTGTCTTAGATACAAAAGCTCGTTCTGCATACGTTCTATGGATTGCGGTGATGACAAGTCCTCTTCATTTGTTGCTTTCATAGGAATTCTTTTTTGTCTGTTTTCGCCCTCGGTAAAGCCATTGCCCGATAGAGCCTGACGCTTTATTCTTTGCACAATGTCATCTATCTGTTTTTGTCCAAAGTACTCTAGATTATATCCAAAATCCAGAAGAATTTTTCTTGGAGCGTTACCAGCCTGATAGCTGATCCAAAAATCTTCTTTAAATTTAGCTGTAAAATAAAGCTTGTTCTTTGTCACATTAAGTGTGTACGGGTTAGCTTTGAGTTCCCTAATTTGTTTCGGTGTGTATTCTTTCATATTTCCTCCGATAGATACTTTTATTATACATCATCTACCAGAAGAAATCCCTTCTTTTATTGTCCACTAACCAGGATTTTATCCTTTCTTCTTGTGTCCATTTTTAAGGAGCCCTTCTTCTTATCGTGTCCACTTTATGGGGTATATTTTATACATACTCCGCTTCACTTCCTTCGGCATCCCCTTGGTGCCTTCCGTCTTTCCTGTCTGTTTTTTCCCGTCGGAAGCTTTTACCGCTCCGGTATCTCCCACTGCCTCGATCTCACCGACAGCTTCCACGCCCTCAGCCATCGCTTTTTCTTCTATTGTTTCTGCAATTGCCGCCTCTGCCTTCTCGACTTCTTCCCGCAGCTTATTTTCCCGGATGGTCATCACGAGAATTCCCACAGCGATCGCCATGACTGCTGCAATACTTGCAAATAAAGGCAGATAATCCGGTGTTTCACCTTTGCCCACCAGAACTTTGATCATGATCAGAGCATAGACACCGCCCACAGCTCCCATGAGATTGATCACCGCATTGGCACGGCTGCGCAGATGGTTCGGGGTTACATCCGGCATCAGTGCTACTGCCGGGGAACGATACAGTCCCATGGACACCAGGGTGAAAAACAGCACCGCCAGGAAGATCACCTGGTTACTGAAGGACTCTCCGGTGCCCCATCTTGCCTTTTCTGCATTGTCGATCATCGGCAGTAACATCATGAAGATCACTGCCAGGATCGTACCCGACACGATAAAGGGCATTCTTCTGCCAAGCTTCGTATGTACCTTATCTGACAACGTACCGAACACCGGCAGCAGAAAGATCGCCAGCACATTGTCTAATGCCATCACCGCTCCCGTCATGGTCTCGCCCAGATGATAGGTATTCTGCAGGATCAGGGGGATGATGTTGTCATACATCTGCCAGAAGGAACAGATGCTAAGAAAAGCCAGTCCGATCAGAAACGTTCTTTTGTAATTTAATTTTGTCTCCATAAGAAAACCTCCCTTTGATAAATTCATTTTATCAAAGGGAGGTCCTCCTAGCAATCATTACTATGTAAAATTTATGTCTTTAAAATCTATATTGCTTATCCTTTCACACCGCCTGCCACCAGTCCACTCTGGATAAATCTCTGCAGACACATGAAAACAATCATAATTGGCAAGGATGAAATCACCGCTGCTGCTGAAAACAGCGTCCAGTGAGCAGCAAACTGATCACTGATAAAAGACTGTAATCCCAACGCCAGCGTCATTTTTCCCGGTGTCTGCAAAAAAATCGATGTGATTACATATTCGCTGTAGGTTGCTATAAAAGAAAACAGGAAGATCACCGCAAGCTGCGGCATGGCAAGCGGAATGATAATCTTGTAAAACACCTGAAACTGATTCGCCCCGTCTACCATTGCTGCCTCATCCAGTTCCACCGGCAGACCATCAATATAGGATTTTAACAGCCAGATATTGTATGCACTGCCTCCCGCCAGCACAAAGATTAACGCAAGACTGCTGTCAACCAGCCCAAACCTATAGATCAGAATATAGTAGCCTGCCACTGCCATACTGTTGGGAAATACCTGCAGCACCAGCAGCGACATGAGTCCATATTTTCTCCCGATAAAACGCAGTCTCGCGAATGCATATGCCGCCAGAGAAGTGATCACAAGCTGGATCGTCGCCACAATAACGCAAAACTTTAGGGAATTCCATACCCATACAGTAAAATCCGTCTCCCGAAACAACGTCACATAGTGTTCCACACTGAACTTTTCCGGAAAGAGAGAGGACAGAAAAAAACTGTCGCCCGCCGAAAAAGAAGACATTACGATCCACACTACCGGAAACAGCACCAGTATTATGGTGATCCAGATTACAATACGGCTTCCCCAGAGCGCACGCATTTCCGAACCGTTCATTTTCTCTCTGCCAAGCATTTAATCCACCTCCTTGAATGAGCCGGACAAATGCATGTTCACCAATGTAAATGTTCCGACAATAATAAAGATCAGTACACTAAATGTAGCAGACAACTCGTACCGGTTAGACCATGTAGTCATTTTGTAAGTCGTACTTGCCAGAATATCCGTATAACCGGCGAACTGGTTGTCTACTCTGGCAGGACCGCCCTGTGTTATCATATAGATATTTCCGAAATTGTTGAAATTCGCCGCAAATGAAGAAATCACCAACGGGATAGAAAGCTTCGTCACCATGGGAAGTGTAATACTTTTAAAGCATTGAAACTTCGATGCCCCGTCAATCTCCGCCGCTTCATAATATTCCGTGGAGATGGATTGCAAACCGCCCAGACAGACATTCATCATATAAGGAAATCCCAGCCATACATTGACAATGATCAGCCCAATCCTCGCCCAAAGGGGATTCGTCAGCCATGGGATGTTCCATGCAATTCCGATTACATGAAGCAGATTATTGATCCCGCCGTATTGCTCATTTAGCAATCCCTGCCATGCAAGAATAGCGATTGTGGACGGCAATGCCCACGGTACGATCAGTATTGCCCGATATATTTTGGATTCCTTCATATGCGGATTGTTCAGAAGAATTGCCAGCAGCAGTCCCATAGCATAGGAACCCACCGTACTGAATATCGCAAAACATATCGTCCACCCAAGCACCGGGAAAAACACACTTTTAATACTCCCGGAAAAAACTGTCAGATAATTGTCTGCTCCCACAAAAGTGTAATCTCCCAAATGGTACATATTATAATTCGTGAAAGACAAAATAACCGTATACAGAATTGGCAGACAAGTCACCAACAATATGGTAATCAGTGTGGGTGCCAGATAGGCATATGCCATACCATTCTTTTTCTTCTTCATATCTTCACTACTTTCCTGAATTCATCAATTCAACAGCTTCTTCCAGTTGCGCCACCATATTTTTCGCCGCTTCCTCTGGAGTCTGCTCACCTGACCACATGGAACGGATATTATTGACATGAATGCTCCATAGCTGACCCATCTCGGATACGGTAGGCATCGGTTCTCCCTGATTGATCTGTACGATAAATGCTTTCGCGTAAGCATTCTCCCTGATCTCTTCCAGTTCCTGATCGGACAGTCTTGCAGGAATGCGGTCACCTGCTTCATACAGATCTTTTGCACCGTTTTCAATCAGATATTTGATAAAACTCCATGCCGGCTCCTGTTTATCACTGTCCTTACCCACAAAGCTTACCTGGGTTCCCACCGGTGTTACGAATGCCTGACCGTGAAATGTCGGCATCTCCGTGATGCCAAAGGGTGTCTCTGCCGAAGTAAAACCGTCAATATCCCAAGGGCCTCCAATATAGTACGCACATTTTCCGTTCTGGAAATTGCTTCTGGCAATATCTGCCGTGACATCTGCCGTAATCAGGCCATAACGGTTGCACAGATCATCAAGGAAATGATACGCCTGTACTGCCCCATCATTTGCCAGGCCAATGTCCGACGTATCATAAGCACCATTCTGATAATTAAAAATATAGCCGCCGCAGGCTCTGACAAATCCCAGATCATAATAGATACTGGTGGCATCAAACTGCACACCGCCGTTCTCCACTGCCTGTTCCACCAGTTCCTCCCAGGTCGCAGGCACTTTTTCTACCATGTCCGTATTATAGAATAAAGCGGTTGTCTCCACAGAAAGAGGTGCTGCATATCTTTTGCCGTCCACATAGCATGCCTGAACTGCAGCTTCGGAAAAATCCGCATCATTATAAAGTTCTGCCGGTACTTCCGCTGTCAGGCCTGCATTCACATAATCCGCAAGCTGGTCATTTGGGATACCCACTACAGCATCCGGTCCTTCAGCACTTTTCACCGCCTGTGCAAACTGTTGCACCGACGGGGACTGGTGGATCACCTCCACCTCATATCCATTCTGTTCTCCCCAGGTATCTGCATATTTCTGGAGCGTATCCACTTCCACGTTCATATTCGTCCAGATCACCAGTCTGTTATCCTCTTTTTTACTTCCGCATCCGGTCAGTGTCCCCACCGCCAGTGCAATGCACAACATCGATATGATTCCTTTTTTCATAGTCATTCCTCACCTACATTGTTTTCATATGCAGCAGGGCACTGTTGGCATTGCCGGCTGCATCAAATAATGCCATATTCGCCATGGCGTTGCCGGCTGCCATTTTTTCCTGCATATACTGACTTCCGCTCGTGCTCGCCCAGGTACAATCCGGAATCGGGAGCCATGCGGGTTCCCAGTAAAACACACCGATTCCTCTGTCCTCCTTGACCTTCCTGACTGTAGCCATCAGATCCCTTAAGAACTGCTCCTGTCCTTCCTGTGTGGCAGGATATCCGGTAGCCTCTTCTTCCTTCTCGGAATAGACGATTCCTTTACATCCCAGGGTATCCGTAGTATAGCCGATGGAAGTCTCTACCACCAGTACATTCTTGCCGTAACGGGCACTGATATCGTTCATATTATTCTGCAGTTGCTCCAGAGAGCCGTTCCAGTGCGGATAGTAGGACATTCCGATCACATCATAATCCAATGCAAACGGTGCGATCCGGTCGAACCACTGCCTGTAAAGCTCATTGTTGGTGCCGAAATCCAAATGCAGCACAATTCCTGCCCCGGGGCACTCTTCCCTCACTCCCCGGATCCCTGCCCGCAAAAGCCTTGCCATATTCTCCGTCTGCTCCACATAACCGTCCGGCCAGAGAAGACCCTTGGTAATCTCATTGCCGACCTGCACCATTTTCGGAATTAGCTTGTGATTCTTAAGTGCCTTCAGCGTATTCACGGTATGCAGATACACTGCAGTCTCCAACGCTTCTCCCCGCAGCTTCTGCCATGCCTTCGGCTTGATCTGTTTGGCGGGATCTGCCCAGAAATCGCTGTAATGAAAGTCTAACATAAAGTCCATTCCGTTTTCCACAGTTCTTCCGGCAATTTCTATGGTAGTCTGTAAATCATTGCCCCCGCCACCGTAGGAGTTACCCATCTCATCAAACGGGTCTGACCAGATCCGGAGCCGTACCATGGTCGTTCCGCACTCCTTCAGGATACGAAACAGATCCTCCTGTTTTCCGTTTATGTAATAGGACGCTCCGCTGACTTCCAGTTCCTTCACCATAGAGATGTCCATACCCTTGATAAATTCCATGATCACTCCTTCACCAGCGTGAGATCATCGATGGTGCCCCATCCGCCGGGTGCTGTAGTAACACGTACACCTACCGTGATTTCTCCGTCCGCAGGCTTCAAATCCGGTATCTCTGCAGTGTACCAGTTCACATAGCCGTTCAGTTCTCCGTCCACTTTGATTTCTTCCCCGTTTACCACAGCGTAGAAATACACCGTTGCGTTTTTATCCCCTGCAGCATCTCCCTGGATATGTGCCGTCAGTTTGTAAGTGCCTTCCTCCAGTCCGTTCACCGTCTGTTCTGCGGAAAAATCCACATTACTGCTACCGGAATAAAAATGCAGGGACTGTACCCCCTCGAAACAGTCAGTATCACGATCATAGATATCCAGTTCCTCTGTGGAATCGTTCACATTATTTACCGTCCATCCGGTAAAATCAGCCTCTTCAAAGCTACCATTAATTAGATAATTACCATTCTCATCTGCTGTTGCTTTCTCACCGTCTACATTGTTTGTGCTTCCGCATCCTGTCATTGCCGCGATTACTCCTGCCGCCAACAAAATCCCCAAAAATTTCTTTCTCATTAATTTTCTCCTTTCAATCTTTCTAAAGTTAATGTTTTACTTTTATTATAGTAAATTATTTACCTTTAGAAAAAATATAGCATCATTACCTCTTTTCGTCAATGCCTCTTGTTCTTTTTTTACCCTATTGCCAAATTTGGCAGGTATCTTTTGTCAGTTTTATACAAAATAAGCATACAAAAAGAGAGGTCTGTTCCGTCACCTCCCTTTTAACTTTTTTCTATTTATTGTTCATTGACTTATTATTGATTTAGCAGCTCTTGCGAAAAATTGGAATCCCGTTCACAAAGATAAGCTTTGTCACTTTGCCACCATACAGCACCCGGTTTCGCAGCAGATCCAATGCCGTCTCACAAATGCAGGGAATATCAATATGTATGGTTGTCAACGGCGGAGACAGATATTTGGCTATATTCACATCATTGATGCTGAAAAGCGCCATCTGCTCCGGCACCTGTATCCCTTTTTCATTCAGTGCCTGCAATACTCCCACTGCCAGTGTATCGCTCGCAATGCACAATGCGGTGGGCAGGGAACTTTTTTTCAGTAATTCTTTTCCCATGCGATAACCTTCATCCACGGTGAATTTCTCCGAGATCAGGATATATTCCTCCTCCAGACAATGATAATATGCCACACTTTGCCGAAAGGACCATTCTCGGATATCCATGGAGGGCTTCCCCGTATCAATATTCCGGTCGCTTCCGCCAATAAATCCGATTTTTTTATGACCCTTTTCCACAAAATAATCTACCATCTGTGTCACGAAGGAATCCATATTGGGTCTAACCGCATCAAACAATTTTTCATCCGGTGATGTGCCGATGAACACTCCTCTGGGGCAGATTTTATACAATTGATTGATCTCTTTGCGGGTCAGCCAGCCTACGGCAATAAAGGCATTCAGATCTCTGGGGATCACGCTCATGCCATCTCTGCGGTCATAAATCTGCAGTCGGATATTCATTTTTTTTGCCTGCTTTATAACTTCCTCCCTGACACCGCGGTAAAACACATCCTCCAATTCATCCTCATTATCTGTAAAATACAAAAGTGCAACGTTTTCAATTTTCGGATAAATAACTTTTTTCTTATAGCCAATCTTCTCCGCTGTGGCAAAAATAGCCTCTCTCGTTTCCTCACTGACGGAAATTCCTTCATCGTAATTCAATACTCTGGAGACCGCTGCGCTCGACACACCCACGATCTCTGCAATCTCTTTAATCGTTGCCATGCAAACCTCCATTATGCCAATGAACCTTGTTCATATCTTTTAGTAATCATTTTACATAAATATTTTACTCTGTCAAGATTTCACACTTTTTCCTTGAAATATGTGGGCTTTTATGTATAATGGTAAGGGTGGCTTTGTAACACATTTAATAAGAAGAATAACAAGAGGTTTAAGAATGATCAGTGCAAACAACGTAACTTACCGTGTGGGTAAGAAAGCTTTATTCGAAGATGTCAACATCAAGTTTACCGAGGGCAACTGTTACGGCCTCATCGGAGCTAACGGTGCCGGTAAATCCACCTTTTTGAAGATCCTGTCCGGTCAGCTGGACACTACCAAAGGTGATATCGTCATCACCCCCGGTCAGCGTCTCTCCGTGTTGGAGCAGGATCATTTCAAATATGACGACAACGTGGTTATGGATACCGTTATCATGGGTAACGAGCGTCTCTTCCAGATCATGAAGGAAAAGGATGCCATCTATGCCAAGGAAGATTTCAGTGACGAGGATGGTATCCGTGCCAGCGAACTGGAAGCGGAATTCGCCGAGATGGACGGTTGGGAAGCAGAGTCCAATGCCGCCATGCTGTTAAACGGTCTGGGCATCGGCACCGAGTTCCACTACTCTCTCATGAAGGATTTAGACGGCAGTCTGAAGGTGAAGGTCCTGTTAGCCAAAGCACTGTTCGGTAACCCCGACATTCTGCTGCTCGACGAGCCTACCAACCATCTGGACTTAGACGCGATCGCATGGCTGGAGGACTTCCTGATCGATTTCGAGAATACCGTTATCGTGGTATCCCATGACCGTTATTTCCTGAACAAGGTATGTACCCAGATTGCCGACATCGACTACGGCAAGATTCAGTTGTATGCCGGTAACTATGACTTCTGGTATGAATCCAGCCAGCTGCTGGTGAAGCAGATGAAAGAAGCCAATAAGAAAAAGGAAGAAAAGATCAAGGAATTACAGGAGTTCATCTCCCGTTTCTCCGCAAATGCTTCCAAATCCAAGCAGGCTACTTCCAGAAAACGTGCCCTGGAAAAAATTGAGTTGGATGACATTAAGCCCTCCAGCAGAAAATATCCCTATATCGACTTCCGCCCCGAGCGTGAGATCGGTAACGAAGTACTGGCTGTGGAGCATCTGTCCAAGACCATCAACGGAGAAAAGGTGTTAGATGACATCTCCTTTACTCTGGGTCGTGAAGACAAGGTGGCTTTCGTAGGAAGCTGTGAGCTGGCGAAGACCACTCTGTTCCAGATCCTTGCCGGAGAGATCGAGCCGGATGAGGGAACCTACAAGTGGGGTGTTACCACTTCCCAGTCCTACTTCCCGAAGGACAATACCGCAGAGTTCGACAATGATATGACCATCGCCGACTGGCTGACCGGCTACTCTCCCGTAAAGGATGCCACTTATGTCCGTGGTTTCCTGGGACGTATGCTGTTCGCCGGCGAAGACGGTGTGAAGAAGGTCCGCATCCTCTCCGGTGGTGAGAAGGTTCGCTGTCTGCTATCCAAGATGATGATCAGCGGCGCCAACTGTCTGATCCTGGATGAGCCCACTAACCATCTGGACATGGAGTCCATCACCGCGCTGAACAACGGTCTGATCAAGTTCCCCGGTGTGGCACTGTTCTCCTGTCATGACCACCAGTTCGTACAGACCACTGCCAACCGTATCATCGAGATTCTGCCGAATGGCAGTCTGGTAGACAAGATCACTATCTACGATGAGTACCTGGCAAGCGATGAAATGGCAAGAAAGCGTACTGTATTCACCGCACAGACCGAAGACGACGAGAACTAAGACGAATAAAATGGATGCCGGTGCTGCCGACATCCATTTTGTTAATTTTCCAATTCTGTTTCGTTTAATGATCTCCATTAAAATATGTAATATTTACAAACACTGTCTCTATACGCAAAAACCAGCTCTAATGTATGTTAATGTGGACCAGTCCCCAAAAATAATCTCAGAAAGGATAGAAATATGGTAGATCTTCATGTACATTCCACCTGTTCCGACGGTACCTTTACCCCGGAAGAATTAGTTGATTATGCAATTCAAAAAGGATTAACCGCCTTCGCTCTCACCGATCACGATACAGTAAACGGACTGGACCGGGCGATCCGATATGCGGAGGAACTGCGGCAGGCTCAGGCGGCATCCCCAGTCATTTCCTCCCGTAACGATGCAGCTGCCCGCCTTCCGGTTTCTTCTGTTCCAGACTCTGACGTTCCCCGCGTGCCTGAGATCATTCCCGGTATTGAACTGTCTACGGAATATAAGGGCAAAGATATCCACATGGTTGGTCTTTTCATTGATTACCGCCAGCCGGAGTTTGCCCATTATTTAGAAGATTTCATTCGTTCCCGCGAGAACCGCAATGAAAAAATGTGTGCGCTTCTCAGAGAGCATGACATTGACATTACTTACGAGGCACTTCTGGCGGAATTCCCCGGTGCGGTTATCACCAGGGCTCATTTTGCAAGATATCTCCTCTCCCACGGCTATATCCAGAGCATGAAGGAAGCATTTGACCGCTACGTGGGCGATCACTGCCCTTGCTTCGTTCCAAGAGAAAAGGTAACACCTGCCCAGGCGGTGGAACTGATCCTGGGAGCCGGCGGCGTACCGGTGCTGGCACATCCGATCCTCTATCACATGAGCGATGATCGTCTAGATACTCTCGTAGCGGAATTGAAAAAGATCGGTCTCGTGGGCATCGAAGCCATCTACAGCACCTACAATACCGCTGAGGAGCGCCAGATCCGCGGACTTGCCTCCAAATATAATCTGCAGATCAGCGGCGGCTCCGACTTCCACGGCGCCAACAAGCCCAAGATCGACCTCGGAACCGGCTGGGGGAAGCTGTATGTACCGGATGAAGTATTAGAAAATCTACGCCCAGAAAAGAAATAAACTGAGAGTTAGTGAAATACCACCCGGATGACTTTGTTGTCTTCCTGGGTGGTATTTTTGTTTTGATGTTCCGATCTTTACTGCCTAAAATCCATTTTGTGCTTTATAAGCAGTAAATTTAATGCGATTTTCTTTTACAGCGACTGGAATTTACTGCCGGAATGGAAGCATCCTATCCGAAGCAGTAATTTTTAGAACGTTTTCATGGATTCTTCGATAAAAATACCGCTTGGTTTTCTAAAATCACTTTCCGGGCAGTAATATGTTTGTCCTACAACAGAGAGTTAGCGAAACAGCCGCGTAACCTTCTTTCTATTGCTTTGGTGAAAATCGCATCAAAATAGCAAAATCCGTACAAAAAAACTTCTAAATCAGGAATTTTTGTACGGAATATCTTCATTTTGCACGCTCAGCGAAAATAGCAGTTTTTTACATGGCAAAATCTCATGTTTTTGTATTTTTTTAGCAGAAAATGGTGCTTTTAATACAAACAGATCTCCCCGGGTGGCAGATGGCATCTGCAATGATCCACGCTATTCATAAGATTGCCAGCAAAAGACTCTTCCAATCTTATTTCATATCGCGGCGTTCGCCGCATCACGGCAAAAATAAAAACCGTGATTTGTGAGCAAGCTCCCAATCACGGTTCTTATTTTGCCTATGCGCGGCTCATTGCTCGCGTAACTCTCAATTTAGTTACCGCATTCTACACTGATCTTATTGAAGATTCCCATAATCTCTTCCGTGTTAATGCTCTTTTTCTCTTCACCAGCCTTATCCAGGATAGCTTTTCCTTCATGCATCATGATCAGGCGGTTGCCGTACTCTACGGCATAGCGGAGGTTATGAGTGACCATAATGGTGGTCACTTTCTTCTCTTTCACGACCTGGTCGGTGAGTTCCATGATAATCTCCGCGGTCTTGGGATCCAGCGCTGCGGTATGCTCATCCAGGATCAGGAAATCAATCGGTGTCATAGTCGCCATGAGCAGTGCCAGCGCCTGTCTCTGTCCTCCTGAGAGGGAACCGACCTGCACACCCATCTTATCCTCCAGACCTAAATTCAGAGGTCGTAACATCTCACGATAAGTTTCCAGTTTTGCCTTATTTACACCACGTCCCAGATTATACGGCTTGCCCTTATTCTCCGCAATGGACATGTTCTCCAGGATTGTCATGCTGGGACAGGTCCCTTTGGAGGGATCCTGATACACTCTGCCAATCCGGCGCTGACGGATATAATCCTTCTGTTTTGTAATATCTTCTCCGTGGATCAGTATCCTGCCGCTGTCCACCGCAATACTTCCGCAGATGATATTCAGCATGGAAGTCTTACCGGAACCGTTACTTCCTACGACAGATACGAATTCTCCGTCCTTTACGGTAAGATTGAAATCCTTGAACAGACACAGCTCGTTGACCGAGCCGGGATTGTAATTTTTATTGATATTGATAAGCTCTAGCATGCTTTCACCTTCTTTCTGTCCATGCTGATCACGAGAATGATCAGGAACAGGACTGCTGTGATCAGCTTGATGGCGTTGGGGCTGATGCCTGCAAACATGGCAACTGCCACACATGCCTTATACAGAATGGATCCTACCACTACACTGCTGGTCACACGGAAGAATGTTACCTTCTTGAACAGACTGGTGCCGATGATAACACTGGCAAGGCCAATGACTACCGCACCGGTTCCGATGGAGATCTCAAAGCTTCTCTGCTGCTGTGCATAGATACAGCCGCTTAAGGATACCAGACCGTTGGCAATAGACAGACCCACGATCTTCACCAGTCCCTTGTCCACACCGAGGCTGGTAACGATGGTATCATTGTCACCTACGGCACGAAGTAAAAATCCGGACTTGGTGCTCATGTACCAGTCTAACAGATATTTTGCTACCATGGTGATCAGGAAAATAATGATCACATTTTTGAAATTTACCAAAAAGCCCGGAGTAATACTATTCACAAAGCTGTTGTTGAAAATATTTTCCTTATCAAAAATAGCTACATAGCCGGAGCCTGCCACCCACAGATTGATGGTATACAGACCGGTCATCATGATGATACCGGAGAGCAGATCTCTGACTTTTAATTTCACATGGATCAGTCCGGTACAGATTCCCACCAGTGCTCCGCCGAGGAACGCAATGGGAAGCGTGAGGATCGCCGGTACGCCGAAGCCATTGATCAGACGCACAGTGATGGCAGCCCCAAAGGGGAAGCTGCCATCGACCGTGAGATCCGGAAAATCCAGTATTTTATAGGTAATGTAAACACCCAGTGCCAGGATGCCGTAGATCATTCCTTGTTCCAGTACGCTTAATAATAGTGCCATAAAAACCTCCTATTGTACCACGATCTCATCAAAGGACTGGTAAGCATCAGTCTTGTAGTTCTCAGGTAATTCCAGACCGATCTTCTCTGCTGCTGCGAAGTTCACATACAGGCTGGGCTCGGAGATCACTTCGAAGTTCAGTTCAGAAGCCTTTGCCTCTCCCTTCAGGACTTTCGCTGCCATCTTACCGGTCTGCTTGCCAAGCTCGATATATTCCAGACCCATGGATGCCACGCAGCCTGCCTTAACCTGCTCTACCTCAGAACCGAATACCGGGATGCCTGCTTTATTAGCTTCATCCAGTACGGTCTGCAATGCACTTACTACGGTATTGTCGGTCAGGTTGGTAATGCAGTCTACCTTGGATGCGACATCCGCTGCTGCCAGAGCCACCTCAGACATTGCGGTAACACCGCTGTCCACGATCTCGAATCCGTAGTTACCTGCCAGAGCCTTGTACTCTGCGATGGTGCTGATAGAGTTTGCTTCGCTGGTAGTGTAGATGATACCGATGGTCTTCGCTTCGGGAAGTACCTCACGGATCATTTTTAACTGTGCATCTACTGCTAACGCATCGGAAGTACCTGTGATGTTGCCTACGGGAGTACCGTCTTCATTGGCAAGACCTGCTTCCACAGGATCGGATACTGCGGTGTAGATCACGGGAATATCTGTATTCATTGTAGCATTATATGCTGCCATGGCGCAAGGAGTTGCGATGGCACAGATCATATCTACTTTCTTACTTACGAAATTGCTGGCTGTCATGGCGGAGGTTCCGTTGTCTGCCTGTGCATTGACATATTCAATCGTCAGGTTCTCGCCCTCTACGATGCCTTCCTCGGCAAGTCCCTGTAAAAATCCTTCCCGACAGTTATCCAAAGATCCGTGTACGGCGTACTGCATAATACCGATGGTGTAGTTATCCTTGCTTCCTGTGCTGCCGCATCCGGTGAGGGCACCCATTGCCATAACTGCGGTTAATACTGCTGCTAAAATTCTCTTCTTCATAATCTTATTCCTCTCTTTCTGCGTATCCACGCAATTGAAATTAGTTTGCTCATAAGATTACTGAACCCCGAATAAAAAAACCGCCTCAAATGTATATTCCTATACATTTGAGACGGTAATAAGCTCCTGCTCATCATCGTGGTGCCACTCAATTTGACAATTCCTTACGAATTATGTCCACTTTTCTCTGGATACTATCATATCCATCGGCTTGATAACGGGTCCGAATCCCGCTGACGCCTAAAACTGATCTGTTCTCGGGCCAGCCTCGGAAGTCCATTCGGCGAAAGTTCCTTTACCGTGATCCCACCATCCACGGCTCTCTGTAAAATTTCCTAAGGCTTACTACTCTTCCTCACAGGTTTGGTAAACTTATGAATGTTGTTTATGTGTCTAAGAATAATCTTTCTTTTCTGTTTTGTCAATACTATTTTTAGAAAATTTGTAATTATTCAGAGTTACAAAAACAGTTTACATCGTCTCCGGCAGCGTGATCACCACCTTGAACAGGTCACCGTCCGTGACGATCTCCATATCGCCCTTCTGCAGCTCCGTCAGGCTCTTGGCAATGGACAATCCCAATCCGTTGCCCTCCATATGGCGGGATCTGTCCCCTCTGGTGAACCGCTCTTCCAGCTCCTCCGGTGACATCTCCAGCGGGTAGGCCGACATGTTCCGGAAAATGATGTTCGCATTCTGTCCGTCATGCTCTACATTCAGATAGACACGGCTTCCTGCCTGGGCATATTTGTAAATGTTGTTTAACAGATTGTCGAACACTCTCCACAGATGTCTGCCGTCCGCCATGACCTTCACGGTCTCCTCCGGCTGTTTTACAATAGTCTCCAGCTGCTTGTCAGCAAAGCGCTGCCCGTATTCCCCCACCGCCTGTGACAGCAGTACCGACACATCACAGACCTCCGGATGGACCTCCAGATTGCCGGTGGTGGCCTTGGAGGCCTCCAACAAATCATCCAGCAGCTTTTTCAGCTTCTGGGACTGACGCAGCAACACCTCGGCATACTCCGATATATGCTGTTCTCTCTCCTGTGCAGTCTCTGTACCGGCACCGTCTCTGGTATCCTTCGCATCACCGGACACTTCTTTTCCGATGAGATCCGCATAATTGATAATGGAAGTCAGCGGAGTCTTTATGTCATGGGACACATTCGTGATCAGCTCCGTCTTCAGATGTTCACTCTTCATCCTCTGTTCCACGGCTGCGGAAATTCCCTCGCCGATGCTGTTCAGATTCTCCCCGTGCTCCTTGAAGGACAATACCATATGGGAGGTATCCAGCTTATAATTCAGATCTCCGTCCGCCAATGCTTCACTGCCCTCCTGCAGTTCTTTGCACATCAATGCCACAAAAGTAATCGCACCGCACAGAATAAATTTCTCTATGGCCCAGAAAAAGAGTAATACAACTCTATCATTATAAAACAGTATTAAACCGAAAAACTCTACCACGCAGACTGCAAGGCACAAAAGTGCTGTTCTCCATACCATAGGAATCCCACGGATCAATTTCACAATACTACGGGAAACTCCCCTGCAGAATCTTCCGAAGAACCGGAATACTCTATACAGGATCGTATTCTGCCACCATTTTCCCATTTTCAGGCGGATGGCCAGCTCCATGAAGTACAGGGTGCACCATATCACCTCTGCCGCAAACAGTACCACCAGAACGATCAGATTGATCATACCTGAGTTCATACCGATCCATCCAAAAGCCAGATACAGACCGGTAAAGGCTCCAACGGCAACGACCACTGTATACACATCCAGGTGGATCTCATGGATCGCACTGGGAGTAATACCCTCCCTGCCATTCTTATGTCCGGCACTGCACAACAGGAAAATAAAGCATAATAATGCCAGTACCGTTCCCACACAGCATACCACGGGGATCACATTCCGGTTATCATAAAGCTGCTCCGCCTGATGATAGATCAGGGCATATTCATCTTCCTTCGGCAGGCTGGAATTCACTGTCAGGATAACCACAATACGCTTGTTACGCTCTGCTAATGCTTCCTCAGCAGACTCTTCCTGCAGCCGTTCTGTCTCACTTAAGGCATCCTTGATCATCCATTTTGCATATTGTTCCGCCCGTTCAACCGGCACATAAATCTCTCCACCTAAGGATACGCTGTCCCCCAGATCCAGATATTTCTCCAGATTACCGGAGGAAAGGGCTTCCTGCTCCGCTGCCGTTATGCTTTCCACATCAGACCCGGTATTGACAGATGGCGCAGGTTCCGTGATATCAGAGCTTTCAGAGCTTCCATAACTTTCATAGCCATCAGAGGCAGAGGAAGTTTCTGTATTGATATAGGTGTTATCATTCCTATGCTGCACCTGGGACTCCAGCCGGTAGGTCAGATCATTTGTCTTGTCTACATAATCCTCGTTCTTCCATTCTCCCAGGAATTCATCCGTATCCAGATCGTAGCTCTCCACCTTTACCCAGATGTTCCGCTGCCTGCAATAAGCTTCCATGGTCTGCAAGCTCTCATTCTCATACCAGTCGCGTATCCGATACAGATCCTGATTGACCTGCCGGTACAACAGCTGATCATGGATAAACATCATTTTACCGGAGGAATACGCTCCACTGTCTGCAAGCATGCAGGTACCATAGAGTCCCAACACCCCCACAATTGCGGCTGCGATCATCAGAACAAATGCCAAGACCTTTGCCAATGTGCTGCCCAACAGACTGTTTCCCTGTGCCGGCGCATTCTTTTTTTTCTCGGCTTTTTCTCTTTTTTTCCGTTCCCTTTTATTCTCTGACAAAGCTGTTTCTACCATCGTACTCACTGTATTTTCCACCGGATTATCCACTCTGTCCTGTTCTGTATTCCTGCTGTTTTCTTCCCTGTTATCCATATTCCTGTCTCCTTACTTCCCGGAGCAGCTCCTGCCTGCTCTTATCCCTGCTTCTCACACTTGTAGCCCTGTCCCCAGACCACCTTCAGATATCTGGGTTCCGCCGGGTTGATCTCTAACTTTTCCCGCAGATGCCGGATATGGACTGCCACGGTATTCTCGCTGCCAAGCGGCAGATCATTCCAGATCTTCGAATAAATCTCTCTCGGAGAAAATACCTGCCCCGGATTCTGCATCAGCAGCTTTAAAATATCATATTCCGTAGGGGTCAGTGCTACCGGTTCACCGTCCAGCGTCACCCGTTTCTCCTTGTCATCCAGTTCAATCCCTCCGACTCTGATCACATCCGGCCGCACACTTCCGCCACCCAGCTGCATATAACGCCGCGGCTGTGATTTCACCCTGGCAGATACCTCGATGGGATTAAACGGCTTCGTGATATAGTCATCCGCTCCTACCGTAAGTCCCAACACCTTGTCAGAATCCTCACCCTTGGCTGTCAGCAGGATCACCGGAACATTACTCTTCTCCCGGATCCTGATCATCGCCTGTATGCCGTCCAGTTTCGGCATCATAATATCCATCAGTACCAGATGCACCTCATTCGTCTCTACCAGATGTACGGCTTCCTCACCGTCGAAAGCCTCTAAAAAATGGTAATTGCTGTCATTCAAGTATATCTTTAACGCGTTTACGATATCCTTCTCATCATCACAGATCAATATATTGTACATACTCTCCCTCATTTCTGTGCCGGTGGCTGCAGCCCGGACACTTCCTGCGCAAGGAGCTTTCCCTTACGCTGCCAGAACATCTGCTTTGTTCACAGATGTCCTGCTGATGAATTTATTGTAACAGATTAACAATTAATAAAAAACAGGAAAAACCTTTAAGACTTTATTAAGATGACTTTACATAAAACACCCTCTGCCATGCCCAGCAGGGCAAAGACAAAGGGTGTGGATAATACATGTTGAAAAGTAAACAGGGAACAGATCAGGTAGCCGGTCAGTCCCAGGAAAACAGCAAGGCACTCCGGGCTTTGGGATATCTTTTTTCGCAGATCCGTAAGGGTTGTGATAAAAATACCAATGTAGGCGGTCACGCCAAAGAATCCCTGTTCGACCAATAGGGTGAGCCATTCGTTGTGAGCGTTGGAATAGATGTTGTTGTCCAAAAGACCTTTGTTGATCCAGTCCATGGCATCGCTGCCCCATTGATAGAGCATATGGTAATAGCTTCCGGGACCGGTGCCGAAGAATTTGTATAGCGCTCCTTCTTTTCCATAGGTTAGTAATGTGACCTTCCACAGGGCCAATCGCCCGTCGGCAGCCTCAGACACCATTTCATTTCCAACGATTCCTCCAAGAAGACATCCCAAAAGCACTCCCGAACATATCATCACCGCTCCGGCAACAACAACGATCCGGTATATTTTGCCGCTTTCCAGAAAATCTTTTTGCTGTTGCCTTTCGCGTATTCGCAGGATCAGGTACAACACTGCTTCCGCACCAAATACAATATACCATACCGTGGTAAAAAAGAGCCTCTTTTCGACATCCCCCGCTATCACCAGTCCGGTCAGATGCAACAACAAGAACAATCGGACCATAAATATCGAAAGCGGCAAAAGCATCAGAATCTCCAATGCCCTCAGCAGCCGGCTTCTCTGCCGCAGAGAAACAAGGAACAAAAGTAGGCTTAATCCACAGGCTGCCATTATAGCCGTGGTACTATTGGAGGTAATAGCCGATGCCAAAAAAAGAAAGCTTCCAAGCATCCCCAACACTCTGCCCTGTCGTTTTCCCATATAAGCAGCTGCCAGAGAGATACCTGCCGTCACACTGATATAGCCTGCATACCAGTTGTTGTTACCGATGGTGGACAACAGCTGGGTCCGGTTCCATTCTCCGTTTTCCATTCCCCGGAAAGTTCCCAGTACATCGATGTCCAGGCGGTTCAACAGTCCGATAAATGTCACAATCCCTGCCGTGATCCCGGCAATCCACCAGATACTTCTGCTGCCGTCATAATACCGGGATACCGCAAAATAGATCCCTACCAACAATCCCTGGGTCACTAGCCCCATATACCAGCCGGGATACCCTAAAAGGACATCCTCCCTGCAGGGACTGATTCCATAAGAAAAAATTGCAGACACCAGATACAACAGCATAAACACATCTGTTTTCTTCCACATCCGTTTTGTCTTCCGTTCTCCCCGGATCCCCTGCCACAGCACAGCCAGCACCACAAAAGCCCCCAGCACCAGCGTAGTATTCCGGAAAAACAAATATTTTGCATTTCCGATCATCACCAGCTTGTTCTGCATATACAGCGGTAAACCGGCAAAAAGAATCACCAGATACCCATAAACCAGCATACTCACGGTCTCTTTTGTATTTTGTTCCTGTTTCTTCATAGCTTACATTATCCTTCAGACTGAAAAACAAGGCACCCCTCATTGACTGAAGAGTGCCTTATATTTCCCGGTTATTTTATTTCCTTACGGTTACTTATTTGCCGTAACGCATCTGCAGGTACAGAGGGCCATACCATTCAATAGCATTGTCTTCTGCCTTACCGGCAGGGATGGTTACCGTATACTCATTGCCTTCGAAGGTGTACTCCAGCTCCAGAGCTACCGTCTGCTTCTTGTACAGAGCCTGCATGATATCGTTGGGCAGAGCATTGATGTTCTTGTCTCTGCTGATCTTGACGGTAGCACCGTCCTTGGCATTAGCGATCTCGCTTGCCACATTGTCACGATATCTTCCAAATGCGTTGTCAGTACCTTCTGCTGTTGCGGTATTATTAGCTTCTGCAATAGCAAAAGTGGAGAAGTGATTTACAGTAAAGGTCAAAGTGTTTGCGGAAGCATTGTAAATAGGCTTGATTTCTTCCAGTCCACCATTTACAAAGTGGAAAATCACTGCCTTATTACCATCTACACCTGCAGGAGTCTCAATGGTAACTGCTACAGGGATAGGCAGAGATTTTACTGAAGAAGTACCAGCCTTCAGGCTGATTTCTACATATACGGGAGTAGAAGTTACTGCGTATGTAGAAGAAGCAATCTCAGGCGTAGCCGCTGGTGCTTCTACACTCAGTGTTGTGTCAGGAGCAACAAATGCTGCACCAACAATGCCTACAGCCTTTACAGCGCCGGAGTTAGCAAGGGTAGTATCCTTAATTCCCTTTGCCTTTTTGTATGCTGCTTCGATAGCTGCAACATCATTAACAGTATCCTGTCCTGCATTCATTGCTTCCTTCAGATCCTGAGAACCGATCTTTGTCAAAGCAGCTGCCGCATTATCTGCAGATGCCGCATCAGTAATCTTGGATGTATCAATAGCATCTACCGCATTCTTTACCTCTTCTACCGGTTTGGTGCTCGGTGTAACCACCGTATTATTCTCACTTGCTACAGATACGGTAGACAGTGCACTGCTGCCGCAAGGAATTGCAAATACTGCGAATGCAATGGCTGCGGCAATGATTAATTTCTTTTTCATTATCTCATTCCTCCTAAGTATAATGTTATGGATTTTATTTTTACCGCTATTTAGTTTACCCCCCCGTAATATTGTCAATACTGTTTTTCCATTTTTTCGCATTTTCCATGTGCAAAAAAGCATGCCTTTCCGCCCCAAAAAACAGGCATCACAGACATGCTTTTCTACTTTGTTATTTATTTTTCTTATTCGAATGCTGTTTTAATTCTTCCAGGGCTTCCTTGAATTTCTCAGAACTCATGGTAGGGTTGGAACGGATCATGTCACGCTGGAAGAAATCTCGTAAGCTGCTGACATTCTCTCTGTCTGCCACGCTTCTGGTGTACTTCTGCCGCAACTCGGCGACCTCGTTCTTCACGCTTTCCAGATACTGGTTGGGAGATTTCTGTGCGGAAGTGCGGAAGCTCTCCAGCTTGCCCTCAATGTTGGACTTCAGGTCCTCCACTCTGGTGGTAATACTTGCAGTAAAGTCTTCCTTCTTCTGTGCCAGGCTATCGCTGAAGCCTTCCTTACGATTCTCCAGATCCTCACTGGTCACAGCAATAATAACATCCAGCCGTTTCTGGATACGAAGCATATCTTCCTTGGCCTTCTCCATTTTCTCCAGTATGTCCCGCAGATCCAAGGCTGCCTTGAAGGACAACGCGAAATCCGCACCGATCAGCGCCGTCAGCACCAGTGTCACCGGAGTGAGGATGCTGTCCGGAATGGACAACACCAGATGTTCAATGGGCTTATGGATAAACTCCGTCATCAGGATCGTCAGACCACCCCATGCCAGCGAGGACCCCAGGCAGATATGTCCCTGGAAATTGAACTTATTCTTGGAATAGTCCCAGTATCTGACTTTAAATAATGCCTCCATGGTCACGCCTGTGACATACTCCAGCACTGTGGCCCCGATACATCCGGCGATGTAGACCATCACCAGATTATCCTGGAACGGCATGGACACCACTAACATCATGATGGCGCCGCTGCCGTACAGCGGCAGGAACGGTCCGCGCATGAACCCCCTATTAACTAATTTCCTGCTCTTTATGGATACATATGTGGATTCAAAACACCAACCGAAAAAGCAGTAAAAATAAAAGAAAAATAACCATTGAATCGCAGTATAATGATACACTGTTTAACCTCCTTTTGTTCTTCCGGAAATACTTCCCTACGGATATACCTCCGCCTCTATGGCAAGCTTCCCCTTCCTCGTGGCATGGGGTTCACCGCTTATGCAGAATTTACCGTAGCCTCTGGCATTTACCACATCCCCCGCCTCCAGGGGCTTGGAATTATTTTCACACAGCCTGCCGTTCACATATACCTTTCCCGCCCGGAACAGCTCCAGACAGTCGCTTCTGGATTTATTATATACCTTGGCAATGACAGCATCAACACGTGGGCTTGCCACCTGAATGACCTGTCGCACCGGTTCTTCCTGCGGTACTTCTGCCGCCGCATCCACCACCTCACACCTCACGTGGGTATGGCGGATCTGCTCCAGATTGTCACAGATAAATTCTGCAATGGTATCCTGACAGAACAAAAAAGCTTCGCCCTCTCCCGGCAGAATATCGCCGATGGTGCTGCGTTCAATACCAAGATTCATCAGTGCCCCCAGATAATCCCTGTGGGACAGCTTGTCTGCAAATTTCGCGGATAGAGGTCTGATCCGGATACAGCAGATAGGAAAGGGCTGTTCATAGCCCAGCTCCGCCTCACTGCCGAAGCGAAGGATCTTCCGCTCTGCCTCTTCCCTGCCGCCGTATAAGGTGATCCCTGCGAACTTCACTTCCCGTTCCACCTGCCACAGGGCATCCTGCTCCGCCAGTCCTAAGAATCCGGTAAAGGTGTACTGGTTCTGGTTGTAGGATTTATCTGCCAGCTCACGGATCCGGTTTTTCAGCTGTTGTATTTCTTTTTCATTTTCCACGGACATTCCCGTACACCCTTCCTGCTGTTCTCACTTTGTTTTTGCAAATGTTACCCTATACACGTTATCCCAGTGCCACATCCAACATCATCATCAACGCAAAACCAATCGCAAAAGCAATGGTTCCCAGGTTGGAATGTTCTCCCTCACTGGCTTCCGGAATGAGTTCCTCCACGACCACATAGATCATGGCACCTGCGGCAAATGCCAGCATATACGGAAGGATCGGTGTCACGATACTTGCCAGTGCAATGGCAAGTATTGCGCCCACCGGTTCCACCGCTCCGGACAACACGCCCAGTGCGAAGGATTTGCTCCGCTTGTTCCCCTCACTGCGAAGGGGCAGGGAGATAATAGCTCCCTCCGGGAAATTCTGAATGGCAATACCGATAGCCAGCGTCAGGGCGCCTGCCATGGTAACCGTTCCGTCACCACTCAGCACTCCGGCAAAAATAGCACCACAAGCCGCACCCTCGGGAAAATTGTGAATGGTCACAGCCAACATCAGCATAGCTGTACGGTTCAGGCTGCTCTTATGACCCTCCGGAGCCTCACTGCCCACATGCAGATGGGGCACCAGACTATCGATGAACAACAAAAAAACAATACCGATCAAAAAGCCGATCATTGCGGGAAGAAATGCAAGCTTTCCCATCTCTTCACACATATCCATGGCAGGTATCAGTAAAGACCACACCGAAGCTGCCACCATGACACCGGCAGCGAATCCGGTAAATATTCTCTGTATATTGCCGCCAATCTGCTTTTTCAGGAAAAAGACGCAGGCTGCCCCTGCAGTCGTCCCCAAAAAAGGAATCAGAAGACCGGCTACTATACTCATACTCATGAAACACTCTCCTTTCTCATAGTATCTTATGTAACTTTTGTATTTTTCGTATCTTGTCTGTCACGATAAGCTTTCTACATGCTCTGCCTTACCCCCCGGCATCTAAAAACCGGCCAGATCATTCCCCATAACAGCATACATCAGGAAATTCACACCACACACCAGATGGTAGAAAAATACCGCGATCTCTCCGATCACGAAGATCACTTTCCAGCTCTTCCACCATTCCCGGATATTTTTCACCATAACGATCAGTGTCATCAGGAATACGAAAAACATACCGTGCATATATCCCCAGGAAAAGTTCGCATGCATCATGCGGAAGCCCTTTTCATAGAAGACTAAGAACATCAAGGTTGCTGCAATATAATTTAACCACGCAAACCAGTAATACCTGTTCTGTTTTATACTTTTCAGATCAAACAGCAGATTCAGGAAAAGGACACCAATAGGCAATGCCATTCCCATAACAATACTCAACGGGATACTTTTGGAATAATTACTCCATACTTTGGCAAAGCCGATGGCGATCCCGGTCTCCTCCCCCATGGCATTCGTCCCGGTAAAGATTCCGGAGAACTGATACAGCAGGGCTATCCCCGTAGGTATCATGGTCACACACAGACAGAACGCATTGCGAAAGCTTTTTCCGCGGCTTGCGATCAGCTGCACCAGCAGGATCAGACCGATCAGAGGCACCACCACCATAGTGAAGCTCGGTTTGGTCATGGTCGTCAGCAGGAGGCTGACTGCAAACAGCGTACAGTTCTTCCACTGAAAATCCCTCTGATATTCCGACAATACCTTTACCGTCTCAAAAAAGCAGACGATCGCAAAGGGTCTGGTTGCCAGGTAAGTGGCATTCCAGAAAGGATTCGGTGTATAAATGCCCATGCAGCGGTATGCATAATCAAAGCCGAAAAATGCGGTATTCTTGGGCGAATACAGATTCGACAGCAGAAACAGTGCAAACACAAGCAGTGTCACCACAATATCGGTCATGACCTGCTTTTTATGTGACAAAGTTTCATAATGACTGTTTTTACGCATCTCACGGTTCATATAGTACTTCGTGATGATCACTGCTGCCAGGTTAAAAAGCGCCGTGGTGACCGCCATTGCAGCCTTCGCTCCGATCAGCCATGCGGAAAGTCTGGCAGTCCAGAACAGGATCGGATAGGGGAATTCATAATTCCCCGCAATGCCTGCCACCTTATTCACATAGTCCGGCATATCCGACTGGAATCCCGGCACCTGATAGCATTCCATCCAGAACAGATATAACATGACCCCGGTATACAAAAACAGCAGGAAAAGAAATGTCACTTTTCCTGCTGTTGTCTCCCGCAGGTCGCTCTTTATGGGATTCTTTTTCATAGAGCTGATCCTTTCTAATTAAAACTGATCACGGGATCCTTGGGAGCCTTTGCCTTCTCCACGCTGATGGCATGAAGTACGGGACCCTCTCCCTTATAGTCTGCAAAGTATTCTTTGGCAACCTTTGCTGTCACCTTGACCCATTCCTTCTGCTTCAGGTCTTTCGTGCCTGCATACTCGCAGGCATAACCTAAGAATGCCATATCCTCGGCACAACAGGTCATTGCCATGCGTCCCGGTACGAAATAACCATCGGGATATTCCTCGGGCTTTAATACCATGGCAAGGAACTGGATATTTTTACCCACGTAACGCTCCAGGTGATCCATGGAATCCAAATACCAGATGCCGTAGCCCTGGTTGTCCAGTACGATGGGATCCTGGCTCAGATCGTAGGGCAGATCCTCCTCGAAGATCTCGTCGATCTCACCGTTGGAGTCCTCGAAGATCACATCTGCGGCAGGATTGACTGCCTTGATGTTACGCTTGTATACATTCAGATCCTGGATGCCGTCGCAACGGTTGAAAATGATCATCTCAGACTTACGGATCATCTCTGCCAACAGAGACTTCATGTTGGTATAGTACATGGGGAAGGTGGAGCCGTCGATGGTCGTGATCTGCTGTTCCACTTTCCAGTACCAGGGAAGCTTCATATTCTTGAAGTTCCACATGCCGTTATACTCGATAATGATACGGGCGGGCTTATACTGCTTCTCCAGTTCGATCAGATGATTCGGATTGAACTCCTCTTCCTCTTCAATCAGCACCACGTCCGTACGGCTTTTTTTAAGAAGTGCGGGATCGTACTCATTCTCACCCTCTTCGCAGAGGATGAGCAGGGTCCTGCCCTTGATCTGGAAATACGGCTGTCCTAATGTAAATGTGATAAATTCTGTCTTACCGCTCTCCAGAAAACCATTTATGATATAGACCGGTTTTGTCATAATTCATACCTTTCTCTATTTATCCTACTGTTCCTGCTGCATACAAAATATGTCCTGCCAACTTACTTGCGGAACAATTCTGCCAGCTTGTCCTCGTCCAGTTTGGAACCGATGACACAGATCTTGCCGGTGACTTCCGGCTTACCGCTTCTGATGTCATGTTCTTCGGGAACATAATCATAATATACCCAGGTTCCGTCGGGAGCAGGTACCATACCCTTAGCACGCAGGATAGCACCGTACTCTCCGCTGTCCAGAGCGGTAAGGATCTTCTCGATGTCCTCTGCGCTGTAAGTGTTGGGTGTCTCAATACCCCAGCTGGTGAACACTTCGTCTGCATGATGGTGATGATGGTGGTCATGGTCATGACAACCGCAGGTGCAGTTCTCGTCATGTTCATGATGGTGCTCATGGTCATGGTCTTCGTCATGATCGTGATGATGGTGATGCTCATGCTCGTCCTCATCATGGTCATGATGGTGGTGATGTTCGTGCTCGTCCTCATCATCGTCGTGATGATGTCCGCAGCAGCACTCGTGATCATGGTCATCATGATCATGATGATGATGTTCGTGGTCATGATCGTGACCGCAGCACTCGTCCTCATCGTGATCGTCATGGATGTGCTCTAACATTTCCTTCATCATATCTTCCAGCTTGTCAGCACCTTCGATGGTCCCTAGTACTTCCTTGCCGTCCAACTGCGCTAACGGTGTGGTGATGATGGTTGCCTTGTCATTATGCTCACGGATCATCTCCACGCAGGCATTCAGCTTCGCCTGGTCAACCTTATCGGTTCTGCTTAAGATAATGGTCCCGGCATATTCGATCTGATTGCTGAAGAATTCGCCGAAGTTCTTCATATACATCTTGCACTTGGATGCATCTACCACTGCTACTGCACTATTGATCTCCACATCCAGATCACCTGCCACATTCTCCACAGCCTTCAGGACATCGGACAGCTTGCCGACACCGGAGGGCTCGATCAGGATTCGCTCGGGAGCATAGGTGCTGATGACTTCCTTCAGGGAAGTACCGAAATCGCCTACCAGAGAGCAGCAGATACAACCGGAGTTCATCTCCTTGATCTCGATACCGGATTCTTTTAAAAATCCGCCGTCGATACCGATCTCACCGAATTCATTTTCGATCAGAACGGTCTTGCTGCCGTCCAATGCTTCCTTTAATAACTTTTTGATCAGGGTGGTCTTGCCGGCACCCAGGAAACCGGATACTACATCTATTTTCGTCATTGTATTTTCCTCCAATCTGGGTTTAAAACCCATCTTTTTTATTTTCTATCATATTTCACGGATTGTCAAGTCCTGCCCGCTCGCTCTCAATGATACTGTAAGGAACCACAGCCACTTTTCCTTCTTCATCCGCGCCGCACAGGATCCCTAAGAATACTCCGTCCTCCGTGAAGGCACCTCCGCCCGACATTCCGGGCTCCGGCAGTCCCTGCAGGAGAAGCATATACTGTTCGAAGTCTTCCACATAGATCCAGGGATTTACTACAAACGCATAAATCGGTTTGGTATTGTCCCCGCCGTACATCCATACATCCTCATAGACCTCCAGCTGATCAAAACGTTCTCTGTCGGTAGCAACGGTCGGATACTCTCCATCCGGATCCAGTTCCTTCTTATCTACCCGCAGAAAAGCAAGATCACTGTTTACCGCTATTGCACGCAGTGCAGCCCGGGCCTGTGTATCATCCGGAAAAGTCACCAGGATCTCTCCGGTATTTTGGTCCAGCACATGTCCCGCCGTCAGGATCAAAACAGATTCCTCGTCTGCGTCGTAGATGACCCCGCTTCCATAGAGATCTCCAGCCTGAACTTTTACGATGGATCGCATAATCCGCAGGTCGGTCTCCGTCAGCTCCTGCGGAATCTCATCCGGCATTTCTATCCCGGAGAGATCCGGCAGGATTTCTTCTGTACCGGAAGGAACTTCCGTATCCGTCACAGTATTCTGTTGTGGTGCTGCGCAGCATCCGGTAAATACCAGAACGCAACACAAAATAATGATTATTTTTCTCATATATCCTTCCTGTAAATAAAAGACGGACCGCATCCCGCAGTCCGCATTTTTCTCGAAAAGTGTAAGCAAAATATAAGCCGAGTTCTGTATATGACGATCATCTATCTAGTACGACTGTCACCAGCCGCATCAAGCGACCTACCTGAAAACAGACCGGGCCGGTCTATTGTTCTCTGTTTGGTCTTGCTTCGGATGGGGTTTACATGGCTCCGTCTGTTACCAGCCGGACGGTAGTCTCTTACACTGCCTTTCCACCCTTACCGGCATAAAGCCGGCGGTATATCTCTGTTGCACTAGCCTTGGAGTCACCTCCACCAGACGTTATCTGGCATCCTGCCCTGTGAAGCCCGGACTTTCCTCACCTGCATAAAGCAGCCGCGATCGTCTATCTTACTTACACCTGTTCGATTATAGCTGTTCCTGATCAAAAAAGCAAGGGAAATATCAACCGGGAACCGTGTAAACTATTCAGAACCACATTCGCAAAATCGCATCTCACGATGCTTACTTTTTGCTCATGTGGTTACTTCGTCATATCGAATCGGGCATATTCTTACGAATGCGAGCATTCGACGCCTGTCAGGGATGTTTCGCCGGTAGCCGTGTAAACTATTCAGAACCCCATTCGCAAAACCGCATCTGACGATGCTTACTTTTTGCTCATGTGGTTACTTCGTCATATCGAATCGGGCATATTCTTACGAATGCGAGCATTCGACGTATATGTCCGATTCGCATGACTCTGAATAGTTTACACGTTGAAGCAGCTACCTCCCACAAATTCTCTGCACAGAGAATTGTTGGGAAGGCTTTCACTGGTCACACCCAGGAAATATTCCAGGAACTTCAGAAGTCTCTTGGCCTCGTAATATTCCGGTTCGCCCTTGTCGATCTGGAACAGCAGCGGCTCTGCGAACTGCTTCAATACCGCCAGTTCATAGATCAATACGGAATTGAACATCGCATCCGCATCCTCCTGAAACGGGAAAATATTCTGCTCCTCGCCCCGGCGGACAGATCCCCACATGTCAATCGTCTGTCTGGCTCCTGCGCCTCTGGTTCTGGCATCCCTTATCATACGACGCAGTAGTCTGCCGTCCGTAGTGGGAATCCGGTTATGTTCATCAATATTGATATTGGTCAGGGCGCTGATATATATCTTATATTTGCTTTCCTCGGGAAGTGCATAGGAGGTCTTCTCATTCAGTCCGTGGATTCCTTCAATGACCAGGATATCATCCTTTCCCAGCTGTTTGAAATTGCCCTTATATTCCCGCTTTCCGGTCTTGAAGTTAAAGGAAGGCAGCTCCACACGCTCACCGGCTAACAATCTGCACATGTCGTCATTGAACTGCTTTACATCAATCGCTTCCAGACATTCGAAATTGTAATCACCGTTCTCATCCCTTGGTGTGAATTCTCTGTTCACGAAATAGTCATCCAGTGCAATGGGGTGCGGTGTTTTCCCCAGGGTCTTCAACTGAATGGATAATCTGTGGGAAAAACTGGTCTTACCGGAAGAAGAAGGCCCGGCGATCATGACAAATTTCACACCGCCCCTGTCTACGATGCTTTTGGCGATCTCGCCGATCTTACGCTCCTGCTGCGCTTCCTGTACCAGGATCAGTTCACTCAGCGACCCACGGCAGATCTGATCATTCAGATCACCCACAGTCTCAATACCGATCTCCTTCCCCCATTCCTCAGATTCTTTCAACGTCCGGAATAACAGCTTTCTCTCTTGAAACGGCTTAACATGCGTGGGATCTTTTTTATCCGGCAGCAACAGCATAAATCCATCCTCATACGCTATGACGTCGAACCACTTTACATAGCCGGCATTGGGCAGCATGTAGCCGTAATAATAATCGTAATAACCGTCCATTTCATAAATATTTACGAAGGATCCTCTGCGGTAACGGAACAGCTTTTCCTTATCCTTCATCCCCTCTCTTCGAAACAGTTCCATGGCATTATCCAGGGAATAAGATTTCTTCAGAAAAGGTGTCTTTGCCTCCACCAGCTCCCGCATCCGGTTACGGATCTTTGCAGCATTTTCTTCTGTCGCATTGATCTTCCCTTTGGGAGAGATGTAGGAGCCGTTCCCGATAGCAAACTCTACACGACAATTCTGTACCGTTTCTCTTCCGAACACATCAAATACTGCTTTCAAAAAAAGCATGGTGGCAGAGCGGACGTAGGTCTTATTCCCCACGTCGTCTTTCAATGTAAAAAAAGTGATCTCACAATCTCTCGTCAGCTTTTTGAACAGTTCTCTGATCTTGCCGTCTCTTGCTGCCAATGCGATCAGATTGTCATACTCCTTCTGGTAATCATTGGCTACATCTTCGTAGGTAGCCCCCTGGGGATATTGTCTCTCTTCACCGTTTATCTTCACTGTGATCATTTTTCTCACCCTGTCCTTTTGTAATCTCCTTTTGCAGGTATTATTGTCTAAATGCAATCCGGTTCCTTACCATTATCGTACCACTCCAGTGCCCGGGTAAGCAGCGCAGTCTCCTCTGCGATCTCCTGCCTGCGCCACATCGTTTTGGGATTCGCTGCATCTGCTTCCTGCTCCAGCCGCTTCGCGATCTTTCTATGTTCCGCAAGCTGCCATTCTACATAATTCAAAAGCAGCGGACACTTACGGTACAACAGTATCGGACCAAGCTGCCCAGCCAGTCCGGATGCAGCGTCATCCGCTTTCCAGGACTCTCGCACCTGTGATCTCACCGCATCTTCCGACATCTCGCCCAGCCAGCGCACTTTCATCATAAAATAATATTTTCCTTCTTCGTAGATGATATTCTCATCCATCAGAAGATATCCCTCTTCCATCAGAAATGTCCGAAAATGCGGGATCTCCGACTGGGGCTGTAAGATCAGTTCCCGAAACCCTTTCGCCTGTTCTCTTCCTTCGGTAAGAATCTTCTCCATGAGAGGCCCACCCATGCCGGCGCAGATCATCCCGGCAGCCTCTCCGGTCTTCAGGCTGTGCAGACCGTCAGAAAGTCTT
Organism: Simiaoa sunii; assembly: GCF_014337175.1. GTDB lineage: Bacteria > Bacillota > Clostridia > Lachnospirales > Lachnospiraceae > Acetatifactor > Acetatifactor intestinalis. The sequence continues at coordinate 1,247,802 of NZ_CP060633.1, read as the reverse complement.
GTCTCTATCCTGTCCTCCAGTCCGTACTCCCTGATATGCTCTCTGGCATGTTCTAACGGTCCGGACCTTACATCCATGGCGATCACTCTCGGGGAAATGCCCTTCTGCACCAGATAGACAGATACAAAACCATGGTCACACCCCACATCTGTTATCACAGTGCCGGGAGTGACCATGTCTGTTAATGCCTGCATTCGATTAGATAATATGATCTCCGCCATTAATCCAGATAATCCTTCAGCTTGCGGCTGCGGCTGGGATGACGCAGTTTACGCAAGGCCTTGGCCTCGATCTGACGAATACGTTCACGGGTAACGTTAAATTCCTTACCTACTTCTTCCAACGTACGTGCGCGTCCGTCATCCAGTCCGAAACGAAGACGCAGTACCTTCTGCTCTCTCTCTGTCAGAGTACCCAGTACTTCCACCAGCTGTTCCTTCAGTAACGTAAACGCTGCCGCATCGGAAGGTACCGGTACATTATCATCCTGGATGAAATCGCCCAGGTGGCTGTCTTCCTCTTCACCGATAGGAGTCTCTAAGGATACCGGCTCCTGGCTGATCTTTAAGATCTCACGCACTCTGTCTACCGGCATATTCATCTCCGCTGCGATCTCTTCGGGGGTCGGTTCTCTTCCCAACTCCTGCAGCAGCTGTCTGCTCACGCGGATCAGTTTGTTGATCGTCTCCACCATGTGCACGGGAATACGGATGGTTCTCGCCTGATCTGCGATCGCTCTGGTGATTGCCTGACGGATCCACCAGGTTGCATAGGTAGAGAACTTATATCCCTTACGGTAATCGAATTTTTCCACTGCCTTGATCAGCCCCAGGTTACCTTCCTGGATCAGATCCAGGAACAACATTCCACGGCCCACATATCTTTTGGCAATGCTGACCACCAGACGTAAGTTAGCCTCTGCCAGGCGCTTTTTTGCCTCCTGGTCACCCTCTTCCATCCTCTGTGCCAGTTCGATCTCTTCCTCCGCACTTAACAGGGGAACTTTACCGATCTCTTTCAGATACATACGTACGGGATCTTCGATGCTGACACCTTCCGGTACGGACAAGTCGATATTTTCCACATCCACTTCATCCTCATCGGTCAGAATGATCTCCTCATCGTCCACATCATCGTCATCGGTAATACGCAATACATCCACGTTATTCTGGTCCAGATATTCCAGAACCTTCTCCATCTGTTCCTCTTCCAGAGGCATGTCCGCAAAGAAGTCACTGATTTCCTGATACTCCAGCACATTCTTTTTCTTTTTCGCCATATTCAGGAGTTCTTTTACCTTCTCCGCAAATTTTGCCTGTGTGTTTTCATCCATTTTCGTGGTTCCATCCTTTCATTGCCATTATTTATAGCCATATTTCGTATCTTTTATAACTATTCGAAAGCCTAAATCCCATTATTCCAGGGAAATATGCGTCCTTTGTAATTCTTCCAGAGCTTTTTTTCCTTCTACCGCTTGTTTCACGGCATTGACATCCGTCCCCAGCTTTGCCATATAGTATTGATAGCTGTTTTTCTTCACTGCCAGCAGAATATCATGGAAAGCTCTCTCCCTCTCCTGGCGGGTGGACAGCTCGGGGAGCGTGGTATGGAACAGCTCCGCAGCCTCCCTCTGTTCTTCCTCATCTTCAAACATACTGATGATCCCTGCAGGCTGGAACTGATCTCTGTCCAGTTCATCGAATAGCCTCTCCGCTACTTTCCGGTACAGTTCCTCGGTGAAATCCTCCGGGGAAATATATTTCCTTACGATCCGGTACAGGGACGGATCATCGCTGATCCAGGTGATCAGAAGTCGTTGGGACCTGCGCCCATTCTCGGCGGGATCCTTTTTCTGTACACCGCTTCTCGGTCGTTCCAAAGGTCTTGCCAGTCCCGTCTGCGACGCAATCCCAACTACCATTTTGCGCAGATTGTCCGGACGGATCATGTATTTTTCCGCAATTGCCTGCAGATAATTTTCTCTTTCCAGATCTTCCGAGAATTCACACAGCTTCTGTGCAATCTCCCGGTGGAACTTTGTCCTCTGCTCCGGATCGCTCTGATCATACTGTTCGCTTAAGATACGGATCTCAAAATAAAAGCTGTTCTCCGCCTGATCGATCCGTTCCTGAAAAGCTTCTTTTCCGAGATTCTTGATGAATTCATCCGGGTCTTTATACGGTCGCATATTGATGACCTTGCCGGTAAGTCCGGCCTCTCTCAGGATCCCGATCCCCCGCAGTGCTGCTTTCGTTCCGGCACCGTCGCTATCGTATGCGAGGAGAATATTCTCCGCATAGCGGTGCAGGAGATTCGCCTGCTCTACCGTAAATGCCGTTCCCAGAGATGCCACCGCCTGTGTGAATCCTGCCTGGTGCATGGCAATGACATCCATATATCCCTCGCACAGGATAATGTTGCCCGTCCTGGCGGTCCTTGCGAAATTCAGTCCGTAGAGGTTACGTCTCTTATCGAAGATCATGGTCTCTGGGGAATTCAGGTACTTCGGTTCGCCGTCTCCCATGACCCTGCCTCCGAAGCCGATCACCCGGTGGTTAATATCCTGTATCGGGAACATCACCCGGTTCCAAAACTGACTTCTGAGTCCTCTCTGTTCCGAGAACATCGCAAGTCCGGAATCTTTGATCTCTTCATCGGTAAAGCCTTTTTTACGCAGATACTGGACTACCTGCTCGCCGTTTTTCCCGGCGTAGCCCAGTCCGAAATGATGCATAGTCTCGTCGGTCAGCTTTCGTTCCGTCAGATAACGCATTCCCACTTCTCCGTGAGGACTGCGCAGCATATAATAAAAATATCTGGCTGCCTCCTTATTGACCTCCAGCAGCCGCATCCGCTTGCCGGCCTTTTTCTTCTGTTCCGGTGTCTCTTCCACTTCCGGCAGTTTCACTCCCGCACGATCTGCCAGGATCTTGACTGCCTCCGGAAAAGTATCGTTTTCATACTTCATAAGAAATGTATATACATTTCCGCTGGCATGGCATCCGAAGCAGTAATACATCTGCTTATTCGAAGACACCGAAAAAGAAGGTGTTTTCTCGTTATGAAAAGGACAGCAGCCCCAATAGTTGCTTCCCTTTTTTTTCAATGTCACATAACCGGAAATAACATCCACGATGTCATTCCTGGCTCTGACTTCTTCTACCAGTTCTTCAGGGTAATACACTCTTTTTACTCCGTTTTATTGTAATACACTATCGCTGCCAGGATTTCGGTATGTAGATGTCTTCATAGACCGCTATGGCAAAGCGGTCCGTCATGGCTCCCACATAGTCACAGACTACCTTCTCTCTCGGCTCTCCGACAGAGAGGAGATTCAGGTATTCCTCCGGCAGATCATCCAGATGTTTCAGGAAATGTTGATATAACGTCTCCATCAGCATCTCCGCCTTTCCCTCTTCACTTTTGGCGATGGGATTTTTATAGACTCTCTCAAACATGAACTGTCGGATCTTCGTCATGGCTTCCGCCACCGGTTCCGACATCAGGATATCATCCTTGTCCATACTGTTGGTTACAATATCATGAATAAAGTGATCCAGTCTCTCAGTGGGGCTGCTGCCGATCACTTCACAGATCTCCTTCGGGACATCTGCCTCCGTGAGAATTCCTCCCCGGATGGCATCATCCATATCATGATGAATATAGGCGATCTTATCGGAAAGTCTGACGATCTTGCCTTCCAATGTATGAGGCTTGCCAATGGTCTGATGGTTCCGGATACCGTCACGTACTTCATACGTCAGATTCAGTCCCTTACCGTCCTTTTCCAGAATATCCACGGTACGGACACTCTGCTCTGCATGCTCGAATCCAAACGGACAGACTCTGTTCAGAGCCCGCTCTCCCGCATGTCCGAACGGTGTATGTCCCAGATCATGCCCCAGTGCAATTGCCTCCACCAGATCCTCGTTCAGCTTCAGAGCCTTTGCTATGGTTCTGGCTGTCTGGGATACCTCCAGTGTATGCGTCAGTCTGGTCCGATAGTGGTCTCCCTCCGGTGTCAGAAACACCTGTGTTTTATCCTTCAGTCTGCGGAATGCCTTGCAGTGGATAATACGGTCTCTGTCCCGTTGAAATACCGGCCGGATATCACACTGTTCCTCAGGCTTCAACCGTCCCTTTGAATTTACACTCAGGGATGCGTACGGACTTAAATAATCCTTTTCCCATTGTTCCAAGCTTTCTCTGATCGTCATAGTTCCTCCTGCCCCTACTTCTAATATTCTGTGCCTGTCCGGAAAATCCTTTTCCCGGGTTCAAAATTTTTAACTAAATTTTGAACCCGGCTATCTGCACACAGAATAAATGAATTCCGCACTTTTATCCATGGCCTCATTGGCCCTTTTGAAGGGTGACATCTGAAAGACATGCCACATCCCGGGGAAACGATCCATATGAGCGGACACGCCGGCCTTGATCAGGTTCTTGTAGAGCCGCAGAGAATCGTCTAATAATATCTCATTCTCTCCAACCTGAATGTAGACGGGCGGGAATCCGCGGAAATCGCCATACAGCGGAGAAATATAAGGATCCGTCAGGTCTCTGTCGGGAGCATAGGCTTTCGTCATGCGGTCGATGTATTCTCTGTCCAGTACAGGATCCACTTCCGCCTTGGTCTGGAACGTCTTGCCTTCGCCGGTGAGATCCGTCCAGGGGGACATCAGTACGATGCCTCTCGGAAGCAGACGCTCCTGCTCCTTTAATTTCAGCACCAGGGACAGTGCCAGATTACCGCCGGCAGAATCTCCTGTAACGATGACGTCTCTCGCTCCGTAGCCCAAAAGCATCAGATAATTCCAGGCCTTCATGGCATCCTCCGTGGCTGCCGGGTAAGGATGCTCCGGAGCCAGCCGGTAGTCAAAGCACAACACATCCATAGAAGTGCCCGATGCCAGTTTGGAGGTCAGAGTTCTGGCATAGATGCTGCTGCCGGTGGAATATCCTCCTCCATGACAATGCAGGATCACATACTTTTTCATATGTGCACGATTCACGCTGACCCATTCCGCATCCATTCCCTCAATATCCACCGGGCGGTATTGAATCTCCTTACTGTTCCCCAACAGTTCTCCGATATGATCCTGGGATTGTCTGTGCTTTTCCAGATCCGGGTTTTCCACCAGTCCATGTGCCCTGCGGATCAGCTGCATTAGATTCTGATTATTCTTTTCACTGTTTTTTCCTACCAGTGCCATAAATTCCTCCTGTTAAAAATGAAGCCGTCTGCGTACTGCATTGCGCAGTCTTCTCCGGGACAAAAGTGTCGCGATCGTAATGTCCACGATCACACAGATCGTCAGCACGATCGCCGACCACCGAAGTTCAATGCCAAGTCCCAGGAAACGGTCGATAAGAATTTCCAGTCCCACACACAATACTGCTACTCCGGAGATCAGGTATAGAGCTCCCGTAAGGAATGACATCGGAAGCTTACGGATACAAAAAATCACCGCTTCTACCACCGCTATGACAAGCAGCACCACCGGAATGCCCAATCCATAAAACCAGCCACTCTGTCCCGTCAGATAGGTCAGCAGATACAGATACACGATCACCGCCACACCGTCTAACAGAATCGACAGATAAACAGGCTGTCTCGTATAGATGACTACAGGGATCATGATCACCCACAATACCAGGAAGACTCCGATCACCGCAAGGGACCAGAGACTGCTCCGGAATACAAGTACGTTCAAAAGTCCGCAGGTCACTGCCGTTGCCAGTACGATCACAGTCAGCAGTACCCCCAGATCTTTTCTTTTTACTACTTCCACCTGACCTTTTTCCTTCGGAAAAGGAGACGGCTGCGTAGACGGTTCCGGTGCTTTCGGATTATAGACCGGAGTATCGCACAGCGGACACTTTGTTGCCGAAGCATCCAGTTCCACACCACAATTCACACAATATGACATAATTGCTTCCTTTCTCTCTGTCAAAGCGATTTATCGATTACTTTCTATTTTTACATGAATGCCATCCTGTACCAGCTTGCGGAAAAACAGCCGCTCTACATCGGTCTCTGCAATACTGCTGGCAAAATTGATCGTCAGAATATCCTCAAAACTGGCAATGGCACAGTTCGTTCTCGTGGAAAAAGGCTGTCCCATATAAATATCAAACCGTTCAATATATGGCTTCATAGTCTCCGGGACCTTCAGAGCTCCCATGTTGGTCAGGCCTGCCGAAGAATTCTTATCCTGAATCTTGGTATAGAACTGGCGGACCACCAGATCTTTAATAAACAGCGGCACAATACGGATGAAAGGATTCCTCTGGGTCTCCGCGTTCGTAGTGATATCGCCCCGCAGCAACTTTTCATTCAGATAATAGCGCATGTAGTTATGCACCTGTGTCACAATTTCTTCGAAAGTGTACTCTCCCAGTCTGGGGTCGATCCCCGGGTAGATCATGGTGATAAAATTCCTCAGGGTCCTGGATGGGAAAAAGCGGCGCAGGTTCACCGGCATGGCAATTTTTACCGGTCGGAGCTTCAAATGCCATTCACTCTCCTGCTTCTGCATCAGGGCATAGAGCAGAACCGAATTCAGATATTCGGTAATGGTAGCATTATAGCTTTTCGCTACCTGCATCACCTCCGCCACTGACATAATACCGTCTATAATGTTCAGCGTATAGAAAGGTTCCTTCGTCCCCCTGACACGATAAGTCTTCTCTCCCGGCCTGGGTGGACAGACTTTGGCGTTGGCATATTTCATATAAGCATCTTCCAGCTCTCCCGGGTCCGGGATCCCCAGAATGTCCAATACGAATCCTCCATTTTCAATCTCTGAATGTCCCTTCAGACGCAGATAAGTGGCTGTCAGTGTCTGCAGCACACACATTCCGCCGGTGCCGTCTCCCAGACTGTGATGCGCCTCCAGTGCGATCCGGTTACGATAGTAATAGATTCTTACCAGATACCGGTTATTGCCTTTAAAATGCATGGGCTGGCAGGGGTTCTTTACATCCTCCTGCACAAAAGGGCCGGGTCTGTCATTCGGTTCCAGATATCGCCAGAATACACCCTTCCGAATTGCCGCTTTATACGTCGGAAAACGAGGCATCGTCAGATTCACCGCACGCTGCAGTATTTCCGGGTCTATATCTTCTTTTAACAGCACAGACAATCGATACACGGAAGAGAAATCTCTCCTCTGCAATGTAGGATATACGATTGCCGACAAGTCCAGTTTGTACCAATCCTTGTGTACCTTCTGTATTTGGTCTGTCTTCATTCTGTCTCACCTTCTTAATTCTAGTATAACAGTTTCTAAATAACTACACCATTCACGTAGAATATTTTTCTGAGAGTGCAGGATAAAAAACGTAGGCGTAGCGGGCTACGCTGAGGATTTTTAGCCTGTGCTATCGGGAAAATAGGCAAGTGATATGGGGTAGTTAATTTAAAACTGTTATACTAGATACAGCAAAATTCTATATACAACAAAGGCGGCAACCTTTCGGTCACCGCCATGTGATGCAGAAAGAGGGACTTGAACCCTCATGGTATCACTACCACACGGACCTGAACCGTGCGCGTCTGCCAATTCCGCCATTTCTGCGAACAAGATGTATCTTACAGTATTTGTTTCAAAATGTCAACACTATTTTTCAAATAATTTAAAAAACTTTCGGATATGATCGTAGCCGGAAAAATAAAAGCGGCAATCTTATGATCACCGCTCATGTGATGCAGAAAGAGGGACTTGAACCCTCATGGTATCACTACCACACGGACCTGAACCGTGCGCGTCTGCCAATTCCGCCATTTCTGCGAACAAGTGTATCTTACAACACTTGTCGGTAAATGTCAATATTATTTTTCAAATAATTTAAAAAATATATAAAATAGCGAATATATTGATGTCGGGGTCAAAATCCCCCGACTTTGATGCCTACGGATTGTTCCGTGCTACGCACTCCCACAATCCTACCCATTATTCGCATATCGTGGGATTATCATCCCACTTTTATGCTCATATCAGGGCGGGTCCTAAGGTCTTTCACCCACCTATGAGCAAGCTCATGTGGGCTTAGACCTTTTGACCCTGGCATCATATATCACATATAAGAGTTGAACAGGTTGCCTGCATTATAAAGGCCGGTATATCCTGCGCTTCCGGTGTACAGACTGCTTCTGGTGGAAGCATGATCTGCTGCGAAATTGATCATGGAGCTCTGTGCGGATACACGGTAGCCGTAGGAACCATTTCCCTGAAACAGACTCTTTACCGTAGACATATCCGCTTTCATAAAAGCATCCTTATCCAGGGATAAGGTACCGTCATTTTTCATAGTGATACCGATCTTCGCCAGCTGCTTGCTATTGGCAATGGTAGTATTCCCCAGAGATTCCGTGCGGTTGTTCACTGTGGTATCGCTCACATCATCCACAGCAGCCATCACGCTATTGTAATTTGTCACAAAGCTGTTCACCGCACTGTAGATTGCGTCAGTGTCGTACTCCTTGGTGGTACTCTCCACACCATTCTCATCTTTGGTAGTGATATCCTTCTGGGTGAACAGATCCTTTTTACCGGTCGCTAGCAATGCATCTGCGGACTCCTTCAGAGCATCTGTCGTGGTCTCTACCTTCGCCAGCGCCTTCTTCGCAGTATCTGTCGCGGTATCTTTCTTCGTAATGGTGGAAGCTGCGGTCTTGCTATCGCCGCTGTCCTTGGCATAGTATGCCTTCATCAGCTTCCCGTAGCTGCCGTTCTTAATACTTGCATAATCTGCCAGCCAGTTGCCGCTTAGCGCATTGGATGCAGAGGAACTCAGTCTGGAAAACAGAAAAGAATAATTCGTTTTTGCCTGAATATTAATACTCATCACAGTCACCTCCGTGTTAACTGTTTTGAATCAGCCTTTCAGCCATAAGCTCTTTGTTACTAATTACAGTATACTACTTACTTCGGATGATTCCAAGATTTATTAACGCTTTTTTTGATCGGTTTTTGAAAAACATCCCATTAATGCAGTATTTTTTCCAGCATAGTCACCCGATTGAAGGGGAAAGAGAAATAATAGCCGTCCGCGAAGTCCTCCGTCATGTCGATCACTTCCTTCGCCAACTGTACGCCGGCCTGTTCTCCCTCTTCTCTGGTCATATCCGCACGGTATCTCGCCAGCACTTCGTCCGTCACATCGATGCCAGCCATCTCATTTTTCATAAATGTGGCATTTTTAAGGCTCACAAACGGCATGATGCCACAGAGTATCCTGGCTCCGGTCTCCTCTTTGATCCGGCGCACTCTGTCCGCGCTCTCCTTCGTGGATATGGGCTGCGTCAGGAAAAATGTGGCTCCTGCCGCCATTTTCTTCTTCACTCTGCCGATCTCCACTTCCAGATTCCGTCTGCCCTGATTGATGGCACCGCCGTAGCTTACCGGTGCCTGTGCAAACTGCTCTTCGTTCATGTCCGCAAGGATCTGCATGAGACCTACGGAGTCAAAATTGAACACACTCTTTACCGTAGTACGCACCATGGAGGGGATCGGGTCGCCGGTGATCACAAGGAAATTGTGAATACCATTGATATAAGCTCCTAATAGTTGGGAACGCATAGCGATGGCATTTTTATCACGACAGCAGATATGAGGCATGACACACATACCGGTCTCCCGCGCTACCTTTTCCGCCATGAGAATAGAATCCGCTCTGGTACGTCCCGAGGGGGAATCCGGAAAAGTCAGTACATCCACACCGCTTCTCTGCAGCAGATGTGCGGCATCCATCAGTTTTTCATCGTCAATACCCGCAGGGGGTGCCAGTTCGACGGCGATCAGTTTCTTCCCGCCTTCTGCTTCCTTTATATGGTAAAAAGAGTGATCCTCTGTGCCAGCCTGTTTTTTCTCCGGTTCTGCCTTTTCCTGTGTCTGCGGATACTGGGTAAAGTCCAGCTTTCCCGCAAGATCTGAGATATATTCCGGTGTCGTACCGCAACAGCCGCCTGCCATATCCACACCAAGAGCTATCATCTGCTGCATTCTGTCTACAAAATATTCTCTGTTATCCCCGGTGAAGATCATGCGTCCGGTGACCATCTGCGGGTAACCGGCATTCGGAAGGGCTGTGAGGAATTTATCTGCGGGCTTATAAAGTGTCTGCAGGATCCGGTACATATGAGAAGGACCCACGCCGCAGTTAAAGCCCACGGCATCGATCTCTTTTATCGCTCCCGCTCTCTGCAACAGCTTTCTGGCACTTAAGCCTGCATTGCTGTAACCGAACTGGTTCACAGAGAATTGTACCGTAATAAATGCCTGTTCCCCGATCATTTTGATCGCAGGCAGGAGCTCTTCCATCTCGGAAAATGTTTCAAAGACAAAAAAGTCCACGCCTTCTTCCAGAAAAATACGGCAGATCTCTTCGTATTCGCGGCATAAAGTATCCTTCTGCGCCGGCGCATCACAAGGGATCTGTCCGATATCTCCGGCGATATAGACTTCTTTCGTCTCACCGGTGCGTTCTCTCCACGCAACCATCGCCTCTCTCGCCAGGCGTACGCCGCTTCGCAGAGTCTCCTCGATCTGTTCTTTGGACATATCCATGCAGAAGCTGTTGGCTGCGAAGGTGTTGGTACGCAGAATCTGCGCTCCCGCTTCGAGGTACTCCGTATGAATCTCCTTCACCCGTTCCGGGGCTTCCAGATTCGCCAGCTCCGGCAGCTGTTTCGTATCGTATTTTCCTCCGTAATAAGTTCCGAAGGCTCCGTCAAAGAGAAGCTTTTTCTGTTGGATCCTTTCACGGATCTGCTCTTTGGTATGTTTTGTATTGCCCATTATTGTTTCCTTTGTCCTGTTGATTTCATCCATTTTTCTTTTAAAAACGAGCAGGTCTGCTCTCGCAAGCCTGCTCGTTTCTTAGCATGCCGTAACTATTCAGAATAGTTACAGCATACCATATTATTTTCCGGAAAAACAGTAGCAAATTTAATGATTACATTAACTTGCGGAACAATGCGGTCAGATCCTCTACACTTGCATCCTTGGGGTTACCGGGTGCGCAGGCATCTGCATGTGCGGACTCTGCGAGGAAAGGAAGATCCTCTTCCTTCAGTGCTTCCAGCTTGGAAGGAATACCAACATCCTCAGACAGCTTACGGACAGCATCTACAGCAGCCTTACGGTAGGTAGCTTGATCCATCTGATCTACACCTTCCACACCCATAGCACGGGCGATCTCACGATACTTTTCACCGGTGCAGTCAGCATTATATTCCATAACGATAGGAAGCATCATTGCGCAGGCAACACCATGAGGGGTATCATATACGGCACCCAGGGTATGTGCCATGGAATGAGCGATACCGAGTCCTACGTTGGAGAAGCCCATACCGGCAATGTACTGACCCAGAGCCATGCCTTCGCGGCCTTCCTTAGTATTAGCTACCGCGCCGCGCAGGGACTTGGAAATGATCTCGATGGCTTTCAGATGGAACATATCGGTCATCTCCCAGGCTGCCTTGGTGGTGTAACCTTCAATTGCATGGGTCAGTGCATCCATACCGGTGGAAGCGGTCAGACCCTTAGGCATAGAAGACATCATCTCGGGATCTACCACAGCAATGATAGGCATATCATGAGGGTCTACGCATACGAACTTACGCTTGCGCTCTACATCGGTGATAACGTAGTTAATCGTAACCTCTGCTGCGGTACCTGCTGTGGTGGGCACTGCGATAATGGGAACGCAGGGCTTCCTGGTAGGTGCTACGCCCTCCAGGCTGCGTACATCTTCGAATTCAGGGTTTGCAATGATGATGCCGATGGCTTTGGAGGTATCCATGGAGGAGCCGCCGCCGATGGCGATGATATAGTCTGCGCCGGATGCCTTGAAAGCAGCCACACCGTTTTTCACATTGTCAATGGTGGGGTTCGCCTTAATATCGGAATAAATTTCATAAGCAAGACCTTCCTTGTCCAGCAGATCGGTTACCTTTCCGGTCACACCGAACTTGATCAGATCCGGATCGGAACATACGAATGCTTTCTGAAAAGCATGAGCCTTTGCTTCGGTTACGATTTCTGCGATTGCTCCTACACCGTGATAAGATGTCTGGTTGAGCATAATTCTGTTTGCCATGATACATAATCTCCTTTCGACATAAAAACGATCTTATTGATAATTTTATTCTAACTGTAAACATCACATAAAGAAAGTGACAGTTTTCCCTGACTGTCACTTTTTACAGAAATTTCATATTTTATCCACTACTTTTGTTAATTTTTCACAAATATTTTTGGTTATTTTTACTCAACGTAATACGCCTAACTGCCGAAATAATTCTGTCACCGGTGCCGGAAATGCACTTACTAGCAGCGCCGCCATCTGCTCCGGGGTTTTCTCCTTCGGAGCGAAGATCCATTCCACGGTCATATCAATGGAACCTCTGCAATAGAGCCGCAGAGGGAATAAAATATTCTCTTCGGGCTGTCTGCCGGTCTTACGCCTGATCAGTTGTGTATAGAAATCCAGGATCAGTTCGTAGTCATGTTCCCTCAGGGAATTGTGGTCGTCCGAGCGGAATGCTCCCGCGAAAAAGACCCTCTCCTTCTGAATAAATTCAAACTTTCTGGTTAAACCTTCGTATACGGTAAGCCCATCCCCCATCTGTGCAAAAGATTCCAGTAAGAGCTTATCAAAATACCAGTTGATCAGGTCGTATTTGTCCTGGAAGTTCCGATAAAAGGTCTGTCTCGTCACACCGCAGGTCTGCACGATCTGTGTCACGGTCATGGCATCGGTGCCGGAAGCCGCCATACACTTTTTTGCTGCTTCCGCCAGGCGGTATTTTGTTTTATCCGCTGAAGTTTCTTTTGTATTCATTTCGTCTTACCTCTAATCTACTACCGTTCCTGGCGTTACATAGCTTTCCGGTAATTCCGCTTCCAGAAAAGCTGCAGCATCCCTGACGCAGTCCAGGCATTCTCTCTTCACCACACCGTCGGTAATGCCCTTTAATTCCTTACAGATCACTGTCCCGTTCTGTTCCTTGAAACGGTTGATGATCTTCCGGGAGCCCTGCATTGTCCGCTGCGGATTCTTGTTGATCAGTCCCAGAATATTGACCGCACCGATGACGGCTCCACAGGTAGCTTCCATGCTGCCACCAACGCCTGCCGCGAAGCCCTGGGTAAGATTCCTCACTGTCTCCTCGTCAATTCCCGCCAGATCACAGTACGTGCACGCCACTGCCTGCGCACAGTTGTAACCACACATTTTTCTCTCTGCTGCCTGTTCCACTCTTGATTCCATAATTGTTGTTCCTTTTCGTTTGTATTTTCCGATAGCCGTCTATGCCATATTTCTTATTGATTATTATAGCAGAAATTAAAAAATGGTAAAAGGAAAATAATACTCATTATTCCAAACTGTTTTAAGTGTATAAAAAATTCCTACAAATTTTAAAATCATGTTGACATTGCCGTGGGAAGATGTTATTATCATTCTTGCGTGATGCGAGATGATTATTATTTTGTATCGCTATGCGGAAGTGTCGGAATTGGCAGACGAGCAAGACTAAGGATCTTGTGGTAGCAATACCGTGTGGGTTCAAGTCCCATCTTCCGCATTATTTTTTTACTTTAAAAAGCTCAGGGATAGGGTGTTCCTGAGTTTTTTTCATTTGTAAAAATAATGATATTAGGGTGAGACTCTTTCAAGCTGCCTTCTCTCTGTGAATAATCTACCAAGGATCTGTGTCGGCCCTTCAGCATTTTCAGTTAAGTTCAATCTTCTGACCAATACTTCATTGAAATAGGTTCTATTACAACTGCAATTATATTATCATTTTGATCTACTCTAAATCTAAATGCATAAAAGTAGTCTTTGGTTGAATCAATTTTTAAGAAATAATTATATGCTCCGGAGTCCTTTAACCCATCATGTGAGAATACATCTTTAATATCTGCGGAACGCTGCTTTGTATCTCCATATAATTCAATTACTTTGTCTATACTGTCTCCAAGTTTGATGCCTCTTACTGTACTTTCTATTACATTACCATCATCTGTAAATTCACCTGATACTATCATGTTTGCATTATCGGCAAGCATGTATGCAGCCTCATCATTTCCCGCCTCTACATATTCATTATATGTATCATATCCCAAAAAACTAAATGCAAGGTCTTTTTCTGAAAGCGGCTCTGCTTCTTCTATGTTGGTTACTTCTGTGGTCTTTTCTGCCTCTGTTGATTCGTCTTTCGCTTCTGCTTCACTTGTGTTATCTTCTACTACCTCAGTGCTTTCTATTGTCTCCGTGGTTGTTTCTGTAAGTTCTACTTGTGCAGATTCAACAGCAGTGGGAATGGGTTCTGCTGTCGCTGTAGTTTCCTGTTTTCCGCAGGAAGCAAACGATAAAATACATATTGTCATCAGTGCTAAAATAATTTTTCTTTTCTTAGTCTGTTCCTCGCTCTATAAAATCAATTACTCTTCTATACCACCGCACTACTCACTTTCTTCAATTGCATCAGGCGATTTTTCCAGCCTTTTAAGCCATTTGGTTATCGATCCGTTCTGAAGGACCCCTTCCAGTGCTCCACTGCAGAATCTTTCCGCCCTAACCGCCCCATAATCAAATCCAGTACAGCCTGTCCATTCAGTTCATCTATGTTGGCATTAGACATCTCAGTATTCCTTCGCAATCTCTTCCTCAATTCCATACATCGTTTTAAATGTCTCAAGATCCTCTGCCCTGCGGATCAGCATGACTTCTTCGAATTTTCCCGTATGGATATCCTTGAATCCCGCCACCTGTTCGCCGTTGCAGATGCTGGCTTTGATGACAGGTTTTTGATTGCTCCGGTCGTAAGTCTTCTTTTCGCTTTTCTTTGAAAAAAGTATCATTCTGATTCCTCCAGTGCTGCTTTTACCATCCGTTCAAAGGATTGTGCGAACCTCTCGTCATCCTCTCCTGTCCGCTTCTTCGGACCTTTGAAATGATTTTTCTGAGAAGCACGTCTTGCCTTTTTATTCAGATGTCTTTCCATGAGCATCTGATCAATATTCTCATCCGTGTACCATTTGCCGGACTGGTGGATTGCGTAGGCTCCCTTACCAAGTGCCATAGCTGCCACGCCATAATCCTGAGATACCACGATATCTCCCCTGTGGCAGAGACTGATCAATTTATAATCCACTGCATCCGCGCCGGCTCCCACGACTATCACCTCACTGTAACCGGAAGTCAGCACATGGTTAGTATCACACAGAAGTGTTACCGGAATCTGATATTTTATTGCTGTTTTTTCCACTATGTCCACCACCGGACAGGCATCCGCATCCACATAAATCTGCATAAGTAAATTCTCCACCGCCTTTCTTATACTTAAAATTATAGCGGCTTTATCCTATGTTTACAAGTTACTTTCCTGTGGGAATCGACTGTAGAACACCAGTCACACGATATGAGAAATTGTGCAAAAAACTTCTATGCTTAGTATTCACTTTGGCATAGAAGTTCTTTGGCTGCAATAAATATGTGTTTTAAATACTCATTGTAATATATCCTTTTTGCATATATTATTTTATATATAATTATATATATCCTTTTTGCATATTCCTTATAGTTATATCTTTTTTCACTGCTTTCATTTATGATGAGCACAAAGGAGGTAATTCATATGTTTCATACTGCGACGAATGAAAAAATCGGCAACCATCTTGCTGATTTGATAAAACAAAGTAAATATAAGAGTGACCGTCAATTTGGGATAGCTTACTTCAAACAACGCTATCATTTTGATCCCTCTCCTGAGGAAATTCAAAAAACCCAAAACCGCATCTGTCAGATCAAAAAAGGCAATAAGGGCATACAAATCGAAGATCTTCCTATTTTTTCGGAACTTCTTCAGGTATCTATTGAGGATATTCTAAGTGCCGGAGCTGTTCTGGCACCTATTTCCAACAGAACTACCAATTACTCCATTGCCTGTTCCAAGGATCCCTCTGAATGGAAAGCATACCTCCAACGAGAGGACAAACCCGTCTTAAATCCTGACGAATTCAATAAAACCATCATTGATTATGCCTTAGAGGTTGGTAATTATTCTTTTTTGAAATATCTCATGGATAGCCACTACATTTGGTTTGTTGGAAATGATCCGGGCGAATATTACATTGGTTTTGGTGCTGGAACCAGCATAGAAAGAAGGGAAATCGGATTTACTGATATTCTTGACATTACATTAAAAGAATCTGACGATCTCCGTTTTAAAATGATTACTCTCGCTATAAAAAACAACGATTTTGATGTGCTGGATCAGTTGCATGCCAGAGAACTTCCGATGCTTTATACATTAGGTTGTATGTATGCTTTTCATCCGCGCAGCGATGAACTTCCAAGTTCTCAAAACATAGATAATATGATACAATGTATTGCTTCCAGTTCCAAAGGAACTCTTAATTACTTTTTTGAAAATTTTGAAATTACCCCTTCTCGTCCACGACAAGAAAGTAGTTCCTTTATTTTTCCGTATTCAGGAGCTGTTCTTGATATCATGATTCGACAAAAAAACAGGAACGTTTCTTATATTTTGGAAAAAGTAATTACATACAATAAATCTATATTAAAAAAATTATTACAGTTAACGAATAACAGTATAAAAAACCTCACGGCCTTTTACGAAAGTGCTAACGGTTCTTTCTATAGCAATTCCCATTATATACATGAAGCATGGAAAAATTATTATTTTTATCCTCAAACAGGGTTCGTGGCTTATACAACTCCTGTATATTTAAAACCATACCACGGATTCATCACCAATGTAGTTCATGTTACGGCAAAGTCATCCGATTCAGAAATACAATTTCTTATTGATGAATTGAATGAAACCTATGACACATTTAACCAATATTTTAATAAAAAGGAGAATCCACAAGATGTGTAACTCTATTTTTAATTATGACGACGGCAATTTTATCTATCCTACTTCCGACAACATGGGGGTTGATTCAGAGGGGAATCTTCATATGCGTATGGGTGACAATATGTCTATGAATCTGGAAACCGGTGAACTTCACATAACTTCCGGTTGGAATGACAATGCTGACGAGGATGATTTCTGATATATACTTTTTTTCCTGGTCCTATTACCGCCTCAAAATCCAATGCAATAATTTCGGCGGTAATAATCTAGCAAATATAGAAAATTGCAAGGAACGTACCGCTTGCACAGACACTGTTGCCAGTCAGGCGGTATTATGCTGAAAAAGAGGTGTGCCGGTTAGGGCACATCTCTTTTTAAGGGCGGAGCGCTACTCCGCCAGATACATCTTCAAGCTTCCTTCCACAGCATCCATGGCTTCCTCCACACTCGCCTGCCCGTTTAGGTATGCCTGTAAACTCTCAGTCAGGGAAGTCTCGATCTGAGTATCTTCCTTGAGGCACAGGGTTGCTGCCCTACACAGCTCCGTCAGATGGTTCGCTGTCTCCTCAGAGTAGGATTTGATGGCGAACTCTACGGTGCTGCCGTCGATATCATAGGTGGTATAGGCTTCCGCCATGCTGCGGTCTGCTGCAGCCTGCGTCTCCAACGCTTTTGCATTGACAGGAAAACCCTCATAGGTATCCACGCTCTGTAATTCTTCGGACAGAGCAAAACGCAGGAAGTCTTTTGCCGTCTCCACATGCTCACTCCGGCTGTTGATTCCAATGACCATCTTCGGATAAAATGCATTTTCCACGGATACCACATTGGCATTCAACAGTTCTGCCACAGCATAGGGTGTCATTGCCTGATTAAAGCCGTCAGTCTCCTGAAGTACCAGCTTCACATCAGATCCCAGATCCCAGATATTCGCTGCACGGCCTTCTTTTCTGGAAGGCAGGATGCCGCAGTTATCCGCAATCTTCTTTAAATCTTCCAGCCAGGGACGTAAGGTATCACAATTCACCTGACGGTTCTGTAAAATATCATCCACGATCAGGGGATAGAACTCTTCCACCAGTTCGCCGCAGGTACGGTCTCCCAGATAACTCTCCGTCTTTCCGGATACCGCCTTTGCAATAGCGTCCATGCTGCTCATTTCCTTCGGCTGCACATCCCTGCCGACAGCTAACAATAATCCGAATTGCAGCGGCACCGCATACCGTCTTCCATCCGCCTCTTCATAGGCTGTTGTAATGTTGGAAAGCAGAGTTCCGTCCTCTTCCATGGGTTGCAATATCTCCTGCAGATCAAACAGCAAGCCCTTAGAGGCATATGTGTCCAGTTTCAGATGATCCATCACCATGAGATCCGGTCCGTTGCCGGAGGTCAGGGAAGTGTTCAGATCCTGATAGATCTGCTGATAATCCGCATTTCCGCTGTATTTATCCGTCATGGAGATTGCCGCATCCACATGGATCAGTACCTCCGGATGCTGCTTATGATACTGCACCGCAGCCTGCTGTAAAAAGAAGCTCTCCTCCACGGTATACAGCGTCAGTTCTTCGGTCACCTCTGTCACCGCGTCAGGATCATACCGATAAATCATTATTTTATCCCCGCTCTCACTTCCAAACCACGCGTATACACTGCCATCCGACAGCGCCACAATATCCCTGCACCACTGATCCGACAGAGAAAAACCGGTATCGATTCCCTGAAGCAGCTTCTGCCAGTTGGTATCTCCTGCGTCGCAGCGGAAGAATCCGTCTGCATCCGCCGCATATACTGTGCCGTCTTCCAGCACGCTGAAATAAGCAGAGCTGTAACTGTCCTGGGAAAAGGGAATCTCTCCCTTAGATTTTGCCCCATTGCTTCCGTCCAGCTGCATCTGCAACAGACCGTTCACGTTCCCCTGTTCATCCGCCTGTGCCAGATACAACGTATCTCCCACAGCACTGACCCACTTATTATCCGACAGACTGCCACTGTCTGTCAGGCTGTCGCTCTCCTGGCTGCTCACCAGGCTTCCGTCCTGTGCCAGTACAACATCCAGGGAAAAATAAGACAGTCCCACTAACAATCCGTCCTCCGTCATTGTCACATACTGTGGCGTATCATAGAACCGATAGCCATCCATATCCATAGGCTCCAGCCACTTCTGTGGTGTAATATCCAGCGCACTGCCGTCCGCTTCCTTCCACAGATGTGCGGAAGAGTTCTCCTCGTCCCGGTAACAGTTACCGTACAGGTACTGATTCCCCTCCGCATCCTGTAACAGTGTAAAACTGTCACTACTCTCCAGATTCTTTCCCTCGGGAAGCACCTTCAGCCAGTCCTTCGTCACTTCCGTCAGAGTATCTCCTTCTCCCAGCTTCCATTCCTCCAGAGTGGTCTGTCCTTCCGATCCTCCTGCCACGAGAAAATGTAATTCATCACCCGAACGGAAGATCTGGCTGATATTTTTGTCCTTCCATTCCTCCGGAAGTGAGAGTTCCGTCTCTACATATCGTCCTTTCTGCACTTCCTCAGGTGACGCTGCAATCTGCTGATCGTTCTTATTCCCACACCCGGTGAACAGTCCCATGACGATCGCCATACAGGTTGCCAGTGCGATTCCTTTTTGCATGTTATTGTTATTCAAATAGTTTCTGTTTTGCATCTTTCTCTCCCATTCTGCTGTGTCGTTTCACAACTTTTTCTTACAGGAAAAGTATAGCGGTTTCTTTTTTAAGATAACAGCAGGCAAGGGTTAAGATGCCTTTACCATATGATTAAGATTTTCTTAACGCAAAACGGAACCGGCACAAACGCCGATTCCGTCTTCTCCGGGAACCCTTTTAGGAATTCAATATCTTCATAAATTCTTCTCCGGTAATGGTCTCTTTTTCATATAAATACTGAGACAGTTCATCCAGTTTAGCACGATTTTCCATCAGGATCTGTCCTGCCTTCTCATGCTGTTTTTTCACCAGTTCCACCACTTCCTTATCGATGGCTGTCTGGGTCTCCATGGAACAGGTCAGGGCGGAATCTCCACCCAGATACTGGTTCGTCACAGTCTCCATGGCTACCATGTCAAAATCTTTGCTCATACCGTAGCGGGTGATCATGCCTCTGGCAAGCTTGGTAGCCTGTTCGATATCGTTGGAAGCTCCGGTGGTCACAGACCCGAAAGCGATCTCTTCCGCGGCGCGTCCGCCGGTCAGTGTGGCAATCTTATTCTCCATCTCTTCCTTGCTCATCAGATAATGATTGCCTTCCTCTTCCACCTGCATGGTATAACCCAGTGCACCGGAAGTACGGGGAACAATGGTGATCTTCTGTACCGGTGCGGAATTGGTCTGCTTCGCTGCCACCAGTGCGTGTCCGATCTCATGGTATGCCACGATCCGCTTTTCCTTATCTGTAAGGATGGCATTCTTTTTCTGATAACCGGCAATGACTACTTCAATACTCTCTTCTAAGTCTGCCTGGGTTGCGAACTTACGTCCATCTCTGACTGCCCTAAGAGCTGCCTCATTGACAATATTGGCAAGCTCTGCGCCGGAGGCTCCGGATGCCATACGGGCGATCTTATTGAAATCTACATTATCTGCGACTTTGATCTTGCGGGCATGCACTTTCAGGATTTCTTCTCTTCCTTTCAGGTCGGGAAGCTCTACCGGCACCCGTCTGTCAAAACGTCCGGGACGTAGCAGTGCCGGATCCAGACTCTCCGGACGGTTAGTGGCTGCCAGAATGATAACGCCGTTGTTGCCTTCGAAGCCATCCATCTCTGTTAACAGCTGGTTCAGTGTCTGTTCTCTCTCATCGTTACCGCCCACCTGTCCGTCACGTTTTTTACCGATGGCATCGATCTCATCGATAAATACGATACAGGGAGCCTTTTCCTTCGCCTGTTTGAACAGGTCTCTGACCTTGGAGGCACCCATACCTACGAACATTTCCACGAATTCCGAACCTGACATGGAGAAAAAGGGAACATTGGCTTCTCCGGCTACTGCCTTGGCTAACATCGTCTTACCGGTTCCGGGAGGGCCTACTAAGAGGATACCCTTCGGCATGGAAGCACCGATCTCTTTGTATTTGTCGGGGTCGTGCAGGTATTCCACGATCTCTGTCAGATTTTCCTTCGCCTCATCCTCTCCTGCCACATCGGTGAACTTAATACCGTTGGAAGACTTCACATAGACCTTCGCATTGCTCTTGCCCATGCCTCCCATGCCGAACATCATGGAGTCGCCGCCAGCTTTTTTCGCCATCTGACGGTACATCAATTGTCCGAAGCCAATAATGATGATCAAAGGCAGCAGCCAGCTGATCAGAAAGCTTAAAATCGGCGATGCTTCCTCCACGATCTCACTGGAGAATTTTGCCCCGCTGTCATACAGTCTCTGCGTTCTGTCCGGATCATCCATCAGACCGGTTTTGTAGATGGTCTTGTCATCTTTTGCGGTAAACACGATCTGATTATCCTGGACCTGTACCTCGTCGATCTGTTTATCATAAGTCATCTGCATAAAAGTGTTGTAATCCACTTCCTTCACTGCCCGCTGTACGATCTGCGGTACCAGAAGACTGTTGATCAGCATGATCGCCACCAACGCGATCAGATAGTAAAATATAAACGGTTTTTTATTAGGTTGTTTTACTTCCTGCATATAGGATTCCTTCCTCATTCTTGTAAGATGGTCTAAAACTGTTGGAATAAATCAATCATAGCTATTTTGTGCCGGACAATCAATATTTAATCTGTTACCTTATTCTAAAAAAAGAATAAACTTCAGCGTGAAAAAGGCTACGTTTTCTCAGATTTGTTTCTTTTCCTTCTCCCTAAAAAGAGAGACAATGAGACTATAATAAAGGAGGGAGCGATGATGCGTCATGATTCGGGTAAAGTGTTGAGCCCTATATTGAAATATCTTTTGAAATTACTGTTTGTCTGCCTGTTGCTGGGCATTCTGTATTATAGCTTCAAGGATTCCATGGAAGATATGATCACAGAGCTTTCCAAAGTCTCCCCGCAGGTCATCCTTGTTCTATTCCTCAGTGTGATTCTCTATCACCTCTGCGAAGGGCACATCACCTGGCTGATCGTGCATAAAACACACCCGGAATATCCCCGCCTGAAGGGATTCTGTAATGCTTTCTACTGCTCTTTCTATAAGACAGCCACTCTGGGCAGCGGTTCCGGCATCGCAGGAATCTATTACCTGAACAAAGCCGGTATCCCGGTTCCCAATGCCACCGGCATGTACTTTTTCCAATATATTGTCCACAAGGTCTCTATGGCAGTCTATAGTCTGCTATTGTTTTTGGCAACCTATGGATTTATTCATGCTTCATTTGCCGATTATCAATGTTATATCCTGCTGGGATTTGCAGGTGTCTGTGTGATTGCAGGAGTTTTGTTAGCAGTGGCTACCGTTCCCTGGATGCAGACTGCCTGTAATCTGCTGGCCAACCGGTTCCGTGCAAAGCATCCCTCCTGGGAGGAAAAACTCACCGATGCCGGGCATAAGCTTGCCCTGCTACAGGCGGAAAGCCGGTCTCTGTTACGAGATCCATTACTGCTACTTCGATTGTTTCTGTGTAATGTATTAAAATTCACTACCTGGTATATCATCCCCTGGATCGTGTTCTGCAATTCTCTTAGAGGAGAATCCGGCGATCTGCCCTTTTCTTTCCTGCAATGTTTTGCTCTGACCTCCCTCAGCCAGTCGCTGGCGGGGGTCATCCCCACTCCGGCGGGGATCGGATCCGTAGAAGCCGTCTTCACATTGCTGTTCCGGCGTCTCCTGCCGGAGGCCAAAGCCCTGTCTGCCGTGCTTCTCTACCGGTTCACCACCATGCTGTTACCCTGTGCCATTGGTGCCTTTTTCGTACTGGGTGAGAGGATTGTCTCCTTACACAGGAAAAAGAGAACGGCAGACTAATATACTTTCCTAAAATCTCCACGCAAAACAAGCCACAACACAGTATTCTGTGTCGTGGCTCTTATTATGTTCCGTTATTATAAAAAATGATAAGTATTACTTTTTCTGCAGGAAATCAGGAATCTTCAGAGATTTCTCTTCTACAGAGCTTCTGATATCTGTAGGCTTATGAATACCGGGCACCGGCTGTATGGGTCTCGGAGCCTGTCCTCCCTGTCCCTGGGATGTCGTAGGAGCGGTAGACTGTATATTCATTCCCTTCAGAGAACTGGGAGTCATATGGGAAGCAGGCTGTCTGAAAGCAACTCCGCCGCCCAGACGATTCTGTACCACACTGTTGGCCTTATCTTCCAGACCGGTAGCGATCACGGTGATCGTACAGCTATCGGACTTGGACTCATCGTACATAGCGCCGAAGATGATATTGACATCATCTCCTGCCAGTTCCTGTACATAGCTTGCTGCATCGGATGCATCTGCCAGAGTGATATCTCCGGAGATATTGATAATGACATGGGTTGCACCGGAAATGGTAGTCTCCAGAAGAGGACTCTCTACTGCCATCTTCACAGCTTCCATTGCCTTATCATCGCCCTTGCCCTCACCGATACCGATGTGAGCAATACCCTTGTCCTTCATAACGGTCTGTACATCAGCGAAGTCCAAATTAATGACAGCGGGAACATTGATCAGATCCGTGATTCCCTGTACTGCCTGCTGCAGAACTTCATCTGCCTTCTTCAAAGCTTCCGGCATTGTGGTACGTCTGTCCACGATCTCCAGCAGCTTATCATTGGGTATCACAATCAGGGTATCCACGTTCTCTTTGATACGCTCGATACCGTTTAAAGCATTTACCATACGTGCCTTTGCCTCAAAACGGAAAGGCTTCGTCACAACACCGACGGTTAAGATGCCCATTTCCTTTGCCAGCTTGGCCACCACCGGAGCTGCTCCGGTTCCGGTACCGCCACCCATACCACAGGTTACGAATACCATATCTGCACCCTTCAGAGCTGCGGAAATCTCCTCCGTACTCTCCTCAGCTGCCTTCTCACCGATCTCAGGCTTGGCTCCCGCACCAAGTCCCTTGGTCAGCTTCTCACCGATCTGTAATAACTTCGGAGCTTTGCAGAGCTGCAATGCCTGCTTATCGGTATTCACCCCGATAAAATCCACTCCGGTAATTTTCTCATCCACCATTCTATTTACAGCGTTATTTCCCGCGCCGCCTACACCGACTACGATGATCTTGGCAGCTGTATCCGCGTCATTCGTCTTAATCTCCAGCAAGGTTAGTTCCTCCTTTTAACCTTTTTCAACTTCACATAGACTATCATATAATCATTTTACAAATTTAGCAACCTATTTTTTCAAAATGTTTCACAAATGTTTCACGCATCCGGCTTGAACGTAAATTTCCCTTTTCCTTCCTCATAATTTTCCATCTGCAGTGTTCCGCTTTTCCCTTCCAGTTGCTCCAAAAATCCCGGCAACAGCTGCAGCTTGTCCTCTAAATGGCTGTTATCACTGCCCATGGCTACTTTGATCTGTCCGAAGTAGATGGTGATCTCTCCGGAAGAATGGAAATAAATCTTGTCCGCAGTCAGCTGATATTTATTCAGAAGCTTTGTCATGTCCATGATCCCGGCAAAAACTTCCGGATTCTCCACCGGAAGCTGTTCTCCCAGGACGATATGATTAAAAGCCAGTCCTGTGATCTGCGGTACTCCCTGGGTCCGGATCCCGGAGCTCTCCACCACGTAACCATCCTTGTCAAAATACATATAAGTATCCAGATATTTCACGTATCCTGCCAGTGCCTTTTCATACACTGTGATTTTAATGGTATCCGGAGCCAGAATCGATACGTTCATGACATCCACAAAGGGAACATCCTGAATTCCTCTGTCACGGTACTTCAGCGACAGATACAGGGAATTATTCCCCAGCGGTCCCGACATCACGATCTTTTTGATCTCATCCTCTGTATAATGCACATTGCCCTCCACATATACAGTACGGACTGTATATACGGAGTGCAATGCGAAAATGCCTCCGCCCAGTATTAGTAGCAAAGCGCTTATGATCACTATTTTTCTGATAACGGTACTTCGGTCTCTATACACTGGTAATACGTGCTCCTAATTCTCTGAAATCTCTGCAGATATTTTCATATCCGCGTTCTATAAAATGTTGTCCCGTCACGAAGCTCTCACCCTCCGCCGCAAGTCCTGCTAAAACCAGTGCTGCCCCACCGCGAAGTTCACAGGCGTCCAGCTGCTCTCCATGAAGGTGTTCCACTCCGGTGATCACCGCGTGCCGTCCGTCTTTTAAGACAATCTGTGCACCCATAAGGTTTAAGGGTTCTGCAATTCGAAAACGGTTCTCGAAAATATTCTCTTCAATATAACTGATTCCCTCTGCCATGGTCAGTACCGCCATCGCCGCCGACTGCAGATCTGTGGGGAATTCCGGGTACGGTCCGGTCTGCAGATGCCCGATACTCTTGGGTCTCACCGGTGCCTGTACGAACAATCCCTCTTCGGAGACGGTACATTGTGCCCCCATTCTCTCCGCAGCCACAGTCACTGCTTCCATCTGGCTCCAGGGTGCCTGATTTAACAGTACACTCCCGCCGCAGCCGATACAGCCAAACAGATACGTTCCTGCCACGATCCGGTCCGTCGGAACTGTATACCGGGTTCCGTGAAGATCTCCGCCGCCATGGATGATAAGTTCCGGACTTCCCATCCCTTCGATCGAAGCCCCACATGCCGTCAGAAATTCACAAAGCGCAATCACTTCCGGCTCTCTGGCTGCACCGGTGATCACAGTATCTCCGGTGGCTTTTACCGCTGCCAGCAAAATATTCTCCGTGGCGCCAACGCTTGGGAACTTCAGTGTAATCTGGGCACCGTGCAGATTTTTTGCCCGTGCGGACAAAAGTCCGTCCTCTTCGAGGAATTCAACACCCATCTGTTCCAGTGCATGAATATGCAGATCAATGGGTCTGTCGCCGATGACACATCCTCCCGGATGTTCCATGGTCACATAACCGCATTTGCCGAGCAATGCTCCCAGCAGACACAGCGATGAGCGCATACCGGTAATGGCTTCTCCGCGCATTCTTCTTGCCTCTGCTCTCTCACAGGGCAGGTCATCTCTGCCTCCCGGCTGTACCCGGATCCCATTCTCCTGCCAGTGTACCATACATCCCAGTTCCCGTAACAGATGTACGAACCGATGCACATCCTCGATCCTCGGGCAATTCTGAATATAGGATACTTCATTGGTAAGAAGCGTTGCTGCCAAAATCGGGAGTGCCGCATTTTTAGACCCTTGTATGCGTACCTTTCCCTGTAGCGGCATGCCGCCCTGTATGCGGATTCCCTTCATACAGCACCATCCCCATTACATAAGATATTCTTATCTTATGCCCCGGGATGCGGTTTCGTACCATGTCTTCTATAGTTCTTTTAACTGGATCCTCCGGGCCACACTTAAGACCAGCCCGATCTCCGCCAAAAGGAACAGCGCCGAAGAACCACCGTAACTGATAAACGGCAGGGAGATTCCGGTATTCGGAATGGAGTTGGTCACAACCGCAATGTTCAGGATCGCCTGGATCGCGATGTGTCCCATAACCCCCACTACCAGCATGGCGCCGAACAGGTCCGGTGCATTGTTGGCAATGACCATCATCCGCCACAACAGCATAATGAACATCAGAATAATGGCAACCGCTCCAAACAATCCCAGTTCCTCACAGATAATGGAGAAGATCATATCGTTCTGTGCCTCAGGCAGGAAGCTTAACTTCTGCATGCTCTGTCCCAGTCCCTTGCCCCAGATGCCACCGCTTCCAATGGCATACAGTGCCTGTAATGTCTGGAATCCTTTGTCCTGCGCCTGACTCTCTGGATTCAGCCACGCCTGGATTCTCGCCAGACGGAACTTGCCACCGATCTTATCTCCCATCTGTACTACCACAAATACCAGCAATGCCGCTGTTGCCACCACGCTTAATCCCATGATAACGAATTTTTTGTAATCGGGACTTGCCACAAATACCATCAGGACGGCAATACCCATAATAATGATGGCAGAACTTAAGTTATCCGTAATGAGATATACACATGCTGCGATTGGCAGTGGTGCGCCCATCATAATGAAAAAGCCTTTCATGGTACGCACGCTTTTTCCCATCTTGCACACCAGACTTGCCAGGAACAGGATCATACACAATTTAGCTACCTCAGCCGGCTGCAGATTGAAGCCCGTATGGGGAATACCGATCCATCTTGTAGCACCGTGGGAGCTGATGCCGAGTGGAGTCTTCACCAGGAAGATCAGGATCATCGACACCACATATCCCAGCATAGCGAACCGTTCCCAGAAATGATACGGGATATTAGCAATGATGATCATTCCCACCAGACCGATGATATTGGCAACCAGCTGTTTCTTCATATAAAAGGCTGCATCTCCATAGGTATCATAAGCCTCATAGGAACTGGCGGAATAGATCATGATCAGACCAAATCCCAGTAAAAACAGCACAATAAAAAGCAGGCTGTAGTCAAAAAAGTATTCCGATTGTTGTTTCTTTTTACGCCTTCTGCGAGCTTCTGCCATGCCTGCTTTTACTCCTTATTTCTATTTTCTATAACATTATTGCTTTTTATTACTTTTTAATCTGCCAGTCCACGGACATATTCCTTGAAAAGCTGTCCTCTGACCTCATAGTTCGGGAACATGCCCCAGCTTGCACAGGCCGGAGACAGAAGAACCGCATCTCCCGGTTCTGCCAGTTCCGTACACAGCTTCAGGCATTCCTCATAAGTATCCGCGAAACGGATCTTATCGAAGCCATGCTTTCTGGCACACTCGGCAATCTTCTCTCTGGTCTGTCCGATGAGGACGAGGCATTTTACCTTGCCGTCAAAGCTGTCGATCCACTCGTCATATTCGCTCTGCTTGTCATAACCTCCGCCGATGAGAACCGTAGGCCTGCTCATGGCTTTGATGCCCTGAATAGCGGCATCGGGATTGGTTCCCTTGGAATCGTTGTAATAATCCACACCGCCCTTGGTGGCTACGAACTCAATTCTGTGCTCCACTGCGTGGAAACCGCGGATCACCGTAAGGATCGTCTCCATGGGTACCTGCATACCCTCTGCGATGGCAATGGCTGCCATAACATTTTCCACATTGCACAGGCCTACCAGATTCATATCTTTATGAATATCCATCAGCTCGTGTTCTTCACCGTTTACGCTCTTGATGATCTTGTCACCACGCAGAAAATAACCGTTTTCCAGTTCCTGATGGGAGGAAAACAATACCGGAGTGGCAGGGCATCTTCCTGCGAAGTCTCTGGTGTAATCATTGTCATAATTCAGTACGCAGATATCTGCCTTCGTCTGCTGGGAAGCCACTGCTTCCTTAGCTGCCACATAGGCTTCCATGGTATGATGTCTGTTCAGGTGATCCGGTGTGATATTCAGGATCGCCGATACCACCGGATGGAATGTATGTATGGTCTCTAACTGGAAAGAACTGATCTCTCCCACAGTAACACTGTCCTTCGAAGTCTTATCTGCTTCCAGGGTATAGGGATTACCGATGTTACCCACCACGAAAGTCTTATCCTTACCGAAGTATGCCTTCATGATCTCACCGGTGAGTGTTGTGGTCGTCGTCTTACCATTGGTGCCGGTAATGGCGATCACTCTGCCCTGCTCCGCAAGGAATCCCAGTTCAATCTCTCCCAGAATCTGAACGCCTCTGTCTCTCATACGGTTCACCAGCGGAATATCCGTAGGTACTCCGGGGCTTAATACTGCTGCCTGAATACTCAGCTCCACATTTTCAGGAAGTTCTCCGGCGATGCAGGCCGCCCGGCTTCCCTCCGGGAGCTTTGCCTTCAGATCTTCCCCTGTCAATTTATCACTGCTGTCATACAGAACCACGTCTGCATGGTTTTTCTCCAATAAGACCACTGCACCGATCCCGCTGACGCCGGAGCCGATGACCAGACATTTTTTTCCTTCTAACATTTTCCTACCATACCTTTCTGTACTTTCTGTAAAAGTCCATCAGTTCATTATAACGCATTCCCGGCGAATGGGGAAGAGAAAAATAGAAGCCCTCCAACATATATATGTCAAAGAGCTCCGGTTCATTCCGTTATTTCTGTAATTTTATAACACCTATTCCGGGTTCCCCGCCTATGTTCTGTTCCACGATCACATAGGGACCTCTCATTCCGTAAACATAATCAAATACCGGTTCCAGCCGCTCTTCCCCGTGAAGTCCCATCAATCCGTATTTTCTGACTGTCATCCGGTCGTCGATATATACATACCCGGGGATTGCGTCGTATTCCTTATTATATTCTGTCACACTAATAAAAAAGCGTGAGTCCCCGGAGAAGATCATCTCTCCCTTCGTATCCATAATACAGTACAATCCCTTGGATACAAAAGCCATGCCGTCATGGAATTCCCCTGCCAGTACTCTTCTGCCTTCCGTCGCTTCATAGGGGTAAAAATCAATCTGGATTTCTCCTTTTGTATCAATGTATGCCCACTGCTCTCCTTTTCCGTTGTGATCCGCATCCTTCACCGCGGCGAGTCCCTCGCTGAAATCCCCCACTTCATCGTATTGGCATGGGATCACACATTGCCCTGCTTCGTCAACAAAACCCCATTTTCCGTCTTTTTGAACTGCGGCATGCCCTTCCGAATAATATCTGGCAGCATCGTTAGGAATATTGTTGTACTTGCAGGATGTGACCAATATCTCCTTCTCCAGATCCCACACTCCCCATTTGTCGCTCCCATTCTGTACAGCAACCATGTTGTCATTCACAAAACGAATATCTTCGTATTGTCCCGGTTCCAATACCCATGACCATTGCAGGCTTCCCACGTCTCCATTATCAAGAAATTCTTTGTATATGGCTTCCATATTTTCATTTTTCAAAGCGCATCCGGTCAATGTATTCATCAGAAAAATAATTGCCGCCATGCACAGATATCTTTTTTTCATAGGATTGTTGTCCCTTCCGTTTTTTTACAGAATAGCACAACATTACATCAAAGTTGCATCATAACAAAAAGACCCCCGGGAACCGTTATCTGTTCCCGGGGATCTTTCGTCTGTCATTGTTTACGCTTCTACGATCAGGTATCTGCCGTCTCCGATATCGAAGACTTCATCGGCTTCCAGAATCTCATCATCCACAGCGCCGTCCACGTCCATGCCGGCTTCATCGAAATACTCGATGACATCATCCACGGAATCTACCACGACTGCCATGCACTCTTCCAGAAAATCTTCTGCTTCATCCAGAGTCTCTGCCACGGCTTCCGGAAAAAGCTGGAGCTGTTTGTCCAGGAAGCATTCCAGTACCGCATCATCATATTCACGCATACTATTACCTCCAAATTCTTACGAAAATGTCTTATTTATTCTCATCATAATATGGATATGTAGTTACGTCAATTAGTAATTTGATGTGGATGTAAATTGAGAGTTTACGCGAGCATTGAGCCGCGCATAGGCATAGTTAAAGACAGCGATGGGCGGTTGCGCACAAATCGCTGTCTTTACTTATGCCGTGATGCGGCGAACGCCGCGATATGAAATAAGATTGGCAGCGCCTTTTGCTGACAATCTTATGAATAGCGTGGCTCATTGCGGAGAACTGCCAATAAATGTGGAGCGCCCTTTGCGACACATTTATGAATTGGGGGCATGGCTCGTAACGTAGGATTGCCGTAGACCGGACAAGTTCCGCCTGTACCCATTCTTTTGCCTCAGTGTGGGCACAGGAGATAGGATCAAGCTAGTCTGTACCCTTCTTCCGCCTCAGTGTGGGCACAAGAGATAGGATCAAGCTAGTCTGTGCCCTTCTTCCGCCTCAGCGTGGGCACAAGAGATAGGATCAAGCTAGTCTGTACCCTTCTTCCGCCTCAACGTGGGCACAGGAGATAGGATCAAGCTTCTCTGTGCCCTTCTTCTGCCTCAACGTGGGCACAGGAGATAGGATCAAGCTAGTCTGTACCCTTCTTCCGCCTCAGTGTGGGCACAAGAGATAGGATCAAGCTAGTCTGTACCCTTCTTCCGCCTCAGTGTGAATAGTTTATGGGTATGAGAAGCTTGTTTGGTTGCTGATACCCACGCTGTGGAAAGTTTGAGGGTATGGGAAGCTTGTTTTGCTGCTGATACCCACGCTATGAAAAGCTTGAGGGTATGAGAAGCTTGTTTGGTTGCTGATACCCACGCTGTGGAAAGTTTGAGGGTATGAGAAGCTTGTTTGGTTGCTGATACCCACACTATGAAAAGTTTGAGGGTATGGGAAGCTTGTTTTGCTGCTGATACCCACGCTGAGAAAAGTTTGTGGGTATGAGAAGCTTGTTTTATTGCTGATACCCACGCTGAGAAAAGTTTGTGGGTATGAGAAGCTTGTTTTATTGCTGATACCCACACTGAGAAAAAAAGTTTGTGGGTATGAGAAGCTTGTTTTGTTGTTGATACCCAAATTGTGAAAACCGGAAGGTATAACAAGGGAATTATATATTCCAGAAGGCCTGCGGCAGGCGTTCGCCGCATCACGGCAAAAGTAAAAACCGTGATTTGTGAGCAAGCTCCCAATCACGGTTCTTATTTTGCCTATGCGTGGCTATGCTTTCGTAACTCTCAATTATTCGCAATACTTCAGCAGATCCAGCGGCTGCGCGATAATAGCGTCCGCGTGGCCTTCTTCCAATTCCGCACGGTCACGGAAGCCCCAGAGGACACCTACGGTGAAGGCGCCTGCCGCCTTGCCGGTCTTCATGTCTGTGGCGGTATCTCCCATGTAGAGTACTTCGTCTGCGGTGAGACCGAACCGGTCTAAGATCCGGAAGACTCCGGCGGGATCGGGTTTGATGGGCACGCCGTCCACCTGTCCCTGCACCACATCAAAATAGTCCTTGCCAAACAGGCTCTCGATGACATCCAAGGTGGCATGGTGGGGCTTGTTGGAAAGTACCGCGATCTTCATACCACGTTTCTTCAACTCTTCCAGCAGCTTGGGGATTCCTTCATAGGGCTTCACCTGATACATACAGTTCGCCTGGAAGATCTCCCTGTATCTGGCATAGGCTGCCTCAAAATGGGTAAGTTTCGTATCGCCACCCTTGATCAGTGCCCGCTTTACCAGATTGGCGGCACCGTCTCCCACAAAATATTTATAATCCTGTACAGAGAAGGGTCCATAGCCAAACTCCGCCATGGTCTTGTCCCCGCTGTATTTCATGCTCATGATAGAATCGGATAAGGTTCCATCCAGGTCAAAAATTACTGCTTTCTTCATTCTGTTCTCCTACACTAATCTCAATCCATGCAGTTCCTGATAGACTCTTCCCACGGGAAGCCCTACCACATTATTGTAATCGCCTTCGATACCGCGGATATATCTGGCGCAGAATCCCTGAATGCCATAGGCCCCCGCCTTGTCCATCGGATCCCCGGTAGCCACATATTCCCGCATCTGTGCATCGGTCATAGGATAAAAATGCACTGTGGTCTTCTCATGAAAAGTCAGCGTCTTCCTCTCACCGTTTTCCACATAGAGGATCGTCACGCCTGTGTATACCTCATGTCCTCTGCCCTGCAGCATAGTAAGCATGGCTGCCGCAGCTTCCGTATCCGCAGGCTTACCCAGGATCTTACCGTCGCAGGCGACCACGGTATCGGCTCCCAGCACAATGATATCTGTTATAGTAGCTTCTCCACTTGTCTGTTCCGGATCGCAGATACCATAGCCTTCATGCATTCGGTCGGCACTGTTATCCGGAGCCTGACAGACACCACTTACCGCAAGCTTCTCCCACACCGCTTCCGCCTTCTGCGCGGACAGTTCTTCCACCACTTTCGCAGGCTCTGTGGATGTGATCTTTTCCTCGGTCTCGCTGACCACTACATCGAAATCCAGTCCGATCTGTGTCAGAAGCTCCCGCCTCCTGGGGGAGGCAGATGCCAGTATGATCTTCTTATTCATGATGTGTCTCCGGGATAAACGTTCTGCTTTCGATGGCAGACTCTCCCGCAGCCTCCTTTGCTTTTTGAATGGCCTCCAGGCAGAAAGCATCCTGAGAGTTGAACAGCTGCTTTCCTCTCTTGTCCTGCTTCTCATAGCTGCCATCCGGCTGTAAAATCGAAGCCTTCACATTATCCTTCAGCTGACTGTTCAGGATATGTAGCAATTCCTCCTTCAGCTCCGGGCGATCTACCGGGAAGAGGATCTCCACACGACGCTCCAGATTACGGGGCATCCAGTCGGCACTTCCACAGTAGATCTCATAATGATCATCATTTGCAAAATAGAAAATGCGGCTGTGCTCCAGGAAATTACCGACGATGGAGCGGACACTGATATTCTCGCTGACACCCGGGATACCCACCTTCAGGCAGCAAATACCTCGAACGATCAGTTCAATCTTCACGCCTGCCGCACTTGCCTCATACAGAGCACGGATA
The DNA here is from genome assembly GCF_014337175.1 of Simiaoa sunii. Classification (GTDB taxonomy): domain Bacteria; phylum Bacillota; class Clostridia; order Lachnospirales; family Lachnospiraceae; genus Acetatifactor; species Acetatifactor intestinalis. The sequence continues at coordinate 1,214,433 of NZ_CP060633.1, read as the reverse complement.
ATATCCTTGTCGCAGAGAGAGTTCATTTTCGCAATGATATGGGCATTCTTGCCCTCCATCGCATAATTTTTCTCCCGCTCGATCAGATGCAGGAACTTATCCTTCAGCCATAACGGTGCCAATGCCAGTTTGTTCCAGAACAACGGCTCGGAATAACCGGACAGCATGTTGAACACTGCCGTGGCATCCTCTCCGATGCGTTCCGCACAGGTCAACATTCCCACATCCGTATACAGCTTTGCCGTAGCATCATTATAGTTACCGGTACCCAGATGCACGTATCTGCGGATGCCGTCTTCTTCTCTGCGAACTACAAGTGTGATCTTGGAATGGGTCTTTAATCCCACCAGTCCGTAAATAACGTGGCAGCCTGCCTTTTCCAGCATTCTCGCCCAGACAATATTGTTCTCTTCATCGAAACGGGCTTTCAGTTCCACCAGAACCGTAACCTGCTTACCGTTCTCCGCTGCCTGTGCCAGTGCCGCTATGATCGGAGAATTGCCGCTGACACGATACAACGTCTGCTTGATGGCCAGTACTTCCGGGTCTCTCGCCGCCTGACGGATGAAATCCACCACCGGCGTAAAGCTCTGGAACGGATGATGTAACAGAATATCACCCTTGCGGATCTCCTCGAAAATATTACAGCCTGCGGGAAGTGCCGGCGACTGCTGAGGTTCATACCTCGGCGTCTTTAAATGGTCAAAACCATCCAATCCGTAGATTTTCATCAGTACCGTCAGATCTAAGGGGCCGTCGATCTCATAAATATTCTGTGTCTCAATGTTGAGTTCCTTTTTAATGATCTTCAGCAGCCGTTTATCCATACCGCTTTCCACTTCCAGGCGGATGGCTTCGCCCCACTGACGCTTCTTTAACTGCTTCTCGATCTCTTTTAACAGATCTGCTGCCTCATCCTCGTCAATGCTTAAGTCCGCATTACGCATGATCCGGAACGGATGGGCACATACAATATCATAATTCAGGAACAGTTTATCCATGTTCCGTTCGATGATCTCTTCTAACAGAATGATCTTGCAGGTCTTGCCCTTGGACGGGATCCGCACTACACGGCTTAAGACGCTGGGTACCTGTACGGTGGCGAATTCCAGTTCCTCGTCGCTGTTTTTCTTCCGCACCATGGCTCCGATGTTCAGAGACTTGTTGCGGATCAGAGGAAACGGTCTGGAAGAATCCACTGCCATGGGGGTCAGTACGGGATACACATTTTCCTGAAAATACTGATCCACATACACAGCTTCCTCCGCTGTCAGCTGTTCATGCTCTCTGATGATATGCAGACCGTTTTTCTCCAAAAGAGGGAGTAGGGAACGGTTATAGGTGGAATATTGCAGATCCACCAGTTCATGGATCGCTACATGCAGCGCCTTTAACTGCTCTGTGGGCGTCATGCCGGCAATATCCTTTTTGGTATAGCCCGCATTTTCCATATCCTTTAAGGATGCCACCCGGATCATGAAAAATTCATCCAGGTTAGATGCTGTAATGCTTAAAAATTTCAACCGTTCAAACAGAGGGATGTTTTTATCCCTGGCTTCATTCAACACTCTGTGGTCAAAAAGCACCCAGCTGAGTTCCCGGTTGGTATAATACTTGGGATCACTGAAATTGATTTCCATATCGTCCTGCTGCCTCCCTTAAAATTTCTTCTTCTGCCGGATCACCGGTGTGATGCTGTATACTTCTTTGAAAAATTCTGTATTCGTCTGGAAGAATCCTCTTTCCAAAGTAATATCTTCCTGGCTATCTATTTTCAGGATCAGTTCGTTATCCTGCAGTACGGCCTTCACACCCTTCATTTTCTGTTTGTGGCTGCGGTCCAGACTGTTTGCCAGTCGCAATATAGCTGTCAGTTTCGCTACCGTTAAATAGCTCTCCTTATCCAGTCCCTGGGGACGATCCTGTGCCTGCCCATAATACACGAAATTACTGTGATTAAAACGCACCACATTAGCTACGATCTCACGCTCCATATGGGAAAGTCCGATCATCTCCGTCGCCATGATAATATCATAGGACGCTTCTCCGATATTGATCATGCTGATATATTTTCCACAGTCATGCAAGATCGCAGCCAGGCGCAGATACAAACGCTCTCTCTGACCCATGCCGTGGACTTTTTTCATACTGTCAAAAATCGTGGTGGTGATATGTTCCAGGGTATCCGCTCTTCTGGTACTACCATTGTAGCGTTTGCTGATATTCATTGCGCAGGCGATAATATCCTCCGCAAAATCATGCTCTCCCCGGAGTAATTTATTCTGCTCCGCATATTCATAAGCGATACCATCGCACAATGTGACACCCGGTGCCCAGATCAGCGCCGCTCCCATCAGCTCGGCAATGCGTTTGGTCAGGACCGTACTGATATACACAAGAGGGACTTTTTCCTCCGCAATATCCATCCGCTTTGCAAGCTCCGTGGTTCCTCTGGTCCGAAGTGCCTCCATCAGCTGGTAAAACGCCTTACTGTCCACCATGGCATTTCCGTCTCCCCGCTCATGTGCCTTCCGCACTGCCCAGGGTGACAGATAATCATCCACGATAATGATATTTTTGATCTCACGATCCTTAAGATACAGCTTTTTATAATCATCCAGCTGTGCTGTAGCCAGTTCGTCCACCAGCTGCTCCATCTGGGTACTGCCCGCATTCAGATGATTCAACAGCTCCTGTAAACGTAATACACCAAGGCGTAAGTTCTGGGTCGATACCAGAGTATCCTTGTCAAACAGGGAGATCTGAATACTTCCGCCTCCAATGTCCAAAATCGCCGTCTTCTCCTCGATGATCCTGCGGAACGTCTCCCCTTTAGAGGCAATCGACTTGTAATCCAGGAATCTCTGCTCGGAGTTGCTTAAGATCTCTACCCGGATGCCGGTACGCTGCTCGATCTGATCCTGCAGGATCAGGGTATTCTCCGTCTCACGGATGGCACTGGTGCCGTATGCCTTATAAGCGATCACTTTATAAGATTCCATGATCTGTGCGAATTCTTTCAGGGTATGGCACAGATCATCCATTTTTTCATTGCTGATCTTCCCATTGGCATAGGTATCCGATCCCAGATCGATTCTCTGACGGATACAGTCGATCTCCCGCATGGTATTTTTCCCCGAAAAATCAAATATTTTCATGGTGAGTTCGAAACTGCCCACATCGATGGCAGCGAAAGTTTTTACACTCATAGGGTTCCTCACTTTCCTAACAGGTAATCAATGAACTGCTGGGCACTTCTTCCGGACAATCCGCCGTGAGACAGTTCCCATTTATTAGCCTCCAGTAAAAGTTCCTCTTCCGGCATCTCCACATGATAACGCTCCGCCAGTGTCTTTACGATATTCTGGAATTCCTTTTTATTGGGAGCGCCGAAGTAAATAGTCACGCCGAAACGATATACCAGCGACAGCTTCTCCTGTACGGTATCACTGGTGTGCATATCCTCGCGGGTCTCTTCCTTGTCACTGTAATTTTCGCGGATGAGATGACGGCGGTTGGATGTCGCATAGATCAGAACATTCTCCGGCTTTTTCTCCAGTCCGCCCTCGATGACTGCCTTGAGGTATTTGTACTCGATCTCAAATTCCTCAAAGCTTAGGTCATCCATGTAAATAATGAATTTATAATTGCGGTTCTTGATCTGACTGATGACCGCATTCAAATCCTGGAACTGATGCTTGTAGACTTCGATGATCCGCAGTCCCCTGTCATAATATTCATTGGCAATCGCTTTGATGCTTGAGGATTTACCGGTGCCCGCATCGCCAAACAGCAGACAGTTGTTGGCCTTTTTTCCATTCACAAATGCCTCTGTGTTGTCCACCAGCTTTTTCTTGGGAAGCTCGTAGCCTACCAGATCATCCAGCTTCACGTGGGCAATATTTAAAATCGGAACGATATGTACTCCTTCCTCATCATGGGTGATACGGAAAGACTTGTGCAGGCCAAATTTACCGACACCGTATTCTTTATAGAACTGGGTCAGTGTGGATTTCATATCTTCTGCGGTTCCGTCTGCGCAGAACTTCTCCGCCAGCTCACAGATTCTGGCGCAGATCCGTTTATTATAAACCTTGCTCTCCTGCATGCTGCTGGCATAATTTTCTATTAAGGAAAATTCCGGTACCTTAAGTATCTCCATCATGGGAGCAAAATCAAAATCATAGAATTCCTTGAAAATGCAGATATCATGCAGCGCCGCATCGTTGATGGAGCCGGCAATCTCTCCGCGGATCTCACAGCCGCAACTGTAGCTGTTTTCGTTGTTCACCAAAAGATTTGCCAGGTAACAGTGCCACAGATTCCCATGAAATCCGTAATTACCCGCCAGGTCGATCAGGTCATGGATACACTCGTAAAACAGTGCCGCCATGTCCTCTGTATTGTAATATTCATCATCGTAATGGGACATGAGAAATGCCATGTCATACAGCAGTTCCCCATCCTCAAAATCACGATATACGATCAGTTCTTTTTCTCTCATATGTCTAACCTTCTTGTCTTATGTTTTAACTGTTCAGAGCCATGTAACGATTATCGAATGGTCGTCGGATGCTTGTATTCGTAATACTTAGTAATTGCCCAGGATCTTCATGCTGCGGGCTTCTTCCCGAAGTCCCCGCAGTGCGTTTTTCACTGCGCTGTCCGCAAGGTTCCCCTCAAAATCGATGAAGAAACGATACTCCCAGTTCCGGTCGGGAATGGGGCGGCTCTCGATCTTGGTCATGTTCAGATTGTTGTAAATAAAATGGGACAGAATGTGATACAGGGATCCGCTCTCGTGGGGAATCTCCAGGCACAGACTGATCTTGTTGGCATTTTTACGGAAGATCTTCTGGTTCGTCACAATGATGAAACGGGTGGAATTGCTGTCGGAATCATTGATCCCTTTTTTCAGAATTTCCAGTCCGTAGGTCTCTCCCGCGTATTCACTGGCGATGGCTGCCTGGGTTTTATCCTTTTCCTTCGCTACTTTTAACGCTGCGAAAGCGTTGTTCTGCATACTGATCTGCTGCCAGTCATGCTCCGCCAGATATCTGGCACTCTGCATCAGGGACTGGGGATGGGAATAGACTCTTTTGATCTCTTCCATCTTCGTCCCGGGCAGTGCCAGCAGACAATGCTCAATGGGAATGACCTGCTCTCCTACGATATAATTCTCGAATTCTACCAGCAGATCATAGATCTCATTCACGATTCCGGCGGTGGAATTCTCAATGGGAAGTACCGCGAAATCCGCGCTGCCTTCATCAATAGCACTCATGGCATCCCGGAAAGTTTCCACATGGAAGGCATTGACATTTTCCCCGAAAAATCTGCGCATGGCAGCCTGGGAATAAGATCCCTCCGCTCCCTGGTAGACCACTCTGGCGCAGTCGGTTTCCAGTTCTTCCACGCCGATAAAAGGAAGCCTTCCCTCACTTCCGTGGGCGGCTAACAGCTGGTACTGAAGCTTCCGGCTCATGGACATGATCTGTTCAAACAGTTCTTCCACGCCGTGGCTGTTGAAATCGTTGTGGGTCAGTGCCTTGACACCGGCGATCTTCTCCTGCTCACGCTGCTTGTCGAATACTTTTTTCCCCGTCTCTATTTTATATTCCGCCACCTGTCTGCTGACATCCATGCGCTCCTCATAGAGATTTACGATCTGTCTGTCAATGGTGTCGATCTGTTGTCTTAACTGTGATAAATCCATGCTGTTCTCCTTAACTTAACTGATATCTGCGAATTGCTCCGCTGCAATGCAGCTATCGCAATTCTCAAGCATTCGGAATCCGCTGATTCCAAATGTAACTATTCAGAATAGTTACATTCTATCTCACTTTTTCCTTGTTCGCAAGCAAGAAGCACGGTATAATATTAGATATTACACAAACTTTACATTCCATTTTGGTTGGAAAGAAGGTTAACACATGAAAGATAAAAAAGCCTTGTTCATTTTAATTCCTTTTCTTCTGTTCGTACTCATCGTCGGCGCACTTGCCATCGTGGGCGACCGGATCCCCGACAATCCCCCGGAGACGGTAGGCAATACCGCGGGCAATCTGAACAATTCCGGTTACTTCTGTGAGTACGACGGAACGGTGTATTTTGCCAATGCTTACGACAGCAACACCCTATACTCCATGGATCCTTCGGAACAGAATATCAAAAAACTGGGCAATGCTTCCGTGAAAAATATTCTGGCCGGGGGAAAATATCTTTACTACTACCAGACCGGAGCTTCCGGGGATGCCGGTATCGGTGCCCTGCGCACCGTTCGTTCCTTTAACCGCTGTAAATTAAACGGTACGGATGTGACCGGACTTACCAGAGATCCCATCGTTTCCGCCCAGTTGGTGGGAAGTAACCTCTACATCATGACCTCAGGCGATAACGGACCTTTATTTTACCGCATGAAAATCGACAAATCCGACAAAACGGATCTGGCAGATTACGAGATCAATCCCGCCTGTGCCGTGAACGGTACCATCTATTACAACGGTACTCAGGAAAATCATTATCTCTATGCGCTGAATACCTCGACGGACAGCATCTCCACTCTATGGGACGGCAATCTGTGGTACCCTATCGCACAGGGTGACTATATCTACTATATGGATGTGGAAAATAATTACAGACTCTGCCGTTATTCTTTGTCCCGGAATGAGGTGGAAGTCCTGACCGAAGAGCGGATCGACTGCTTCAATGTAGGATACGGCTATGTATACTATCAGGTGAACGGCGGAGAGGCATGCCTGAAATGCATGCGGGATGATGGCAGTGATTCCCGGGTCATTGCAGAGGGCAATTATACTGCCATCCATATGACTTCCCTGTATGTTTATTTCCAGATGTTCGGAGAGACTTCCACCTGGTATCACTCCCCTTTGGGCAGTCAGAGCTACAGCGGATTTGATGCAGCCAGACAGGCAGCACTGGATGCATTGAAAAAATAATGACAGGCAGCAAGAGCCGCAGACATTCCGCCTGCGGCTCTTATTTTTCGTTCCTGTTGCAAATTATTTTCAGCCTTCTTCGATATGATTCAGACCCTGATTCAGGATCGTGATGATATGGTCATCTGCCAACGCATAAAAAATCGTCTTGCCATCTCTGCGGTTTTTCACCAGATCCATCTGCTTCAATACCCGCAGCTGATGAGAAATAGCAGACTGAGACATGCCCAGCAGCATGGCAATATCATACACACACATCTCAGAGCACAACAGTACCGACAAAATTTTTAATCTCGTTGCATCTCCAAACACTTTGAAAAACTCTGCCAGATCCTGAAGTTCCTCTTCCGGCGGCATCTTCTCATCGATCTGTCTTATGGTCTCCGGATCAGCGGAGAGATAACTATTCTTCTCTTCCATCGTAATCTCCATTATCATTGCTGTATCAGCGGATGCCTGCCGCACCTGCTGTTATCTACGGTTGACTATATTTACTATACACTATTTCTGAGAATTCGACAAATGGAAATATTGCTGCATCCCCTCTGTCATGGTAATCGTCCCCGCATGGTCGATGAACAGTCCTTCCGCATCGTATTTTTCCAGGAGCTTCTGTCCTTCCTCCGATCCTAATACAAAGCAGGCAGTAGACAGCGCATCACTTAAAAATCCGTCCTTTGTCACGATGGTAACTCCCGCCACATCGCTGCGCGCCGGGGAGCCGGTCCGGGGATCCAATATATGATGATATCTGACACCATCCACTTCCACGTACCGCTCATAATCTCCAGAAGTGGATACACAGTACCCGCCATCCAGCGTCAGCACTCCTACACTTTGCGAAGGCTCCAGCGGATCTGTCACCGCAATCTGCCAGGTGCCGCCCTCCGGCTTATTTCCGTAGGTTAAAATGCTGCCTCCCACAGAGATCACGGCTCCGCTTACCTCCGGATATTCCTCCAGGATCTTCCGGATCTCATCCAGTGCCACCCCTTTTCCCACTGCTCCGAGGTCCAACTGCATTCCCGCCGGAATACTCACCACTGTACTGTTCGTCCGCTGTTCCAATATCATCTGCTTCCAGCCTGCCAAAGCGCATGCCTGTTCTATTTCCTCCCGCTCCGGAAGTTCATAGTCCTGCGGGTCATCTGCTGCCGCCCAGGTATCAATGTCCCACAGTCGGCTGAGCTTACCGATGCTCACATCAAAAGCCCCACCTGTCTGTTCCGAGATCTGCAGGCATCGTTTCAGCCAGCCTGCCATCGCGGCGGAGACCTGTATCGGTCCCTTCCCGGCAGTTGCATTGATCTTCGCCACTTCCGCACTATCCAACCGCCAGGAAAGTTCCTGTTGTTCCAGGTCGTTTAGTTTCTGCAATACAACCTCCGTTACCTTTTCATCTGTTTTTCCGTTCGTTGCAGTCGGGGAATTTCCGGTGACATAAACAGTCTGGGAGATCACAGTTCCCATGGCGGTATCTATGCTATTTTCGCATTCGGTCTGCTGTCCGCAGCCTCCCAGAAAAAGTGCCGGGATCATTGCAAAAAGCGTTGCCAGGCGCACCGCCCACGGCATTTTCAAATACTTCTTCATTTTTTACATTCCTTTTGCTATACTGTTCTCATCGAAAGGAGTTCCTTATTCCTATGAATGCTTCCATGAATGATCGAAAAAAAGCAGTTCTCCTTGCAGCAGTTCTGCTTGTAATAGCCATCCTTTGCGGAATCCGGATCTATGCGGTCTCCCACAGTTCCACCGGAAACGGTCAGGCGCTCTATGCTGACATTTATCAAAGCGGTGAATTACTTGAGACCATCCGTCTGGACACAGTGACTGACGAATATACCTTTGAAGTTCCGGGAGAGGGTGGCGCCTCGAACACCGTCTGCGTCCGTCCGGGCAGCATCGCCATTATCTCTGCCAATTGTCCGGATCAGATCTGTGTGCATCAGGGATTTATCAGCACCTCACTGCTTCCCATCACCTGTCTGCCTAACCGGCTGGTGATCCGGGTCAGGGAAGAGGCTGTCTGTTTGGATGACACGACGCTCGTCCCGGACGGTGTGACCTATTGATAGAAGATCCTTTTGTCTGCACCGCGTTTATGAATTGCAAAAACACGGAGATGATACGGAGATGATTATGAAACCACCCTTAGCTACCAAAAAACTAACGACACTTTCCCTGCTCTCTGCCATTGCGCTGGCGCTGTATGCCGTGGAAAGCGCTCTGCCCCCCATTGTTCCGATCCCCGGCATTAAGCTGGGGCTTGCCAATATAATAACACTTGTTGTTCTATGGAAATATTCCGCAAAAGATGCTTTTTTCGTGCTTCTGGTGCGGATTCTTTTAGCGACCCTGTTCTTCGGTCAGGCCATCAGTCTCCTGTACAGCCTCTCCGGCGGTCTCCTGTGCCTTCTGGCAATGGTATTTGTGCAACGGCTGTTGCATGGACATTATCTGTTCCTTGCAAGTATGACCGGCGCTGTTTTTCATAATCTGGGGCAGATCGGTGTTGCGTTTTTACTGACTTCTGTTCCTGCTGTGCTGGTCTATCTGCCGTTTTTACTGTTAAGCGGTCTGGTGACCGGTCTGTTCATCGGTCTCTGTGCCCGTTTTACGCTTCGTTTCCTTCCGTAAGATCCACAGGGAGCTCCGACAACATCTGTGTTACAGTCTTGTGCGTAATGGGATGACGGAAATTCGGTGCCAGCTCACTCAAAGGCTTCAGTACAAAATAACGATTCTCCATATCTATATGCGGAATCACCAGATCCTCGGAAGCATACACCAGATCATCATAGAAGATAATATCCAGATCCAGTGTCCGTGGACCCCAGTGAAGCTTACGTTCTCTTCCCTCCATCTGCTCAATACGGTGCAGCTCCTGTAATAATTCTTCCGGTGCAAGCAGCGTCCGGATCTCAAACATTCCATTTACGAAATTATCCTGCTCTACGACGCCATAAGGTAGTGTCTCCAACAGCTCCGACACCTTTTCCACTCTGATGTCTTTGTTCTTCTGAAGCTGTCCCAAAGCCTGCGCGATATGCTCTCTGCTGTCTCCCATATTGGAACCCACGGCAATATAGGCTTCATGCCATTCCCTGTGAATCGCCACAGATACACTGCCAAAGGGTAATGGGATCGGAGCCTCGGGCTTGCGGATCTCCAGATCCAGTCCCTGTACCAGCGGAAAATGCTGTAATACTTCGTAAGCAGTCCGCTCCGCCACCGTTTCGATCAATTGAAAAGTATGCTGCTGCATGAACTCCGTGATAAACTGACAGACCTCTCCGTAATTGGTGGAGAGACTTAAGTCATCCGCCAGTCCTGCCGGACGGGTATTCGTATATAACGTGGCATTCACATAAAAATGCTGTCCTTTTTCATTTTCTTCCGGATATACGCCGTGATGCGCGTATACTTCCAATTCTTCGATACGGATCTGGTCCTCATAAGTGCCTTTTTTCATTTGCCGACTCCGCCTTTCCCAACGCTTCTTCGCAAAATATCATTTGCTGCTATTTAAAATGGCTTCACACATTTTAATGGTGCGGACATTTTCCTTCACATCATGCACACGGACGAACATGCATCCCTTCTGCACACCGAACATGGTGGTCACAAGCGTCCCCTCTACTCTCTCTGTCACCGGCAGATCCAGTGTCAGTCCGATCACGGATTTGCGGCTGCATCCTAAAAGCAACGGATAACCGAACATATTCAGTTCTTCCAGACAGTTGATGATCTCCAGATTGTTCTCATAGGTCTTGCCGAAGCCCACCCCGGGGTCTAAGATGATCTTCTCATCCGCGATGCCTGCCGCTTCCGCCAAATGGATCGTGTCCGCCAGATCCGCTGCCACATCCTGCATGAAATCCCGATAATCCGCTTCTTTACGGTTATGCATCAGACAACAGGGCAGACCGCTCTTCGCAATGACCTCTGCCATACGATTATCATATTTCAAGCCCCAGATATCATTGATGAGATTCGCCCCCGCACGGATTCCCGCCTCTGCCACACCGCTTTTGTAGGTGTCCAGGGAAATGGGAATGTCAAAATTTGCCTTCACCGACTCGATCATGGGTACGACTCTGGCAATCTCCTCCTCATCAGATAACAGGGTATAACCCCCCGGTCTGGTGGATTCTCCGCCGATATCCACAATATCCATCCCCTCAGCGATCATTTCTTCCACATGCTTCAATGCCCGGTCTCTGTCATTCCACTTTCCTCCGTCGGAAAAAGAATCCGGGGTCACATTCAGGATTCCCATTACATAAGTATGTCCTTTAGTCTGAAACTCTCTGTTGCCAATCTTCATTTGTCTTCTCCCCACGTTTTTTAAATATTATTTATGATATTCCCGACACCAATTAATACTTAATGGTCAGGTTCTTCTTGCCGTCTTTCCAGTTGCAGTCCTTCTCCGCATCGCACGCAAAGCAGGCACGGCTTGCCTTATCCGCCCGATACAGGATGCCATTTAGATTCTTCTCCTTCGCTACCTCAGGATCCCGGTGTCTGGAGATTGCCGTTACAATAACACCCGTTTCTTCATCATCGAATCCACAAGTCTTCAGAATCTCCGGTGCGATCCGGGCACTGGCCTGCTCATGCGGAATGCCATTCTCGTACTGTTCATGTTTCCCACAATCGTGGAGCAGTGCCGCCGCATAGATCCATTCCCGGTCGATCTTAAACCCTTCCTCCAGTGCTATGATCGTACCGATCCTGGCTACATCCAGAAAATGTACCATACTATGACGGCAGAAGCGTCTGTCTGCTTCTGCCGCATTGTTTCGTCCTAAATGATATAAAAACAAATCATGATTTAATATTTTATCAATTCTATCCATCGGAGTCTCCATCATTTCATCCCGGTCGCTTAACAGCTTCCTTACACATCCGTAATGTCTACCGGTTCACGAGCTGTAAAAATCTGTCCTGCAATTCCTTATTCTCCGCAAAGACTCCCCTTGTCACCATGGTAACGGTCTGACTGCCGGGCTTTTTGATCCCGCGCATGGTCATGCACATATGCTCCGCTTCCAACATTATCATAACTCCCTGAGGCGCCAGATATTTCATGATATCATCGGCGATCTGTGCCGTCATGCGCTCCTGGATCTGTAATCTTCTGGCATATACCTCCACAGTCCTGGCAAGCTTACTCAGACCCACAACCTTGCCATCGGGGATATACGCAACATGAGCTTTGCCGTAAAAAGGCATCAGATGATGCTCACACATAGAATAGAAGGTAATATCCTTCTCCAGTACCATCTCGTTATTGTCTACGCAGAAGACCTTCGACAGATGTTCTCCCGCATCCTGATCCATACCGCCGCAGATTTCTTCATACATCCTGCCGATCCGCTCCGGTGTCTCCTTCAGTCCCTCTCTATCGGTATCCTCCCCGATTCCTTCCAGTAAAAGCTTTATTGCTTCCTGTACTTTCTTCTGATCTACCATTTTCACCGCTTCGCTTTCCGTTTATTCCCTGCTGTCTGTCTCTTCTCCATGAGCTTCAGGATTCTCCCCAGATAAGAGAGAGAACCGAAGCACAATATCACATCATCCCGTCCTGCCAGCAGGTGACTAAGCTCCACTGCCTCTTCCAGGCTGTCCACCGCCGTCACATTGGGGTGTACCTTTGCCACCTCTGTTGCCAGATCATAGGCATGCATGGCTCTGGGATTGTCCGGAGGTGTCACCGTGAGAATCTGATCCGCATACTTCTCCGTCAGCGCGATCACGCGGTCCACTTCCTTATCCTTTAACATTCCCATTATATAGATAATTCTTTTATTTGTAAAATAGAATTCTATGGAATCCGCAAGTTTTGCGGCTGCATCCTCGTTATGTGCGCCGTCTACTATAAATAACGGGTGTTCTTCCAGTATTTGCAGCCGTCCGTTCCAGACAGTCTCCTTCAGGCCTTTCCGAATGGCAGTCTCTTTGATCTCATAACCGCATTTTTCCAGAGCCTGCACCGCTTCCAGCGCCAGCACAGCATTTGCCACCTGGAATTTCCCCGCAAGGGTGATCTCCAGCTTTTTATAATTTTCATAATCGAAGGTCTGCTTTTTCAGTCCGTATTTCACATGTTTTGCATTTGCCGCATCTGCCATGGTCAGTATACAGCCAAGCTCTGCCGCCGTCTGCTCCACAACCTTTTGTGCCGCTTCTTTTTGCCGCATGGAGACCACCTGACATCCCGGCTTACAGATTCCGGTCTTGTGTGTTGCGATCTCCTCCAGACTGTTACCTAAGAATTTCATATGATCCATACCGATGGAAGCCAGTACCGCCACCTGCGTGGTCGTGATCAGATTTGTAGCATCCTCCCTGCCGCCCATACCGGTCTCCAGTACGACGATATCACACTGTTTTTCCCGGAAATACCAAAAAGCCAGTGCCGTCTCGATCTCAAAGGGCGTCGGATGATGGAAGCCGTCACTTACCATAGCATCACAATGCTTTTTTATGATCTCCAGTCCTTCACACAGATCCTTATGCGTGATCTTCTGCTTTCCGATCTGGATTTTTTCACAATATTCAATAATAACAGGTGATATATATTTACCAACGCGGTATCCGGCCGCCTGTAAGATGCTGGAAATATAAGCAAGTGTGGATCCTTTTCCGTTGGTTCCCGCAATATGCACAAATTTCAATTCCTCCTGCGGATTTCCCAGTCTTCTGCACAATTCCCGGATGCTGTCCAGCCCCGGAACGATGCCGTAAGTTCCCACTTTTTCCATATATTCCATTGCTTCCTGATAGTTCATGGCAATCTCTCCCGTATCATACGCCCAAAATTTCATATACTATGTCCATGAAAATGACAAAATCCATCGCAAACTCTTTGAAAACCTTCGGCAGGAGCTTTCTCCTGTGCGGACTGTGTGGCTGGTGCATGGAGATCCTGTTCACAGCACTGCACTCCCTTCGGCGCAGGGATCTGCGTCTTACCGGTAATACTTCCCTGTGGATGTTCCCGATCTACGGCTCCGCCTGCCTGCTTGCACCCTTCAAACGGCTTTTTGAGCACCTGCACATCAGTCGTCCCAGGCGTGGGCTGTTCTATATGGCAATGATCTTCACCGTGGAATATCTCAGTGGGCGCCTACTGTGGAAGCATGGTCTCTGCCCCTGGGATTACGGCAAAAGCCGTTTCCACATCCACCGGATCATCCGGCTGGACTATGCTCCCTGGTGGTTCCTGGCAGGACTGTTTTTTGAAAAGATCCTGCCCTGAGCCATTTTACAGCATTACTATTACTGCATTGCTTCCGCCAGCATCCGTTCTTCATGAGCCTTTTTGTCCCGCACCATCTTCTTCATAAGGAAATGATAAGCGATCCAGAGGAAAATACCTGCGGTCAGCCAGGCTGAGGCATTGGCAAAGCACACACCCACATAACTCATCAGATGCGCTGCCGCAAAAGCCACGATACCACGGCTCAGCAGTTCCACCACACCGCCCATCATGGGCATGAAGCCAAAGCCACAGCCCTGCAGCGCATTTCGGAAGATAAATATCATTCCCAGCGGAATGAAGAACATGCCACAGATCGTAATATACGTTCTGGCATAGCCGCATACCATCTCAACCTGTTCGGAGATGAACAGCGGTACAATATAAGGAAGCGCTATATATACCAGTCCGTAGACAAGCACCGCATAGACACCGGACATGATATTGGCAGCTTTCACGCCCTTACGGATCCGGTCCAGATCATTGATGCCGCGGTTCTGCGCACAGTAAGTTGCCATAGTCACACCCATTGCGGCAAAGGGCTGTGTCACCAGCTGTTCCACCTTGCAGGAGACAGAATAAGATGCCACCACGGTAGAACCCAGCAAATTCAGTGCTGCCTGTACCAGGATAGTACCGATAGCTGTAATGGAAAACTGTAGTGCCATGGGAATTCCCACGGTCAGCTGATTTTTCACACACTGACTTTCCAGTCTGCAATGCTCCGGACGGATATGCAGTGTAGGTACGCTCTTAATAATATAAATCAGACACAGTACACCGGATAATCCCTGAGAAATGATAGTCGCATAAGCTGCACCGCCCACTCCCATATGACCGTAAACGATCAGTACATAGTCCAGGACAATATTCGTCACCGAAGCGATCACCAGCAATACTAACGGCACCACACTGTTGCCGATGGCACGCAGGATACTGGACAACAGGTTATACAATACATTGCAGGCAATTCCCGCACAGATGATCATAATGTATTCCTTCGTCATATCGAAAATATCTTCCGGAGTATTCATCACCCGAAGCAGACTGTCCATGCCGGTCATACTGACTGCCGTCATCACGATTGTCACGATCACCGACAGGATGGCTGCGCTTCCGATACTTTTGCGCATACCCTCCCGGTCCCCGGCTCCGAAGCGTTGTGCCGTCAGCACAGTAAATCCGGTGGTCAGTCCCTGGGTAAATCCCAAGATCAGGAAGCTTACTGACCCGGTGGCTCCTACTGCCGCCAATGCATCTACACCTACGAACCGACCCACGATAATGGTATCCACCATGCTGTATAGCTGTTGAAAAATATTACCTATGATAATTGGAATGATAAATTTTGTAATCAGCTTAGCAGGGCTGCCCTTCGTCATATCAAGTTCCATAAATCTCTTCTCCCGAAAAAACAGGGCCCCGGAAGGTCCCGTCTCTTATACTAATGTATACTTGTTTCTTCTATTACTGTAAGTCGTCAATATCCCCCATCTCTCCGGAACCGATATCCAGCATATTCACAGTTCTGCGCTTCAATCTGGCTTCCTCCGACTCCTTCAAAATAAACTCCTTGATCGCTTTGGAATTGCGGATATGCTCGATCAACAGTTTTGGATGAGTGGTATCACCGGTATAACAGACAATGGTGCCAAGTCCTACCATTCTCTCCCAGATACTTGCCGTATGCTCCACATCCTGTACCTTGTACATATAGCAGTCATTCTCTACCTTGGTGAACACACCCGTGTCCACAGTGATCATATCCTCTTTGATCACATACCTGGTAAAAGTAAAAGGTAATCCTAAAAATAACCAGCGCTTCTTTTCCACAAATTCTACTGACATAGTGCCCTCCTTTTATTGCCTGGTCCGATATTCCACAGTCATCTGTAACGTACAGTGGAACCGGCTTTACACGATCCGCTTCCTCAGTATAGTTCTCTTTGCCTCATTATATGATATCCTATCCGGGAATGCAAAACCTTTCTGTCATAGTCACACAAATTTTCTATATTTTTTCACTTTTTCCTGCTTGATTCTACCCTTCAGAAATGCTATTATATTACAAATGCAAAAATACAGGAGGATAAACAATGACCGCAAAAGAATGTATCACAGGCCGCAGAAGTATCCGTCAGTATACGGATCAGCCGGTATCTCATGAGCTTCTGGCTCAGATCGTAGAGACAGCTTCTTATGCTCCCAGCTGGAAGCATACGCAAATCGTTCGTTATATCGCTGTGGAAGGCGAAAAGAAAGCGAAACTGGCAGCATGTACTTCCTCCTTCCCGGGTAATGGCAAGATCATGGAGAACGCTCCCATGGTCGTTGCAGTAACCGTGATCAAGGGCAGAAGCGGTTTCGAGAGAGACGGCTCCTTCACTACCGCCAGAGGCGATGCATGGCAGATGTTCGATGCCGGTGTTGCCAGCGAAGCATTTTGCCTGGCTGCTTACGAGCAGGGCCTTGGCACCGTGATCATGGGTATTTTCGATCAGCAGGAAGCTGCTGATCTTCTTGAGATTCCTGAAAATCAGGACCTGATCGCACTGATCCCCATCGGTTATCCCGCAGAAGCACCCGTTGCTCCCAAACGGAAATCCGTAACGGATCTGTTATCTTATCAACAGTAATTTTAAAGTCGAAGAGTTTTTCCTCTTCGACTTTTTTCTGGTCAGGGTATGAACTGTCCGCTTCCTGCGGGTCCCGTTACTACCCGCATCATAAGAAAAGCGCTGTATTCTTATGATGTCGCATACACAAGTGAACACGGATTCTCCTATTCCGTACGGTCACTGTGTCGAAAATAGCAGCGCAGAAACGAGGAAATGAAAAAATGAGACACTTGATGAACCCACTTGACTTCTCTGTTGAGGAACTGGACAAGCTGTTCGCTTTGGCAGACGACATTGAGAAGGATCCCGCCAAATACGCCCACAAATGCGACGGCAAGATCCTCGCCACCTGCTTCTATGAGCCCAGCACCCGTACACGCTTAAGCTTTGAAACCGCCATGACCCGTTTAGGCGGCAGAGTCATCGGCTTCTCCGATGCGGCTTCCTCTTCTGCTTCTAAAGGAGAAAGTGTATCCGATACCATCCGCATCATCTCCTGCTATGCGGACATCTGCGCTATGCGCCATCCCAAGGAAGGCGCTCCCATGGTAGCCGCAGAGAAATCCCTGATCCCCGTGATCAATGCCGGTGACGGTGGACATCAGCATCCCACCCAAACCCTGGCCGACCTGCAGACCATCCGCAGCCTCCACGGCGATCTGAATAATTTTACCATTGGTCTGTGCGGTGACCTGAAATTCGGCCGTACCGTACACTCCCTGATCAACGCACTGGTGCGCTACGAAGGCATCAAATTCATCTTCATCTCTCCCGAAGAACTGAAGATCCCCGACTATGTCACCGACATGCTCCGCGAGAAAGGCATTCCTTTCCAGGAAGTTATCCGTCTCGAAGATGTGATGCCTAAGCTGGATCTCTTATACATGACCCGTGTGCAGAAGGAACGTTTCTTCAACGAAGAGGATTACGTCCGCCTGAAAGATTTCTATGTACTGACCCCTGAAAAAATGGAACTGGCGAAGCCCGATATGCTGGTGCTGCATCCCCTTCCCAGAATCAATGAGATCTCCGTGGAGATCGATGACGATCCCAGAGCCGCCTATTTCAAACAGGCACAGTTCGCTGTCTATGTCCGTATGGCTCTGATCCTGACTTTGCTGGGTCTGGCATAATTTTCCGGTATCTGACCGCAAAATTATCTTATGAATTCGTATATTAAAGTTAACATACGCAGCACTCTGTGCCTGCAGAATGGAGATTACTATGTTAAATGTAGGAAAAATCGAAGAGGGCTTCGTCCTCGATCATATCAAAGCCGGAAAAAGTCTCTCAATCTATGAGCACCTTCAGCTGGATAAGTTAGACTGCACCGTTGCTATCATCAAAAACGCCCGCAGCGGAAAAATGGGCAAAAAAGACATTCTGAAAGTAGAATGTGACATCGATATGCTGGATCTGGATGTACTGGCATTCATCGACCACAACATCACCGTCAATGTCATCAAAAATGGTGAGATCGTAGAGAAGAAGGTACTGGTACTTCCCAAACAGATCAAAAACGTCATCAAATGCCGCAACCCCAGATGCATCACTTCCATTGAGCAGGGACTGCCCCACGTATTCGTCCTCTCCGATGAGAAAAAAGAGATCTACCGCTGCAAATACTGCGAAGAGAAATACAGCGAAAGCTAAGAACCCTATACAACAAATGCCCTATCAGCAGCCGCTGGTGGGGCATATTTACAATACTTATTCCGCATCATCCTCTGTTTTCTTTTCACTATCTTCCTGCTTCTGCATATACATTATTTCTAACCTTACCTGAATTGGCAGTAATAGCAGAAAACCAATTAATCCATATAAAATTCCATTTAATGCAATTGAAATGGAAATACTTAATCCTGTAAAAAGAAGTGTTCCTTCCCCCATAGGTTGAATTGCCATAAAGCTGATACAGCTTTCGAGGAATCCCATTCCCAAAAATGTGATTTTTGCAAGCTTTATCGCTGATTTTGCCTGAAACAATTGTTTTATTGATACTGATTTCTTTTTTCCAAAAATAATCCGAAAGGAATCAAAAAAGGGTAGTCCCAAATTTGTCCCCAGCAAAAATAGAGCAGTAACTAAAAACATACTCAATAATGTAGGCATATCCACAAAAAGCATATTCATACTGATTCCCATATTGGTAATAACAGAATATAAAACAACGAATAAAAAAATTATCACAGTTATCCCAAAAGCCAATAATGAACTTCGGCTTTTCTTTTTGCTATTTTCTGTTTCCTGTAAAAGATTCATCATATTGACTTCAGCTTTTTCAGTGTAACCGTTTTCCAACAAATGTTCACCTGACAGGAACTCATTAATACTAATTTGCAGAATGTGGCATAACGGAACAATCAATGCCAGCTCCGGCATTCCTTTGCCACATTCCCATTTGGATATTGTTTTGTTACTGACACCAATCGCATCCGCCAATTGTTGTTGCGTCATCCCCTGCTCTTTTCTTAATGTAGAAATGAATACCCCAATCTTTTCCTGATCCATTGCTGTTCCTCCCGTAAAACTATAAAAATACGATTTTCATGACTGTATTTTACAATTTTATCGCTATGAGGACAACTTTTCCTTCGTAGACCCCAGTCTATCTATCGTAGATTTTCATTGTATATAACTTCTTTCTGCGTATTTCAACAATCTTATCTACACATTATCTGCGACATAAAATGTGGGAGCCGGCATATTTTCCCACTCTGTTAACGTAATATTTCCTTTTGCAATTTCCGCTGCTTCCAATAATCCTTGCATGGTTTCATCAAAAAAGTTACTCATAATTTTTCCTCCATAGTCTATTGCGTTCCTCTTTATTTTACTTAGTCTCATTCAGTATCAAATCTCGTTCAATTCCTTTTCCATAATTGTTTTAATTGCTCTAATATCTGTAAAAGTCAACCTTACGCCGCGATTATACATAGCCAATACTTCATTCAAATTTTCTACTAGCAATTTATTAAGCTTTTTATGTATTGTCACCGGCTGATCCTGCACTGTATGAATATGATCAAAATATTTTTCAATAACAGAAATATATTCTGTATTAAAAAAGCATTTTCCTTTCCTGCAAATTCAAGGTCAAAAAAGAGGCGAGAAAAATATTCCACACCCCTTTTTCAATATGCAAACAACATAAAGCAAACGGTAAATCATAATTAATAACTTTGTTCTTTAATACAAACAATTGCTCCTGTCACATTATTCTCTTCTACCCACTTCTTAATCATATCAGTGGAAAACCTGATATCCCCAAAAATCCGACTATCTGGTTTCAATATTATCTCTGTACCTGACGAATGTTCCATTTTACAAAAATTCACGTCATGTTGGGCAATCCCCCTTACATAGTCCTGACTATAGCAGTTACTATCTCTATACACATTAATCCGCAAATTTTCGCATAATGAATTTATCGCCTGCATGCCACCTTGGGCGAAATCACCCATCTGTGCATATTCTATACTCGATATAGGATGGCCTGAAAGTATTTTATCCAATACCTGCTGATTTTTCTTTTCATTTTGTGAAAGAGGAATTCCTCTTCCATTATCAGTTATCTTTATTCTTCCATCCTCATACAGTGTAATATTAATTTCCGTGCAAAATCCTCCTGCATCGGCCTCTTCAAACGACGTTTTAAGTACTTCATAAACAATCTGATGCATATTATCTATTAAGTTTTCCTTGTCTGCTCCCATACGCATTCTCCTTCCTTCTATGTTTGGCACACAATATTCTGGCACCATATACGAAGTAAGATACTTTTTCACCTTACTTGGCGTGGAACCAAACAATTGTGTGAATGAACGTGTAAATCCTTCGTGAGAATCAAATGCATACATAAGTGATACATCAAGAACTTTCCTACCCTCCAGCAAAGAACCAAGCGCATATTGTAGCTTTCTGATCCTAATGTATCCGGTTATTGGTATACCCATAATTTCTGAAAATAATTTACTGAAATAGAATGGACTATAACCAGCCATTTCTGCCATTTCCAACAAACTGATTTTTTCATAAATATGTTCATCTATATAAGCCAAAATCTCCTTTAAAACTTCTGTACTCATTCCCTTTCTCCTCACATACAGTATCATGGATAAAGCCCACCATACATTCTACAAGCAGGATGCTTCATATCCAACCTGTATATATAGTGTACACGCTGGGAGTAGATATTTCTTG
Source organism: Simiaoa sunii (assembly GCF_014337175.1). Lineage (GTDB taxonomy): Bacteria > Bacillota > Clostridia > Lachnospirales > Lachnospiraceae > Acetatifactor > Acetatifactor intestinalis. The sequence goes on along the minus strand of NZ_CP060633.1, from coordinate 1,193,383 downwards.
ATTCCATATATGAAGTAATATATTTTCTATCTCAAACTTTTCATAACCCTTTTTGCACAAGCATCAGAATCATTACACTCTCTTTTCATGATCTTTATCCAAAGGCTTCTTATCTTCTTCCTTGTTCCTGCACTTCCATAATGCCATTGGATGCTTTGCTACATTTCTAAACTCATCACTATCCCCGAATACCCAGTCAGGATAATAATTTCCTTCTGAGAAAGCCTTCCAGAACAGCTTTTCCTCCTTTGTGGGCACCAGAACAGATGTAAGATAGTCTTTTACTTCCTTTTGTACAAATTCCAGGTCAAATCGTTCTCCTTTACGAAGCACTGAATTCAAATCACGCTTAATCTGCCGGAATGACACGTTTCCGATATTATCAAGCTCAAATTTTTCCGGTGGCTGCGCTGACCCGATTGCACTATAGAAGACGGCACATTTACGAAGCATCGCTTCCTCACTTTCATCAAACAGCCCAAATTTTACCATGTTATGCATATCATATAAATCTCGTGGAGCTGTTCTTGTAAGTAATGCTACTGTTTTAGAAGCAAATATCTCCAATGGTGCTACGGAAAAAACGGTAAGCTTTTCCTCATTCCATGGTAGTCTTACTTCTCTCCGTGCCACAGGAAGCACATGACAGCGCAGCATATAGTTAATCTCAATCTTAAGATTATCCTTTGTCCCTCCGCAATTTACATATTCATACACAAAGGAATCCAGTGCATGATGACTCTTTGATTTCGGACTCAGGACATATCCGTTTGCCATCATATACTTGCTGATTTTGTCTGTGATAATCCCCCTGTCTGCAAGCATTTCTTCCCTTTCAATACTTCTGCAATAATCCAAATCAATATCCACCGAAAGTCTTGGCAAATCAAAAATAGTAAGATTAATGGCAGTGCCGCCTTTTAAAGCAATTCCTTCGGACAATAGCTCATCCGATTCCATGAATTTCAACACATCCGCCAGACGGCATACCTTTTCCAGCGTGTCTCTCGGAAAACCCAGTTCTTTTGCCATTCTGCCCAGAGTTAATCTATCCCATTGCATCATAAGCATCCACCCCCTTATCTATCAGTCCTTTCAACGAAACCGGTGCATAAAGCTTCCATCTTTTATGAAATACATTATCCTGCGATTCCTTCATCAGGTAGCGCTTTGCATCAGAGGAACCATTCTCACACGTCTCAAAAAACTTGGCTGAAAAATGGAATTCTTCCTGCATTTCTTCAAAAAAATATCCGCACTTCTGATACAGAAAACCATTGTTGTTTCTTGCCAGACATTCCAACACTTTCTGTTCATTCAGTCCCGGCACCAGCATCATACACCGTATTACTTCCTCAATTCCTGCTATCTTTTCAAAATCACGAATACTGTCTACAACAGTCTGTTCCATGGATGTCACTCGTATTTTTCCCTGTTGTACTACTTCCATATTTGGTTTACGCTCTATGTGTCGGTACAACACTCCGTCATACTCAAAATCGTGAAATCGTTTATCCGTTGCAACATAACACTCATAAAACACCTGACTTCCATACCCAAATACTTCAAATGCACTGTGATGGGTGATACAAGCATCTGGGAACAGATTGGAACCTATCTGATAACGGGATAACACAGGCTGTTTCGTTTCCATGCTGATTACCACATAAAAATCTCTTTTCACTTTTTCTATCAGCCCTTTTTTCTGGTACTCATAAATTACCTGATTCGCTGCGGTTGCTGTTCCTACAATTTCTATCAGCTGTTCTCTCGAAAAAGAACCCTTTGCAAGTAGCTTTTCATAATGCTTCATCATGTATCATCTCCTAATGTTTTAAATTCAACGCAATGTATTATTTATTCTTAATACTCTATACTTTTTTAATAATCCATTTTAATTTTATTACATAGTATTAGAAATATCAAATACATTGTGCACTTTTTGAAATTACATTTTCCTCATCATCTCAAAACACAGCAGACAAAAGACAAACATTACTTAAAATGTTACTTCTTTCAACGTTTTTGCAGACCATATATACACGTAACTTTGATTATTTGGTATTTCTGCACGAATCTCTGCAAAATCGATAGACGACACCAGCCTACGCTGACAATAGATTTTTATAAGAAATGTTTATGGAAGAAGTATATCCTATATCTTCTGTTTTGGCAAGAAAAAAACTCACCTGTATGTTACCACACAGGTGAGTTCGATTTATTTTTACACTATTCTGTTCACAGAAGCTTATCTCTGTACACGTCCGGAAGCATCGCCGCCAGCCAGGGTCTCAACTTCTTTTCTGGATACCAGGTTGAAGTCGCCGGGGATGGTGTGCTTCAGAGCAGATGCAGCTACGCCATACTCAAGAGCATCCTTGAAGTTCTTGCCATCCAGCATACCGCAGATCACGCCGCCTGCGAAGGAATCGCCGCCGCCTACACGGTCAACGATGGGATGGATGCTGTACTCTTTGGAGTGATAGAACTCCTTGGTATCTCTGGAGTAGATGCAAGCAGACCAACCGTTATCGGAAGCGGAATGGCTTACACGCAGAGAGGATACGCAGTACTCGAAGTTGAACTTGTCAACCATCTGCTCGAAGATGGACTTGTAACCAGCCAGCTCCAGCTCACCGCTGGTAACATCGGTATCGCCGGGCTTGAAGCCAAGTACCAGTTCAGCATCTTCTTCGTTACCGATACATACATCAACGTACTTCATCAGGTTGGTCATAACCTTCTGAGCCTTCTCGGAGCTCCACAGCTTCTTACGGAAGTTCAGGTCTACGGATACCTTTACGCCGTGCTTCTTTGCAGCGATCAGAGCCTTCTCGGTCAGCTCTGCAGCAGCGTCGGATACAGCGGGGGTAATACCGGTGAAGTGGAACCAGTCAGCGCCTTCGAAGATCTCATCGAAGTTGAAATCAGCCTCGGTTGCGGTAGAGATAGAGGAATGTGCTCTATCGTATACAACCTTGGAAGGTCTCATGGAAGAACCGCTCTCCAGGTAGTAGATACCCAGTCTCTCACCGCATCTTGCGATGTGCTTGGTCTCTACGTTGTACTTTCTCAGAGCTGCGACTGCGCACTCACCGATCTCGTTGTCAGGAACTGCGGTAACGAACTCAGCGTCATGACCGTAGTTAGCCAGAGATACTGCTACGTTAGCTTCACCGCCGCCGTAGTTTACATCGAACTCGTCTGCCTGGATAAATTTCTCGTTGTTGGGGGTGGACAGTCTCAGCATGATCTCACCCATGGTAATTACTTTTGCCATTTTGGTATATTCCTTTCTCAAATTAAAATTGTCTATTATCCTCGGTTGTTCCGATTGCATATTCCGTCACGAACCCGTCCGGTTTTCGGAATCCTATTCTTATTTCTGTACCAGATGAACTGCAAATCCGCCGATCTCTTCCTTCAGGTAGATAGCCTTCAGGTTGCCCTTGGCATCTCTCTTCGCGGACTCTTCGTTGAACTCAACACCCAGAACAGTGCTCAGGTAGTTGACAGCTCTCTCGATGTAGTTGGTCTTAACAGCGATGTGGCCGTTCTTGCCCAGGTAAGGAGTCTTCATAACTTCCAGAGCAGAGCCTGCGAATACGGAGCTGTTGCCAACCTTAGCGGGCATACCGAAGATGAATGCGAAACGGTTTGCAGCCTTAACAGCCTCTTCCTCGTTCTCTGCATTGACACCAACATGAGCCAGTTCGAAGCCCAGCATGGTCTGTACTGCTTCTCTGGTCAGCTGCTCGATCTTGTCCCACTCACCGGCATTGATCAGGTCACCGGGAACCATCCAGGAACCACCGCAAGCGATGATCTTGGGGAAGTCAAGGTAAGAAGTCAGGTTCTTAGCGTTTACGCCACCGGTAGGCATGAACTTCATGTTTACATAAGGAGCTGCCATAGCCTTGATCTTAGCCAGACCGCCGGACTGCTCAGCAGGGAAGAACTTAACTACATCCAGGCCAAGCTCGATAGCCTGCTCAATGTCGCTGGGGCTGGAAGTACCGGGAGTGATAGGAATGTTCTTCTCTACACAATACTTAACGGTTCTGGGATTTAAGCCGGGGCTTACGATGAACTTAGCGCCTGCTGCTACTGCTGCGTCAACCTGTTCTGCGTTCAGAACGGTACCTGCACCAACACACATGTTGGGGAAGTTGTCGGTCATGATCTTGATAGCTTCTGCTGCTGCGCTGGTACGGAAGGTAACCTCTGCACAGGGAAGTCCACCTGCGCAAAGTGCCTTTGCCAGAGGAAGTGCATCTGCTGCGTTGTCAATTTTTACAACCGGTACGATACCGATTTTGCTGATTTGCTCTAATACTGCGTTCATAAATAACACCTTTCTGTCTTATAGACTAATAGTTATGTGAAAAATCTTCGCAGGAAATCCTGTCGAAAATATTTCTGCAAAATTAAACCAATACTTTTATGCCAGTACTTCCTTCACTGCCTCAGCGATCTTGTCGCACTTGCAGTTTGCGAAGAAATACTCTTTAAATTTGGCACCGGATAAAGCACCCTTTACCAGTTCACGATCCAGATTCTTCAGGATGGTCACCATATCGGTATGCGTTACTTCTTTTACCTGATCCAGGATCTTCTTGTTGCGCTGCTCGGGAACAACTCTCTCAGGGGGATATCCACCACCGCCGGGAGCACAGAACAGTTTTTCAAAGGTATACTGTAAATTCAGTTCACCGCCCCAGCCGAAGTTCTCAGCAAAAGGAAGTGCTACACAGTTACCGTCGTTTACCTGAGAGAACAGGTAAGCATCCAAAGGGGACTCAATATGTCCGCACAGAACCTTAGGGAAGGAATTGCATGCAAGCATGGCACCTTCGCCGGTTCCGCATCCGGTGATCACGAAATCTGCTGCACCGGAGTTCAAAAGAACTGCTGCCAGAATACCGTTCTGTACGTAGGTCAGGGAATTGGGATCCTCTGCGCCGCACATACCGTAGTTGAATACTTCATGACCCATGGGCTCTACTACTTTTTTAAGAGTAGCACAGATCATTTCATTCTTGGCAGCCTGACTGTTTTCATTGATCAAAGCTATCTTCATGAGATACTCCTTTTCTAATCTAAACGCCACAACAGTCAGCCGCCGAAATTCTTCTGCGACTGACCTGGTGTGGGTAATTTATTTTGTTTTCCTTTTGCACGGGCTCTACTGGGGCTGTTTGCCGATGTAAGCAAGGATACCGCCATCTACATAGAGGATGTGTCCATTGACTGCATTGGATGCCTCAGAAGCAAGGAATACAGCGGGACCGGTCAGCTCTTCGGGCTTTAACCATCTGTTAGCAGGGGTCTTAGCGCAGATGAACTGATCGAAAGGATGTCTGCTGCCATCGGGCTGGATCTCACGAAGAGGAGCCGTCTGAGGAGTCTCGATGTAACCGGGTCCAAGGCCATTACACTGAATGTTGTACTGGCCGTACTCGGAGCAGATGTTCTTGGTCAGCATCTTTAAGCCGCCCTTAGCTGCTGCATATGCAGATACAGTCTCACGACCCAGCTCGGACATCATGGAACAGATGTTGATGATCTTACCATGACCCTTCTTGATCATTGCAGGGATAACTGCTTTCGATACGATGAAAGGTGCATTCAGGTCTACGTCGATTACCTGACGGAACTGATCTGCGGTCATCTCGGTCATAGGAATTCTCTTGATGATGCCTGCGTTGTTAACCAGGATATCGATGGTGCCTACTTCCTTCTCGATCTGAGCTACCATAGCATTAACTGCTTCTTCGTTGGTAACGTCACATACATAGCCGTGAGCCTTGATGCCTTTCTCAGCGTATGCAGCGATTCCCTTGTCTACCAGCTCCTGCTTGATATCGTTGAAGCAGATGGTAGCGCCGCACTCAGCATATGCGGAAGCGATAGCGAAGCCAATACCGTAAGATGCGCCGGTAACCAGTGCAACCTTACCTTCCAGTGAGAAATTAGTGAATTCAGACATTGTTTTTTCTCCTTTTCTTTATAAAAACTGTTATTTTAGTTACATTTCCACAAGGATCTTATTTCAGATCTCTGTTGTCGACACCGTCCATGTCATCAAAGTCCTGATTCTCGCCGACCATACCCCAGATAAAGGTGTATGCTCTGGAACCGCATCCGGAATGGATGGACCAGCTGGGGGAGATGACTGCCTCTTCGTTACGCATTACGATGTGGCGGGTCTCATCGGGTTCTCCCATAAAGTGCATTACAAATGCATCCTCGGGAATATCAAAATACAGATATACTTCCATACGTCTGTCATGTGTATGACAGGGCATGGTATTCCATACACTGCCGGGCTCTAACTTCGTCATACCCATCTCCAGCTGACAGCTCTCTACCTGTCCTGGAAGGATATATTTGCAGATAACTCTGTGGTTGGCATCCTCCAGAGTACCCAGCTCTACTTTATTCTCATCCTTTACAATGACTACACCCTCTTCGGGAGTACCCTCCGGCTTGATCAGCACGGTCGGATAAGTCTTATGTGCGGGAGCGGAATTCAGATAAAATTTAGCGGGCTGCTTCTCATCCTCACTTGCGAAAATGATCTCCTTGGAGCCCATTCCTATGTACATAGCTTCCTTGTAGCCCACCTTGTACACTTTGCCATCAACGGTAATCATACCTGCTCCACCGATATTGATCACACCCAGTTCTCTTCTCTGGCAGAAATATTCTGCACGGAGTTCATCTCCGGCGGTCAGAGTGATAGGGCTTACAGGAACTGCTGCTCCTGTAATGATTCTGTCGATGTGGCTGTACACCAGCTTGATCTCGCCGGGTACAAACAGATTCTGGATCAGAAACTCTTCTCTCAGACGCTCTGTGGTGTAATGCTTCACATCTCTTGGTGATACTGCTGTTCTAAGTTCCACCTTACGCCTCTCTTTCCTCAACGGGCGGCCTGCGTGCCGCTATTGAATGTTACCTTTTTATGAAAGCACTTACATTATAACATATCATTGTAACTATTTCCAACACCTTTTTACTTATTTTTATAAAATTTATAAAAAGGCGGAAGGGCTGTAAATGCTTTTCTCTTTTGTATGACTTAAGTATACTCGAAAAAATTCTCAATGTCTTTTCATTTTTTAGTCTAAACATTGCAAATTTTGAACTTTTGATGTTTAATAGAAATATCGAGAGAAAGGAACACATGAAAATGGAAGAACTTACTTCTTGTAAAACAGCCATAGAAAATTGTAAAGTCTCAGGGACCTTTGCCATTGCCCACTTATATAAAGAAGAAAAAGCCATGGACATGCACATCCATGACTGCTATGAGATCTATTATTCCATCTGCGGCGGCAAACAGTTCCTGATCGACAATTGTTTCTATACGATTGCCCCGGGGGATCTCTTTATCATCAATCAGTATGAAAGTCACAAGCTGACCCAGATCGACAATTCCGTCCATGAGCGGATCGTCCTGTCGGTAGCGCCGGACTTCATGAAACAGCTTTCCACAGAGCAGACAGATCTGAGCTTCTGTTTCACCCACCGCAGTACCCCTTTTTCCCATAAGCTGTCATTAAATAAGGAACAACAGAAGCGATTTCTCTATTATATCAACAAAATCACCTCTGCTGAGGGCTTCGCCCATGACATTACGGAATATGCCGCTTTCATGGAACTGATGGTCATGCTCAACACTCTGTTCGTCAGGAACACGGAACAGACCTCCACCGGAGAAAACACCGCAGATGCCGCGGAATACAAGGACAGCTCCTACCGCTACAACCATCAGGTGGACGATATTTTAACCTTCATCAACCAGAATATCTCCCAGCCCATTACCATAGAACAGTTAGCCGGACAGTTTTACTTAAGTGAATCCTATATCTGCAGGATCTTCAAATCCGCCACCGGCACCACGATCAACAAATACATCACCGCCCGCCGCATCAGTATCGCCAAAGCCGTATTGAACGAAAACGGTAATGTCATGGAAGCCTTCGAACGCAGTGGTTTCACAGACTACAGCAATTTTTTCAAAGCTTTCACCAAAGCCGTGGGCATCTCCCCGAAAAAATACGCAAGCCTGAGTGTCAGTTAAACTGCTGACTCTCAGGCTCTTTTTTACAACTCTTAATCATTCGGTCTCTGATAAAATCTTCCCGCCAGGTTCTCCGTACGGATCATATTGACGAAGGCCTGGGGATCGGTCTTACGCACCGTATTCACAACCTTATTCACTTCATCGCGTCCTACCACGGAGTACAGCACATCACATTCCTGTTTGGAATAACAGCCCTCTCCCTTGATCAGTGTGGCATCATGGTGCGTGATCTCCGCAATGGCTTCGTAGACATCCTCCGGTCGTTTGGTCACGATGATCAGTGTCTGCTTCTGATACCGCTTGTACAATATATGCAGTACCTGGGTGGAGGTGTACTGGAAAATAATGGAATACAGCGCCTTGTCCCATCCGAACAGTGCTCCGGCGATCCCAAGGATCACCACATTTCCGGCGAAAATATAATTCCAGGAGTCAATGCCGTATTTCTCCGACAGGAAAATTGCGATAAAATCCGTACCTCCGCTGGTGGCATTGGCAAACAGGCACAGACTGATGGCAAGTGCATTGATCAATCCTCCGAAGATAGAGATCAGCAGAATATCCTGCGTCATGGGAAATGACGGCACAATATCTGTCAGGATACCACTCACCACGATCATCAGACAGGAATAACCGGTAAATTTTTTCCCGATAAATTTGAAACTGATGATAGCCGGAATCGCATTCAGGATAAAATTGATCACCGAGAAGGGCGGCTCCCAGTGCCACAGCAGTGCACTGATCTCCTGTATCAGACGAGTCAGACCGTTGAATCCACCGGGAATCAGTCCTCCGGTGCGGACAAAGCTTTTTAAATTCACGGCCATAATAAGGGATCCCGCCAGGATCAGGCAGGTACGCCGCAAGGTATCACAAATACTCTTCTTCATCATAATTCGCTCCTTCTTACATCCTTCCTGCCTCTTCCTTCACAGAACCTTCCTCTGTGTGCGTTTTCTCCGCATTCTCGTTTTCCATTGTTTCGTCTGCTGCCTTTTGCGAAGGCTCATTCTCCGCACAGTCTTTCCTTTTCCTGTCACACCTCTGGTACAGCACGTATCCCAACAGGATCAGTACACTTCCCGCGCTTACTAAAATACCGATATTCCGTCCTTCCGGTACATAGTGCATCTGTATCGTATGCTCTCCCGCTTCCAGATCAAATGCCATGAGGGCATCGCCGAACTGCTCAGGCTCTGCATTTTCTCCGTCAATCTGCACCGTCCAGCCCTCCTCATAAGGCACGGACAGGATCAGTCTGCCGGCTTCTTCCAGACTTAAGGTTCCTGAAATATGAGTGCTGTCCATCTCTACATTTTCCAGATGTTCTTTTGACAATATCTCCACTGCCTGTGCCAGCACTTCTTCATTCAGTACATAGGCTTCCGCCGATACCTTCTGCGTCTCATCCTCATCATCCCCGTTGGTCAGCGTCACGCGCTCTCCCTCCAACAGATATCCCAGATACAGAATGGATCCGTCCTTCAGATCACTGTAATCCTGCGTCTCCAGCGTTCCCCCAAGCACCTGCACCTTTTTGGTTCCTGTGGCATTGATCCTCGCGTAATAGTAGCCTGCCCGGTCCGCCGTAATACATACATTATCTCCGCTAGTCTCACTGGTCGCCCGGTCCAGTAAGGGCTCTGCGATTCCCAGATCCTCGGTCAGCTGATTCTGCGCTCTCACACCGGTGCTGATCTCGTCCGTAACATTCCAGCCCGTCGGTGCCACATAGCCAAAGGGCAGCGTATATTTACAATGATATAAATAAACATCTCCACTGTTATTCACGATCTCATACAGACCGTTTTCGTATTTATCCGATCCGCCGAACATGTAATCCACATTCAGGAGTGCCGAAACGAAAGCTGTCGCTCCGTCGAAGCCGTAATAAACCTTACTGTGGCGCATGCCAAGCTTCTTATACAGATCCATGACCTGGGAATTCATGGTGGAGGAAAATACCGAAGCCGTAGGGTACCCGGTCAGGGTTCCGTCATTTTTCGTCTTGCGGGTAAACTTCTCGATACGGAAGAAGTCATCCCCCTCCTGTTCCCGCGCCAGGGTGTACAACGCTTTATAATCCTCCTGGTCTCCCAGATAAGCGCTTCGTCCGGTAGTGCCCAGACTCGTATTAAATGTATTGATGCTCAGCTCCGCCACTATGCACGCCAACACCAGAATCCCCAGCACCTGCCTCATCAGTTCGCTCTTCCTCGTCCGGTACAGATACAGGATCACCCCGTAGATCGTAACGAACACCAGCGTCAGCACTTCAATACCCGTGTCGAAATCCTCGCTCTCCACGAATTTTTCACAGGCAAGTAAAAATATCACCGCCGCCAGATACCCATAGATGATCTGCCTGGGAGAAGTGCCTTCCACATTCCGGAAAGCATCGTAGCACATGACAAGGATCAGAAAAATATATAGAAAAGACTGTCTCGCCGGCAGGGAATCCGGATAATTCAGACCGTGCCATAAAAAATCCAGGACATTGGTTCCGAAGCTGAGCAGCAAAAATCCCGCCAGTGCCAGATTGCAGAACCGTTTTCTCACCGATATTTTTTCATTCAGTGCATACATGGGCACCAGTAAAAATACTGCCACACCACAGTAAATGTTCGGCCAGTGTTCCAGTCCCCTCTCCGTGGTCACGCACAGGCAGTGTCTTGCCAGCATATCAAACACGGAAAAATAAGACTCCAGCGTAGCGGGGAAATCCGAATTGCCAAAATCCGTCCGTAAGATAGCGCAGACCTCCGGAATCAGCAGTGCCGCAGCCAGCCCTCCTGCCAGCAGCGATGCAAATGCAAATCTCCCGATCCTGCAAAATACCGTTTTTACTTTTTGGCTCTGTCCTTCCGTCATGGTATAATATTCCGTGATCAGCAGCATTCCGAAATACAGCACCAGGAAGATACAGATCATAATGGAAATATAGTAATTGGTCAGGATGCAAAGCCCCAGAGTCACAGTGTACATGATCCATCTGCCCTCTCTGGCCAGCCGCTCCGCTCCCAGAAGGATCAGAGGTAACAGGATCAGGCAGTCCAGCCACATCACATTCCAGTTATAGGCTGCCAGATAGCCGGACAGGGCATAGCAGGTGGAAAAAAGGATCACCGCCGGATCCGCCTTGCCAAACGTCTTCCGCAGATAAATACTGAACGTAAGTCCCATAAGACCGATCCGCAGGATCACGAGATAACTCATGAATTCCATGATCAGACTCTCCGGAAGCAAAAATACCAGCCAGTTAAAAGGACTTGCCACATAATAGACATATAATGCCAGGAAATTCGATCCGATCCCCACGTTGTAAGAATAAGACAGTCCCTCTCCCGCTTTGATCTTGTGTACGAATTCACTTAAAAAAGGCATATACTGATGGTACATGTCGGAGAACAGAAAACTCCGGTCACCAAAAGGATATATGCCCCGTATGATAAAAAGGATCAGCATAATAAATGCAGGCACAAAGAACGCAAGCACAGAGATTCCTCTCTGCGTCCTGCGTTCTGCACTTATTGCTGTCGTCTTGTTGCCATTCATCTTAGTCTTCTCCGTGATCTCTAATGTTTTACCTTTCGTAATCAAACAGCAGATAATACTCCAGGCTCCGGTAATCGTTGAATGCTTCCCCACATTCCTTCACCGTCGTAAGAGTGCCGTCCACCTCTCTCACACCTGCTGCACTGATCACCGGGTATTCCTTCCGAAGCCCGGTCAGACTGCTCTGCAGGGCAGGCAGTGGCAGATCACAGTTCTCCAACACATCCATTGCCAGATAATTAGCACTGGTCTCTCCGTCCGTCTGCTCCTCGATGTCAAAGTTGCTCCAGATCACATAAGGTACTTTATATTTTAACAGATTTTCCTCGTCTGTTAAAGTCTCCGGATTCACTTTATTATTTCTTAAGATCGGATTGCTCACATAAGTCGTAGGCTGATGATCTCCGAAGAATACGATCATGGTATCCTCATCTGCCTGAGAGAAATAATCGATCAAACCCTGCAGAGCAGAATCCGTCTGTTTTACCAGCGACAGATACATGGACAATGCTTTGGAGTCAATTCCATCCACGGTAATATCCGGGGTAAAGTTATGGAATTCCTCTTCGTAACCGCTGTGGTTCTGCATGGTTACGTTAAAGACAAACAGCGGCTCGCCCTCTTTTTTATTCTCATACAGTTCGATGATCTTGGCAAAACTACTCTCATCGGAGATATAATTGCGGATCCGTTTCGGATTCGTGAAATCATCCTGGGATAAAAACTCATCAAAACCAAGTAACGGATAGACTCTGTCTCTGTCCCAGCCGCTGGCATAATACGGATGGATCGCCACGGTATGATAGTCCAGCTCCTTCAGGTAGGATGCCAGAGACGGCGTCTCTTTCTGCACATACTGCTGGTAAGCCACACTGCCCTGGGGCAGGAATCCAATGGTATTGCCTGTGAGGAATTCGAACTCCGTATTGGCAGTATTTCCACCCAGCACGGAAACATTCAGATAACCGGTTCTGGTATTCTCCGCGCCCTGCTGTAATCTGTGAATAAAGGGCATATAGTCCTCGTTGGTGGTGAAATCGCCTCTCACCGCCAGATCGGAAAAGGCCTCATCCATGATGACAATGATATTCGGGCGCTTCACGCTCTCCGGATCTTCCACGGCTGCCGTAAGCCCTGCGGAATCCTGTCCTGCCTGTGTATACTTACTGCCGGTCTCCTCCGGAGAATATCCTGACGGCTTCTCCACATCCATATACTCCAGTTCCATCAGGAACGCCACGATATTGCCATCTCTTTTGTTCATGACGGTAGGGGTAAACAGCTTATCATACAGACCAAAGCTTCTCACAAAGCTCTCACTCTGTATCATACCGGTATAACCGTAGATCAATACAATGCTAAGCAGTATGAGTGCCGCTCTTTTTGCCACTCTCGCCGGAGCCTTCATATGAAAACGGCTCTCGATCAACAGCAATATCAGGAATCCTATAATGACCAGCACCGTGCTGCCCTTCAGTGTATAGTTAAAATTCCCTGCCACACTGGCAGCCGTACCGATGGAATAAATATCCCAGGGCATAATAGGTGCTGACCGGAAATTCAACACATAATAATTCGCCAGACCCGCCGCCATGAAAAATGCTGTCTGCAGCATCAGAGCTGCCCGGACATATTTAACGATTCCGAATAACAGAAGCGCAGTCAGTACATAAAACGCCATGTTCAATATCTGTGTCTTGAAATGCATTGTTGTGAAAGGATTGTGGGTATACAGTTCAAACAGATAAAATGTCACCAGCGGACATACCGCAAGTGCTATGCAGGAAGGAAGTTTCTCTCTGGTGATTCCTATTTTCCTAACGCAGTGACGCAAAAAGCCTGCAATGGCAGCTGCGACACTTCGTATTGATTTTTTCTGTAAATAATCCATCGCTTAACTCTCCTTACGATTCTGAAGAGATTTTATCGCAATGACAGAAAAATAACAATTTCCGAATTGCACACATTTGCTAACATTACAGGCTTATTTTTGTTACTTTTTACATATGTTTTACGTATTACTACTTGACTTCGTATTTTCCGGCTTCTTTCAGGCGCAGCATTGCTCTCGCCATGGATGCCTGGGATACATGATACTCCTGGATACTCTGCTTCTGACGCAGCTGTTCCTTCGCACGCTCCAGGGCAGCCTCCGCACGGACTCTGTCGATATCCTCCGGGCGTTCTGCCGTATCCACCAGCATGATCACACGGTTATGAGAAATGTAGACACAGCCCACACCGACTACGGCTTTGGTCCAGTCATCCTCCTCTTTTTCCTTGAAGCGTACCTCGCCCTCTCTCGTGGCAATGACCATATCCTCGTGGTGAGACATAATGGCCTGCTCACCGTCCAGAGCCGGTACGATAATAATGCCACATTTTCCATCGAAAAATACTTTATCACTGGCAATGACCTTCAAACTAAAGGTGTTCATATGCACACCGCCTTTCCTTACTGTGCCATGAGCTTCTTAGCCTTTTCCACTGCCTCATCAATGGTACCTACATTGAAGAATGCAGCTTCCGGATACTCATCCATCTCACCGTCGATGATCGCACGGAATCCGCGGATAGTCTCCTTCACAGGCACATACTTGCCGGGTACACCGGTGAAGTTCTCTGCCACATGGAAGGGCTGGGACAGGAAACGCTGGATCTTACGGGCACGATATACGGTTACCTTATCCTCATCGGACAGTTCCTCCATACCCAGGATGGCGATAATATCCTGCAGTTCCTTGTACTTCTGCAGCATTGCCTGCACCTGGCGTGCAGTCTCATAATGCTCCTTACCTACCACATCCTCTTCCAGGATACGGGAAGTGGATTCCAGGGGATCCACTGCGGGGTAAATACCCTGTTCCACGATCTTACGGGACAGAACGGTGGTGGCATCCAGATGTGCGAACGTAGTCGCGGGTGCGGGGTCAGTCAGGTCATCCGCAGGCACGTAAACAGCCTGAACGGAAGTAACACTACCCTTGTTCGTGGAAGCGATACGTTCCTGTAACTCACCGACCTCGGTAGCCAGTGTGGGCTGATATCCTACTGCGGAAGGCATACGGCCTAACAGTGCGGATACCTCACTACCTGCCTGCACAAAACGGAAGATGTTATCAATGAACAGCAACACATTCTGGTGCTCTTCATCACGGAAATACTCTGCCATGGTCAGTCCTGTCTCGGCGACACGCATACGTGCTCCGGGGGGCTCATTCATCTGACCGAAGACTAGCGCGGTCTTCTCTAATACTCCGGACTCCTTCATCTCACTCCACAGATCATTACCCTCACGGGAACGCTCGCCGACACCGGTGAAAATAGAATAGCCACCGTGCTCCGTAGCAATATTTCGGATCAGCTCCTGGATCAGCACAGTCTTGCCGACACCGGCACCACCGAACAGACCGATCTTACCACCCTTTGCATAGGGTGCCAGCAGATCGATAACTTTAATACCGGTCTCCAGCATCTCTACGACCGGGCTCTGCTCTTCGAAGGAAGGCGGATCTCTGTGGATGACCCAATGCTCCTCTCCCTCCAGGGATTCTCCACCATCGATGGTCTCTCCCAATACGTTGAACAATCTTCCCAGTGTCTTTTTACCTACCGGAACCTGAATTCCTTTACCGGTAGCAATAACATCCATATCCTTGCAGAGTCCTTCACTGGCACCTAACATAATACAGCGGACGGTATTGTTGCCGATATGCTGTGCCACTTCCATGACCAGACGTTTACCTTCGCTGTATACTTCCAGAGCATCCTTGATAAAAGGAAGGTCATTGTTCTCGAACTCTACGTCTACAACAGGTCCCATGACCTGAACGATCTTACCATGATTTTTTTCACTTACGTTACTCAATTGCTCAGGACCTCCTTTCTTGCCTTTTTCTTCTTTTTCTGAGCCTTGGCACCGGCAATGACCTCAGTGATCTCCTGTGTGATCATAGCCTGCCGTACCCGGTTGTACTGAATGGACAGATCATGGATCATGGCGGATGCATTTTTATTTGCAGCCTCCATGGCCATCATTCTGGCGTTCTGTTCACTGCAGAACGATTCTACCAATGCGCCGTATACATATCCCATGACAAAATCGGGAACAATGTTATCAAGCACCGCCTTCGGGGACGGTGTCATGACAAGCGGCTCCTGATACATACTCAGATCCTGTCCGTCTTTGGTAATAAACCGTTCTTTTATGATAGGTAACAGACGCATCATCTGCGGTTCGGTTGTCACGCTGTTTACCATATTGGTATAAATAATATATACCTCATCCAGCTGCTCTGCCTGAAACTGCTCCAGGATCGTCTCCGTAATGATCCGGGCACGATGCAGGGTCGGGTTCTGTGCAGTATAATGAAACTGCTCTGCCACCTCGATGCCTCTGTGTCCGAAATACTGACGTCCCAGCTCACCCACGACAAACAGCTTATATTTTCCTGTCTGTCCGGCTTTCTGCATCTGCTCTTCCGCCATCTTCAGTACATTATGGTTATAGGCTCCGGCCAGTCCCTTATCTGCGGTGACTACTACCAGTCCCGTAGTCTTCTCCTCGGCCGGTTTGTCCTTACGCTCATCGAAGTACTTATTGTCGATCTCCGGTAAGTGACGGACGATTCTGCTGACCATAGTCTGCAGAGTATAGAAGTAAGGCTCCGTCTCTTCCAGATTCTTCTTGGCTTTCCGAAGCTTTGTGGAAGAGATCATATACATGGCATTGGTGATCTTCATAGTATCCTGAATGCTTTTCATACGACTTTGTATTTCTCGCGTATTTGCCATGTTAACCTCCTATATTACTATCACTGTTTGCAAATATTATTTTTGCAAAAATTCCTTTTTAAATTCCTCAGCTGCATCGCAGATCTGCTTATTCAGCTCGTCATCCAGTGCCTTGGTGGTCTCTAACTGACGAACGATGTCACTGTGCTGCTCCTTCATGTAACTTAAGAACTGCATCTGGAAATCCTTCACATGATCTACAGGCACGTCCAGCATTACTCTGCCGTTGGCTGCACACAGGGTCATAACCTGTTCTGCCATGCTTAAAGGTCTGCACAGAGGCTGCTTTAACAGCTCCATCAATACATGACCGTGCTGTAACTGCTCCTTGGTGGCATTGTCCAGATCGGATGCAAACTGTGTGAACACTTCCATCTCACGGAACTGTGCCAGGTCGATACGGATACTTCCGGCTGCCTTCTTCATTGCCTTGGTCTGTGCGGCACCGCCGACACGGGATACAGACAGACCGACATTGACTGCGGGTCTCATACCGGAGAAGAACAGATCACTCTCCAGGAAAATCTGACCGTCCGTGATGGAGATAACGTTGGTCGGAATGTATGCGGATACATCGCCTGCCTGAGTCTCGATGATCGGCAGTGCGGTAATGGAACCGCCGCCCTTGTCTGCGCTCAGTCTTGCGGAACGCTCCAGCAGTCTGGAATGTAAATAGAATACGTCTCCGGGATATGCCTCACGTCCGGGAGAACGCTCCAGTAACAGGGACAGTGCACGGTAAGCTACCGCATGCTTGGACAGATCATCATATACGATGAGAACATCCTTGCCCTGATACATGAAATACTCAGCCAGTGCCGTACCGGAATAAGGTGCGATGTACTGCAGGGGTGCAGGATCGCTGGCGGTTGCGGATACGATAATAGTGTAATCCATGGCATCGTTCTTCTTCAGGGTTCCTACCAGCTTTGCAATGGTGGATGCCTTCTGACCGATGGCTACATAGATACATACCACATCCTTACCCTTCTGGTTCAGGATGGCGTCGATGGCGATGGAGGTCTTACCGGTCTGACGGTCACCGATGATCAGCTCACGCTGTCCACGACCGATGGGGAACATGGAATCGATTGCCAGAATACCGGTCTCCATAGGTACACCTACGGACTGTCTGTCCACGATGGAAGGAGCAGGCTGCTCGATGGGACGATACCCCTCTTCCTTAATGGGACCTGCGCCATCGATGGGTGCTCCCAGAGCATCCACGATCCTGCCCTTGAATCCGTCACCTACGGGGATACCGGCTCTCTTGCCGGTACGAACGACTCTGGTACCCTCACGGATCTCGGTATCATGACCGAACAGGATACATCCGATCTCATCCCTGCGGACATCCTGTACCATTCCCTTGACACCGGAATCAAAGATAACGATCTCACCGTACTCAGCATGGTCGATACCATTGACATTGGCGATACCGTCACCTACCCAGCTGACGGAACCGATCTCATGCTCCTGTGCCTGCAGGTGGAAATCTTCGATCTCACCCTTCAGGATAGAGATGATCCCCTGCTCGCTGGCAGTCTTACCTACCTGGGAAAGCTTGTCTGCGAACTGCTTCATACGGCCATTGGTACTCCAGTCATAGACTTCGTTACCGGCACGGATGATGAAACCGCCGCCCAAAGCCGGGTCTTCCTTCGTCTCGAAGACCATATCGTCTCTGTGATATTTCTTCTGTACAAAATCACGGATATTCTGTAACTGCTCCTCTGTCGGTGCTGTCACATAGGACAGGGTCACAACGAACTCACCCTTTTTCTCGGGAGAGAGTTCTCTATACGCAGTGCAGATATCATCCCACAGATAGATATCTCCGTTATCACACAGGACCTTCAGGAAATCTCTGATCTGTAAGGGAAATACTTTTTCTATTACATTGTGCTTGGCAGACAGTGCCACGGCAGGAGATTCGAAATCCAGTTTCACCTGCGGTACGGCTTTAAAGATATCGCCTGTCTGACCTACAATGTCTCCGGGGATATTCAGTTCACGCAATCTTTTTGCGTATTCTAAAGCTGTACTAATCAATCTCTTCACCTGTCTTTGCTATAAATTGGTTGTAAAGTTCTCTGTCTGAATCTGCATTCTGTTTGGCTGCCACCAGCTTTGCAGTAGCTTCCACTACCAGACCGGCGATCTGCTCCTGTGCCTGCTGGATACGCTTCTGCTCTTCCAGTGCGGCATTTTTATCGGCATTGTCCAGGATCTTTTTTGCTTCGGTCTGGGCATCTGCCACGATACGGTCATACTCGTTGCTAGCCTTGCCTCTTGCCTCGTTCAGGATGCCTTCCTTTTCTGCCTGGACACCGCTTAAGGATGCCTCGTACTTAGTCTTGAGTTCCTCGGCACTGTCCTGTGCAGCTTTTGCATCTGCATATTGCTTATCGATCTCTGCCTGTCTTGCATCCAGGATCTTGTGGATGGGCTTGATCAGGAAGATCTTCACAATGGCAAATATGATCAACAGATTCAGGATGGTCCATACAATATTAATATCTAATCTCAGCATGTGCTTTCATCCTTTCTTACGTCGTTATACCGTTCCTTATGCCATGAATAAGATAATTAAGATACCGATAACGAATCCGTAAATAGCGGTTGCCTCTGCCAGCGCACCACCTAACAGTAAGATCTTGGTGATCTTGCTCTCTGCTTCCGGCTGTCTTGCCACAGCCTCTGCTGCCTTACTTGTTGCGATACCGATACCGATACCTGCTCCGATACATGCCAGTGCTGCAATACCTGCTCCAATAGCTATCATAATGAATCCTCCTAGTTTTAAAAAAGTGTTGTTAGTGAATAGTTACTTATTCAATGGCTTCCTTAATGTACATAGATGTCAGGAATACGAATACATACGCCTGGATCAGTCCATCAAAAATATCAAAGTAAAAGCTGAAGGGTACCGGCAATGCTACCGGAACCAGAAGCTTCAACAGCTCCATGATAACGAATGCTCCCAAAACGTTACCAAACAATCGCATACACAAAGACAGGGGCTTGATGAACACCTCCAGGATATTGATGGGTGTTACGATCGCGATAGGCTCGGTGAAGCTCTTGATCCATCCGCCCACGCCTTTTTTGCGGATGCCTGCTGCTTCCACCAGGATGATACTCATCAGTGCCAGTGCCGCCGTTACGTTCAGATCCTTGGTAGGGGGCTTCATACCGAACAATCCGATGATATTGGATATGCCCAGGTATAACAGTACACTTACCAGATACGGTACATACCGTTTCCCTTCCTCTCCGATCATTCCCGTAACAATGCCTTCCAGCTTCGTCACGATCGTCTCTGCCACCAGCTGTCGTCTGCTGACATTGTGTACTTTGAGGTTGCTTGTAAGGATAATCGACAAGATCAGAATGACTGCCATGACTACCCATGTGATCACTACCGATTCCGCAATATCCAGCTGTACTCCGCCGATCAGTGGAAGACCTGCCGGAAGCTTGATTGAAAACGCCGTATCACAGTTCAGTTCTTTGAGCAGTTCTGATGCCAATTCCTCCATAATACCACTTCCTTTCCGTAAACATCCCTGAAGGAGTTTCCGCTCCCTCATGGTCGTTGCTATTTTACTCCTATTTATAAAAAAGTGTAAGATACATTTTTGCTAATTTGTCCTATGCAAAAATCAAAAGTTATGGCATATATTAACTATAAAAAAATGAGGTATCAGAAAATTATATGACAAAATTAGTCATTTTGGGGCGCAAGTCCAAAACAGGAAATTATGAAGCCTTTTTCCGTGCACTTCCCGCGCAGATCGTGACTACTCTGGTTCCCGGAGAGGTCATTTCCTGCGACGCTCTGATCCTGCCGGGCGGCGGAGATATCACTCCTGCTTTTTTCGGTGAAAAAAACAAAGGTTCCCGCACTGTTGACACCGAACTGGACATCCTGCAATTCCAGGCTCTCGACATAGCGATTGCCGCCGGAATCCCTGTCATCGGGATCTGCAAGGGCATGCAGGTCATCAATGTTGCCTTCGGCGGTACGATCACACAGGATATGCCCGAAGACTGCCTGCACAGTTCCCCTTCCGGCGATGTGTTTCATGATACTATTATGGTAGATGATTCCCGTCTTTTCAAGTATTTTCCTGCCAAAATGCGCGTCAACAGTGCTCATCACCAACGGATCGGCCGCTTAGGTCAGCACCTTAAGATCATCCAGGTCTGCCCTGACGATGGCTGCCCCGAAGCTTTGGAGCATGACGAGCTGCCGATCCTTGGGTTACAGTGGCATCCGGAGAGGCTGCCGGATCCGGCCGGACTTCCTCTGCTTTCCCTGCTCGCTTCGTATTTTTAAATCTGTGTCGTGTTTTTTTGGTGGCGGTCAGTTCTTCCTTCACCTTGCACCTGGCTATCTCAAACAGCGAACGAATGATCCCACGCAGCATCTCTGCGGTCTGATCGTCCACTTCCTTCAATGCGGTAACTACCGCATTCATACTCTTTTTCCAATCTGCGGTAAAAGTGATCAGATCGTCCGCCTGTGATGCGGAGATCACCTGATAAAGTGTGTCTACAAAGGTACGGACCTGCTCCTCGTTCAGGGACAGGATCCATTCATTCAGAGCCTCGTTCATGATCTTCTGGCTCTCATAGATATCGCCTACATCCACGAAATGATCATCCTTCACCAGCCAGGAGAAAGGATCATGCTGCAGCAGACCGTGGTTTTTACTCTCCACTACGCGGTAATGAATATCCCGCTCGAAGATCATCCCGATCATAGAAGAATGCGGAAGCAGCTTTACCACCTTGTCTTCTATCGCATTGTAATGACATTCCTTCAGCACCTCCGGCCGGAATCCCGGTCCGTCCAGACTGTATATCTTTTGGATCCGCTTCCGTACAAAGGGCGCACATTTCATGGCACTGTACACCGCCAGGTTGCCGCCCTTGGAATGTCCTCCGATGTAAAAGGGCTGATGCAGCCATCCGGTGACCATATTTACATATTTTACACTGTATTCCTGCCCCGGTACCGGATTCAGGAATGCCATATTAAAGTCTTCCTTCCACCCCACAATAGTCTCATCCGTGCCGCGGAATGCCAAAAACAGCGTTCCGTCATCCAGGATAAAGGTAATCGCAGAGAACTGGGTCTCCCACTCCTTTTCCACCAGGTTAATATAACAATTCAGCTTCATATTCCGGAAGCGTCTGCCGCTAAGCAGCCCTTCAAACAGTGCCCGGTTCTCCTTTTCAAAACGCACATCTCCGAACAGCTGCTCCACATCCGGCCGTTTGGCGATCTCCTGCAGCGTCACAGAAGGACCGTTGTGACGTACGTCACTGACCATTCCGTCGAACTTCAGATAAGAAAGCTGGCATAAGGCCAGACTGTCCACATCATTCAGAGGTTTTTCGCAAAATGGAATATCTCCGTATTTTTTTAAATATTCTATGACTGTTCCCGCCATATACCGCTCCTTTCCGCGAGGAACTTTCCTTGCGTATTTTCCCGGATTGTGTTACGTTTTATACTGTCAGTAGAAAACATTAAGAAGGTGATCTGCCATGTCCACGAACCATTCCAAACAATTTTCCAGAGATTGCATGGTGCAGGCTTTGATGCAGCTGCTTCAGACAAAATCTCTGTCCAATATTACCATCTCAGAGCTGACCGAGCGGGCCGGAGTCTCCCGTATGACTTATTACCGCAATTACAACTCCATGGACGAGATCTTCATCAGTTATCTGAAGGATCTGGTAGATGCCTACCGTCAGGATGTCGCTGCCTGGCCTGATAAAGGCAATTATAACGACTACCGCAATATGCTGCACTGCTATGAATACTTTGATCATTACAGAGAATTCATTGCCTGCCTGGTGAACACAGGACTGGGGCATCTGCTGCTGCAGGCCCTGGACAGTTATATCCTTGATACCTATTATACGGAAGATAAAGGCCGGGATTTCTATTACACGCTTCGTGCGTTCTCCGGTTCCCTCTACAATATCTACGTCACCTGGATCATGGAAAATTCCATGGAATCCGCTGAAGAGATCGTATCCATTATCTGTAAGATCTATTCCTGATCATTAAACAATCATCAAAGGACTGCGCAAAAATACGCAGTCCCTTTTTATTTTTATCTCTGATCCAACGGAACATATTCCAGTTCCTGCATCACGCTCTTATAAGCGGGACGGATGATCTTATCCATATTGATCAATTCTTCAATACGATGCGCGCTCCATCCCACGATTCTTGCGATGGCAAAAATCGGTGTATATAATTCCAGTGGGATCTCCAGCATGCTGTATACGAATCCGCTGTAGAAATCCACATTGGCGCTGACGCCCTTATAGATCCTGGACTTCTGGGAGATGACCTCCGGTGCCATCCGCTCGATCATGGAGTACAATGCGAAATCCTTGTCTCTGCCCTTGGCTACTGCCAGCTTCTCCACGAAGCTCTTAAATACCTGGGCTCTGGGGTCGGACAGAGAGTAGACAGCATGACCCATACCATAGATCAGTCCCTTGCCGTCAAAGGCTTCCTTATTCAAAATCTTGTTCAGATAAACTCTTACCGCATCCTCATCAGTCCAGTCGGACACATGGGCTTCGATATCCCGCATCATCTCTACGACCTTGATATTGGCACCACCGTGCTTGGGTCCCTTCAGAGAAGAAAGCGCTGCTGCCACTACGGAATAAGTGTCGGATCCGGAAGAGGTTACGACTCTGGTAGTGAAGGTGGAATTGTTACCGCCGCCGTGCTCCATATGCAGCACCAGTGCGGTATCCAGTACTTTGGCCTCCAGTTCGGTATATTGTTTGTCGGGACGAAGCATCATCAGCAGATTCTCTGCTGTGGAAAGCTTCTTCTGCGGACGATGTATGTACATACTCTCATCATTGGAATAGTGATTATATGCATGGTAGCCGTAGACTGCCAGCATAGGGAACACAGCGATCAGTCCCAGACATTGTCTTAATACATTTTCAATGGAAGTATCGCTGCAATTTTTATCATAGGAAGCCAGTGTCAGAACACTCCTGGTCAGGGAATTCATGATGTCACTGCTGGGAGCTTTCATGATGACATCTCTGGTGAAGTTGGTAGGCAAAGTTCTGCTGGATGCCAGAATATCGTTAAAATGCTTCAGTTCGTCACGATTCGGCAGCTTACCGAACAAAAGTAAATAAGCCACTTCTTCGAATCCGAAATGATCCCCGCGGAATCCGTTGACCAGTTCGATACAGTCATAACCGCGATACCACAGCTTACCTTCACAGGGTATCTTTTTGCCATCCTCCATTTTGAAGGATTCGATCCGGGAGATATTGGTAAGGCCTGCGACTACGCCGTTACCGTTCTTATCACGCAACCCCCTCTGCACGCCATACTCATCGAACATCTGGGGTTCCAATCTATCTGCCGCTCTGCACAGGCCGGCATGTTCCAACATATACTCTGCGTTTTTCTTCATCCAAATACCTTCCTTTCCCTCACATTTCTATATATGACCCGCCCCGATATGAGCATAAAAGTGGGATGATAATCCCACGATATGCGAATTATTGGGTAGGATTGTGGTAGTGCGTAGCACGAAGCAATCCGTAGGTATCAAAGTCGGGGGCTTTTGACCCCGACATCATATATACTTATATACTTACTTATCATAACTTTTTAGAAACTACCCTGTCAATTAAGAAAATATAAAATATTCTTTGTATTCTCTTTGATCTTCTCAGACAGCTCAGCATATTTAATGAGTTCTTCCTCTGTGAAGCCGGCGAATCTGGCAGCATCATAATCCCTCTGTGCCATCTCCAGTTCTTTCATAACGGCATCTGCTGCCGGAAGAATCGTCACGGCGATCCTGCCTCCCCGTCCCTTCCGCTTCGTTTCTGCCATCTCCGCTGCTTTCATTTTATTTTTTCCGGTCGTCTTATCTTTTTTGGATGGCTTGGGTTCCTTCACCTCTTCTACTTTCAGGAATCCCTTCATGGTCAGTCGCTGCAATCCGCTGGTCAGATTCGTCCGGGTGATTCCGGCGAAATCCGCCAGTTCCCGTCTGCTGTCCCATTCGTGCTTTTCACACAGACACAAAAGCAGACGCACATCCATGACCTTCAGATCTCCTTTTAACGCCACCGGCTCCAGATAATGTTCTAATAACTTTCTCTTACGGTAATCCTCTCCTGCAGGTCCTTCCGCCTGTAAGATCTCTGTATTGACAAAGACTCTCTCGTCTCCCAGCTTCTTGGAACCGGGCAGGATTGAAGGCGGAACGGTGCCGTCCCCCGCAGCATCGATAAAAAAACGGTATACCTGCAGACGGTTCTTCTCATAATCTTCCTCTTCCAGAACATGTTTGTAGAAGTTATTGTAGTACTCAAATACATTCAGCTTCATCTTCACAGTCTTCGAGATATTAATGCCCTGACTGGCAAGAGAGCCTTTCCTCTTCACATAATAATAAATGGGCGCATGCAGGGCATAGAATACTTTCGCATAGCGGATATATTCCAGATTGAACATAAAATCCTCACACCAGCTGATATCCGTATCCATGCGTAGCTTATGCTCTTCCACAATATCCCTGCGGTACAGCTTGTTCCACAACACACCGTAATAAAAATCCGCCGGATTCTCCATCATATGTGCTGCGAACTCTTCTCTGGTGAGCACGCCCTCCTCTTCGATGTCTCCCTTGGGGGACAGACGCTCTCCCACCACGCGGTAAAAGTCAGAAATGACCATGTCACAGCCGTACTCCTCAGCTGCCCGCACGAACAGTCTGGTGGCATCCGGTGTGATCCAGTCGTCACTGTCGAGGAACTGCAGATATTTTCCCCGGGCACGGTCAAGCGCCCGGTTTCTGCTGTCGGAGACTCCGGTGTTCTCCTTTTGGATCACAATGACTCTGGGATCTCTGTCTCCGTACTCTTCACAAATATCGCCGGAAGCATCCGTACTGCCATCATTGACCAGCAGCAGTTCATAATCCGTATATTCCTGGTTCAAAATGCTGTCGACACAGCGTCGTAAATATTGTTCCGCATTGTATATCGGAACAATGATGCTTACCATTGGCCGCATAAGTTCATCCTCTCCAAAAATTACTTCATAAACGATTTCTTCGCTTTTCAAGCTTACGAAATCGTGATCAGTTCATAGTCTCTGCTGCCGATGCCGATCTTCTCCGCATGCTCCAGGCAGGTCTTGTACTCCGCATTGGGAGTGGTATTTTCAAAATGATCATGATGATCGCAAAATCCCTCTTTTGCCATGGCATCCGTCAGCTGGCTGTTCGGCAGCGGTGTCTGCTTCAGGCAGGCATCCACACAGGCCTGATCCAGCGCCAGGGGATCAAAGGATGCAAACATACCGATATTGGGCAGAATAGGAGCATCGTTTTCGCAGTGGCAGTCACAGTTCGGAGACACATCCACTACCAGAGAGATATGGAAATTCGGTCTGCCGTCCACGACAGCCTTCGCATATTCTGCCATGCGGCAGTTAAAATCTTTCGTTGCCGCATCATAGCCGCTGTGGATCGCATCAAAATTGCAGGCACCAATGCAGCGTCCGCAGCCCAGACACTTCTCATGATCAATGTGCATCTTATGTGTGGTCTCATCATATACCAGTCCATCATTGGCACATTCCTTCATGCAGCGCTTACAGCCCCGGCACAGACTCTCGTCGATCTCCGGCTTGCCCTGCGCATGCTGCTCCATTTTGCCCGCTCTGGAGCCGCAGCCCATACCGATGTTTTTAATAGCACCGCCAAACCCCGCCGTCTCATGTCCTTTGAAATGATTCAGGGAAATAAACACATCCGCATCCATGATGGCACGACCGATCTTCGCATTCTTCACATATTCGCCGCCTTCTACCGGTACCTCGATGTCATCCGTTCCCTTGAGTCCATCGCCAATGATCACGGGACATCCCACCGTCAGTGGCGTGAAACCATTCTCCCAGGCACAGTACATATGCTCGATGGCATTCTTACGGCTGCCGGGGTACAGGGTGTTGCAGTCGGTCAGAAAAGGCACACCGCCCAGCTCCTTTACCACATCCGCTACCGCTTTCGCATAATTCGGACGTAAGAAGCCCAGGTTGCCCAGCTCTCCGAAGTGCAGCTTGATGGCAACAAATTTGTGATCCATATCAATATTCTGAATCCCCGCCGCCTTCATCAGACGCTTTAACTTACTGGGAAGCCCCTCTCCCAGACGGGTCCTGAAATCTGTAAAATATACCTTTGATTTTTCCATTGATTTATCCTCCGAGCAAAAAAGATACTACGATTATAACATATCTTTTCCGCTTTTTGAGAATTTTTTTGCATTCTCCACGAAGCGCTCCGCGAACTCCGGGCAGGATGGATAATAGAGGTGGGGAAAACCGTACCAGTGATTCTCTCCCACGTGGATGCAGGGATAATTTCGTCCGGTGGAGGGTTTGGTAGCGATGCAGTCTGCGCCGTTGTCTTCACTGTCATAATAGTGGAATTCGTGGGCACGGATGCGGCTGCCACGAGGCATAAAATATCCGCTGTTCTCTTCCAGTTCAATGTATCCGAAGCGCACCAGGTGTCCGGTGTCGAAGCATTTACCGGGCAGGACTCCCGCCATGGGATAGGAATGTCCTTCCCGGTCCGTCAGGGTCGTATGCAGGTATAGAAAACCGCCGCACTCTGCCACCGTGGGCAGGCCGTCTGTGACTGCCTTCCGGATCGCTGTGCGCATGGCATCATTCTCGCTTAACTGTCCGGCATACAGTTCCGGATATCCACCGCCCAGTAACAATCCGTGAATGTTTTCCGGTAAGTTTCTGTCATGCAGCGGGGAAAAATACACCGGTTCCGCGCCCGCCTGTTCCAGCAGACGCAGGTTCTCTTCGTAATAAAAGCAAAAGGCTTCATCCCGGGCTACGGCGATCCGTGGGTGTATTGCTTCGCTGGTTTCTACGGAATCTTCCACTACCGTCTCTTCCTCCAACGGCTCCGCTTCCTCTGCAATCTGCAACAGTTTTGAAATGTCTGCGGTCTCCCGTAATCTCTCTGCTGTCATACGGATCTGTCCCTGCAAGTCTTCCAGTTCTCCCGGCATGCACAAGCCTAAGTGTCTGCTGGCGATCTGCAGGTCCTTATTTTCCGGAAAATACCCCAGTACCGCAATGCCCAGTTCATCTTCTGCCAAGGGCTTCAGTATCTCATAATAGGCTGCGGACATCCGGTTGAAGATCACGCCACGGATCAGATGTGCCTTATCGTAAGCCAGGAATCCGGCAATCAGAGGGATCACCGATCTCCCCATGCCTTTTGCATCCACCACCAGCAGGATGGGGGTCTGCGTCACCTTTGCCAGATGATAGGAGGAGCCTTCCTCACGGATGCCGCCCAGCCCGTCATACAATCCCATAACACCTTCCATGACCACAAGCTCGTCTTCTCTGCGATCCTTCAAAAACAGCTTACGGGTGCCCTCTTCTCCGGTAAAAAAGGTATCCAGATTCCGAGAGGGCACCCCCAGCACCTGTCTGTGGAACATAGGATCAATATAATCCGGACCGCATTTACAGGAAGAAATATCCTCACCGTTTTCTTTAAAAATCTGCAATAATCCACAGGTGATCGTAGTCTTGCCGCTGCCGCTCTTCGGTGCAGCGATCATGATACGGCGTATCTTCTTTTTCTGTGCTCCGGTCATCTCTGTACTTCTCCATTCTTACCGTTTCCGGTCTCCCCTGCGTTTTGTTTTGTTTTCTTCGTGTTATCCATAGGATCCGTTCCTGTCTCCCGGAACGTAAACGAGCAGATCCACACCGGATTTTCCGCCTGGGGCAGATGATAGCTTAAAAGCTTCTTCACCCGGCTTACCTGCATCTGCAGGATCTCCTCTTCCTCCATCGGAAAAGTATCCAGCACTTCCTTAAGTTCTGCAATGGTCTCCATGCTGATGGCATTGATCACAATACGCATATGGGGATTCTTCCGGTACAAAACCTGTAAAATATCCAGCAATCTACCGCCGCTGCCGCCGATAAAGGCATGGGTCGGCACTGGTAATTCTTCCAGTCCTTCCGGTGCCGGGGCTTCAATGATCTGTATATTATCCATGTGAAAATGCTCTCTGTTCTTTCGAAGCAGTTCCACCGCCTCCGGCTTTCTCTCAATGGCATAGACCTGCACTCCTCCGGGCACCCCGGCGATCTCTATGGCAACGGATCCGGTGCCGCTGCCGATGTCATAGACCACGGCGTTTTCTGTCAGATGCAGCTTGCAGATGCTGACCTCGCGGACTTCTTCTTTTGTCATTGGCGTTCTGCGGATTTTTCCCTCGGTTTCCGAAGCATCCCGCAGAAAACAGGTATCGGCTCTTCCATGGGTCAGGCGTTCCGGTTGCCAGTGAGGATTGCGGATCAGGCAGGTATATAACCCTTCCTCCGTAATCTCCTCACACTGCCCCGGGGTCAGGATCCGGATGCTTTCCTCCGGATAGGACAGCTGATATCCTACGATCACTTCACAGTCTGTCAGTCCCGCTTCTGCAAGCAAATGTCCGATCTTGCGGATGTCCTCACTTCCTGAGGTCAGTAAAAATACCTTTTCATGGCTCTCCACCGTTGCCGAAAGCCGGTTCAGCTTCTTGCCGTGCATGCTCAAAATGGCCGCATCTTCATAACTTTCTCCCACTCGGGCCGCCAGTGTGGCCACGGAAGAAATTCCCGGCAGGATCCGTACTCCTGCGTTCAACGCTCCTGCGGCAACGGCTTCCTGCAATGCCACATACAGCTTCCTGCATCCGCTGTAGAATCCGGTATCCCCGGAAAAAAGGACCGTTACCCGAAGGGGATCTTTCTGTGCTGTAAGACCGTTTTTCTGTAATTGCTCCAGATACGGCAGAATCTGCTCCGTCATGTAGTAGGGTCTTTTTTCGATTTTAGCAGAATATCTTTCGATCATGCGCTCCGCACCCAGCAGGATATCTGCAGTTTCGATCGCATGCTGCACTTCTTGTGTCTGACCGTCTTTGCTGCCCATGCCGATTCCGGCGAGGCAGATCTCCATGCTGCCCTGCCCGGAGAGCTTACAGTCACAGAGCTGTTCCAGTTTTCCACAGATTTCCGCAAAAGAATACGTATCTACAGCCTTCTTGACAGGCTGTATCACATACACCGGGATCCCCAGAATTTTCGCAGCTTCCAGTTTCTCCTGATACCCTCCGGTGCGTCCGCTGTTTTTCGTGACCATGTGATGGATATCGTATTGCTTCAGGATAGCAGCGTTCATCTCTGTGGAAAAAGGTCCCTGCAATGCCAGGATCTGTCTGCCTTTGATTCCCTGCTCCATGCACAGTTCCAGGCTCTCTCTGCCCGGAAGGATGCGCACATACAGGCGGTCATGGAGTCTTCCGGAGGCACAATACGTCGGCAGTTCCTTGCTCCCTGTGGTCAGCAGAATATTGCCCTCTGTATTCTCCAGCGCTTTGGCACAGTCAGCATTGCTTTCAAAATACCGGATACTTACGGCAGGATTCTCTGCTTCCGGAGTCTCCGAAATTTCCCGTTCCAGACGCAGGTAAATGGAAGACTGTGTTTCCACAGCGTCCCGTATGTTCTCTGTAACGACCTGGGCATAAGGGTGGGTGGCATCCACTACGATCTCATAACCCTCGTTACGCAGAAATTCTTCCATCTGCTGCCGGTCCATTCTGCCACAGTGAAGAGATACGAGTGGCTGCCCCTTTGTCCCTGCCGCCTCCACATCCGTCTGTTCCCGCATCACGATCTCACCATATTCCGTTGCCACGCATACGGTATGCGTGATTCCGGCATCTGCCAGGATTTCCGACAGCCGCCGTCCTTCTGTGGTTCCCGCAAAAATTACTATTTTTTTCATCCTGCTCTCCTCCCAAAGAGAACTTAATGTATGTTATTCTCCACATGATATCCGCGCTTTGTGATCAACTTGTCCCTAAGGATCTCCGTCTCCGAATTGCCGATAAATACCGTGGTGAACATATTGACTTCCCGGTCCCTTAATTCCCGCAGCGTACAGGTCACCGCCCGGGTGCCTTCTCTGCCGATGTTTTCCACATAGCCGCAGGGGCGCTCCCCTTCTATGGTTTCCAGTAAAATATCACAGGCTCTTTGCAGATAATCCTTTCGCCTGTGGCTGGAAGGGTTGTAAATTGCCATGGCAAAATCTCCCATTGCTGCCGCCCGCAGTCTCTTTTCGATCTTCTCCCAGGGAGTCAGCAGGTCGCTTAAGCTGATCACACAGAAATCATGGTTTAAGGGTGCTCCCAGTACCGCCGCCCCACTGCTTGCCGCTGTAATACCGGGGATCACGATCAGTTCCGTCTGGAGATGTTCTTCTCCAAGCTCATACATCAGCGATGCCAGGCCGTAGATACCGGCGTCGCCGCTGCAGATCAATGCCACCCGCTTCCCGGCTTCCGCCTCCCTAAAACACAGTTCGCAGCGTTCTGTCTCCTGCCGCATAGGGGTGGTCAGCAGTTTTTTCCCTGCAAAACGTTCTCCCAATAATTTGACATATACGGTATAACCCACGATCACATCTGCCTGCTCCAGCGCAGCGATGGCTTCTCCTGTCATCATTTCTTCCCTGCCGGGACCTATTCCCACGATATAGATTCTGTTACTCATCCGTTTTGCCTCTTTCTATCCTTTTAAAGCCACATCCGAATCCGCTCTTTCCATGTTTTCTCTGCAACTGCCACGGTCATGCCATCCTGTGCCTGCTTGCCTAAGAGGATCCATCCGCTTGTCCCGGCTGCTTTCAGGGCGGCGCGCTCGCATACATTGTCCACGCCCACCTGTGTCTTTACGAACCCGGAACCGTGAAATTCTCCCGGCACTGCCTGTAATTCCTGTGCTGTATACGTCCAAAACGGTATCCTGTATTTTTCACTGAATTCCAGCAGGCATCGCTCCTCTTTTTTCACGTCAATAGAAGCCAATGCTGCAATCTGCTCTATGACAATGCCCTGTTCTTCCAGTATTTTTTTCAAAAATAGATCCAGCTTTGCGCTGTCCGTATCCTTCTTGCAGCCCACGCCCAGAATATATTTTTTCGGCTGCAGCAGTAGTTCTGCTGGCTCTTTTCGAAATGTTTCTTCCGTGTCGTCCGCAATCAGGACATCCACTTTTTCCACAGGAGGATACGCACACAGCCGGATCCCTGACGGAATGGTTTCATCCACTGCCAGATGCCCTGTCTGTACGGACATGGTAATTTCCTCGCCTGCCAGTACTTTTGCCGACACTTTGGCGATCCCCTCCCGATTGCAGATCCGCAGATCATTCCTTTTGGCAAAGATATCCACCGCAAAACTGTCATGTAAGTCTGTGGCTGTGGTGATCACCGGTATGGCACCCAATGCTCCTGCCAGGCGGACCGCCAGTTCGTTGGCTCCACCCACATGTCCGGACAACAAGGGAATCACATACTTCCCCATCTCGTCTGCCACCAGTACCGGACTGTCGTGCAGTTTATCCATGATCCAGGGGGCAATGGCACGGACCGCGATCCCACAGGCACCGATGAATATAAGTGCATGGCGGGCTGTCATCTGCTCTCCCGCCCACGCTGACAGGCTGTTCCTGACGCAGATTGTGTCTGCATCGCTGTCATCCACAGCCGGTACCGTCTTTTTTTCCAGTCGGGAGCATTTGGTATAGAGCGTGACCGCAGTTTCCCCGTCCATGCTCTCCCGTATCCGCTCCGCAAGCTGTTGTCCTGTTTCCGTAAAGCTGATCACACTAATCTTCACGCCGCCCCTCCTGCGTTTCCTCTGCCTGTATGGCACAGCATTTTGCCTGACGGAACTCTGTGGTAAAATCCGCCGCATACAGCCTCGACTTCTGATAATTTCCATGGGTGATAACATCCCCCACCAGTACCAGTGCT
This sequence comes from Simiaoa sunii, assembly GCF_014337175.1. Classification (GTDB taxonomy): domain Bacteria; phylum Bacillota; class Clostridia; order Lachnospirales; family Lachnospiraceae; genus Acetatifactor; species Acetatifactor intestinalis. The sequence continues at coordinate 1,160,998 of NZ_CP060633.1, read as the reverse complement.
GTCTTTTTGATGCCATGTTCTTCCGCTACCTGTGCCAGTGTCTCCACCGTACAGATATAAGCCTCTTCCTCCGGCCAGGTTGCCTTGTAGACAAGGGCTGCGGGGGTGTCCTTCGCATAACCGCCTGAAATCAGTCTGTGGCTCAGTTCCCGCAGCATTCCCGTGCTTAAATAGATCGCCATGGAAGCATGATGGGCTGCCAGACTTTCGATGCTCTCCTTCTGCGGCACTCCGGTCCGCCCTTCCATACGGGTGATGATCAGGGTCTGGGAAACACCGGGCAGGGTATATTCCAGATTTAACGATGCCGCCGCACCAAAGCAGGCACTGACTCCCGGACAGCTCTCATAAGGGATTCCCAGCTCGTCCAGTGCATCCATCTGCTCCCGCACCGCACCATAGATGCTGGGTTCTCCGGTGTGCAGACGCACCAGCATTTTCCCCTGCGTCTGTGCCTCCTGCATGAGCTTAAGCACTTCTTCTAAGGTCAGGTGCGCACTGTTATGGATCTCACAGTCTGCTCTGGCATATTCTAACAGCTCCGGGTTCACCAGCGATCCCGCATAGATGATGACATCCGCCTGTTGCAGCATGTGCATGCCCCGCACCGTGATCAGATCTGCTGCTCCGCTTCCTGCGCCAACAAAGTAAACCATTCCTCCGCCTCCTTACTTTTCGCCAATGCACCGAAATCATTGGCATACATGATACATTCGATCGCAAGCTTTCCCTGCGCCCGCTTCTCAAGATAAAATAAAATACGCTCCATGGCATAATCCATGACTTCCTGTCTCCTGCCGCACTCATCCAGGATCCGCACGGCTTCCTCTGTGGTGACACAGGACAGGAGCTTTGCAGCATCCACTGCCGCCACACCACATTTTACGGCAAAGGCGGTCAACAGCTCCATCCGGCAGTCACCCTCTCTGGAATGGGTATTCATAATACCGCCCGCCACTTTAATGAGTTTTCCGATATGTCCTGCAAGAAGCATACGTTTGAAGCCTTCTTCCACCGCCATATCGATCGTCAGACCGATAAAGTTACTGCATTTTACACTTTTATCCAGATCATAGTGATAGGTATTTTTCAAAAAATCCAGTCCATAATTGCCCGGAGAGATCACCACGTCTTCTCTTCCCAGTGCCCGCTGCTGCCGCAGTTCCACGCGGATCGTATCTAAAATGGCCTGGGTACTCATGGGTTCCACGACACCGCTGGTACCAAGGATCGAAATGCCGCCCACGATGCCAAGTCTCGGATTAAATGTCCGCTCTGCCAGATGTTCGCCCTCCGGCACAGAGATCTCCACTGCCAAGCTTCCACAATAATCCAGTACCTGACACACCTGTAATACTTCCCGTTCGATCATCTCTCTTGGGACGTGATTAATAGCTGCATTTCCCACGGGCTGATCCAGTCCCGGTTTCGTCACACGACCAACGCCGAAGCCGCCATCGATCACGACCCGGGCCAGGGCTTCCTCGCCTGTTTCTTCCGGAAACGAAACTTTCGCGCAAATCAATGCCCCGGTGGTAATATCGGGATCATCCCCACCGTCTTTTTCCACGGCGCAGCTGACCTCCCGCTCCTTACGACAGATCCTAAGGATCTGTGCCGTATAGGGGATGCCTTTGGGTGTCTCTATGGTGATCTTAGTTTTCTCCCTGCCGGTCAACAGCATATAAGCAGCCGCCTTCGCCGCTGCTGCCGCACAGCTTCCTGTGGTAAATCCATACCGCATGCCTCTACCTTTCCTTCCGCAGCTCATACAACAATGCATTGCAGATGGCTGCTGCCACGTTGCTGCCGCCCTTTCTTCCGCGGTTGATGATATAGGGCACCTCCGTCTGAAGGATCAGTTCCTTGGCGGCTTCCACATTCACGAAGCCCACGGGAACCCCGATGACGAATGCCGGACGCCAGTTGCTCTCCTGCATCATCTCGTAAATCTGTATCAGTGCCGTAGGTGCATTTCCCACAGCGAAGATCACCGGCTTTTCCCGTTTTGCTGCCAGTTCCATGCTGATCGCTGCCCGGGTGGTCCTGCGTTCCTTCGCCATTGCTGCCACCTCTGCGTCTGCCATGTAGCAATGGGCTTCGCCGCCAAAAGAAGCAAGCACCTTTTTGTTGATCCCTGCCAGTGCCATATTCGTATCCGTCACAATGTCCGCACCGTTTTTTATCAGGTTTTTGGCGATCTCCACTGCATTTTCCGAATAGGTCATCGTCTCCGCATAATCGAAATCCGCACTGGTATGGATCACCCGTCTGGTGATCATATCCTGCTCCGCAGGCAACGTGATTCCCCTCTCTGCCAGTTCCGCCGCAATGATCTCAAAGCTTCGCATCTCGATCTCTTCCGGCAATACATATTCGATGTTCGTTTTATCCATAAATCAGTCTCCCATAGCAAGTTCTCGTAACAGCACTTCATTCTCTTCCTGCTTCTTCACCGCGATCCGGTAATAGCCCTCTCCCAGTCCCCGGAAATTCTCACAGTTGCGGATCAGGATGCCTTTTGCAAGCAACCTGTCATAGATGGGCTGTGTGGTGTAGAGCAGCAGAAAATCCGCTTCTCCGGACACTACCCGGATGCCCAGTGCCTCCAGCCCTTCCCTAAGATACGCCCGCTTGGTTTTCACATATTCCACGGTATCCTGCAGATATTGCTCCGCCTGCTCCGCACAGACGATGCCTGCTCTCTGGGCGAACACCGACAGATTCCATTCCGGCAGCTGTCTGCGGATTTTCTCCCGAAGCCCCTCATTACTGCACACCAGATATCCCAGACGCACCCCCGGCATGGCAAAGCTTTTCGTAAACGCCCGTACCAGCAACAGATTCTCATACTGGTCTATCTTCCCGAGCAGGGACCTGGGCTGCTCTCTATCAGTCTCACAGAACTCTATAAAACATTCATCCAGTACTACGATGATTCCCTGCTGTCTGCAGTGCTCCAAAAGTTCCCGCAGATATTCCCTGCCCAGCAGCTGCCCTGTGGGATTGTTGGGATTTGCAAGAAACAGCAGATCTATGTCCGCCGTCAGCTCCTGTAACAATTCCTTCCCCGGGCAAAATGCGGTCTCCTCCGACAGATATGCATATTTTATATGGCTGTCTGCCGCCTTCGCCGCATACTCATATCCGTAAAAGGATGGCACCGGGATCACAATATTTTTCGGCTTAAGTGCATGTACGATCGCCAGAAAAAGTTCTGATGCCCCGTTGCCAAACAGCAGATACTCCTTTGGAATTTCCCTGCCGCTTTGCACCGACAGCATATGATTTACTGTCTCTGTCAGTTCGCCTGCTGCGGCATCAGGATATTCCCCCACATGATCGATAGCCGCTAAAAGTGAAAGCCTTGCCTCCACCGGCATTCCCAAGGGATTGCCGTTTACCGAAAAATCCAGCCGTACCGGTCTGCTGTATATGTCACCACCATGTATGTTCTGCTGCATCTGTTGTTTCCTCATTTCTTTTCTTGAACCTGTTTTCTTTTTAGAGCTTTCCTTCACAGATTGCCAGCCGCCGTGTTATAACCATCCACAGCCCGCTGCCACCCAGGTCAGGATTCCCAGGCACAACAGCTCACAGATCCATGCCGTCCGGTTCATCAGACGATTGGCTCTCCGGATATCCTCATATTCCACCTGCCGTTTCGGATCCCCGATATAGGGTTTCTTCACGACTTTGCCAAAGTAACTGGCATCTCCTGCCAACTGTATTCCCAGTGCGCCGGCACATACAGATTCCGTCTGAGCGGAATTGGGACTGGCGTGCTTTCTGCTGTCTCTGTGCCAGATACGCCATGCCTGCCTGCCGTTATAGCTTTTTCCGCTGAGAAATGCCGCCACGATCATCAAAAGTGCGCTGATCCTCGCCGGGAGAAAATTCACCACATCATCCAGCTTCGCCGCCGCCCTTCCAAAGTGCAGATATCTGTCATTTTTATAGCCGACCATAGAATCCATGGTATTGACTGCCTTATATAAAAATCCAAGCACCGGCCCTCCCAGTGCCGTATACAGCATCGGCGCGATCACACCGTCGGAAGTGTTCTCCGCCACAGTCTCGATGGCAGCCTTCGCCACTCCTTCTTCCGTAAGATTCTGGGTATCTCTTCCCACGATCATGGATACCGCCTCTCTGGCAGCCTCCGGATTCCCCGCCTTTAAATGTTTCCATACTTTTCCGCTCTCCACCTGCAGACACCTTGCCGCCAGGATCTGATAGGTCATGACCGCCTCCACCACCATGCCGATCCTCGGATAAAGTGCATATGCTCCCGCCAGGATCAATGCCGTAAACATTCCCGTAAGCAGCAAAACAATTGCCACCAAAAGCTTCCCCTGTCTACGCTCCGCTGCCTCTCTCTCCGGGGAATCTTCCTGTGGGTTGCCACTGCGCAGTGCTTTTTCTGTCTTCGCGATCAACCAGCCGATTCCCCGGATGGGATGTGGCAGAAAATAGGGATCGCCAAAGATCTGATCCAGTAAAAATCCCGCTCCAAATGCCAGGATATGATATTTCATCCGTTCGTTTCTCCTTTTGTAAGTTCCGATACTGCAGCTTCCGATACTGTAGCTTCCGACAGCGGGCGAAATTCCTTCCACTGCGGAGCTCCTCCGCCTGCCTTAAATGCCAGCCTGCCACTGTAACCCTGTCCGCATTTTACCTGATAGTCAAAATATTCTCCACCGAGGAAATGACCAAGCAGCGCCATGATCGTTCCGCCGTGAACCACCGCGGATGCATTTTGTATCTTGCGATCCCTCTGCCCCGATGCAGCACTTCTCTCCCAGATCCTTTTCATGTGATATACCATTTTTTCGTATCCGGCAACACTTCGGCGGATAAACTCTTCCCTGCTCTCTCCTTCCGGAAACGGCAGGGTACCTCCGCTGTCGATCCATCTCTGATATGCCGGATCTCCGGAAAGTTCCTGATAATTATGTCCCTCAAACGCACCGAAATCCATCTCTGTCCATTCCGGGATACAGATAGGAGTCTGCCCCGGATACAGGATCTGTGCGGTCTCAAGGCACCGCTTCATGGGACCGGAAAACAGGACGTCGGCAATTGGGTAGATCCTGTCTGTCACGGATTTTTCCAGTGTCCTGATACCGTCCGGACTTAAAGCTTCGTCCGTTTTCCCAAGATACCGGCCCTCTTTATTAGAAAGCGTCGCTCCGTGCCGGATGAGGGTAAGATGAATCTCTATTTGATCTTCTGTCCGATTCCGCATACGACTCTCACCACCTCATCTGCCTGCGCTGCCAGCTGTTCCAGTATTCTTCCGGTGCGCTCTCTGTAAATTCTCTCCTCCGCTTCCATGGGGACGATGCCGTTGCCGATCTCATCACAGATCAGAATGCAGTCCGGATGTTCCTTGCAGAAATGCTCTATCATTGCCTCCGGAGCGGTTCCCTGTCGCAGCTGCTCCCGGATATAGTGGTGCAGATGATTGACGATCACCTGCAAAGCGCCTGTCTCTGCGGGCAGTTCCAGTGTTCCATCCAAAACAGCCACTTTCCGTCCATCCTCACAGCGTACATAACTCTGCTTCACATAATGCAGTTTTCCCTGGGCAAATCCACCAATGATCAATATCATTACATCAGCCTTTCCGCGATTGCCACGACAACCACCATACACCCCTCACAGAGTGTCACAAAGTATCCCGCTGTGTCTCCGGTGATGCCGCCAAACTCTTTTTTGCTGCGATAGTAATAATACGCAAAGCTAAGCAGGGCTGCTGCCACGGCGAGCCCTCCCGCCACGACAGATATCCACAGCATAAATAAAATGCAAAGGATTCCCTGTCCGTACAAAGTACTTTTTACCACCCTTTTGTGGGCTTTATCCGCAAACAGATACAGTGTCCCCTCCTGCTTTGCCGAAGGGAAACTCACCACTGCGATACCGCTTAATACTCTGGACAGGAAGCATCCGGCGCCCGTCACAGTAAGCATGCGCAGTGTCGTGATCTCCGAGAATCCTCCCAGAAAAATCAGTCCATACAGTGCAAGCATGATCACCGCAAATGCCCCGATATGAGAGTCCTTCAAGATCTCCAGCTTCCGGTCTCTTGGCTGGTAGGAATGCAGGGCATCACAGGTATCTAAAAAACCGTCCACATGAAAGCCCCCGGTGACCAAAAGCGGTATTGCCGTCCCCACCACAGCATAGCACAGGGTTCCCACCGCGAACCGGTCACAGAACCATTTCCACAGATACCACAAAGCACCGATCACCGCACCCACCCATGGAAAAAAGCAGAGGGCGTACCGCATGTCCTCGTCCTTCCACTGAAACTGTGGCATGGGGATCTTGGAATACATGGAAAACGCTATGAAAAACGATTTGATAATTCGCATGTCTGTTTCCTTTCTATCCCCGGCTGTCCTGCCGGTTCTGTGCTTTTGCTCCTGGTGAGCCGGGTTTGATCCGCTGTAGGATCCCCGCTACGACTTCCACGACCTCGTCCGCCTCCGCGGCAAGTCGTTCGTTGATCCGCCCCAGTGCCTCGATGTATTCCATCGTAGAATCATCGTAGATCATTCCATCCTCAAATACATTATTGGTTACAATGACTAACGGATCTGCCTGTTTTCTTAATCCTTCCATACCTTGCAGAATCTTTGTGATCACCGTCTGACGATCCACAGGCTGTTCCCCGGAAAACATTTCGTTGGCGGTGAGATTTGACATACATTCCAACAATACCGCTCCTGCCGGTTCCATTTGCAAGACCGCCTGCTCCAACTCCGTAGGCTGTTCGATGGTAGTGAAGCCTTTTCCCTGTCGCAGCCTGTGATGCCTGTCCACCTTTGCCTGCATCTCCGCATCCCGGATCTGCATGGTGGCGATATAATATTTGTTCTTATCACCGGCAGCCCGCAGCAGATAATCTTCCGCATAAGCGGATTTCCCGCTGCCACTGCCGCCCAGGATCAGTGTCATCATGTTGCTTCTCCATTCGTCTGAATGTTCAGCCCACGCCATGCCCTCAAAAAATCATGCAAGCATGATTTTTGCGCCCGGATATGTTCATGGCTGAACTGTTAACGTCTATATTGTTCTACTTTGATTTCTGAGAAGGTAGCGCTCTGTCCATAAATGCTCATTGCCATATCCAGCAGTGTGAACATCATAACGGCTCCGGTTCCTTCTCCCAGTGCCATTCCCGCATGGATCACCGGAGACAGTTGCAAAGCATCTGCCAGCTTCACTGCCGCCGGTTCTTTCCCAAGATGGGAAGGGATCAGATATTCCCGCACACCGGGAAACAGCCGCTCCGCCACCAGGGCCGCTGCCATGCTGATCACGCCATCCAGCACGATGGGCACATGCCACAGGGCTCCGCCGATGCACATACCGGTCAGTCCGGCAATATCCAGCCCTCCGACTGTCTGCAATACCGTGAAGGCATCCGCATGCCACAGATCATAGGTTTCCAGGGCGGTGCGCACCACCTGTTGCTTCCGAGCCAGTCCCTGATCTGTCAGTCCCGCGCCTCTGCCGGTGACTTCCTCTGCCCCACACTGTAATAGGGCGGCTGTCACTGCACTGCTGGTGGTGGTGTTGCCGATTCCCATTTCCCCGGTGGCAAGGATACCGTATCCTTTTTCCTTACACTCCCGTACCAGTCTGGTTCCTGTGGCAATGGCACGGACGGTCTCTTCTTCCGTCATAGCCGGTTCTTTTAAGAAATTTCTTGTTCCGGAGCACACTTTGCAGTTCCATACTCCGGGGATGGATTCCTCACTATTTATCCCGATGTCCACGGGAATGGTCTCGGCACCGATGCTCTGTGCCATCCTGCAGACTGAGGAACCCTTCCTGGCCATGGACTTTGCCACCGCCAGCGTAACCTCCTGCCCGGACTGGGTCACCCCCTCCTCTACAATGCCGTTATCGGCGCAGAAGAGCAGCACACCTTTTTTACGAATATCGATCACTTCCGTACCTAAGATGGCTCCGATCTGTGCCGTGATGGTTTCAAAGCTGCCCATGCCGTCCAGCGGCTTTGCCAGAGTGTCCCAATGCTTTTTCACAAGCTTTCTCACTGCTTCGTCCGGCGGTGTGATCCGGATCTGCGCCAATTCCCGTACGGTATAGTTATGAAATACGGGCTTCTCTGAGCATTCCATAGATGTCCTCCATACGCAGATATTCCCGCAGGGTATCTGCCAGTTTATCGTATTGTCTCTCCTTAATGGTGCGGTAATCCTCCCAGACACCGTCCTCCAGAGAGATGCCTTTTTCCCGGGCCAGAGTCTGTATCATACGCCCGGCGATCTCTCCCTTGTCAAACAGACCGTGAATATAGGAACCATAGATTCTGCCGGTGGAGTCACTGACTACATTTTCTGTAATTTTTGTATTCCTCATGGCATCGTCTGCACAGAAAGCGCTCCGATTGCTTTCTGCACTATTTTCCGATCTGGCTGCTTTGTCCGCTCTACCCTTTGCACCGCTGCCATCTCCGTCACAATACACTGTCTGCCCCATATGGATCTCATACCCCGTGAACTCGCATCCTGTAAGTCCGGAGAAAATACCCTCCACCGCATCCAGAGTTCCATCTGTCTGGCAGCGATGTTTCTCCTTCTGCAGCACTGTCCGTACCGGAAGCAGTTCCATGCCGCGGATCTGTCCGCCTTCCTCTACACTGTCCGGATCCGCGATCTCACAGCCTAACATCTGATAGCCTCCGCAGATCCCGAAAATGGGAACTTTTCCCGCAGCCCGTTTTACCGCTGCCTCCAGTCCGTTCTGCCGCATCCATTTCAGATCTCCCATGGTATTTTTACTGCCGGGGAGAAATATCAGATCCGGCGTTCCCAGCTCTCTTACATTCGTCACATACCGGACACTGACCTCCGGCATCTGCTCAAACACATCAAAATCCGTAAAATTTGAAATTCTGGGATAGTGGATCACAGCCAGATCGATCTTCCCCACATGTTTTGCATCGAAACGGTCCGTCAGACTGTCCTCATCTTCCAGCGTAAGTTCCATATAAGGTACCGTTCCCAGCACCGGCACCTGCCCCCGTTCTGTTAACATCTGAATGCCGGGGTCTAAAATCGTGCTGTCTCCACGGAATTTGTTGATGATCAATCCCTTTACCCGTTCCCGTTCCTCTTCGGTCAGCAGCATCAGGGTTCCCAAAAGCTGTGCGAACACGCCGCCTCTGTCAATGTCTCCCACTAAAAGTACCGGTGCATCCACCATTGCCGCCATTCCCATATTTACGATGTCATTCTGTTTCAGATTGATCTCCGCCGGACTTCCGGCGCCCTCAATGACAATGATATCCGCATAAGTCTCCAGCTTGCGGAAGGCTGCCTTGATATCCGGGATCAGTTCTGTCTTATGGGCAAAATAGTCTCTGGCGGACAGATTTCCCCGTACCTCCCCGTTCACGATGACCTGGGAGCCGGTATGACTGGTAGGCTTTAATAAAATAGGATTCATGCACACCAGCGGTTCGATCCCTGCCGCTTCCGCCTGCATCACCTGTGCCCTGCCCATTTCCAGTCCTTCTTTCGTGATATAGGAATTGAGTGCCATATTCTGTGATTTAAAAGGGGCGACCCGATAACCGTCCTGCCGGAAGATCCGGCATAGGCCCGCCACCAGGAGACTTTTCCCGGCACCGGACATGGTGCCCTGTATCATAATAACTTTTGCCATCGTTTTCTCCATCCCACAGATGCCACCGACATCCCGGGAATTTCGTTTCTCTGTTTTCTAACACCCACGCTGTTGCTCCGGGCTTTCTGACTTTTCTATCCGCTTCCCCAGCTGTTCTGCATACTCTAAAAGCTCTCTCTGATAAGTCTCCAGACTACCGAAATTCTCCCGACAGCAGATAACGCGGTTACACTTTTCCAACTGTTTCTTCGCTGCCTGTATTTTTTCCTGTGCCACCGGCTCAAAAGGATGCTCTGCGATCACCTCCGCCGCCAGAGCCTTCGCCACGGGATAATCCAGGTCATTTTCATACAGGATCCCGGTGACAAAGGGGATTCCCGCTCTCTGCAGACGCCGGTAAATTTTCCGTCCGCTTCCGGCTCCGGCGATCACGAAGACCTGCGGTGTTCCTTCCGGCGCCGTCAGCTCCATATCACTGCTGCCCTCATCATAGCTTCCCATCCGGATGCCATAGAGTTCGGTGATATAGCCGGCTGTCATGACTTCCTCCGGCGTTCCGATCCGGTCCACCGCCCTGCCGTTCACACACAGGATTCTATCGGAGATCTTCTCCGCCAGTTCCAACTCATGCAAGGACAGGATCACCGTAAGTTCTCTCTCCCTGCAAAGTTTTTGCAGGATCGATAAAAATTCCAGTTTATGCCGCACATCCAGGTAGGAAGTCGGCTCGTCCAGGATCAATATCTCCGGCTCCTGACAAATGGCTCTGGCTAACATCACCCGCTGTCTCTGTCCGTCACTGATCCGGTCAAACAAAGAATCCCCAATCTCTGCCACCTGCACCAGTTCCATGGCGTTTTGCACCGCTGCATGATCTTCTGCCCGCAGCACGCCGAAACGCCCTGTGTAGGGGTATCTTCCGGTGGCCACCACATCCTCGCAGGTCATCAATTCCCCCCGCAGACGTTTTGTCATTACCACGGCCATTTTTTTTGACAGTTCTGCCCCGGTGAGCGACTTCATATCTTCTCCGTCCAGCCGCACCGTTCCCGCGATCAGGGACAGCTGTCTCGCAATACTTTTTAAGATCGTGGATTTTCCGGCACCGTTAGGTCCCAGTAACGTCAGGATCTCTCCTTTTCTGAGTGCGATCTCCACTTCTTCGATCAGAGGCTTTCCGTCATAGCCCACGCTTATTTTTTCCGTTGTAATATAATAAGGCTTCTGCGTCTTCATAGGTAAGTTATCCACGCTCCCGTCTGCTTTTGGATACCATGATCCACAATACCACCGGTGCTCCGAAGATTGCCGTCACTGTGCTGATACCAAGCTCTGTGGGTGCCATCCAGGTTCTTGCCAACAGATCACAGAACAGGCAGAACACACTGCCTCCTAAGAAACATGCCGGTATCATGAGTAACGGTTTTGTGGTGCCGAATAATTTCCGGATCAGCTGCGGCACGGCGATCCCCACAAAAGAGATGGGTCCGGCAAATGCCACGATGCATGCCGAAAGTACGCTGGACAACACCACCAGCAGGATCCGCAATGTCCGGATGTTCACTCCCAGATTCTGTGCATACGTCTCACCCAGCTGGTAGGCTTCCAGCGGCTTTGCTAACAGGATCACCATAAGGAAAGTCACTGCCACCACGATACTCATCACTTTCACATTGTCCCAGGTCATTCCGGAAAAGCTTCCTCTCGACCAGTTGTGGAGATTCACGATATCCGCATCCTCCGCAAAAGTCACCACCAGTTCCGTAATGGCAGAACAGATGTAACCGATCATCACGCCGCTGACCACCAGCATGGACATGCTGTCTACCTTTCTTGCCATGAGAAGTACGAATCCCATGGACAACATAGCTCCTAAAAATGCCGCCAGGATCAACAGTCCGGAGCTGACCCGGATCGTATTCCCCAGCAAAAATACCATCACCAGTGCCACTACCATTTTCGCTCCGGAAGAAATTCCTAAGACGAAGGGTCCGGCTATGGGGTTGTGGAAAAAGGTCTGAAGCAGATACCCGGCAAGTGCCAGCGCTCCGCCCAGGATCCCCGCCGCCAGTGTCCTGGGAAGACGGATCTCCCACAGAATCCTCGCATTCATGCCTTCTTTGGTTCTTCCCGTAGTCAGTATTTCTGTCAACGGGATCTTCACCGTTCCGATCCCTATATTGCAAAGCAGCAGCACGAGAATGCCTGCCGTCAATAGAACAAACGCTATGAGATATCTGATTTTTCTGCGCTGCTGCATGTTTTTCTCCTTCTTTTCCTATTCGTATTCCAATCGTATTCTAATCTCATTCCAACGCTCTTATGCTTACGCTGTGTTTCTAGGTCTTCCATCTTACTGTAAGAGAAACAGATAACGCAGCTTAGCGGTATCATCGTCCGTCAACACCGTATGCATATCCTGCAATAAATACCCGATTGCCATGGACTGCTGGTACATATCGTTGGTGGTGCAATAGACCTGCCCCTCCTGTACCGCCTTGAAGTCTTTTAGAATATTGCATTTGCCGATCAGCTCGTCCAGCGTGGTCACACCACCGTCGATCGAGCTGTTGTAGATCAGTATGTCTGCGTCCTTCGCCCCGGCGTAAAAATCTTCGACCTGCATGTTCAGCGTAGAGCGTCCGCTTCCGCTGTCCTCGAGATCCTCAAAAATGTATCTTCCCCCTGCCAGTTCGATCAGCTTTGGAATATAATCCGTGCTCTGCCGTACCTGGATCAGTCCGTTGGAAGTGACATAGAAAAATGCTATGGTCTTCCCTGTTTTTTCCCCGCTTTCTACCTCTTCCAGAATCTCTGTCTGCTCCGCAAAGGCTTCTTCTGCCTCCGCTTCCTTTCCGGTCAGGGCTCCGAAAAATTTGACCCATTCCACTTTTCCCAAAGGATGCTGTTCATAGCTGGAATATTCGATCATCACCGGAATATCAAAGCTTTGAAGCATTTCCACCACCTCCGGCGAGTGCGTGATCATCCGGTTCTCGATCGCCAGATCACAGCCTTCAGACACCAGTAATTCATAATCCGGTTTACTGTATTTTCCGGCATAGATCATGTCCCCTGCCGCCATGGCATCCTTTGCTGTCTGAATGTACCAGTTCTCCTGCTTCTGCCCGGAGAACCGAATCTGATCCACAGCGTCCAGCGAGGCGAACATGTCCATCGCGCCGGATGCCACCAGATATATATTTTGAAGCGGTTCCTGCAAGATGCTGACGTCCTCATCCAGTCCCCTTGGCACCGGCTGTCCCTCCGGCACTAACAGATACCGTTTACTATCGGGAAGCGTTGTCAGCATCTTATAACCATCTTCGTAGTAATCCACCGCAAAATTTTCCGCATATTGCAGCTCCATGCTGCCTGTTTTTACTAATTCTGTCCGTTCTTCCTGCGTGGTCTCTGCTGCCTGGGTAATCTCCGATGTTGCTTCCGCCGATGTATCCATAGAAGCAGAAGAAGGACTGCCGCAGCCACTTAGCCCCAGCAGTCCCATAAGAAGCAGAACATAGATCCATTTTCTTCTATTTCTTCCTGACCTCAAAGTTTTCATGCCTTTCATAGCCTGCAATATTTGAGCCGCAGGCACCAATGTGTATTACTTACCGCTCTCTGCACTCTCAAGTGTCTCAGAGTGGAAAGTTACGGTGTATTCCACCTCATGAGGTGTGCTCATTGCCACAGTATCACCGATCATGGTAAGGGGGGCATCCAGTGCTTCCACCGGCACTTCAAATACGGAATTGCCCTCCGTATTTACCGGCAGATATTTTTCACCGTTCACCAGCATATAGTCATAGTTCGGGCTGCTCCATTCCAGAGTCGCCGTTGCCGCTCCGTCAATCACCGTGATCTGCGCGGGAGACTGGATGCTTGCTCTGCCGCTTCCGCCCTCCATGGTCAGTTCGATGGTGTAGGTGCCGTCTTCTACAGTGCTCAGATCAAAAGTGTCTGCGGTGCCCTCCTCTACCGGATCGGATACCTTTACTTTATGGTCATACCATTTTCCCTTGGTACCGATCAGTGCCAGATCGAATTCCTCTCCGATCACGGGTACAGGAACATCGAAGCCGTAGACTTCTTCCGTCATGCCGTCACTGTAAGTCACGGTATCCGTGGTGGGCTCAAGCAGTACTGCACCATCTTTGGCTGCATCTTCCGCCAGACCCGGATAGAGATTCAGGATCTTCTTGGAGCCTAAGGAAATGTGAATGGTCATAACGCCATCCTTTACCGTCAGTGTTCCCTTGCCGTCACAGGCCTCACTGACATGGAACATGGAACTGTCCGTGGAAAATTCAGCGGTGTAGACACCATCAGGAAGCTGTGCCTTGTCCTGCGCAGTCTCTGTGCTGACAGTTTCCGCCGTTTCCGTGCTCTCTGTCGGTGTTACGGTACTTTCCTGTGCGGCAAATGTGCTTTCTGCAGATGTTGCATCCGCTGCCTGACCTGCTCCACAGCCGCCAAGCAGCAGACAGGCACTCAGTCCGCCCACGATTATGATTTTATTCATTAATGTCTTTGCTTTCATTACTGATTTTAATCCTTATTTTATTTGTAATCTTGATTCTTATTTATTTCTCAGCCATTGCTGCTGCGGTATGTGCCACATACAGATCCTGGATAGCCTTGATCCCGCCAAGACCTGCGATCTGGGTATCCACGCTGTCGAACTTACCGGAAGCATTGAACTGGCTTAACCAGGAATCCTCATCCTCGCCTGCCATATCGTTGTTGGCATGGTCACCTGCTACTACCATCAGGGGACGAAGAACCACTTTGGTGTAACCTGCTTCCGCAACAGCCTTGATGACTTCTTCGCAGGCGGTCTCTTCCGGCTCACCTTCTACAGTTCCGATGAATACGTTAGCATAACCGAGGTCGTTCATCTGGGTCTGCATCTGGCTGTAAGACACCTTTGCGGTGTGGGAAGTTCCGTGACCCATGAATACGAATGCCACGCCATCTTCCTTTGCAGCATCCAGGCTGTCATACCCAGCGGTCTTCACTGCTTCTGCAGTCAGATCTTCCGCTACTGCTTTCTTATCTGCATTGACAACGGTTGCATCGTCTCCCACTTCACCTAACAGGGGCTCAGCGACTTTTACAGATGCAAACTGATCCTTATACGCTTCTACAGCTTCCATCAGCTCGTCATACTCTGCGCCATGCATCAGATGCGTGGGCTGTACTACCAGGTTCTTAACACCGTTTGCCACAGCGCGGTCCAGTGCCTGATCCATGTTGTCGATATGCTCATCATCTCTTGCCTGTATATGGTTGATGATAATCTGTGCGGTAAATGCTCTTCTTACAGACCAGTCGGGATTGGCTGCTGCGATCGCATCCTCGATACCCTTGATATCAGCCACACGGCTGTCGTTAAAGGAAGTGCCGAAGCTTACTACCAGAATCTCGTTCTCACCGATCTCATCCTGATTACGGGGATCATCCTTGGAAGCATCTCCGGTATCTCTGCCGAAATAATCGGGATCTGCATTTTCTCCCTCTACCAGTTCCTTCTGTGCGTCGGTCAGTGCATCCCATGCTGCCTTGGCATCTACACACTGCTTATCGGTATTCTCAGTTCTCTCCTGCACATAGATGGCATCGATCATTGCTGCTACTTCATCGGCTGCTGCCTGATCTGCATCTTCGGTGCTTTCGGTAGCTGCTGTTTCCGCTGCCTGGGTGGTCTGAGCCTCAGTGCTTACCTGTACAGTGCTCTCTACGGTCTCCTGGGTATTGCCGCATCCGGTGATGCATACAGCGCCCAGTACGGTTGCCAGTACTACTGCTACGATTCTTCTTTTCATGTTTCCTCCTCTGACAGGTTTTCTGTCTCTTTTGATTTTGGGGCTTGCCCCGGTATTCTTAAATATGTAAGTCAGAAACATGTTTTTCGCAACAAAAACAAAAACCCTTTCCTGTATCAGGTAAAGGGTTTGTACACATAAGAAACGAATGCAAAAAAGCTTCTGTCGCTTCTGCATTCCACACGTACAACCAGTTACTCGTGGCTTTGAAACAAATGTTTCTGTACAGCATTCAGGCAGGTCTCCCGGCTTGAAGATCATTGCATCCGCCATCTTCCCGGTCTCCCAGTGATCTATCGGCTTCAGCTCCCTAATTACGGTGACGAGTTCGTGCAGGACTTACACCTGCTTCCCTTTTCACCGGAGCCAGCTACTTACGTGGCTGCTCCGGCACCTGAATACTCCATATTCAATTGTGGCTACTATATCACAGATTTTCTGAAATTGCAATGTCAATCAGTGATCTGTTCATCCGTCTGTCAGGATCGACATACCTGAAAATCAGAGATTGGCGTCATTCCGGGCATAATTCAGGATCATTTCCTTTAAAAGCAGCAGATCACCTGTATAATCCTTGTTGTCCGTTGCTCCCCAGATAAAACCACCTGCGTAATGGGTACACGCTGCCATCATGGTATGCACCGTCACACGCATGAACTGTTCCTCCGGAATATCCGTGCGGAAGGTCTTGTCCTCTTTTGCCTTCGCATACATCATATGAAGTCTTGTGTTGACGGAATTCAGGGATGCGTGGAAATTCGCCAGTTCCTCCTGCCGCACCGTCTGGTGTGTTATATAATTGTTGAAGTTGTCATTATACTGCAGCAGATCCTTATGGTTCTGATACATGCCGATATAACTGTCCAGCGTAAAAATAAATCTTCCGATGGCCGGAATATCGTGTATCGAAGAGATTGGTCTTGCCTCATCCAGCTTGTCCAGATAAGCCTTCCATTTCGATGCGCAGACCGCAATAGCCAGCTCCGTCTTATTGTTGTAACAGCGGAACAATGTGGCACGTCCCACACCGGCTTCTTTTGCGACCTCATCCATGCTGACCGCTTCGATTTTCTTTTCCACAAAAAGCCGGAACGCTGTATCAATGATCCGTTGGTTGCGCTCATGCTCTTTATCCATCTGTTTCTCAGATTTTCCCATTTTTCTCTTCCTTTTTCATACATTCTTACTGTTCATTTTATGGTAAAAGACAGTGACTGTCAACGACTGTAAAAAGCTAATGTAAAAGTGCCTTGCAGATTCCTACGAATTTTCTTGTATTTAAAACGCCAATATCGGCAAAAAAATACAAAAGCAGGTAATTTTGTATTATAAAAATGCTTTATTTTCGCCAAGTACGCAAATAAAAGAAATTCCGTACAGAAATTCCTGATTTTGGAACTTTTTTGTACGGAATCCAATGTTTTTATACTATTTACACCAAACTGACTTTTCTATCAAGGGTTTTATCAAATGCATCTAGGCTCTTTTTTGTTTCTTCCTGAATATGCTTATTTACTGTTTCCATCAGTGCTTTTTGTTGTTCTTCCGAAAGATTAAGCATATAAACTATCCCCCTAATAAACTTAAATTCTATTTATTCTCTTTGACGATAATCCAGCGTCCTCTTCTGTTTGTGCCTTCTCTTGCAATTATGTGCATCTCTTGTAACTCTTTCATATCCTTTTGCACTTGCTTTCTAGTCAAATCTAATTCTTTCATAATTTCAACTTGTGTAATAGTTGAGTTTACCTTTATCAGCTTCAAAATTTCCTTTTTTCTTTCAGCTCCTTTTATTGGCTCCTTTTCGGCTCCTTTTTGGCTCCTTTTTGGCTCCTTTTCCTCTTCGCTTGTTTTTATCGTTTGTTTTTTCGCAAATTCAAGCGATAAACGAGTCCTGTCAGGATTATAACTTTCTTCCACCACAGGCATTGGCCAGCCTTCATTCTCCCAAACCTGATAAATATCTGGGATACCACTACCGGCTCTTTCACCAATACCAATCATATTAAACATCTTCATTAGTGTTTTATTTCTAGGATCTGAAATACCACCACGAAGCATCTGCTTTTTACCAGTGCGAATGCTACCAGGATTCTCGATAACCAACTTGTCATCTTCCTTCTTAATCACTACACCGCAAGGCAAGAAATAATCTGTATTAACCAAACAATTAACTAAAGCCTCTCGAACTGCCTTATGAACTGGAGTATCATCCACCCTCGTAATACCTTCAAGCTTAAAAGGCTTCTTAATATCCTTTGCAATTTTGCTATTTACTCTAAAGAAGAAATCAAATACATTACCGCTCCAATCACCGGAGCTAGACTGCAAGCGATCTGTCCAACGTATTGTTGGGTCAAGCATCTCTCTATAATCTAGGAAATACTCTGGAAATTCTCTTACGATATGATATTCTTCACCGAACATAAGCAACCCAGCTGTAGTAGGATGTAATTTACCATCCTCGCCAAATCCTGCTGCACCTATTCTCTCTAAATACTCATCATCTGGTAAATTATTAAATACGTGCTCTGGACGATAGCTCTTATGATGATTTCTGAATCCCTTCAAGGACTCTGTATCAATTGCAGAAATATCAAACTGTTCTACAATCTTCATATCCTCTGTCTCATCCGCAGCATCACGGAGCATACCTTTAATTTCTGCCTTTGAGCAATGATAGTCGCCTTCCCAATCTCTACGATAGCAGCCACCAAATAAATCGTTATTAATATAAACAGGCTTCTGCTCACGTTTAGCTCTTGGTACATAAATAACCAGAATGGTATCACCATTAACCTCGTAGGACTCCACATTTTTATCCGATAGCAAATTAATGCTTACCTTCTTAGTATCATGAATTGTATTCCAAAAGTTTCTCTTAAGTTTATCCGCATTCTTAAGTCCAGTAGTATACCAAGTTCCATCCTGCCGCTCTCCAACGCCAAGAATAATAACACCACCATTAGAATTGGCAAATGAGGAATACGACTCCCATAATGCTATAGGCAATCCACCTTCTGCCTTTTTCACTTCTCGGCAGTTATCTTCTTTGTATTTATCAAAGTTCGATAAATCAAACAAATCTGACATATGAGATTCTCAGCTCCTTTCCTCCATATACATAAACGAATTCTCAAAAATTATCAATTCAATTTTTCAGCCCATTCTGCTTCCTTGAAGCCAACAAGCACAGTATCTCCATTTACAACAAGTGGACGCTTTACCAACATTCCATTTGTAGCAAGTAACTGAATCTGTTCCTCTTCACTCATTGTAGGCAGCTTGTCCTTAAGCTGCATTTCTTTATAAAGAAGCCCGCTAGTATTAAAGAACTTCTTAAGGGTCAGTCCACTCTTCCCATACCATTCCTTTAATTCGTCATAAGTAGGATTCACCTCTACAATATGGCGCTCAGTATATTTTATATTATGCTCATCCAGCCATTTTTTAGCCTTTTGACAGGTTGAACATTTGGGGTAACATATAAATAACATTTGTGATTGCTCCTTATCTTCATTTTCCATTGGCATAACCTGGCTAATATCTATATCTAGTGTATTGGCACATTGATTTTTAGCATTACAACAACTTCCTATTCGGAAGCTGTTGTAAACCTAGGATACAATGAACTCAACTTCACTCTTGCATCGGCAGTTCGGAACTGCCAATTAACTTTTGCTGCGACTGTATTACGCTCGACTTCCCACGCAGCTAGCTCTCCACGAAGTTTTGCAATGTTTTCAATCCTTCGTGACAAACACTGTCTGGTCATTACATTCAGTTCTATTTCTGCAATGTCAAGCCAGCTTCCATGTTTGGGTGTATAGTGAATTTCCAAACGCTTGATAATTCGTCTTGCCTCATCTGCTGGATACCTTTTATACAAGGACGCCGTTTTATGGGTGTTAAGGTTATCCATAACAAGAATTACTTTTTCTGCATCAGGATACATGACATCAACGAGATATTTTATCTCTTCTGCCCAGTCAAAGGCAGTACGTTGTTCTCGCACGCTGACATGATGAGTGCCTCCAAGCGGTTCGACAAAAGCAAATATGCTGCAGGTACCATTCCTGACATATTCCGAATCTGTTTTCTGATTGTCACCCGGACGCATGGGCAGTGGTTTCCTTGCATCGCCCAGTAACTGGTAAGGCTTTTCGTCCATGCATACAACTGGTCTTTCAGGATTGTATGGGAGTTCATATACATCAAGGACATCTTCCATACATGCTATAAATTCGGCATCATCTTTTTTGGGGATGCACCAGTAGTCGTTTTTGTGAGGTCGAAGTTTGTTTTTTTTAAGGCTCTTCGGATTGCCTCACGGCTGACCGGAGTATCAAGAACAATTTTTGATTTCTCTTCCAGCAGCCGGATGGTCCACCTTGAATGTCCTTCCGGCACCGGACCACAGGCAAGTTCAATGATACGGGCTTCAGCACGTCCATCGAGCACACGCCTTGCATTATCAGAATTAACATTACGCTTAAACTCAGTTACTGCATCAATACCACCCTCAAAATATTTTTTCACAGTATTGGTTACTGTTGCCAGACATACACCATTTGATTTTGCAGACTGCTCATGAGTCAATACTTTTCCGTGGGACTCATCCAGGTCAATAATAATCTGGCATCTGCATCGGATTGTTTTGGATGTTTTATTTTTTCGGATGACAGATTTAAATTCTTTTAATTCATCATCCGTAAGTTTGATTTTGTACTTTTTTGGTCTTGCCATAGGATATCACCGCCGTTTCTTTTATTGTACCATAAAACGGCAATAACAGCCAGAAATATTTAACTAAATATCAATATGTCAGTACACTAGTGTATTAACAGTATACACTTTTGAACCTGTAATATCATAAACTCTTGTTTTCGCATCAACATCAAAAAGCAACACATTTGTACCAGTTGCTGATACTGCACTTTTAAACTTAATTCCATCAAAACCAAGTCTTTTAATATATTCACAGAGAAATTGTGTCGGTGCATACTCTATTTGATCTCCAAAATTAGGCTTAGAAAACTCTTCAGAAATTCTTTGTAAGTCCGCAACTATAGAATACTCATCCTCCTTTATTTTTTTCGGGCGAATATGTAAAATCAAATATCTTAGCATCTCTGATGATTTCTATAGTGGCTATGTTATACATTTTCTGCATCTGTGGCCGCATTTCCAATATTGCCGTTTTAATATCTTTTGCAGTATATAAATAGCTTATTCCTTTTGGATTAGCTCTCCCCTCTTTTGCATAAGCATTCGGCGGAGCATCAGAATTACTTTTATCAAAACCATAGAAGTCCTTTTTATTATTCAACAGATTATCTATTTTTTCTGTAATTCTTCTCCTCTTTTCCTCATCACCACATAGGTAAATGGACGCAATATTCATTGCTGATTCATTAAAAATGTCAGTAGCATCAAATTCTAAATTAGAAAACTCATCCTTCATTATCTCAGAAAGAGCTATTACCATATCATTTTTAAAGAAATCTTGTTCGGTATAATCTCGTGCACGATACAAAATATCACCTTTTGATATAGTACACGTTGCTTTTTCTGCGATATCAGATATCTTTTTTAGCAATTCACTTTCTGGAAAAAATCTGTTTTTTGTCTTTACTTCTTCTGCAAAACTTTCCCATAACTTTTGTGTATTGTAATCAATATACATCAATAGGATAAACAGCATAATAAACCAATACGTTGTTTCATCATCAGAATCCTTAAACGCTTCGATATTTTTATATTTGGATGCAAATTCTATCATTTCTTCTTTCGTAGCAGATGCTTGTTCACTTATTGAATCATTTTTTGTTTTATTAATACTTTTCATTTTAAGCTGGTCTCCTACAATCCGAATTAGACTATCAATTACTATCGTGATGAAAAATTTTTTAATATTGTTTCATCGGAATAATAACAAAAACTGATACTCTCATCGTTACTAAAATAGGTATATAAGGATAGTCTTAACAGTTTGGTTTTATCAGCATTAAATTCGCTTCTATACCTTGCTCCTCTCCGGTAAATCAAAGTGTGTTTCTGCAATGGTATTCAGTTGCTTAGCAATATCCGAAAAAGGCTTATTCAAATCTAATGTCCTGACCGTAATCTGGTTACCATGCATTTGATACACATTATCCGGTTGAATTTCCTCATCCGTTTTCGCATACAGCAGCATTCCGGAAACCTTGTGATCTTCATCTCCAAATTCATAATCGCGATTCTTCACATACGTGAATATTTGGTACATATTGTTCGAATGGAGCGTGTGTTTGTCATACTGCGTTTGAGTTGTGTGACTATAATATTTCGCATCAATAATCAGTACGGTATTACCTTTTTGCAGATGAATATCACTCTGCATTACCGGCAACATCGTTCTGATTCCATCGTCCACAGACCAAGGTATCTGAGAAGCACTGACTGACAGCTCAGGAAAATGCTTACTGTAATATTCAAGAATAAATTTCTCGTACAGCCTACACATACGTTGCTCATCCACAAAGGATGCAAGCCTATACTCTCCAGCATCTGTTGTGATAAGCATACCCTCAATTATCAGCTGACAAATACTTATAAGCATCCGGTAGGTCTGATTATTTCGCTGAAATCTGATGGATGACCATCGTATGGAGGTTGGCTCAAGCTTATCAACGTCAGAAAAAAATAACATCTTCTTTTTCAAATCATCTTTGTACTCCGCCTTAACCTTTGCATTTCGTAGCAACAACATAACCGCCGTCTTGATTATTTGATTAAGAAGATTATTCTCAGACAACTCATCATAATCACATGTCAGTAACTGCTTACGTACCAGTCGATTCTTAATCGTTTCCGGCATGTTAATCTTCCCGCGCATTACCGGGAGTTCCTCCTGACGGTTTATGTACTCCCGGTAGAGGCCTTGTTTCAGCTGAATTCCAATCCCCCTTGCAAGAATCGCAGCCAATAAATCATACATCTCGTCAAACGATTCAACTGCTACATCATCGTAGTTTTCCTGATTCAACGTTTGAAAAGCATAGGACAGCATATAATATATATTTTTGATGAAAATGCTCTTATCTTTCGTCATTGAAATACACCGTGCAAGATGTTCTCCCACCGCTGTAACTTTGAACTTTCATCAAACCAGTATTCACTGAGCATCGGCAAAATATCAAAATCAACAACGTCCTTCATCCATTCTTCTGTGCGGTCATCCGCATTACAGAAATAGCTATGCCCTATGCAGAAGCCTTTACCCAGAGACTTATCCTGAGCTATTTCTTTGTTGAGTTCCTTAATACGCTCAATGAGAGTGTTGAATGTTTCATTTGCAAAGCTATTCTGATAATTGATAAATCCCTCCGAATCAAAGCCTGGTTCCATATCGAAAAAGCTGAATCTACGTCTTAATGCATAATCAATCATTGCCAGACTTCGGTCTGCGGTATTCATCATTCCGATAATATGTAATCTCTTAGGAACCGAAAAGCTCAGGCCATTATATGCAAGCGTTGCTTTTTTATCTCGATAATCTGCCTCTATCAGCATCAGCAGTTCTCCAAAAATCTTGCTCATGTTTCCACGGTTGATTTCATCTATGATGAAGAAATAGTCTTTATCTGGATGGTTTGCAGCCTTTTGGCAAAAACGATAGAAAATACCATATTTTAGTTCAAATCCATTTTCCACAGGCTTATAGCCCATCATGAAATCTTCATAAGAATAATTCTGATGGAACTGAACAAATTCGATACGGTCATCATCTTTTTCACCCATCACAGAGTAGGCTAATCTTTTAGCTGCAAATGTCTTTCCAACTCCTGGTGCTCCTTGCAGAATAATGTTCTTTTTCTTTTTCAGAACCGCTGCAAGCCTATCGTATTTGGCTTCTGTCATATAGACTTCTCTTAAAAAATCTGTTTTCGTATATTCGGTATTGCCTTTCCCTGACGGAGCCGGATTTTCCTCTCGGATCATGTCTATGATAAAATCATATTCTCCGCGTGTAAGCTTAAACAAGCTGCCCTGTGTCATAGAGAAATATTCCATCTTCTCAAGCTCTGAGCATTCTTTCAACGTCGAAAAATCAATAGGAAAGGAAAGGCCTTCTACTTTTTCAAAATAGATTTTTTGCCCATCTTGCTCCGCACTAACGCGCAGAATTGCAACGATCTGCTTTACTGGTGTCGATTCATAACCAATTACCATATCACCAGCCTTAGCATCTAAGAAGTTCTGAAAAATCCTGCGTTTATTTCCATTGTCGTTATAAAGGGTATAGTCCTGAACCTCACCAATTGGCATACTGGACATACTCCATATTTTAGGATTTGCATTTAAAAACCAGTAGTGCAAACCTGATGTATCATTCTTCAGAAGTTCTTCTTTTGTAATGTCAAAATAAGGCTTTAAGATATAGTCTTCAAAGAGCTGTGTTTCACTTTTGGGAACAACAATGCAAGTCGAGTTCTCGTTTGGCGTCCACCACTTTTTATTTCCAGAATAGGCACTTGTATCACGAGACTCCGTAATAACCGTATAACTTCTCTCATACCAGCCATCCTGCTTTTCTGGATTTTCATTTACTTCATCCGAATCAATACGTCCCAAAAGCCGTATGCTGTTTCCACGGCACAAATAGAAGAAATCGCCTTTCTTCATTGTAGCCATAAAATCTTCGCCCTGAGAGACTTTTGATTTCCCCTTTGCAGCTGTATCCTTATGTACCACAATTACTTGTCTTTTTTCAAATGCTGCTGCCTCTACATCAGAAATACAGTCATTACCATGGCTTATCTTCCAGAAATTAGGCTCCAAATTTGCATACAAATTCACCTTAGACAAATCAACTCGTCCAAGAGCTTCTGCAAGCTCATCTCTAAGCTTCCAAATATAAGATCCTTCTTCATCCTTCTTGACAGCCTTGCCAACATAAAGAACCGGCCACCATTTACTTTCATCGTTGTCCCGCGACATGATTGGACAGTTTGTTTTATTTACAATCCTTCTGGCCAGCGCTGATGATCCTGAATTATAGAAATTCTTACTTTCACCGTATTTTATCGCAAGCTGAGTGCAGGTAGCCTTCCCTCCATAATCAAGAATGCGCTTCATTATTTCAAGGCTACTGTCTGTAAAAATATCCGCATCATTAAGCAATACTTCCCAATCATCGACTGATAATGCCGGAGTATAATCTGTTGGCCACCATTCATCTGATGTCGGTGCAGATTCATCTTTATTCAGGTATCGACTTATAAAAAATCCAACATCAATTGTCAGTGTTTTTAATTCTGGATCTGGATAGCACGTTCCCGTTATTTGTGATGCAAGCATATTTTTGAGTTCTTCATCTTGCTTCAACTCGTCACAGATTTCATTATAGAAAGCAAAAAAATTACGAATGTTATCTGCATACGCACCCTTTTTGAACGTATAATCGCTTTCCAGCTCATTAGAAACTGCCTTGATCTCTGTAAGTTTATAAATGTAATATTTATCCGGATAACGCAGCCACAAATAGGTGCATATTGCATTCTCATACTGATAATGCTGTGCCGCACCATTGCCATATCTTTCGAGAAGACTATTCGATTTCTGCTTGAAAGAGTCAACACGTTCATACACATCTTTGCCTTCATCAAAGAGCTCGATGAACATTGCTCTGACTTCTTCCTGTGCTATCTCCGCAAACTTGATAATCATTTTGGCCGGAAAGTTATTTACTGAAGCCAGCAGATTGCCTGTCTGTGACAATGCCTTTGTAAGCATTGCAGCAAAATCATCTGCATTTACATCCCAGTTCACCTGAAAGCATTTCACAGCTTCCCACTTATATTTTTCGTCTGGCCACTGTGTCTGTATAAATCGTTTCTTGTATTCAACTAGCGCTGACTTTAATCGCATTTTATTGAACATTGCAAATCACCACCTTATCATTTTGCATTCCGAAGGCTCTTGTATATCTCATCCGAGAAAATACCAAGAACCTGCCGCTTCATCTCATCATTGGAGAGAAGCATGGAGAAGAAGTCCTGATTCTGTGACAATCCCTCAATCAAAGCGTCATCAATATCATCAAAATAGGAAAACTCAAAATCCTGCTGCGTATTATTACGTGCGCTGGTCTTCAGTTTGTCTGACTTCATCAGAATATCTCGAATCTGCAGCATGGCTTTGACCACCACATCGTTGTCATAATTCTTACCGGTACGGCTGTTAATTTCATCGATGATCTCAGATAGTCTCTTTTCCTTGTCTTCTGTCAGTCCAAAGTGTTCTGCTGTTGGAAGCTTCATAACCGGATCGGCAACGAGATCAGCCGACTTATGATCTTCGCCCTTCTTCTGTACGAAATTAGTAGCCTTAATCTTTCCATCCAGATTAAAACCGCCGCCTGGATGTTTGATGTTAATATAAGCCAGCAGATAAGACACAAAGTTATATTTCTTATGTAAATCAGTATCTTCAAAGCTGGACACCTGCAGCAGAAATTCATAGAAGCGGACAAAGCTTCTCATATCAGCTACGCACTGGCGCTGCGTATTGTATTCATAATGTTCAATCAGCTTCTTGCTCTTCTGAAGGAAAAAGGTTAATCGCTGTTTCTGCTTACCATTCACTTTGTCGGCATACAGGATATCGTTAGCTGCTTCGATATCCGCAGGATCTAATATGCCATAAGCATCAATCTTAGCTTCCAGATCATATACCGCACTCGGTGTTACAGAATTGGCCAGTAATGTCGTCGTATAATATGGTGCGAAAGCAGACTTGATATCTTCATAGCTATTTACAAAATCCAGCACGAACGTCTTTTTATCATAAGGTGCACAGATACGGTTTAACCGGGATAATGTCTGTACCGCATTAACACCTTTCAGTTTTTTCAGAACATACATGGCACAGAGTTTCGGCTGGTCAAATCCGGTCTGATATTTATTTGCTACCAGGAGAACCTGATATTTATCCGTATCAAATTCCTTTGTAAGACGATCCTCCGGAAATCCATTCAAAGAGCTTTCCGTATACTCCTGCTCATCATCCGGAAGCTTTACTTTTCCAGAGAAAGCCACCAATGCATGAATGCCCTCGTATCCTTTCTTCGCAATGTAATCTTCAAATGCCTGACGATACTTCACTGCACTCTGGCGAGAAGCGGTAATCACCATTGCCTTAGCCTGACCGCCTAATTCCTGCATGACCGTGGTGCGGAAATGTTCTACAATCACTTCCACACGCTGCGCAATATTGGTATCATGCAATTCTATGAAACGTGCGATCTGGCGTTTCGCATCATTAGTTTTACAGCGCGGATCATCCTCAATTTCTTTGTTAATCTGATAGAAAGTTGAATACTCCGTATAATTCTGCAGTACATTCAGGATAAATCCCTCTTCAATGGCCTGCTTCATGGAATATACATGAAATGCTTCCTTCTGGCCCTTTGTGTTCTGATGTCCAAAAAGCTGAATAGTGGTAGGCTTCGGTGTTGCTGTAAAAGCAAACATTGATACATTGGCCTGCTTACCATTCCGCTTGATTTCGCTGGAAATCATATCTTCCACATCCGCTTCCGTATCTTCTCCGGATCCAAGCGTCATCGTGATGGCAGCCATATCTTTACCGGCTGTCGAAGAATGCGCCTCGTCAATGATGACGGCAAACCGCTTGTTCTTCAAATTAGCTACACTATCAACGATATATGGGAATTTCTGAATCGTTGTTGCAATAATCTTTGTATTGCCATTCAACGCAATCGCCAGGTCCGCGGACACACACTTATCATCCATCACACGGATGAGTCCTGCCTTGTGTTCCATACCCATGATGGCTTTCTGCAGCTGCCTATCTACAACAACTCGGTCTGTAACAATCACAACATTGTCAAAGATAATCTTGTTGTTAGCATCATGCAGTGAAGTTAACCGGTGCGCCAGCCACGCAATAGAGTTGGTCTTTCCGGATCCTGCACTATGCTGAATCAGATAATTCTGTGCGGTACCATTCTCACGCACATCTGCCAGTATCTTACGTATAACATCCAGCTGGTGATAACGTGGAAAAATCAGATTTTCCGAGCGCTTCACTTTTCCGGTTTCTTCATCGACCTTTTCTTTTACTTCCACAAAGATAAACTTGCTGATCAGATCGAGAATCGTATCCTTGGTAAGGATATCCTCCCACATATAGGACACACTGTATTTATCTTTAAATGCCGGATTTCCAGCTCCTGCAGTGACGCCGTGACCATTACCCATATTAAAAGGCAAGAAGAATGTAGCCTGACCATCAAGCTTTGTGGTCATATATACTTCTTCTAAATCCATAGCAAAATTCACAAGAGTTCCCGCTTTGAACCGGAAAAGTCTTGTCTTTGGATTTCGGTCAGTACGGAACTGATAGATGGCATCCTGATAAGACTGACCTGCCGCATTACATTTCAGCTCAAAAGCCATAATCGCCAGACCATTCAGGAAAATAACCACATCGATTCTTTCCTTGTCGCTGGCCCAGACCTCCTCCATCACAGAGAAAATATTCTGGCTGTATTTCTTCGTCAATTCCGGATTAAAGGTAGTCGCAGGCTTCGTATACATGAGCTCAATCTTCTGATTCGAGAGCTCGATACCATGCTTCAGAACCTCAATCAGACTGCCGCGTGTCTTCGTAGTCTCCGCATTGATGAAGCTAACAATCGTCTCTTCCAGATCAACTTTGTAAATTTTACGCAGATAATTCATTGTATCAGGCTGTGTATCGTTCAAGAATTTAAAGAGCATCTCACGATCCACGGCATAATAGCGGTCAAATTCCGCAGCCTTACGGACTACAAAACCATTGTCCTTTTCTAGTCTTTCAAGAAGAAATTTCTGATATTCTTTTTCGGAAAGAATTGATGCGTGATGAAGAAGCTTCTCTCTGTATGAAGCAACTCGTTTTGCAGAATTTTCTGCATGTTTTTCCGCATCCAAGTTCGTAATATCAATTATCGTTTTATCATCCATTGATTGTCCCTCCTTACTCGCTTTGCAGCCGTTTGATTAGTTGACGTGCAAAAAGCAAAGCAATCTGGTCGCAACTGTACTTGGATGAATCAATCGCTTGTATATCCGCTATAGATGGGTACTTTTCTTGTAACTGTGAAACCGTAATGTTGTGCAAAATCGGAAGAATCAGCTTTTGACCATTTCTATTCTGTCTATTTAAAAACTCATTCAATTCACGCTCGGTCCACTCTCGATCAAAGAAATTTTCCGAAATAACGATAATTGCAAACTCTGCTTTTTTCGTGCCGTTCAGAATACGATCCTTCCAATTATCTCCCCACTCCAAAGACTCTTTATCATAAAAAATCTTAATTCCTAGTTTGTTTAATGACTGATATAATTCTTCAATCAAATCTTCTTTGTCCTTGTTAGCATGGGAAATAAACACATCAAATTCGGGCAAGGTTTTTGCCTGATACTTTGGTACACTAACCATTGAAATTCCGTTCATTTTATTTATGAAATCTTGGTCATTACTGATACTCTCCAAACATCCAACGAGATTTTTGTAAGCATCCCGATTTCTATGAAACAGGAGTATTTTCATGCGGTCGCCTAATGGATGTTCTTTAAGATAATTATTGTAAAAAATCTCTACATCATTGATCCATACTTCACTCGGACGATTATATTCGTTTATATCCGTACCAATTGCCGCTGCATTAATTGGGCTTTTAATAGAATGAGTCCTTTCTAGCAGATTATTAAGTTGTTCTTCAAAAGTAGCCATTAGACAACCTCCTTCTTCCCAGTTACATACTCAAAGATGAGTGATTTCTTGTATTCGTCAAGCGTTGCAAGCTGTGATTTTTTTGTTTCAACAACGGCATCAATTTCACTACACTTGGCATCAAGATAGTCTGATATTACCATTTGCTCTTTCAATGGTGGCACAAGAATCTTGATTTTGCTCATTACCTCTTGGGTTAAATGTGGAACACCCATCCCGTTATAGAGTAACAACACAAAGTTATTGAAAACAGCACTTTGCAAATAATAACACACATATCTATAATCCAGATTTTTGCTTGGTGTAATCACTGCAATCGAACTGTTAGGGGCTGTACCTCCCATAGGCAAATCATCGACCCTCGCACATTTTCCTACACCAGCACCATCCTTTACAATTAGCACATCTCCACTATGAAGTTTAATTTCTGGCGATTCGTCAAATCTTTCCTTTGTAATGTAATTCAAAGGCGTCCACACCAATTTTCCATTTTGAATATTAAATGCAGAAATAAAGGCATATCCTTCATCGACATATTCATCTGCCTTTAACCCACGCCATCCTAAACGAGCCCTAATATAGCATTCATAACACAATCTTGTTGTTTTCCAGTGAGAAGGAGTCCCTCCAGCCCCATCAATCCCGCTGTCCTTCATCTCGGCATCGAGATTCAGCCCTTTGGTAACAGTTTCGGTGATGACCGACCGTTTGTACTGCTCCAGCGTGTCGATCTGGGTTTGTATGTCGGCAGTCAACGCATCAATTTCAGTGCATTGGGCATCGAGAAAAGTGGCAATTTTCTTTTGCTCTTGGAGCGGTGGGACAGGAATCATTATCTTTTTCATATCCTGCCAGCCTGTTGTCCAAAGATCATCGACTATGCCATGTCCCCATTTATAAAATTCATCGGCAAATTGAGTTGTATGAAATAGCCAGTTATAGTAGTTCGGATTCATTTCGCCTAATGGCGCTAAAATCGTATTGATAAGTGAAACTGAACCATCATATTCGGAAATACCACATGATCCTCTGCGATCAGACCTACTATTAATAGCAAAGTCACCTTTTCTTACCAGTTTTCGATCGTCATGCGCATTGGTTTTTGCTGCTGTTTCTAACTGTGGAACAATTCCATTCATTGTAACCGATAACGGCATATAGTCTTTATCGCTTACTTTTGTGTTTCTAATTTTATAAAGGCTTGCAATTCTCGATAATCCCCAGGACACAGGAAGTTCTCCAAGCCATTGTTCAAAACTGTTTTTCATTTTCCTCATATTGCACCGCCTTACTCAAACAGCTTAGCTACGCGTTCAGACGCAGAAAGTTCAAGTTCCATAAACTTTGCTTCCAGTTCTTCACTTGGCGTTGATGCCTGATATTTATAAAAATAACGTGTAAACGGAATCTCCGCCCCAGTTTTAATAACAGGCTTTTTCTTTCCGAGGTCTTCTTCAAAGAAAGCTGTAGCATCCGGAATATGCGGCAGAACCTCACGAGCCATATAATCCTCGATGTTTTCTTCCCATTTCACCAGCTCTGTATCTTTGGTTTCCTTATCATAGAGAATATTGCCTTTTTTGTCTTTCTGAATTTCAGCATCCTTATCCATGACAGACAAACCATCCTCAACCTTATCAAGCAACTTCTTATCTGCTGTTGCATTGGCAAGAACCTTTGTCAGAACCGGCATAAATGCTTTCGGTGAATCATAAACCTGCTCTGATATTGCCGCCTGCAGCGCCGCAATGATTGCTTCATAGAGTGGCTGGTTATTCTGATAAACCTCCAACTTCTTTAAATCCTTACCGGACAGCTCTTCCATATTCTCCAGTTCATCCACCTTTGCCTGGTCGTAAAGGGAAGAAAGAGAGCCTTTTGACAGCATTGCTTCAATTCTATCTTCTGTAATGGCATAGCTTCTCTGAAGAGGCTGCATCACCGTGTACTCGCGGTAGATAAATTCCTCATTTTTATAGATCTTGCAATACTCATTTTCAGCGAAATCTGCATATAGCTTCGTGATCTGCGTACGATTTCCCGATGAAATCTCGTTTTTCTTATTGCCCAGTGCCTTTCTCAATTTTCCATAAAAACCAGACGCATCGATCAGCTGAATCTTACCTTTTCTTTCACGTCTCTTATTCTTAGAAAGTACCCAGATGTATGTAGCGATACCTGTGTTGTAGAAAAGATCCGTAGGTAGTGCAATAATTGCCTCAATCAGATCGTTTTCCAACATCCAACGACGGACCTGGCTTTCACCGGAAGCAGTTCCACCAGAGAACAGTGGACTACCATTTTCAATAATCGCAGCACGGCCAAAATTGTCGTCCATCTTATCTATAGCAGACTGCAAGAACAACATCTGCATATCGCCAGAGCCAGGAAGACCCGCACCCCAGCGACCGTCGAAGCCTTTTGTATATTCATCATTAACTGCCTGTTCCACACCTTCCGCTGCATCTTTACCACCCCATGGTGTACCGAATGGTGGGTTTTCAATGACGAAACGCATCTTGGTTCCCTTGAATCGGTCAGCTTTCATCGTGTCCTGATAGCAAATGTTTTCTGCGTTCTGACCTTTAATCATCATCTCAGCCAAGCAGATCGCATATGATTCCGGATTGATTTCCTGTCCAAACAGGCGCACATCCGCAGACGGATTGTAGCGCTTGATGAAGTTGTAGCTGGTGGAAAGCATACCGCCGGTTCCACACGCCTGATCCAATACTGTGATGACCTTTCCATCATCAAAGATATCATCACAGCCTTCTGCCAGCAGAATATTGACCATCAGCTTGATGATGTCTCTACCGGTATAGTGATCACCCGCCTCCGCATTTTCTGAAAATCTTCTGATCAAATCTTCAAAGATGTATCCCATCTTTACATTATCGATTGTCACCGGATTCAAATCCAATTCCGAGAAAGCCTTCACCACACTGAGCAGACGATTGTTCTTGTCCATTTTGTCAATCTGCTTATCAAAATCCAGGCTCTTAATAATATCCTGAATATTTGCAGAAA
This sequence comes from Simiaoa sunii, assembly GCF_014337175.1. Lineage (GTDB taxonomy): Bacteria > Bacillota > Clostridia > Lachnospirales > Lachnospiraceae > Acetatifactor > Acetatifactor intestinalis. Next base: position 1,128,686 of record NZ_CP060633.1, on the reverse strand, counting down.
AACCCTGAATATAGGATTTGAAGTTCGCTGCAAGATGGTCCGCATCATTTACCAGCTCTGCAAGATCAAACTCACTGGTGTTGTAGAACTGATATCCAGATACACGATACATCGCCTTTGCCGGATATGCCGGATTCGCCTTGAACTGATCTACTACTTTCTGTTTTGTTGGTGCCAATGCACACTCAAATCTACGGATGATAACCATCGGAATGATGACATCCTTGTATTTGTCACTCTGGTAAGTGCCGCGCAGCTTGTTTGCGATAGACCAGATAAAATTCACCTCTGTAGAAACGTCAACAGGGGAGTCGTCCCACATTGCGTCAATTGTCTGCTTTTCAGCCATTGCTGTATCCTCCGTTCATCGGGATCAGATATCCCTGTCTAAATCTATTTTAATTCTTACCGTGCCCATAATCAGGACTCCACATTCATCATCATTTTGTAATGCTGTTCCTGCTGCATTGCCTCAAAAATCATCTTGAACACTTCTTTTATCTGCTCTGCATCAAATCCCGTCTGCATCAAATGTTGGTCTAAGTGTTTTGCTTTGATTCAGCTGCTACGGACTTCTTTTTATACTCTTCCGCAACCGCACTCTTATCAGCTTGAAGGGCCTCTATCTTTTTTGGCACTTCTATATTTGTTTCGCAAACGGTAAATACACCGGCCAGATTGCCATAGTTGGCGAAATTGGCATCAATAAATTCTGTATTGTATGTAAGCACATCATAGTCTGATGCTGACTTGCCATTTTTCCATTCTATTCCTGTATTATCACAAAGAGATCTGGCTATTGTGGATTTTCCAGCACCATTCTTTCCATAGAAAAAGTTTACGAAAGTCGGCTCAATTACTTCTCCAGTAAAGGTCGCATCGTTTAAGGTTATTCTTTCAATTGCTGATTGCATCTTTGGCTTCATAGAATATACCTCACCTCTTTTCCCTTATTCCTTGATTTTCCCTGTTCTAACCCACTCATCAACTTCGGAAATTTTAAACTTATATCTCTTACCTGCTTTGTAAAAAGGCAGCTTTCCTTCTTTTATCCATGTCCTGACGGTATCCTGGCTGAGACTCAAATGTACTGCTACATCCTCAAGGTTTACCCATTTTTCTACGTTCATTTCTTCGTATTCCTTGCTCATTTTCTACCTCCATTCATTGCTGTCTGCGAGCTGTATTACATAGAGAAAACTTGAATTCCCCCGCAGGCCTAATTCAAATAAAAGCTCATTTAGTTTCTGCTGTGGAATCGAATTCAAAAACTGATAGTATATCTTTATTCCTTTATCTTGAACTTTTATATCGGTGATAATTCCATAGTGAGCATAATGCGCTTCATCAGTTTTCCCATAACTATGGTTTTCAGTGGCTATTGCCAAAAGGGAAATAAGTGCCTCCTTTGTTTTTGCAGCTCTTGTATTCCGACGTATTCCCTTTAATGGTTGTCATCATACTTTCTAGCGGCTCCTGAAAATCAGGCACCAAGACCTTAGATAATCCTATCAATACTTCTGGTTCAGACAGCCCATCCTTTTCTCCCGCGTAATGTTCTCTTACTCCAGCCCGTGGCTTTCTATCCTCAAGCAGTAAGGTGAAGAACGTGCCGCCACAGAGTCTTATATTCTTTCTATTCGTCATTGATTGTCCCTCTTTTTCAAAACACCAACTCTACTAACTCTGCCAACTATGACACGTTAACTCAAGCAACTATTGGATGTCCTTGTGAGCAAATCACAGGGACTTTTTTATTTGGATGCAGGATTTTCTCTGGTACACAAATCAGATTAAACCCCAATAAACCTTAATAAAGTATATCACAATCCACACTCCTTTTCAATTGCACGCAACGTTTTGTGATGATAGGAAGATGAGAATTTCGTGATAGCCAAATGCCCCTACGATTGCTCAACAAAGCCAATCACAGGAGGAAAATTTATGGCAAATCACGAAAATCTTAGTACACCATTCATCTATCTTCGCTCTACAGGAGAGAAGATCTCTGTCACAAAGGAACAGCGTGATGCTTTCTATAAGGAGTCCGACCGCATCCGTCATAAAGAGCAGCACCATCATCGTTGTATGTGTAGCAAAAAACATCTCTGGGAATGCGATGGAGACTGCATCGCATGCAAATATCATGCAGCCGGAGATACGCTTTCACTCGACATTCCTACCGAAGACGGTGAAGTCAATATGTACGACTGCATTCCTGATTCATCACCATCAATGGAAAATGTAATTGCAGACAGGCTCCTTCTCGACCAGCTTTTTAATAGGTTGAGAGAACTTGATCCGGATGCTGATACCATCATTCAGCTCTCATGTCTACACCAACAATAGAAGCAACAAGCATTCCGCCTTTCAGAATAAAATTATTCCTGTATTCAGAAACAGAAACTCTTTCTAAGAACCTTTCCACAAAATATGTTCTAATTAATGCTTGCGCAACTTCACTATTCCCGCCGGACATGTTTTTTACTTTGTCTTTAAGTTGTTTCGCTGTATGAATCATACCATTACCTCCACATACATCATCACTTCATCCCTTACTCCAAGTTTAATCGCATATTCAATCAATCTTGAAAGATTCTTTTCCTTCGAGGACATATATTCCTTGATTGCTGTCTGATATAACTGAATTTCATATTTCTTTCGATCTTTAATCAAATCACAAATACATCTTTCCTTGTCATATACTTTAACCAAATTACCGCTGCTTGACAGGATTTCACAAGTTCCCATACCAAGAATCTCTGGGTTTGCATAACGAACTTCTTTGTTTTTCTTTTTGATATGTGTTGCATTATACCCGGTAGGAACATTGAAACAAATATGATTGTATTCTCTGTCGATAAGACCATGCAAATAAAGGGCGGTCTCGCCCGAATAAATAATATTCTTATTTCGTTGCTGGAGTACAAACAACTCATCTGGCCACACATTATCTAAGATATAAATGCCATGTGCCACTTTTTCCATGTCATGCTCTCTGACGTATTTTGATACAGATGGCTTTGATACACCTGATTCAACAGCCTTCGATGTAATCAAATATCCATTGTCTTTTTCAATTAGCGATTCCAAAATATCTGATGTTGCCATAGTTGTCCTCCTTATCCTTGATATTTGCTTTTGTGCTTAAATTATATTGTATTTAAGCGTAAAAGTAAATACAATCCTTAGCTTGCAGAAGTAAAAGATATTTCTTCTTTATTCTGTTTTTGTTCCTCCTGAAAATGTGCATGGTCAACAATTTCCATATAATTTTCTATGAAATTACTTTGTTCATCAGAAAGCTCAGAGCGAAATTTCTCATATATCATTGCAGATTCCTACGAATTTTCTTGTATTTAAAACGCCAATATCGGCGAAAAAAATACAAAAGCAGGTAATTTTGTATTATAAAAATGCTTTATTTTCGCCAAGTACGCAAATAAAAGAAATTCCGTACAAAAATTCCTGATTTCGGAACTTTTTTGTACGGAATTCAATGTTTTTATACTATTTACACCAAACTGACTTTTCAGTTACTTCTTCTGCCGGACCAGCAGGGTGACTGCCTCCAACGAATCAGTGAACGGGAACATGTCCACGCCCACGCCCTTCGCCACACAGTAACCCTTCTTCTTAAAGTACTTCAAGTCCCTGACCAGTGTCTCTGGATTGCAGGAGACGTAGACGATTCGCTCGGGACCGATCCGGACGACGGAACTCATGAATTCTTCGGTGCTGCCGCTTCTGGGAGGATCCATCAGGACGACATCTACTTTCGCGCCCTGTGCCGCCATCTCCACCAGGAATTTCCCGGCATCGTTCTGGTAGAACTGGATGTTGCGTATCTGGTTCGCTTTGGCATTGTTGCGAGCATCCCGTACAGCATCGGCATTTAACTCCACACTAATGACCTTGCCGGCCTTGTCGCTAGCGATCATGCCGATCGTTCCGGTTCCGCAGTAGGCATCCACCACAGTCTCTTTGCCGGTGAGTCCGGCATACTCCAAAGCTTTCCCATAGAGTATCTCGGTCTGTACCGGGTTCACCTGATAGAAGGATTTGGGAGAAATACGGAACCTCTTTCCGCACAGCTCATCCTCAATATATCCCTTGCCGTAGATCACATGCTCCTTGTCGCCAAGTACCATGCTGGTATTTCGATTGTTAACATTGATGACCACGGTAGTGATCTCCGGGTGAAGCTTCAGCAGTGCCTTCACAAAATTATTCTTGGAGGGCAGGATTGGGGAAGCCAGCACCAGTACCACCATGATCTGGCCGGTGACATGTCCGGTGCGGATCAGGACATGGCGCAGCAGTCCGTATCCAGTATCCTCATTGTAGGGACGGATATGAAAAGATTTCAACAGTCCCCGGATAGAGACAATGATCTCATCCGCTTTGGCATTCTCGATCAGACAGCTGTCCACAGGAACGATCCGGTGACTCTTCTGCTCATAGATGCCGGAAATGACATCATGATAACGGTTTTCACCAAACACAGCATGTACCTTGTTCCGGTAATGCTCCGGATGCTCCATGGGAATGACACCCTCTATTTTGCAAAAGGGAGCCAATAGCTCCCCTAATTGCTTTTCTTTCTTTTTTAATTGTTCTGCATACGGCTGATTGATCCAGCTGCAACCACCGCACTTGTCAGCCACCGGGCAGAGACCACTCTTCTTTTTAACAGCCGTCTTTTCCCGGCCCTGTCCTACGGGCACCCGGGTTTCCTTGCCTGCCGTCACTTTAGTTTTTCCCGCCGCATTGGCTTTTCCCGTTGCTTTGGTCTTTCCCGTCCCTTTCGCAGGTCCGGATGTTCTTCTGTCATTTCTGTTATCGTTCTTCATCATTCCGCCTGACTTCATTTAGTCATCCAGTCTTCTCATTTCTGTGTAAGCCAAAAGCAGCGGTCCCACACCCTTGGCATCGTCTTCCACGATGGGCTCGGACATATAGTATTCGAAGCTGCCGTCACGGCGGCGGTTATCCTCCGGTCCCAGTCCTGCTACGAGGCAGATACCTCCGAGGCTTAAATGTCCGTCCTTCTCCTTCAGATAGCGGTCACAGATACCCTGGAATGCCTTTAATCCATAGGCTCTGTAGGACTCCGGTAAAAATCCGAGTCTCACGCCCTTCAGCAGGGAGTAAGCCATGATCGCACTTCCACTGGTCTCTAAGTAGTTCGGCTCCCTGCCGCCCAGTGCGGGAAGTTGGTACCACATACCGTTCTCATCCTGGAATTTTAACATGGAATCGATCAGATCCACGAATACCTTCTTCAGATTGTCATACTCTGCCTTATACTCTTCTCCCGGCTCACATTTGCTCAGGGTATCCAAAAGTGCCATGGAATACCAGCCCAGTGCTCTCAGCCAGAAATTCTGTGACAGGCCGGTCTCCTTGTCACACCAGAAGGCTTTTTTTGAGGCATCGTATCCGTGATAGTATAACCCGGTCTTTGGATCCCTCATATATTTTACGACATTGGCAAACTGATGGAAAATATCATCGTAGTGCTTCTTGTCATCGAATTTAGTCTCATATTCCATGTAAAATGGCTGTCCCATATACATGCCGTCCAGCCATATCTGATTGGGATAGATCTTCTTGTGCCAGAAGTTGCCCTCCTCGGTACGGGGCTGCGTCTCCACCTGACTGTAGATCAGGTCGATCGCCTTGCGATATTTTTCCTTGCCATTTAAGGCATACAATGCGAACAGGGTCTTACCTGCATTGACATTGTCAATATTATATTCTTCCACGGAATACTTCGTAATCGTACCGTCTTCCTGTACTCTATGGTCAATAAATGCATCTGCGAATTCGTAATACTTCTTCTCTCCGGTAGCGCTATAGATCTCCAAAAGTGCCAGGATCATGCAGCCGTCAATGTAATTCCAGCCGGCAGCTTTCCCTTCTCTCGCCTTCTCAATGTTCCATGCGGGAACATCCAGAGTGCTTTTCTCGATCAGTTCATCAATGTATTTCTCAAAAATAGGCAGTTGCATGTACTATTTTCCTCCATTTTCTGTATTCAGAGCATCATTCGCAAAATTGCCCCTGCGGTGCTTTCTTTTGCTCGAATTTACATTGCTCCGAATAGTTATCATTGTACACATTTCTCACTTTATAGTCAATAATTATAAAATACTATGCTCCTACCCAAACATCACTTTCTCGCTCTGGAATGCCCTCGTCAGTCCGAATACCAGCACTCCCGCCACACACAGATTCACGATCACGGTCAAAAGAATTTCCACCGGCTGATAGCTAAAAGAAAAAATACCGTTCATGCACTGTACGCTGTTATATACCGGAATCAGATACCGGTACAGCGGAATCTCTTTTCCCTGACTGAGCATAGGGCTCAGTCCGATAAAGGTCACCACGATGGTAAATGGAGAGGCTGTCGTAGCCGCTTCTTTCACGCTTTTTGCAAAAGCGGAGACCAGTGCGATCATGGATACCAGTACCATTACCGTAGACAGAATGATCAGAAGCAGCATCGCAAAATCCATAGGCGTATACACCGACGAATCCACTCCCGTCAATTCCCCGCCCATCATTTTCGGCAGTGCCGCAAAGGTTCCGATAAAGCTGGAACAACCTGCCAGAAGTGCAATAATGCTTAAGGAAAATACTTTGCCAAGTGCCAGAGAGCTCCTCCTCATGGGAGTCACAAGCAATGTCGCTATGGTACCACGCTCCTTCTCCCCGGCGATGGATTCCGGTGCCACGGACATACATCCACTGTATAAAAACATCATAAGCAGCAGGGGCATCATCATCGAAAACATCTGTCCCGTAGTATCTTTGCTGGTGGCACAGTCGTAATACACGGAATCCCCGGCATTGATGTCTAACTTATTGGATATAGATGTCTCATATGCCTCCAAAATGTCCGACACTTCATTGTAAAAATGAGTGGATTCCGTCTCCGCGGAATTGTAATAGATTTCCACGTTGGGCGCCGGTTTTCCACTCTGCACCTGATAGTTTTCCACTGCCTGATCAAAATCCACCGGGAATACTACCAGCCCGACTGCCTGTTTATCCTGTATCTCCTGTCGCATCTGTGTCAGCTGCTCTCTGTCCGCAGGCTGCCAGTCTACCTTAAGCTCCCGCAGGTCTTCTCTTAACGACTCCGGCATATCCACCACATAAGCTTTGGCCACGTAAGCTTCTTCCGGAAGTATGGACTTCATCATGGCGCTTCCCAAAAAACTGTACACCACATAGATCATGATTCCAGGGAGCAAAAGTGTCGTGATTACCAGCCTTCTGTCTCCGAAAAATCTTGCCAGTTCTTTTTTCATTACCGTAATCGTATTATTTGTCATGGTTCTCGTCCTCCCCGTTCACCGCTTCATAGATTTCAAAAAAGCGATCCTCCAGGCTCTTATCACCGCAAAGAGTCCGCAGGTCCTCACAGGCTACCATACGACCGTTAATAATAATTCCCACCCGGTCGCAGATCTTCTCCACCAGACTGAAAATGTGCGTTGATATGATAATGGTCTTCCCCTGCTCTTTCAGGTCCAGCAGAAAATCTGTCACCACTTTTGCCGTCAGAATATCCAGTCCATTGGTGGGTTCATCAAAAATGATGATCTCCGGATCCTGCACCAGTGAGATCACCAGGGATACCTTCTGCTTCATTCCCGTAGACAGATCCCTGACGCGCACCTGTGCAAACTCCTGAATGCCGAACCGTGCAAACAGCATGCGTTTTCTGGTGTCTCGTCTGTCTGTCGGAATACCGTACAATTCAGAGAAAAAGTCATACAGATAATCCGGGGTAAAAAAATCCTCCAGCTTCAGTTCACTGGTCAGGAAGCCGATCTTACGCCGTACCTCCTCCGGTTGTGTCACTACGCTGCTGCCGGATAACACCGCATCCCCGCTGTCCGGTCGGATCAGCGTTGCCAGCATCCGAAGAGTTGTGGTCTTACCGGCACCGTTGGGTCCCAAAAGTCCAAACACTTCCCCTCTGTTTACGCAAAAGCTCACTTGATTCACGGCAATCTTCGTCTTCGCCGTGCTATGCTCCAGTTTCTGCTGTTTTGCCGACAGATGAAATGTCTTGCTGATTTCCTGTACCCGGATCAATTCTTCGCTGTCCCCTATCTTCCATTTTTTCTCTTCCATATACGCCATATCCTCCATGTCACTGTCTTCCCCGTCTTCCACTTTACTATCCACAGAGCATCCTGTTGTTCGTCAGATTGCAGGAATTCCCGCAATTCCCATTGCCACACATACCAGCCACAAGAGCAGAAGATGCGCAGGATAGAAAAAGTAAAAGAAATATTTATTCTGCCGCCCTCTCGTTCCGTTGTAGAACCAGATCAGAATAAAGGAAAGTGCTGCAAACATCTCCAGGCTGTCCATCAATAAAAAAATGATGACACCGGCCCACATCTGTGCTTTCTTCCGGTTACGGAACAGATAAAGTACAGTGATTGCCAAAATCCCCTTAAAATCATAATCCGTCTTAAGAACCAATGCCAGTACACATCCTGTCAGAATAATAACGGCATTCAGTCCCACGCGCAGAATCGTTTTTCCAACCGTTGTACCCGCAAAATGCTGTTCCACCAAATGAAGTCCCGCGATCACCAGCAGCCCCAATAACAATGTAAAAAATACATTCTGATATGCCGGATACCATGCCTTGCCGCTGAATGCCAGATCAAAGGGTACCTCCGAAATCAGTGCAAATAAAAACATCCTGCCCAGATACTTTTTCACATTGTGAGTCTTTTGGAATCCCTCTACCAGTAAAAAACAGTAAATCGGAAATGCAAGTCTGCCGATGATACGCATTGCCATGTAGATGCCGTACATTCCACCGTTCTGCCCCATCCAGGCAGTATAGGCCTCCTGATTCACCATAGCTTCATACAGCCCGTTTCGGATCAGCAGCCTGGTCATGATCACCGCCCCGATGTGATCGATCAACATAGTCACTACCGCGATATTTTTCAGCACTGCACTGTTGATTCCTCGTTTCCCCTGTATTGCCCCTGCCTGTATCACTTCTGTCTGCATCCTTATGCTCCATCCTTGTTTTGCTTGTATTATTTAATTAGTACAATAATGCATTTGTATTGATTTGTCAAGCATCTCCCGATCAAGCTTTGACAAAAATGTCCCCTGCTGACGCAGAGGACACACTTATTAACAATCTTTTTCATCCTACCTTATATCCGGTTCCCCATACCACTTTCAGGTATCTGGGCTCCTTGGGATTGCTCTCGATCTTCTCACGGATGTGGCGGATATGCACCGCAATCGTATTATCCGCTCCGATAGCCTGCATATGCCAGATAGACTCATAGATCTGGCTGATGGATAATACCTTTCCACGCTCCTGCACCAGCAGGCGTAAGATTTTATATTCAATGGGCGTCATCTTCACTTCACGGCCGTCTACCGTTACCGTACGGTTCCGGTCATTGATCTCCAGCCCATCCACGCGATAAATACTATCAATACTTTCACACAGATTGACCAGCTGTGTATACCGGCGAAGCTGTGATTTCACTCTGGCTAACAGCTCCAACGGATTATACCCCACCGTCACATAATCATCTGCACCGGCATTCAGCGCCATGATCTTGGCAGTCTCCGCATCCTGTGCGGAAATGATAATAACGGGGATCGTAGTCATATTACGGATGTCATGGATCATCTCAATGCCTTCTCCCCAGCCTCTGCCATCCAGTTCTACATCCAGCAGCAGAAGCTGGATCTCCTGTGCCCGCAGTAATTCTTGTAACTGTGCTCTCCCCGTCACTGCCACCATTTTTAAGCCTTCTCCTGCCAGAAGGGAACTCATTATCTCTATTACGCCTGTATTATTATTGTATACTGCCACCCTTTTTTCCATGACCTGCACCTTACACCTTTCGTATCGGATAAAGTCCCTCTGCCTTATCCACGTTTATCGTATCCTGTCAATGCATACTTTCTGCAACATAATTATTAAAATTCTATAAACATTTCGTTTTGCTCTTATCCATTCATAAAAGCGTCTGCTTCGCAGCCGACGCCGCTACCGCGGCTCATCTTTTATTTCATGAATAAGACGCTTCGCTCATGGAATCGTAAATACACTGCTTTGCGTGCAAGCACTCACGCAGCTTATTTACGATTTCATGGCAAAACGAAACCCTACAACTACATAGACGCAATTGTAGGGCAAAAAGTTGCAGTATTTTTATTTTTCAGGTGTAAAAAACTTCTTCCAGTACCAGTCCTTTGGCAGGTACCAGCGCTCCCGCCTTCGCTCTGTCTCCGGACTTCAGTATATCTGTCACACTCTCCGGTGTCCGGATTCCCTTTCCGACCTCGAGGAGAGTTCCCATGAGAATACGGATCATGTGATGCAAAAATCCATTTCCGGTAAATACAAACTCCACACGGTTCTCTATCCGTTCGATCCGGATCTCGTCGATCCGGCGGACGGTGGATTTCTTACTTTTCTTCGCAGAGGTAAATGCCTTGAAATCGTGCTCTCCAAGCAATCGCTCCGCAGCCTTTCGCATAGCATCCAAATCTAATGCTTCCGGTTCCTCTGTCGCATAGCGTCTCCAGAACACATCCGGGATCTGACTGTTGATGATGCGGTAACGGTAACGCTTCCCGGTGGCATTTAATCTGCTGTGGAATCTGGGTGCCGCCTCCGACACCTCCACCACGGCAATATCCTCCGGCAGATATCGGTTACAATATTCCAGGATCTCCTCTACACTCATGGCAGATTCCGTGTGGAAATTCGCCACCTGCCCCAGGGCATGCACCCCGGCATCGGTCCTGCCGCTGGCAGAGATCTCTATGGGTTCACCACACATTTTAGTTAGCAGCGTCTCCATTTTCCCCTGGATCGTATTATCCGTGGAAGTCTGTTTCTGCCATCCCTGATATCTGGTTCCTTCATATTGCAGTCGTAGTCTGATATTTCTCATGATTTCTTTTCTTTCTGTTTTTTCGCAGAAGCTTCTTTTTGAGCTTCTTTTCGAGCTTCCTTTTGGGCTTCTTTTTGAGCCTCTTCCTCTGCTGCCTGTCTGGCCAGTTCCTCGCTCAGCCTCCGGTCTCTCTCCTGCATCTGCCGCACTTCGTCCATATCCTCCGGCTTCAGTCTGCGGAAATGATTGATCCCGGCTGTCAGAATCTTCACGCTGTCCTTGGTCGTCTGTAAAGCGCCCTCCTGATACATGGTAAGTGCGATCAGTCCGACCGGTACTGCCACGATCATTCCTACGACACCGCCCAGCTTATATCCTATGTACAGAAGGAACAGAGTCGGCAGAGGAGGCATTCCCACGGAATCTCCCACGATCTTCGGCTGGATCAGCTGACGCGCCAGTTGTCCGATGCCCCAGATGATCAGCAGTCCTATGGCCATTTTATAATCAGAGCTTAAGATCTTGATAATTGCCCAGGGGACCATGACGGTTCCGGTTCCAAAGAAAGGCAGGAAATCCAGAAATGCGATCCCCAGTGCGATCAACAACGCATAGTCTACCTGCAGAATGGCAAATCCGATGACTAATAGCAGATACATCCACACTTCGATCTTAAGCTGTGCCTTAAGATACCCGCCTACTGCTTTGACCAGTCCGCGCTTCAGCATATAATACCAGGACAGTACTTCCGCCGGTGTATGCTTACGGAACCATGTTGCCAGCTGGTCTCTCTCCGCTACGAAGAAATAGGAAGAAAGCAGTGCCATGATCAGTCCGATCAGGATCGAAGGAACCTGCTTGGCGAAATTGCCCACGGCATTGATCGTAGGTGTGCCGATCTTACCCAGAAGATCTCCCACATAGCTTCCGATCTGATTGATGACATCCATGATGCTTTGCTGTACATCCGCCGGAAAACGGTTATAGATAACGCTCAGGTTCTGTCCGATATCGGCAAAATCATTCTCCGCACTGTCCCAGATATCCGGCAGTGCACCGATCAGTCCCATGATCTCATCGACTAACTTCGCCCCTACCAGATAGAGGATCAATATCACCAGTGCGATGACCGCCACGATGACAAATGCACTTCCCGCTTTTCGCTTGATCTTTACCTTTTCCTCAAAAAACCTCACCAGGGGACTGGCGATCAACGCAATGATCCAGCCTGCCACAAACGGTGCAAAAAATACTAACAGCTTCGGCACCAGGAAAACGATCAACGTTAATATAATAAATGCCACACCCAGATTCACTAAGGCTTTACAATATTTCTTCATATACTCCCACTCTCTCACGCATTCTGCTTTTACACTCATTCATCCTTCCTGCTGTCTATTCCTGTGCAGGATTCTCTGCCGCCAGCACTCCGTCCAGAATCTCATAGATTTCTTCTCTTCCCTGCTTGGTCTGTGCAGAGTACGGGATGATCTGTGTGTCCGCCCCCGCCTGTAAGGTGGTGCGGATCAGTTTTATCTGCTTTTGGATCTGGCTACGGTTGATCTTGTCCAGTTTCGTGGCAATGATGATAGGATCGTAGCCGTTACGACGGATCCAGTCATACATGATCCGGTCATTCTCCGACGGTGCATGTCTGATATCGATCAGCAAAAACACCAGCTTTAACTGTTTGGATTTATGTAGATAATCTTCGATCATCTTACCCCACTGGGCTTTCACATTCTCATTTGCCTGGGCGTAACCGTAACCGGGGAGATCCACGAAGTAGATTTCATCGTTCACATTATAGTAATTGATGGTCTGGGTCTTACCGGGCTGGGCACTGGTTCTTGCCAGGGATTTCCGGTTCATCAGACCGTTGATCAGAGAGGATTTCCCCACATTACTTTTCCCAGCAAATGCCACCTCGGGATGGATATTTTCCGGAAGCTTACTGGTAATACCGCAGACCGTTTCCAGACTCACATTCTTTATGATCATAAAAATACCTTTTTCTTTCTGCTTTTTTGCACAAAACGCTGCCCTGTGTCACCACAAGGCAGCGCCCAGATTATTTTGCCTTTTTCAGAGAATCTTCGTGTATGGTGAGAGGCTCGCTCTCTCCATCCACAGCAGCCTTAGTGACTACGCATTCCTCGATGGTATCATCGGAAGGAATCTCATACATGGTATCCATCATTACGGATTCCATAATAGAACGCAATCCTCTGGCACCGGTCTTACGTTCCAGTGCTTTGTCTGCGATCGCCTCGATGGCATCCTGCTCAAAGTCTAACTTTACATGATCCATCTGGAACAGCTTCTGGTACTGCTTTACCAGGGCATTCTTCGGCTCCTGAAGGATACGGATCAGTGCTTCTCTGTCCAGTCCCCGTAAGGATACACAGATAGGCACACGTCCTACGAACTCGGGGATCAGACCGAACTTCACCAGATCATGAGGAGTTACCTCCTGTAACAGTTCACTGATGTCCTTGTCCTCTCTCTTCCCAAGCTCTGTGTTAAAACCGATGGACTTACGGTCCAGTCTGGACTCTACGATCTTCTCCAGTCCGTCGAAAGCACCGCCGCAGATAAACAGAATGTTGGTGGTATCGATCTGGATCAGTTCCTGATGAGGATGCTTTCTGCCACCCTGGGGAGGTACGCTTGCCACGGTACCCTCGATAATTTTCAGCAGTGCCTGCTGTACGCCCTCACCGGATACATCACGGGTAATGGAGACGTTTTCACTCTTCTTCGTGATCTTATCGATCTCGTCGATATATACGATACCGTACTGGGCACGTTCCACATCGTAGTCCGCCGCCTGGATCAGCTTCAACAGAATATTCTCTACATCTTCGCCTACATAACCGGCCTCAGTCAATGTAGTGGCATCTGCGATAGCAAACGGTACATTGATGATCTTCGCCAGTGTCTGCGCCAGGTAAGTCTTACCGGAACCGGTAGGTCCTACCATGATGATATTACTCTTCTGCAGCTCCACATCATTCAGATCCTTGGGAGCCGTTACTCTCTTGTAATGATTGTACACCGCAACGGAGAGGACCTTTTTCGCCTCCTCCTGTCCGATGACATATTCATCCAGGAAGTTCTTGATCTCCTTCGGTTTCAGAAGGTTGATATCCGGAGTCGCGGTCTCTTCCACTTCTTCGTCTTCCAGTTCCTCCTCCAGGATGTCAGCGCAGATATCTACGCACTCATCACAGATATATACCCCGGCAGGTCCTGCGATCAGCTTGCGGACCTGGCTCTGGGTCTTGTTACAAAATGAACATCTGATGTCATTTCCGGAATTTTTTCCTGCCATTACTACTATACTCCTGTTATTTTATCTCCTTCCGAAGACGCCGCTTTTGCGTCGTAGGAAACGCGAGCCAAATTTCAGATTTGGCTCTGCGATAAAAACTACTTTGTGCCGTATGCGGCACAAATAGCTGTGTAAAAAATATGCTATCAAGCATATTTTTTACACTATGCCTCGTGGAAGGTGATCACCTTATCGATCAACCCGTATTCACAAGCTTCCTCGGCGCTCTTCCAGTTATCCCTCTCGGTGTCTGCGCAGATGGTCTCATAATCCTTGCCGGTGTTCTCAGCCAGCATACGGTTCAACTTCTCCTTGGTGCGGAGGATATGCTTGGCTGCGATCTCGATCTCGGTGGCCTGGCCCTGGGTACCGCCCAGAGGCTGATGAATCATGATCTCTGCATTGGGCAGTGCAAAACGCTTGCCCTTGGCACCACCTGCTAAAAGGAATGCTCCCATGCTGGCTGCCATACCGATACATACGGTGGATACATCACACTTGATGTATTTCATAGTATCGTAGATTGCCATGCCTGCGGTAACACTGCCGCCCGGGCTGTTGATATACAGATGGATATCCTTATCGGGATCCTCCGCTTCCAGGAACAGTAACTGTGCCACAATGATGCTGGCGGAAGTCTCATTCACTTCCTCACCCAGGAAAATGATCCTGTCCTTCAACAATCTGGAATAAATATCGTAAGACCGCTCACCCTTGCTGGTCTGTTCAATGACATAAGGTACTAAACTCATATTCTAAAACCTCCATTGCTTCTGATTAATACTACTATCGTATCCTACTTAGTAAGCTTTTTCAACGAGATTCCGAAGATTTAATAAAAATTTAGGAACTTTTAAATCTGAAAAAGAAAGCGGACCTGGCAGTCCGCTTTCTCTTCGTATCGTATCTTAAAGCACAGATTATGCTTCTTCCGGCTTCTCTTCTGCTGCCTTTTCCTTCTTGGTGGTCTTCTTGGCTGCAGCCTTTGCTTCCTTAGCGTTGTCTACGATGAAGTCAGCTGCCTTTCTTACGCAGATATCTTCCTTCACCTGCTTAGCACCCTGCTCACCCAGGAGTTCTTTTACCTTGTCAGCTTCCATCTGGTAAGATTCTGCGATGCTCTTGATCTCAGCTTCGAAATCTTCCTCAGTAGCTTCCATCTTCTCAGCTGCTGCTACAGCTTCCAGAACCAGACGGGACTGGATTCTCTTCAGTGCTTCGGGTTTCAGCTGCTCCATCATGGTCTGAGCGGTCAGACCGGTGAACTGCATATACTGCTCCAAAGAAAGACCCTGTGCCTGAATTCTCTGTGCAAAGTTCTCTAACAGCTGTCTCTGCTGGGTCTCGAGCATTGCATCGGGAATCTCCATCTTGGCATCTGCGATCACTGCATCCAGAACTGCCTCTTCCTTGGCAATCTTAGCTTCTTCTTCCTTCTTGGAAGTCAGCTTCTTCTGTACATCCTCTCTATACTCAGCCATAGTATCGAAATCAGATACTTCACTTGCGAACTCGTCATCCAGATCAGGAAGCTGCTTCTCCTTGATCTCCTTAACGGTGCACTTGAATACTGCGGGCTTGCCAGCCAGCTCAGCTGCATGATAGTCCTCAGGGAAGGTTACATTTACTTCGGTCTCTTTATTTAATTCAGCACCGATCAGTCCCTCTTCAAATCCGGGGATGAAAGAGCCGGAACCGATGGTCAGGGAATGATTTTCACCCTTGCCGCCCTCAAATGCAACACCGTCTACAAAACCTTCGAAATCGATAACGGTCATATCGCCGTCCTTAACAGCACGGTCTTCTACATTGATGGTTCTCGCATTGCTCTCGCGCTCTCTGTTGATCTCAGCGTCAACCTCTTCATCGGTCACCTTAACTTCGATCTTGTCAACCTTCACACCCTTGTACTTGCCAAGAGTCACTTCGGGCTTCAGAGCAACCTCTGCGGTGAAGATGAAAGGCTTGCCAGCCTCTAACTGGGTCACATCGATCTTCGGAGAAGATACGATCTGCTCCTCACACTCTTCCAGAGCCTTATCGTAAGCATCGGGGATCAAAGCATTTGCTGCATCCTCATAGAATACTGACTTGCCGTACATCTGCTCGATCATCTTACGGGGAGCCTTGCCCTTACGGAAACCAGGAATGCTGATCTTGTTCTTATTCTTCTGGTAAGCACCTTCGATTGCCTTCTCCAGTTCTTCAGCAGATACTTCGATGGTCAGCTTCGCCATGTTTTTCTCTAACTTTTCAACCTGTAAACTCATTATAACATTTCCTCCTTTATACCCTTGCGGGTCTGTATCCAGTCGCAGTCATTTTGCAATTATAGCATAAGTTGGAGGAATTGACAACCCTTTTATTTGGGGGCTTTCTGCGTATCCGGGGCATAGAGGCACTTGGAACTGACTCCCGGGATCATTCCCAGCTTCCCGGACAGAGCACTGACCTTTTCCTGTGGGGCGTCCATGACCACACTGATGATATTCATCTGCTTCTCATGATAAGGTATCCCCATTCTTCCGATAATATATTCTCCGTATTCATGCAAAAGTCCGTTGATCCGGCCTGCTGCCTCCTGATCCTCCACGATAATGCCTACCAGCGTCACTCTTGTGTTTTCCGTGTCCTTTCCCATAATCCTTCTCCCTTCTGAACGTCCTCCGGCATATTCTCCCACGGTCTGATATGCGTGGCGATCATGATGATGCGTCCATTTGCATGTGTGCGGATGTATTCATATGCTTTCTCCCGGTTCTCTTCATCCAGCCCTGTGAAAGGCTCGTCCAGCAGAACACACTGTGCTCCTGCTTCCATTGCCCGCACCAGTGACACTCTCCGCTTCATGCCGCCGGACAATTCATGACAGGGCTGACCCAGTGCTTCCTCCGGCAGTAACCACGTAAGTGCCTTCCGCGCTTCCTTCGCATCTCCCATGACCATTTCCAGATTCTTCACCGCACTGTATTCTTCGCAGAGTCTGTCCTCCTGAAACTGCACGGAAAAAGCATCGATTCCCGACACTTCTCCCTCTTCCGGCCGTTCCAGCCCGCACAAGCACCTAAAAAAAGTCGTCTTGCCGCTGCCCGATGGTGTATCCAGAAAGTAAGGTTCTCCTCCGTGGAATTCCTGTTCCACATGCCGGAAGATCCAACGGTCATGATAACATTTTCCAAAATCTGCCACACATAAAGTGCGACGTTCTCTGCTGACATTTTTCTGCGGCATTGCCGGTCTCTTGCAGGCAGGCTCCCACCGGAAAAAATATTCCACACAACCGAAGACTATTTTCTCAAACAATACACTAAGCACAATGATCACTGCTGTCCAGGCAAACAGATCCGCCGTATCGAGGTAAATCTTCGCCAGATACAGTGCTCCGCCGATGGAATGCAACGGCGTACCGATCACTTCCGCTGCCACTCCGGATTTCCAGCTCATTCCCAGGGATAATTGAAATGCGCTGAGCAGGAATGGCTTTAATGCCGGACGGTAAATATAGAAAAAGCGTGTGGCAAACGGCAGACGAAACACTTCTGCCGTCTCTATCAGTTCTGCGTCCGCACTTTTTAAGCCTTCCAGTGTGTTCAGATAAATATTCGGAAACACCACGAAAAAGCAGACCGCCACCGCCAGCGGGGAAGCTCCCCACCAGATCAGTAAAAGCACCGCAAATACTGCAACCGGCACTGCCTTGCAGAATACCATGAACGGGCGCAGGATTTCCTCTGCCAGACGGTATCTGTAGCTTACCGCCGCTAACAACAGTCCCAAAACCGCTCCCAGCAAAAAGCCTGCGGCAATCCGCCACAGCGAGCCAAGGGCGCTACGCCAGAATTCCACCTGCCCCGCGAGAACGATAATCGCCCGCAATGCCTGCAGGGGTGTCACCACCAGCAGGAAATTATCCACACACACTGCCGTGATCTGCCATACCCCCAGCCAGAAGAGCAGGATCATAAATTTTTTAATGTATTTTTTATCCTTATTCTGCATCATAATAGAAATCAGATTCCGGAAGTCCGCCGCCGATAGACAGAGAATCCTGGTGGAACAGTACGTCAAGGTATCCAGACAGTGCCTGCTTCATGTCTGCCTTATCCATATAAGTAATGTTGCATCCTGGGATTGCTTTCTGTGCAATGGGCTCCTTTGCCACGATCTGTGCTTCCACTGCCAGCGCAGCACCGGTGGTGGGATCTGCATTGATGGCTTCGGCACTTGCCTTATGTTCTTCCATAAAAGATTTCACTGCATCCTCATGCTCTTCCAGGAATTCCTTGCTTACCACCGTGACACCTGTGACCATGCTGCTGCCGCTTACACCCTGTATCTTATTCCACTCTTCATTTAAGTCAAAGATCACTTTCAGTGCATCATTCTGCATGCAGGCTGCAGTGACGAAGGGCTGGGGCAACAGTCCGATGGCTGTGGGATCCTCTGCCAGCACAGATGCCACCTCTGTTGCTTCGGATTTATATTCCAGTGTCACATCGTCCACAGACATGCCATTGGCAGTCAGCAGATATTGCAATACATAGTCCGGTGTGGTTCCCTTTCCGGTTAAATAAATGGTCTTACCCTTCAGATCCGTAAAATCCGTAAGGTCATTCTCTCCGGATACCATGTACAATACCCCCAGTGTATTGATGTCGATCACTTCCACACCGCCCTGTGTCTTATGATAGAGGATACTTGCCACATTGGCAGGTATCAGTGCGATATCCAGGTCACCTTTTACCATTAGCGGCAGGATCTCGTCCGCACCGGTAGCCATCTGAAACTCATAGGCATTAGAAGTCTCTCCTTTTTCTGCCTTGTCCATTAAAAATAAAAGTCCCAAAGATGTCGGGCCTTTTAAGGATGCCACACGCACTACTGTGTCATCCGCATCCGTATTTTCTGCTGTAGCTTCTGTACTTTCCATTACGGCTTCCGTACTCTCTGCAGGCTGTGTACTCTCTGTCATCAGACTTTCTGCTGCGCTCCCGCTATTTCTTGTCTGTCCACATCCGGTAAGACCGCTGCATAACAGTCCAAGTGTCAGTACCAGCGCCAGCGTTTTTGTGATTCCTGTTTTCTTTTTCATTGTTTTGTCGCCTTTCTCTTCTCAGCCCCGTGCTTCGGAGTCAGTCATTTCTGTGGGATTCCGGTCAGTGGATCCGATGCCGCGCTTTCCAGTCTCCGTTTGTTCTGTTGCTTTTTGATTATAACATAAAATGAAAAACTTACCAGCATGAAAAAACAGCCGGTGCTCATACTAATACCAAGATAAGTGATCACAAGTAACGCTTATCTGAAACACAAAAACAATTCCAAACGGAGGTGAACGAAATGGCAAGTAAAACCAATAGAGTAGAAGTTCCCGCGGCTAAGGCAGCAATGGACCGTTTCAAGACTGAGGTTGCATCTGAGCTGGGTGTTAATCTGAAAGAGGGTTACAACGGCGACCTTACTTCTAAGGAAGCAGGAAGCATCGGCGGCGAAATGGTTCGTCGTATGATCAAGAAGCAGGAAGAGCAGATGAAATAAGCTCTGCCGGAATCCTCGGAATCGACAGGAACAAAAAAGAAGCTGTACAGAGAATCCCTCTGTACAGCTTCTTAACTGTGTTCATCTTATTTATTATTCACCGAAGACTGCTCTGTAATCTGCCTGGAACTTGGCAATACCGGCATCAGTCAGAGGATGTTTTACCATCTGCTCTATAACTGCGTAGGGAACGGTTGCAATGTCAGCACCGGCCAGAGCGCAGTCGGTCACATGAATGGGATTACGCACGCTTGCTGCGATGATCTGGGTATCCAGGTCGGTTACCGCGAAAATATCAGCGATATCACGGATCAGGTCTACCCCTCTCGTGCTGATGTCATCCAGTCTTCCCAGGAAAGGAGATACATAAGTTGCACCGGCGCGTGCAGCCAACAACGCCTGGTTTGCTGAAAAGATCAGTGTTACATTGGTCTTTATCCCTTCGGAGCTTAATACTTTACATGCCTTCAGACCTTCTACCGTCATAGGGATCTTGACTACCATATTGGGATGGATGGCTGCGATCTCTCTGCCTTCCTTGATCATGCCTTCCGCATCTACGGTGGTTGCTTTCACCTCACCACTGATGGGTCCATCTACGATGGATGCAATCTCTTTGATCACTTCTACAAAATCTCTGCCCTCTTTGGCGATCAGAGAGGGATTGGTCGTTACTCCGCAAATAACCCCCATGTCATTTGCTTTCTTAATGTCTTCTACTTTTGCAGTGTCAATAAAAAAACGCATAACTCTTCTCCTTTTTGCTATGTAAAATTAATTGGTCCGGTCCCGAAAGTAATCTGTGACCTCTAGTTACAGTATACTCATTCCGTCTGGAAACAGCAAGTAGTTTTTTATAAAATTTATTGATTGTGTTCGAGCACGGTTCGTACAACTATGAGCAGTACAACTTACGGATATAATAAAAATCAGACTCTTTGAATACCTGTCTGCGCACCCTCCCGGATGCATTCATCACGGAGAGCAGACGACGGAAAGTTTTCATATCCGGAATACGTCTCTGTCGCTCTGTGTGAGTCGCCATCCGGCTTATTCTGCGAAGCCATTTTTCCTGCCTGTTGCGTTTCCCATTTTTCTCTCCCAGCATGACCTCCAACAATTTTCCCATGGCATACACATCGCTTTCCTCCCCGGGTATCTCCCCCTGTCGGAACTGTTCCGGCGCACTGTAGGAATAATTGCCTGCTCCCGACCATTTTTCTTCTCTGTTCCACAGGCATCCCAGATCCAGGATCCCCACTCTGCCGTTGACACGGATCCGGATATTTTCCGGCTTCAGATCCCGGTAGAGAAATGGATGCTGCCGCTCATGAAGATATTGTATGCCTTCCGCGATCTGATCCGCGATCCACGCAGCATGTCCGGGAGTAAGTCTGCCTCTTCTCTCCAGCATTTTCCGCAGATCCATGCCATCCCAGAATTCCATGATAAGATAGCCCTTTCCTCCTTCTGTCCAATGTTCCACATACCCGGGGAATAACGGATGTCTGATCTCCTGCCAGTTCTCACATTCCCTCTGCCATTGTTCTGTGACATCGGACACTCTGCAGGCCCGGAATCCTCCGCTACTGTCTGTCACACGATAGACTTGGGAAAAGCTGCCTTCTCCCACCGGTACGGGACTGTGATATCCATGCCAGGCCAAAATCCTCTCCATTTCTATTCCGTTTGTACCGTTTCGTTGCTCTGTTTCCCTTTGCTCCATATAGTTTCTCCCTTTACCGGCAGAATCCATACCGCTCCCATATGTCTTCCGCCCCGCTGCTCTGCCTTCCGACCCAGCTCTGCCAGCCGTCTCTCTGCCCGCTCCGCTCTGTCCGACAGTAGATCGGTCCCCACGCTTTCCGGTCTCAGGCAGCCTGCCAGTTCCTCTTCACAGTAATTCAGGAATCCATGATCCGTCAGCAAAATTGCTGTTCCTGCTTCGACTTCTCCCACCATGCATTGATTCTTCCAGACTTTCCACCCGGTTCTCCCAAACCTCTTGAAAAATCCGCAGAGATTCATCCTGCCGTGGTCAAACAGAAGCACTCTGCTGTCCACACACAGTACTCCCGCATAATTGCTGTTTTTGTCCACTTCCGCAAGCTGTTTCGACCATTTTTCTCTTATCCTTTCTTCCGTGTACGATTTCCAGATATCCCTCCCCTGCAATTCCTCTTCTATTTTGTTCTGCAGATTCATCAGCAGTTCCCTGTTGTCGGAAATACAGGCATATACCACAGAGGCTTTCCTGCGACGGTATTTTCGTTGTTGCAATGACAGAAATATATTGGGGACCGTCTCCTTTTGCCAATAGCAGGCCGTAACATGCTCCATACGCACTCCTCCCTTCTATCCTATCTATCCTAAACACAGATACATATATTCTTTTCATTCTTCAGGGTTTATTTGCCGACCGGCATGAAAATGATATCAGAATCGCGTCTTCCGCGAACGTAAAAAGAGCATACCATGCGGTATGCTCTTTGTCAACGGATAATAAGATATCCCGGATACTCTATCCGAAAATATTTACCAGATCGTTAAATAACAGGAACACCATCAGCACCATAAAAAACATGAGTCCGATGAAGTGTACCATGCCCTCTTTTTCCGGGGGCACCGGTTTGTGCGTAATGGCTTCCCAGATCAGGAATACCAGTCTGCCGCCGTCCAATGCAGGAATCGGCAGGAGATTCAGGATCCCCAGATTCACCGTAAGCATCAGGGTGATATTCAACATATTCACCAGTACATTCTGCCAGCCGTAGTCTTTTGTACTTTCGTAGGTTTTTCCCACGACGTTCACGGCAATCCCGACCGGTCCTGCCACATCCTGTCTGGATACCTGCCCCTGCACCAGCATCGCCAGGCTCTTCCAGGTCATCGTTACACAATAACGCATCTCATACCAGGAGTAACGGAAGCAGTCCAGTCCGGACAGCTGTACAAAATCCGCGTTACTGATGCCGATCATATAACGTCCTGCACTCTCATCATACTTAGGAGTCAGGGTTATAGTTCCTTTTACGCCGTCACGCTCATACTGTACCGTGACATTCCCGCCCCGGTAGGTCAGCGTAAACAGCTGTATTTCTTCATACAGATGAATCTTACTGCCATTCAGAGAGAGAATTCTGTCTCCGGGTTGCAGTCCGGCTTCCTGCGCCGCACCGCCATCCACGATCTCCGTCGCCACGGGATCACGGATCACGATCAGATTCACCATAATAAAAGCAATGATAAATCCAAGGATGAAATTAAATACCGGTCCCGCCAGGACAGTGGAGATCCGCGCCCATACATTGGCATTTAAAAACGATCCGCTGTGGTCTTCCCCGTCTTCTTTTTCATTCAGTCCATCTTCGCCTTCAAACATACAGGCTCCACCGATGGGAAGCAGCTTCAGAGAATATTTGGTGTCTCCTTTTTGAAAAGAAAACAGATTCGGACCCATGCCCACGGAAAATTCTATCACATGAATCCCATTGGCTTTCGCCAGCAGAAAATGTCCGAATTCATGTGAGATGACCACCACCCCGAAGATCAATACAAACAAGATCAATGTAACCATTTATTGCCTCTCATATCATGCTTCTATTTTAGGATCAGAATCCCTTGCCGTCGATATAACTGTAAACAGATGCTTCTGTCTCCAGAATCTCCTCCACGTTCGGGTTCTCGATCACCTTATGCTGCTCCATGGCTTCCTGAATCAACTCCGGGATCTGAAGATAAGCGATCTTGCGATCTAAGAACAGTCCTACCGCTTTCTCGTTGGCTGCGTTGTACACCGTAGGCATACTGCCACCGATGCGTTGTGCATCATAAGCAAGCTTCAATCCGTAGAACGTCTCCATATCCGGCTTCTCGAATGTCACCTGTGCCAGTTCATAGAAATCCAGCCGTCTGCCCGGCATCGGACGACGATCGGGATAGAACAGCGCATACTGGATCGGGAGTTTCATATCCGGAGTTCCCATCTGTGCAATTACCGCACCGTCCACATATTGTACAGCGGAATGAATAATACTCTGGGGATGCACAATGACCTGGATCTGATCCAGATCCACACCAAACAGCCATTTTGCTTCCATGACTTCCAGTCCTTTATTCACCAGGGTGGAGGAATCTATCGTAATCTTCCGTCCCATGGACCAGTTTGGATGTTTTAAAGCATCCTCTACCTGAATATTCTGCAGCTGTTCTCTCGTCTTTCCTCGGAAGGGCCCACCGGATGCAGTCAGCAGAATTTTCTCGATCCTGCCCTTCGGTTCTCCGTTCAGCGACTGGAAAATGGCACTGTGTTCACTGTCCACCGGCAGAATCTTCACACCCATCTTCGCCGCCAACGGCATAATGATGTGTCCGGCAGTCACCAGAGTCTCTTTATTTGCAAGAGCAATATCCTTTCCTGCCTCAATGGCCGCGATCGTAGGTCTGATACCAATCATGCCCACAATAGCCGTCACTAATACCTGTGCTTTGGGCATCACTGCGATCTCCAGCAGTCCATCCATTCCGGTCACGACCTTCACAGGAAGATCCGCTACACGACTGCGCAGATCCGCTGCCGCCTCCTCGCTCCACATACCTGCGATCAACGGATGGAATTCTCGGATCTGCTGCTCCATCTGTTCTACACTTTTTCCTGCTGCCAGTGCTACCACCTGCAGCTCCGGATTATTCCTCACGACTTCCAGAGTCTGGGTTCCGATCGAACCGGTAGACCCCAGAATTGCTATCTTTTTCATGTATTTTCGCTCCTCTATCTGAGTCCCATCAGCAAAAGGGTAAGGAAATAGGTCATCGGTGCTGTCACCGTCATACTGTCAAAACGATCCATAATCCCACCATGTCCGGGAATCAGTTTCCCATAATCTTTAATATTATGGTTCCTCTTGATGGCAGAGGCCGCCAGATCTCCCACCATGCTCATCACTGCACCTGCGGCACAGATAAAGGCAATGATCCATGTAATTGTCCGGTCTGGGAATGCCGTCTCCACAAAAAAATGTGCATACAGTCCACCGATCAGTGCTGCCCCGACGACACCGCCGATACAGCCTTCCAAGGACTTATGAGGACTTAATTCCGGGAAAATATGCTTCTTCCCGATCAGCTTTCCGACGACATAGGCACAAGTATCGCATCCCCAGGAACTGATCAGGATCAGCCATACCAGATAGATTCCGGTCTCACACTCGCGGGTGAGATAGACAAAGGACAACAGCACCGGTGCATACAGGAAGGAAAATACCGCTGCCATGACCTGACTTGCCTCGTATTTCGGAAACAATACCACATAACAGAACATTTCCGCCATAAAAAGTCCTACGATACACATAAGCAGTAATGTATGATCCCTGGTAAAAAACAGTGTTGCGTAATATGCCGTCACGCCCACAAAGCCGATCCACTCCAGTGCATTAAATTTTTTCTCATTAGTTGCACATCTTAATGCCTTGGTAAGCTCTCTGTATGCAATCAGAGAAATAAGCCACAGCGGCACTGCTAAAAATATATTGCCGAAGCTGAACGTAGCCAGTGCAATGACAAGCAATACAATGCCACTGAGCAAACGGGTCCAAAACATAAGCTATTCCTCCTTCAGGCCGCCATATCTTCTGTCTCTATGATTATATGCTTCCACAGCCTTCATCAATTCTTCTTTTGTAAAATCCGGCCAGGGAACCGGAGTAAAGTAAAATTCCGTATAAGCCAGCTGCCACAGCAGGAAATTAGAGATTCTCTGCTCATTGCAGGTACGGATCAACAGATCCGGATCCGGTATCCCAGCGGTATCCAGATAATCTTCCAGCATATCCGCCGTGATGGTTTCCGGTGATACTTCCCCGCTTTGTACCTTTGCGGACAGTTTTTTCACCGCACGGATGATCTCATCCCTGCCACCGTAGTTGATGGCAATCTGGAAATGCAGACCGTCATTGTTCTTCGTAGCTTCTTCCAATTCCGCGATGCGGGTCTGAATGTCCTGATCCAGTCTGGTCTTATCTCCCAGAACTCTGACGCACATACGATTTTTTTCGGCAGTCTTCAGACAGGTTTTCATATAATTGCGCAACAATTTCATCAGCGCATCCACTTCGTCCTGCGGCCGGTTCCAGTTCTCTGTGGAAAAAGCATATACCGTGAGATACTGAATCCCCATACGGTACGCCTCCTCACAGATTACTTCTACCGTTTTGGCCCCCTGCACGTGACCGTAGTTGCGGGGCATTCCTTTTGCCTTGGCCCAACGGCCGTTACCGTCCAGAATAATCGCTACATGGTTCGGAATCTTCAAATTTTCTTCCATAATTTCAAACCTTCTTAAATCCTTAAACTGTCATGATTTCCTTGGACTTGCTGTCGATCAGGGCATCAATATCTTTTACATATTTGTCGGTAAGCTTCTGAAGCTCCTCCTCCAGACCCTTGATCTCGTCCTCAGACACTTCTGTCTTTGCCAGCTTCTTGAAAGCATCGTTACCGTCTCTTCTGATGTTACGGATGGCTACTTTGCCTTCTTCCCCCTTCTTCTTTACTTCCTTGACCAAGTCTTTTCTGCGCTCCTCGGTAAGCTCCGGGAATACGAGACGGATCACGCTACCATCATTGGAAGGATTGATACCGATATCGGAGGTCATGATCGCTTTTTCAATCTCCTTGATCAGAGACTTCTCCCAGGGAGCGATCTGGATGATACGTGCCTCGGGAACAGTTACGTTACCTACCTGCTGAATAGGGGTGGGAGTTCCGTAGTAGTCTACTCTCAGCTTATCCAGTACGTGAGGGTTGGCACGTCCCGCACGAATGGCAGCGAAATCTGCCTCTAAAAATTCAAATGCCTTCTGCATTTTATCACTATATACCTGTACTCTTGCGTCCATAATTTCCTCTCTTCTGCGCTCTGCGCCTTTCTATTATTTTGATTTTATACAGTTACTTTCGTTCCGTTGAACTTACCCTTCAGGGTATTCACAATGCTATTTTCCTCATTCAGGCCGAATACCCACATGGGCATCTTGTTATCTCTGGCCAGAATGGATGCGGTCATATCCACTACCTGAAGGTTCTTCGCAATAACTTCATCAATGGATACTTCATCGTATTTTTTCGCCGTAGGATCCTTGGCGGGATCTGCATTGTATACACCGTCGATTGCCTTTGCCAGCAGAATTACATCTGCCTCTACCTCAATGGCACGCAGGACAACTCCGGTATCGGTGGAAAAATAGGGATGTCCCGTACCACCTGCGAAGAACACTACCATGCCCTTTGCAAAATATTTGTTGGCTCTGTCCTTAGAGAACAGCTTGGTAAAGGAGCCGCACTCGAACGGAGTCAGGATATTGGTCATCATGCCTACCGAGCGGAAAATCTCCGAGACATAAATACAGTTCATGATCGTGGCCAACATACCGATCTGGTCAGCCTTTGTGCGGTCGATATTCTCACTGGAACGTCCTCTCCAGAAATTACCGCCGCCGATGACAATACCGACCTGGATGCCGTCATCTACCAGTTCCTTTACCTGCAGTGCCACCTTTCTGACGGTCTCCTCGTCGAATCCGGTCTTTTTCTCTCCTGCCAGTGCTTCACCACTGAGTTTCAGTAATATTCTCTTCATGATCGTATGCTCCTTATTTTGTTTTCTTTTTCTCAGGCTTATAATCGTCGAAGAAAGAAGTCGGGCTGACTTCCGCATAGCACTGTGAGCACATACCTTCGATCACCGCACCATTGTTGATCTGTACGGACTTAGACTTAATATTGCCCATTACGATAGCGGAAGAATCCAAAATGACAGGTCCCTGTACATCGATGTCACCTTTTACTGCACCTGCGATGGCTGCACTGGTAGCGGTAATGTTGCCGATGACAACAGTGCTTGCTCCGATCTTCACGGAGCCCTCGCTCATGATCTCGCCGTTGATCTTCGCGCCTTCTGCAAAAATCTCAGCTGCCTTGGAATTACCATTGATATATCCGGTAATGTTCAGTTTGCCCAGAATATCAATGTTTCCATTAATTGTGCCTACCAGATCCATAGATCCTTCGGAACTTACATCTCCGGTGATCACCATGCCGGCAGTAATAATTGCGTTTTCATCTGATGCGGTCTTTACGTCCATTCTCTTCTCTGCTCCTTTGTTTTCCTCTCTATGTTCCTGTTCCAGAACACTTCCTACGGTCATATCGTTCTGAAGCACATGATCCAGATCCAGCGCTGCTTCTTCCGCAGACTGTTCCGGTGTCTCTTCTGCTTCCTCCACAGGCTTTTCTTCTGCATTTGCCTGCGGGATCTCAATAGAATCCAGATTCTTCAGCATCTCTTCCAACGCTGCATTATCCTTTGTTGCATCTGTGGGCTGCTCTGTCTGCACTTTTTCTGTCGTTTCCGGCATATTCTTAACCGGTTGCTCTTTAGTCTCTGCGACGTCTCCCTGATTCAGATCTTCTTCCGGCATCAGTTCATTCACCGCCTGTGACAGATCTTCCTTCAAATCTGAGAAAAATCCCATGATTATGTACCTCCGTTTATCTCTTGTTCTATTATAAATATTTTCTATAATATAATGCAATTCTCCGGTTCCCTGAACTTTCAAAATTGCAATTATTCCACATGATGTACCGGCCTGGTATTCTCCGTGATCGGCAAGATCACCGTATCCGGTCTGGCCAGAATATTTTCTATGATATCCGGTAATGCTTCCACCGTAGTCGGTTTCTCCGCAGAGTCATGCAGCAATATGATCGATGTATCTCTGGTATCGATATCCTCTGTACAATTCTCCAACAGGGTATCGATAGACAGATTACTGCTTCCGCCATCTCCGGAGGACACATTCCAGTCAAAATATTCCACGCCCTGACTGTCCAGATAATCAATAAATTCATGCATATCAATATTGCTGACCGTATTGGAGCTGCCCCCAGGAAAACGATAATAGACGCTTTCCACACCGGTCGCCTGGTAGATGTCGTCTCTGATCCGTGCGAAATCTTCTGTGAAACTATCCAGCGATTCATAGAGTTCTTTATACTTGTGGCTGTAAGAATGCATTCCCAGGGTATGACCATCCTCCACGATCCGCTGCAAAGCCGCCTCCGCTTCAGAGCCATCCTTTCCCACCACAAAAAAAGTAGCTTTCACATGATACCGGTCCAAAATATCCAGTATCTCATCGGTATAAATACTGGGACCGTCATCAAATGTCAGATAAACCTTGTGAATCATCTCCTGTCCCGGATCACTCTCCGGCGTATGCTCCGACACTTCACCGGAAGTTACTTCTTCCTGTGTTTGGACACCTTGCTGTATTGCAGTCTCTGACTGTAGCTGCTGCAACAGGGTCTGCCGTTCCCGGTCCCTGGCATCCAGTTCCTCCAGGCGCTGTTCCAGATCCCGCAAAGTCCCATTGATCGCATGCAGTCTGCAGATCAGATAGACACAGCACAGGATGGGAATCAACAGTCCTACGATCACAATGCCTATGATCATCTTCTTCAACCGCTGTACTCTTCTCCGCCGATCATCCGGCGCTGTCTGTTGGAGTTCTCTTGCCATAAATATTTCTACGTCTCTCTTCCTATTTCGAAATCTTTCCTTCCATCAGACAAGACTTCTGTAACAGTATAGCATATTCCACTTTTTTGGGAAAGAGATTTATGTAAAACTTTAAAAGCCGCGGCGGATATTCCTATCCCCGCAGCTTTTACCTCTATATTTCGATATTCCGTAATGATATTCCCCTCTGTGAATGAGTATTTCCTGTATGCCCGGGTTTTCTACCCTATTTCCTGCATTTTTCGCTCCGGATAATGCCCCATAATGAAATGTTGGAAAAAGAGCGCCGGAAGGTGATGGCTCCGAAACCGATACCATATCTCCTCCGGTACATTATCGAACTGGCAGATCTGACCGTCACTTGCGAACTCCATCTCCAGCACCTGTCGTTGTGCATCGTACCCTGCGGATCTGATCATCGGATTAGCCAATATGTACCTTCTCATTGTCTTTTGTTCTCGCTTTCTGTTTCTGCTTTTGTCATCCCTGACAGAAATGTCCTTTACTATAATGCGTTCAGCTATATCTTTTCCCTGAAAGAGTTCCCCCTTTATACTTTCACGTTAAGATTTTGTCCCACCCACTATGACAATCGCAGATTATTTTATTTTTCCCTTCGTTTTACCCTTATGCAGGTCTTAGCATACTTTCTGAATACGTGTGCTGTATCCCACGCCCTCTATTACGGCCTGCAGATAACGTTTTTTCTACTGTCCGCAGCCCATACAATATTTAGTTTTGATCCAGTGTAGCAATATAAAAGTTTCGTTTATTGATAGTTAGTAGGTAAACTTAAATGCTCCCGTGTCGTTCACGGCTTCTTCGTAGCCGTCTAAATCCGCATAATGTGTGCAGATGACACGATATGTTCTGTCCTTAATGGCGTCCGCATATTTTAAATCTGCCGCAAAAATTGCTGAGTCATAAGATTCTGCACCATCTGAAGTCAGTACCGTTTTCCAGCCATACCACATCTTCTGCTGTACCTTAATATCTTTTACACCTATAACCTTGGCAGCTCCTATACAGGATGTAGTAAAGGTCATACATAACCCCTCGTCCATTTTAAATGCCATAATGATTTCGCAATCAAACATCGTTGTTATAGGCCGCACATCCGAAATACTATATTCCGGGCTCATGTTTGTTACAGTTACTTTCATAGTGGTATCCTCATTGAGATACGCTTCCTCTGCATGTGCTTCCTGTGCCGGCACGCTAAAAGCAAAAATCAGTGCCAATACCAAAGCAACTATTCTTCCACTCTTTTGTTTTCTTTTTCTCACTCGCGTTTTCCTTTCCTTCATAAGATTTTTTGCTACACTTTTAGAGTTTCAAACTGTCCCTCTATATAGTACATGTGATTTCTTCTTCAAATATTACAAAAAACTTTAACTTTTTTGAAAAAAAGTTGATTGCATTAGTAACTTCTACTGCCACGCTTCAGAAAAAGAATTGCACGACTAACTTCTGCTTTGCCCTGTTTCTCGCCATTTTCAGGTTGTTTTTCATCCCTTTCTGACCTATAATAATTAAAAATGAATGGATTTTAGGGTACACTAAAGGAAGCCTCCAAAAGTCTTTTGCACGAGTAACTTCTGGTTGCCATCAACTGTTTATTCTTTTCTGTATCCTCCTGCCTGTTTTATTTATTTCAATAGTTCAGGCTTCAGACAGATTTCATCGGGTGGGATGATCTCCAGTCCAAGCTTTTCCATTGCATTTTTGTCAAATGACTTCAGGGCCTTCTTCATGGGTGTCGAACCATGAAGTTTAGGCCTTGTTGTATTATTGATGTGATTTACCATACGTAACACCTGCTCCTGGTTCAATCCATCAAACGAACTTCCCTTTGGCAGTACATATCTTATGTACTCATGATTCTTTTCCAGTTCTCCCTTTTGCTCAGAATGTCTCGATTCACAATAAAACACTCTGGTACGCTTCTTTCCGTCATGTCCTTTTTCAAACAACTCCGGATCTGCAAACTCACATCCATTATCTGTCAGTATTACAGGAAACAGTTCCCGAAACATTTCACTTCCCAACGTCTCTTCCAACCAGTCAAAAGTAGCTACGGTATTCTTCATTTCTTTGGTTTTAATCAGAAATGCCAGCATCAGATTGTTTTCCGGCCATAACAGCGTATGAAGTAATTTCCCGCCTTTATTTCCTTCCACTGTGTCCATCTGTACCACTCGTATGCCTTCGTTTTTCGCAATAAAATCAAGATAGTCTGAATAATGATGTCCTTCTTTTTTACGATAGCTGATTTTTGGAGTTGGAACGCTTCTCACTCTTTTTCGATATCTTACCGTTCTCCGCATATCCAGATTTCTTGCGGTCAGATAGCCGGCACTGATATACTTATAAAGCGTTCGTTCCCCACAGGGAATCTCTTCTGCATGATGCGCCAGGATATGTGCCAGGGGCTGTCCTTTCCTGATCAGCGGGCTCACAAGACTGTCCAATGCTGCCAGTTCATCTCTGGTCATGTCTATTCCCTGTCTGGATTTCCTAAGCGTTTCACAGTACTCCTTATGGGCATAATCAGCGTTATACAGGTACTTATCAAACAGACAGCTGAAGGACTTGGGGCAGTTATTGCACACATAAGGCGCCTTGTGTTCTATTGGGCATGGTGCATCCACAAAGTCAGGGCACAGCTTATTACAGCTGATACACTCCCGGCATGGAATTCTGCACTTATGTCCCTTCTTCTTTTTACACACATCCCAACGCCTGCAGCTATTTCGGTATTTACACCGGTTTGGACTTGCATGAAGTATGCCATCCCTGCTTCGCAACTTATGATAACGATGCCTGCGTATTTCCTTGGAAACCGTATCAGGTGAACAGCCTATAATGTATGCAATCTCTTTAAAGGTACGATGTTCTTTCAGTCCCTTCTGAATTTCATGCCTGTCATCCCAAGTTAAATGTGTCCCCTTTTTCCTTTCTTCTTTCGGCATAGGACCTCCTTCTGCAGGAGGATACCTATTCAGTATACCATTGCATGACTAACTTATGGTTTCTATACCCAAATCAGATTTTTAAAATTCATTCAACGTTTTTATTAAATTCCTGGATTTTGTATCTCGCCGTTTCAATCAGAAAACCGGTCTGATTGGGATGTACCTTCAGCTGATCCCATTTTTTATAAGCAATATAAAATGTCTCCTGTAATACATCCTGTGCCAGAGACCTGTCCAGTATCCGGCATTTGATGAAGTCATATAAGATCGCCTGATTCTCACAAATCAATCTGGTAAACTCCTGATGATCTGCTTCCATCTCTTCTGTCTTTTTCTTATGCATTTGTCATCGCTCCATTATGAGATTTTATCTTCTCAAGATTTTTCTTATATAATTTAACATTTGTTCCTGTACTAAATATAGATGTTTTTACGATTCGTTTAAAATTTCTATTTTGTATCTATATATTTAGCTTTTCGTAAAATCATTGTCAATTATTTGTCACCGACAAAATCCGCTAATATTTGTGCCGATTAAGTGTTGACAAACAAGGCCTCTTTTGTTAGAATAAACCACGGTGATTGCGTAACAGTCACGTGATGCTGCTGTGGCTCAGTCGGTAGAGCGTCGCATTGGTAGTGCGGAGGTCACGGGTCCGATTCCCGTCAGCAGCTCTTCTTTAAAAAAGTATGATCTTAAAAGTTATAGGCTTTTAAGATCATTTTTTTATTTCTCTATTTAACATCTTCCAATAACTGATGAACGGAAATATCTAACACTTCCGATATATCCAAAATCACTTCCAACGAAAATGGCTGGTCACAATTAGGTGCTTCGATTTTGGTAAGGTAACTGATGCTGATACAAACCATATCCGCCAATTGTTCCTGCGTAAGTCCTCTGAGCTTACGGTATTTTTTAATTGTCTGTCCTATGCTCTTATACTCTTTTGAATGTTTCTGATTCATTTTCACATCTCCTGTATCTACCCTTACAATTCTAATAGATAATGTGAAAACGGAATTTCAGTTATAATGAAAGTTTTAATACATAAAAATATCGACTCCTTTCTCCGGATCACCGAATGAAAAGAGTCGATATGAATACTGTTTTATATTAATTGCGACGTAATATGAATTTTCCCACCAGATCATTCAATGAGAATGCCTGTGCGGATAATTCTTCACTGGTAGCCGAAGATTCTTCCGCCGATGCCGAATTCGACTGTACTACCTCGGATATCTGATTCACTCCGACTTCTGCCTGTTCCATAGCCTGCGCCTGTGCCTCGGACTCCTTACTGAGACGTTTCGCATCTGCCGCAATTTCCTTAACTCCTGTAACGATCTGTTCCAATGAGTCGGCTGCCGCTTCCGCTGCCATATTGCCGTTCTCAATCTCCTGCAACGATCCCTCGATCAGGCTTCTGGTATCTACCGCCGACTGCGCACTCTGCTCGGCCAGTTTACGAATCTGTTCTGCCACTACTGCAAATCCTCTGCCTGCATCTCCGGCTCTGGCAGCCTCAATCGCCGCATTCAAAGACAACAGGTTCGTCTGACTCGCAATATCTTCAATGTCAGCAATAATATTCTGTATCTTTTTAGATGTTTCATTGATCCGATCCATTTCTTCCATCAATGACTTCATCTGTGCATGACCTTCGTCTGCCTGCTTTGCGTAGTTCTCAGCCTTTTGCGTAGTCTTCTGAAGCTCTCCGGCAGTACGTGTGACCGAATCTGTAATATTGGTGATCGTTGCAGTCAGTTCTTCCACAGAACCCGCTTGATCCGTAGCCCCCTCTGCAAGCGACTGTGCGGACTGTGCCAGATTCTCAGCTCCGGCAGATACCTGCTTGGCCGCCTCCTCTACCTGTTCCAGGGTACTGTTCATCTGTCGGTTCATCTTACGCATTGCATTTATCAACGCGCCAAACTGACCAACATATTTTTCCTCAATCTTAGTTCCTATTGCATAATTGCCATCTGCCATCTGGCCCAGCAGTTCTCCTGCATCCGTAATGATCAGATTCAGATTGTCTGCCATTTCTTTCGCCACCCGGATCATGTATGCAATTTCATCCTCTGTATTGCATTCCGGGAATTCACTTACCAGGTCTCCCTGCGCGAACGACTGAAGCCGGTCTGCCAGTGCCACCATCGGTTTCTCAATACCAACCGCCATTTTTTTGCCCAGTATGACAGAACTCCAAAAAGAGGATATTACAATCACGAGGATCACGATCAACATGATAAATTCCATATGGCGCAGATTCTTTTCTGCACGATCCCCTTTTTCAACACACACATTCATCAGATTCACAAATTGTGCGTAGACATTCTCGTACTGTGTTGTCAGGTCTCCGGTATCCAGTTCCTGTGCTTCCAAATAACCATCTGCATCATCTGATGTAGCCAGCTGCAGAACCTGCTCATCCAGTTCCCAGTAACCGTCCAGTGTCCGTAGCACTTCTTCATATGCTGTTCTGCCTTCATCAAAACGGAGCGTTCTGTCAAGTTCCTCCATGTATGTATTGAACGCTTCCTTTTTCTCAGCGTGCAGCTCTGTCTGCTTTTTAATTACCGCTTCCTCATCATAGCCGACTACCGCGCGCAATGCACTTCTGCTTTCAGAGAAAGCCGTCATGGCTTTTCCGATGTCTCCCTGTGTAAAGCCATATCTGTTCAATGCCTTTTCATATTGTGCCGCTGCTATCAATAATGCCACAACACCAATCATTGCCGCAATCGCCCCGATTACAGCTACCTTAACAAATCCCTTCGTCAGGCGTTTTT
The DNA here is from genome assembly GCF_014337175.1 of Simiaoa sunii. Taxonomy (GTDB): domain Bacteria; phylum Bacillota; class Clostridia; order Lachnospirales; family Lachnospiraceae; genus Acetatifactor; species Acetatifactor intestinalis. Next base: position 1,093,553 of record NZ_CP060633.1, on the reverse strand, counting down.
TAATTCCCTGCTGCTTTTGTTTTTTCATTCAATCCTCCCCTTGTGCTGTAAAAACAAATAATGCCACAAGCCACTTTTATATGCGTATTATAACACTTTATAATCAGCTCTTCAATGGTACGATGGTAACCAAATCCAACTCTCTCCTAAGGAAAAAGAGGATTCCGAAAAATCCCCTTACTATGCTTTACATATACGCTGATTTTACAATACTGAAACTTATCTTTGCAGTTTTTCTGTTTTATTATACTCGTAAGTTAGTAACTTGTGAGTATAATCTTGTTCAGGATGGTAAGTAAATGAGTCAGTTTTATTGCCGCGAGAATGATCTTATTCTATTCCATACTTCTTCATCATCGCTTCCAAAACTTCCGGATCAGTCAACTGCGTTACTTTATCTGCATCTTCTCCGGCACTCATTTGTGATATTAAAGTCAGCAGATGTGTAAAGTGTACCCCTTGTCAAGGACAAATTAAGAAGAAGGAATTTGTTCTTTCTAACCAGTAGATGGCTATATCAGTTTGTTTTATTACCTTCTTCATCATACATATCCATAGAAGGGATTTTTCCCTTAATCGGATATATGCCTGTTGTTATATATTTATAGTATTCATTGGGAGAAAGCTTCGCTAATTCCCACTGATATCTATCATTGTTATAATAATCCATCCAATCGTCAATAATGGCACGAACCTCGCTATATGTTCCACATTCTTTTAGCCTGTCTCCTATATGATCCTTCATACGTCCAAAGAAACTTTCCTGAGGTGCATTGTCCCAACAATTTCCTCTTCTGGACATAGACTGTCTTAAGCCTTTATCTTTGACAAGTTGTATAAAACTGCAACTCGTATAATGGCACCCTTGATCACTATGTAAGATTGTTTTAGTTGTAAGGGAAACTCCATGCTTTTCTATCATCAGGTTGACTGTTTCCAAAACAAAATCCACTTCTAAAGATTCGCTTAACACATACGATAAAATTTGTTTTGTAAAGGCATCTATAATTGTTGATAGATAGCAGAATCGACCATCAAATGGAACATAGGTTATATCCGTAAGCAATATCCTTCTCGGACCATATTTTTCAAACTCCCGTTTCACAAGATTATCAGCAACACTATTCGTCTTTATCGCCTTTGCCATCCTTCTGTAAGGGTTTGCCTTTCTTATGTTACATATAAGACCATATTTCTTCATCAACCGTCTTATTTTCTTGACATTCATAACGATTGGCGGATTCATATGTAACAATCTCATATAGATTCCTTGAGCCCCTTTATCATAACCTCTGAAGCTATATGCAGCTAATACCAATTCAAAATCGGCTCTATCCTGTGCTTCTTTTTCTGCTCTTTTATCCGCTGAATGTACCCAGTTGTAATAACCGGATCTTGATACTCCTGCTATTTCACAGAGCATCTTAACTGACAATGTATTATTTGCTTTATTTATCGTCTCATGGATGATTTCAAATTTGCTTTCTGAAGTCTCCATGACTAATCTCTCTTCCTCGAATTGTCCGCAATAATAATTTTTTTTAAAAACTCTACTTCTTGTCTTAGATACAAAAGCTCGTTCTGCATACGTTCTATGGATTGCGGTGATGACAAGTCCTCTTCATTTGTTGCTTTCATAGGAATTCTTTTTTGTCTGTTTTCGCCCTCGGTAAAGCCATTGCCCGATAGAGCCTGACGCTTTATTCTTTGCACAATGTCATCTATCTGTTTTTGTCCAAAGTACTCTAGATTATATCCAAAATCCAGAAGAATTTTTCTTGGAGCGTTACCAGCCTGATAGCTGATCCAAAAATCTTCTTTAAATTTAGCTGTAAAATAAAGCTTGTTCTTTGTCACATTAAGTGTGTACGGGTTAGCTTTGAGTTCCCTAATTTGTTTCGGTGTGTATTCTTTCATATTTCCTCCGATAGATACTTTTATTATACATCATCTACCAGAAGAAATCCCTTCTTTTATTGTCCACTAACCAGGATTTTATCCTTTCTTCTTGTGTCCATTTTTAAGGAGCCCTTCTTCTTATCGTGTCCATTCTATGGGGTTTATTTTAGTGTTCTTCCTGAACGTTCTCCTTCAATTCTACCTTCTTCTCTTCCTTCTTCTCTTCCCTGTTCTCTACCGTACTCATATTCTGCCTTGCGGAGCTTCTTCTCTTCTTTTTCTTTATCATATTCAAAAATGCTCACTTTTACTACCTCCGCGTGATTCTTTTTCAAAAATTCTGCCAGGATCCCTTCCCTGATGCATTCCGTAACTGCACGTTCTACCGCTTCATCCAACGGCATTTCCGCGACATACTTCCGGACTCTTGCGACATACCGGGCATACTCCTGCAGCACATGGCAGCTGTTCATCAGTTCTTCATTATGTCCGGCATTGATATTCAGCATCGTAACTTTTAATTCCAGATCAGGCTCGTCCACCGGGTTCTCATAGGCATCCGACAGCCTCAGTTCCATCCGGTCCGGTACCTTGCGATCCAGTCCGTTATAAAATACCAGGAACTTCGGTGTAGGAATCTTCTGGATTCCGGACGAATACAATGACTTTCCATCCGCCAAGGCCTGATATTCGCTGGCTATGTAGAACAGATCCCGCAGCGGAATGTTTGGGTTATAGGTTGACTGATGCTCGTACAAATACATTCCCATCTCCAGTACAAATGCCAGGTCATTCTTCATGCCCATATATACAGCATTCTCTAACGTCACAACATTCAGTGCGTCCGGATCCCGGTAATCCTTCCCCGTCACTGCATTGTACAGGGAAAGCAGATGTTCCGGTTCCGAGAATAGCATTCGGAAAATCGTATCCTTATACTTCACATTCGCCTTTGGCTGTTCTATCGCCGTTTGTTCTATCAATGTCCGTTCCGTCTGTACAGCTTCTTGTCTCTTCTTCGTCATCGTATCCTCCTGTTCTCATAGTACCTGAAAAAAAGGATAGACTTCTGCCTCCCCATCTGTCTCTCAACGCACTATGCTCTAATTGGTTAATTGGGTATAAAAGCATAGAATTCATTGAAATGATATAGATGTGTGGATCAGCTCTCGCTGCCGAAATCGTCAGAATGTATGCTTTGTGATTATACTACATAGATTTCCGGTTCCTGTCAATTAACAAAATAGCCAAATCCGCACTACCTGAATTTGGCTACTTTGAATAGTAACATCGCAGACACCAAATAATCCGGCGATGCTGCATATATCGCAGTTATTATTTTACACGTGTGTTTGTCTCAAAAATATCTATCAGAGCTGAAAGCATTGCCAACTTAATTTATCCCATATTTCTTTTTCATTGTCTTTAAGATTTCCGGTTCTCCAAATAAGGCAATCTTATCTCCGTCACCGCCAGCAATCATACTATTTATCAGCTTTACCAGCTGGCTTTCACCCTCTTCTCTTCCTTATCCCCTTGATTACTACTCTAAACCATACTTCTTCCGCATTGCCAGCAACACTTCCGGCTCATCCAACCGTGCTACCTTATCTGTATCTCCACCGGCATTCATCCGGGAGATTAGCATTACGAACCGATTAGTTCCTCTTGCTTCACCTTCTGCCCTTCCCTCTTCTCTAACGTCGTCATCATGCAACAGTTCTTTCATGTACTCCGACCTCCATTCCTCATTCTTGCGTGCTCTGCACACCGCTTCATCAATTCTCCTGCTCAGGTCTCCTCCGACCTTCTCGGTTCTGATATAATCATATAACTCCCGCAGATTCTCCGGTACTTTCTCTGGATCCGCAGCACAGTTATAAAAAATCTTCTCTGTTCCATCCTTCAGGTATAGTTCTCTGTCTTCCTTGCACAAATTCTGAAAAGAATACTTCGCATATCCCCTGCCAAATGGGTCAAATGTACATAAGAACAGCACTCTTCCCTCCGGCAGTTCCCGATAGGATTTTCCCTTACTCAGATGATCCGTGTCCATCGTAGACTGATAAAATCTGCTCCGTTTCGGCAGTTCCAGCTTCTCCACAGGCTGATGGTTCAGATTCTGCATCTCTGCATCGTACATACGCTTTTTATCCCGCGTATACATATCCAGCCGGACCGGCTTGCCATCGGATGTATACCGGAACTCCCGCTGCGGCTGGACATCCTCCAGTTCTCCTACCTTTTCCTCCAGCAGCCGTTCCAACACATCCCGGCAAAGCACTTTATCTCCCATCGCCTTACCAAACATAAAATCATCCGAAATCGTTAATTCTTCATATCGTTTTACCATTCGTATTCTCCTCTCACACATCTACAGGAGAATAAACAACGGCAATACGCAGAACAAACACTGTCCTTCATCATCTCCTGCTCTATTGTATTTAATGGGGTAAATAAGCAGGAATTCCTCTGAAGTCACAGATATCAACTTACGTAGATTTAGAAATTTAAAATAGAAAAAAACTGCTTACAAGCTGAGAATAGCAAAGAACTATGTAATTGTCAATGTAGCAAAATAGCAAAATCTGTACCTTATGAATTTGGATAATATGTCATATTTTATTCGATTGATGTCCTCAGTACATACTGCCTACGACAGCAACTCTCCATTTACTTCATCTTCTCCTTTACCTCGTCCGGCACATTGATCAGTCCGAACCGATAGAACATCCCATAAATGTAAGTCACTCCCCGGATATCGCCCAGTGCCTTTGGCCTATCTACCACCACTTCTCCTTTTATATTGCCCAGCGCTAGCAGCACCGAACTCCACGCCAGACTTTTGCTCTTCTCCCGTCTGTCGATCCACAGCTCCTTCGTGTACTCGCCGTTCCTGCCTTTTTTAATTTCGTAAGAGAATGGCAACCCAGAGTAAGTTTTGAATCTCATACCGGCATAAGCCAGAACCACACCCCAGAAGTTTTCTTCTGTCGGATCAGCCCTCCACCGCTTCATCGCTCTGTATCTCCGTTGCCGCTCTGCTCCGACACTAATTTTCTCTTTTTCTGCTGTACTTGGGAAGTACACACCTTTTTTATATGGCAGGTACGAAGTAGCGGAGGCTTTGGAAAGGTTCAGCGCCTTTGCGGTTGAAAGTATGGAGGTTTTGTAGTCTTGTGTTTCTCGGTACTCCGCAAATGTATCCTGTACCTTCTCCACCACTTCTGATTCATACACACCAGCTGTGATGAGGAGCTTTCGTACCTTTATTGGATTTAATCCCAGTTCTTCACCGATGGCCTGCAAGGACATCTCAGAATCATAAAGCGCCACAGCAGCATCCATCTGCTCTATCAGATTCTTCCCGGCATCATACTCCGGCTTCAGCTTCTTTCGACCGCCACCTGGCTTCCGGGGCTTATACGCTCTTTTCTCTCCCATAATTATTCGTGCAACTCCAGCGGCAGACCGTCCGGGTCATGGAAAAAAGTCATCTTCTTGCCGGTATAATCATCCACACGGATTGGCTCACATTCGATTCCTGCCTCTGTCAACTCTTTCACAGTCTGTTCCACGCTCTCTACACAGAAAGCAAGATGACGCAAACCACATGCCTCCGGGCGATTTACACGTTTCGGAGGATGTTCCTCTGCGAAAATCTCCAATTCCGTAAGCTCATTAACACGAAGATCCAGCTTCCAGCCTTTACGCTCCGGGCGGTAGTTTTCTCTTATGACAGAGAATCCCAGCTTGTTCACATAAAAATCCTTAGCTGCTTCGTAATCAGATACGATGATTGCAATATGATGTATTTCTGATAAATTCATTTTTTCACGCTCCGTTTCTTTTAATTTTGTTCTTCTTTTATTTACGTAACAAACTATACAGCGACACTAAAAATATACCGTGTGAACTCCTTGAGTTCAGTTTGTCCACACGGCAAATATATTTAAGTTTTTCAACCCACGATGCATATCTGTCGTAAGTGAGCGCCAAATAATCCGGCGGTGCTACATATACCGCTAAATATAATATTAAAGGGGAGTTACCCTTTTATCTGTAGTTTTTGAAAATCTCAACATAATTTGAGATATTCCTTTATAAGTTGCTTTTTTTCATTTTCGCTTCTCTTACTTAATTTTCTCATATTTTCATCATTTTGTTGCATTATATCTTTCAGCTTTTCTATCACCTCACGCACTTTTTTCATCTTGTTTTTGAAGGTCTCTGTATAATCACTATAGATCTTTTTAAGTACATTTACCTGTTCTGGCATATTAGCGAGCAACCATTCATATATTACAGTATACATATTCGCCATACGATATGTTAATTCCCACAATTGATAATCATAGTGCTTTCGTGGTGTTTCATCCTTTTCTAAGGTCATTGAATGAATATACATTAAAATATATATGTATAAGAGTGTTCTAAATAGTAAAAAAAACATATCCTCTATTTTTATATTTTCATTAGGAATATAATTATCTAAAATAAATTTTATAGACTCTGCATCACAATAACACTCTTCAAAAAGCCTCTTATCGCTATCATCATTCTTTTCTCTTGCTAATTTCTCACTTATTTTCCTAACACGTGGCACTAGCCTATAAATTTCACGTATATCTTTGGTTTCTTTTTCTTTATCTATAAATCTATATTCATAATGCGCTGCTTCATGTACGAGAGTAAACTCTTCTTGTATCCCGGTCCTTTCTCCATAATAATATATTGTTTTATCTTCAAAATAATCTCCTGATTTATAATTTTCCAAGCCATCACATGTTAAGCATAGCCAATATGCTTCATCCAATTTATCATTTAAATAACACGATTCTATATACTGCTTTAAACATAATTCCACCAAAATATCCTGGTGTTCTTCATAATTCCAATCATACAAGTATTTATACAGTTGATAGTCTCCAATAAAAAAACTATTATTGCGAATTCTAAATGTGTCTGGGAGCTTATACAGAGTGTTACAAAAAATAAATAATGGTGCTTCCAAAATTTGCTTAGAAATAAGATATTGCCTTATCCATCTTTCATATTTTCCGGCATATATCTTATGCAATTCATCCATTATATTTGTTCTTCGCATAATACGTTGTTCCATTAAATACTCAATATATACTCCATCTTGCATTTGTTATCTCTTCTTTTTTTGCTCTAATTTATTCAGAATATCCAATACCATGTCCGGTGTAATATTCTTGTCTTTTATCTCTATTTCCATATCCCCCTTTTTTATTCTTATTTCCGTCTTACACTGAAGTTGAGCAATCAAATAAGCCGACAATGCCGCTAAAAATTCAGGTGAAATATCAATCATAAATTCGGTTATTTCCGTCAATCCGATAAATGCTTTATGTTCAACGCAATATATATTATCATTTTTCTTTGCAAATTCTTTAAATATTTCTGCTGATTCCTCATTTACTGCTATAATCATTTCTTTTTCCATATGTATATTCTCCCTCTAACTAAGTAAACATTTACTAAGTACTTATATTCATCGTTTCCTCATTCTACGTTCATATTCGTACGCACTCTATCATGAGTACCTTACCATAATACCACATTCATGAGATAATTGCCCCAAATATTCGCAATTCCTTGCGTCATATACCAGGAGGTTCTCATGAACACTACTAAAAAGTGTAAACGTCAAATCATGCGCCTTGTCGAACTGACTTTTTTATGCCAAACTCTAAAGAGCACGAAAAAACTAATAGTTTTTTAGAGGAGGCTAACGCAATGGATCAATCGTAAGCGCCAAATAATCCGGCGGTACCTATAAATTTACCCCAACCTATTTTCGGTTGGAGTATTTTGCTACAAATTCATTCTCACATTTTTAGAGTTTGGAGTTTTTCACTCCAGGGTGCCAGCTCTGCAAGCTGTTCATCACTCCAGTTTTCATTCGGCCTTTGTTCCAGAACGTAGCTGAGGTATTGATAAATGTTCAGGTTGTGTGCCTTCGCCATCTCTACCATCGTGTAGGCAATCGCACTGGCTTCTGCACCTTCTACGGAATCACTGAACAGCCAGTTCTTACGTCCTACTGTGAAAGTCCGGATGGCATTCTTACTAAGGTTATTGGTGAAGCTGCAGCGCCCGTCCTCCAGATAGGTCATGGATGTTTCCCTGCGGTTCTTCACATAGGTCAGTGCTTTATCCAGGCGGGTGTTGCGGACTGGCTTCTGGCTGTCAACCCACGTCCAAAAGGCCTCGAGAACCGGTTTTTCCTTCTCGAGACGCATTTGTTTCCTTTTTTCATAATCCGTTCCGCACTTACCGGAAATGCTGCTTTCCAGTCTTGCCAGGCGGTCGCAGTAATGCACTCCCTGTACTGCCGGCTGGTTGTAATCCAGCTGCTTTCCTTTCGGGATCGCATCCACAAAGTATCGGCGGATATGTGCCCAGCAGGAGCACCGTTTGATGCCGGATACCTTGTTATACCCCTGGTAACCGTCGGTTTCCAGATATCCCTGAAAGCCGTCCAGAAAGTCTGCTGCATTGTCTCCGCTCCTCGTCGGGGTATATCCATACAGCAGGATGACCGGAAGACCATCTTCCCCGGTGCGGTACAGCCACATGAAGGACTGGCTTTCTGCACTGCGTCCGGGTTCTTTCAGAATCTGTACCCGGGTCTCATCTGCCATGAGAAATTCCCTCAGCAGAAGCTGGCGGTGAAAGTAATCATACAGTGGCCGGAAATAATGCCCAGCACTGTAGATGATCCAGTTCGCAAGGGTTGTCCTGCTGACAGCGGCACCATACTCTTTCCAGTCCTTTTCCTGACGATAGAGAGGCATGCCGTTTGCATACTTCTGATAGATCGTCCATGCAACAGTGGAAGAAGAAGCCGGACCCTTGCCAATAAGTGCGGGCGGTACTTTGGATTTGACGATCACAGACTTTTCCGTATCGCCCTTTCCTTCCTTACAGTCAGGGCAGCCATAGCTTTCCGTGTAGTATTCATAAACTTCACATTTGGCAGGAGTAAAAACGAGTTCCCTGCGGACGTATTCTTCTCCGATACGTTCCATCGGGGTACCGCATACCGGACAGACTTTATCTTCTTCATTCAGCGGTATTACTTTCTTATGAACCTTGAGACCTTTAAAAAGTTCCGCATGGGTAGCTTTTTTCTTCCGTGGACGTGGCTCCTGGCTGCAGTCTTCTTCCGGAAGCTCCGGATCCTGGTAAACTTCAGCTTCATTAAACAGATTCAGCTGTCCGGGAATGTCCGCCGGTGTCTTTTCGCTGGAAGAGCCGAAAAGTTTTTTCGTCAGATAGTCCACCTGTTCCTGAAGCACCATCTCATGGGCAGTCTTTTCCTCAATGATCGTTCTGAGGGAACGGATCAGTTCTGTCTGCTCGGACATTATCGTATTCAGTTGTGAAATGGTATCCTTCAGCTCTCGCAGCTGAATGTCCTTTGCACTGGAAGCCACGCTTTTTCTCCTTGGTTTTGATACCTTTATTATACCAGAAAAAGCAGGCTTCCTAAAGGAAAATCACTCCTGAAAAATGCCGAAAATATGCGGTTTGCAGGCATTTTTCTGTGCATGTTTTTATTCCTGTTTCAGGGCTTTGGAAACAGAGAACTGGATGCAGGATCCAGCTTCAGCTGTTCTTCCACGACTGCGCAAAGTCCGTCAATAGATTTGCGCATATCGGTGTAACCGCAGACAATGTAGATCCGTTCCAACCCTGAAATATCGCCTAACATAAAGAACCTTTCAGAATCTGAAGCGTTCTGAAAAGCAGCTGTGGATCCGTTTCATTGGTGACGCGTATCGTTGCAGATCCAAGAATGATCTCTAATGTATGAGGATTGTCAAGGTACGGAGTATGCTGTACCGGGAAATGTTCCGGTACTATGTCAATGGGAACCACGTCCTGTTTGGGGCGGGGATTCTCAGAATGACCATAGGCAGGTGCCGGTATCTGGGCAGCTTCTTTTCGAAGCTGCTTTACCCAGTAGTAAAAGGTGCTGACAGCAATGCCGTGCTCGCGGCACCAGTCAATGTCTGTCATGCCACTGGTCCGGCATTCATTGATAAGTTTCAACTGTTCTTCCTTTGGAACTCGAGATTTTCTGGTGTTTGCCATGATGTTGTCCTCCATAATTGTAGTTGTTGTGGTAAAATAGTCTAACTACGATTATGAAGTTAGAGGCGTTTGTTGGCTAGCCGCGGGATTATTTGGCGCTTACTTTTGTAGAAGAAACAAACAGCCGATTAAAAATGATAAAGCGAACAATGTATGGAAGGGGCAGTAAGCGGTTGCTTGAGGCAAAATTGCGATATCCAAAGGCAACTGCTTACGGATAATTGAGGAAGAACTCTTACGGCAAGAATATTCAAGTGCACCGTTTTTGGCATCGTTGACGGGGTAATATGGCTCATCGCCGGGCTTCCACTCGGAGGAATACTCACAGCTGATAATCGTTTTGGGCAGGTCGTTGCCGTTCTCGTCCTTGCCGAACTCGAACCATTTATGCTCGATGATGCGGGTTCACGGGGTCTCACGGTCGGTGTAGTTGACGGCGGCGTTGCCCTGAAAGCTAGGCTTTTCGAGCAACTCATTCTCAAACCGGACGGAGCGATACTCCAGCGTGCCGAGTTTGTAGGCAAAGTAGGCATCAATGGGGCCGGTGTAAACAACCTTATCAGCCAGTGCGTCCTTGTTCTCGAGGTAATCGGTGTTCAGCCGCACATCGATGCCGTCCAGAAGGTTGGTCCACCATCCTCCCATTTATCATTATTTCAAATTCACCAAATATCACAGATCACGAATCGCATTCGTAATTTCTGATATTGGGTGGATTATGGTATATTAGGCGATACCGTGTGAAAGCATCGCCCGTGTAAAAGCTTCCTGCACTGTAAAAATTCAAAAGGTTTATGGTTTTATGTGACTTCCGGAGATATATTGGCAGTCAAAAATGACAGGTTGGAGCGGTTACATTCATGCGTCACGAGAAAGTAATCCTCTCAGTGCGGCTTTGAATATATTCTCCCTACAACTTCTATAAGGCAGTCCTTGCAACAACAGCTGTTCAACTTTAATATTCTTCAGATCCGTCTTCTCAACTTCATATGGATTTTCTGAAAGAATAACCATATCTGCAAATTTTCCAACTTCTAAGCTTCCTCTCTTATCTTCGTCAAAGCTTGCATAGTACCCATTATATGTACACATCCGAAGTGCATCCTGTACACTTATGGCCTCGCCATGTACCGGATGATTGACAGCCTTATCGATCCAGGCTATAGGATTCGGTGTAGTACATGGCGCATCAGAACCATCTGAAATTATTATTCCATTTCTCACAAAAGTTCCTAACGGATTTAGCTTTTCGGCCCTCTCTTTTCCCAGGATCGCCTCCAGATACTCATCTGGCTCCTGCTTCCAGTTTATAAACGCACTTTGAACCGGCATTTGAATATGATAATCTCTGCAGATTTTGACACCTTCCTCTGTTGGAAGGCAATCATGAATAATACCATGGCGATGGTTTTCTCTTGGATAGTCATCTAATGCAGCTTTTATTGCTCTACAGGCTTGATCAAATGCCTTGTCTCCTATGGCATGCATCTCAATCTGAAGTCCAGCCCGATTTGCCCTCTTGCAGAAATCAATAACTTGTTCGTCTGTATAGTAGAGAACACCACTGCTACCATCAGTGTAAGGCTCATTCAGCGATGCATCCTGTGAACCAAAGCATCCATCCAATGCACACTGGAAGCATCCGCCTATTCGAGGAAGCTTTCTTGAGGTTGCCACCTTTACATCCATTGATTGTGGAAAGATTCGCACCTGCATTCCATTTCGCAACGACTTTGCAAATGCCTGTTCCATCGAAATATCCAGGTTTCCAATAAAACCAACTCCGCTCACCGAATGAACACATCCAATTCCCTTTGATGCCATAAAGTCGGCTGCATTTTGCATATTTCGGAATAACCTAGGAATCGATATGGAATTCGTTATATAATCTGAACAAGCAAAGAATGCTTCCTGATTCATTTCTCCGGTCTCTGGATGATATCCTCTCAGCTTTTCCAGCTTCTTCTTGAGTCTATTCATGAGTTTACTATTGATGATACAAGCATGTCCATCATACTTCACCACCATAATCTCTTTATCAGGGCACACCAAATCTAGTTCTTTTCTTGAGATCAGCTTTCCTTCTTTCACAGAATATGGAGATGCTCCGAAACAAATCAAAGTTTTCTCTTTTGAATGATTCACAAACTTTTGTATCATGGATGCCAATTCGATGTTTGTCTCGGCATCCATAACATTTAAGCCAGCTTGAAACGTAGAGAATGATGCTAAATGCTGATGTGTATCAACAAACGAAGGAATTAAGGCTTTATCTCCCAGTTCAATACGCTCCGCCTGCTCGTATTCTTTTGGAAGTTGATTTCCAACGTATAGAATCTTTCCATGGTCCTCAACTAAATATCCAAATACATCATCGTTTTCATTTACGGTGATTATACTGCCCACATAACATTTCATATGACCCATCCTTCTGCTAACTTTAAGCTTTTCTCATTTTCATAAGATTCTTTATGATACCAATAATCGTCTTTCTTTTTATGAGTACGATAATTAAAGCCACCACAACAATCCCATATCTTATTACTGGATAACTGTATGTTCCCAGGAATATTAATCCAGTCATTAAGAATGGAATCGTGATCATAAGAATCTTCTTTAAATCGTATGGTCTTTCTCCATCACAGAATTGATCACATACCTTATTCATAAAGTAATAATGACCTACGCTATATATCATATAGCACGCTAACGTCGTATACCCAGCAGCCTGGTATCCGAACATTCCAATAAAAATGTAATTTAATATAATATTTAATACTGCGCCTATTACGCTTGCAACCATAACAAATTTCGTTTTTTCATAATAAAATGCAAACTTAGCAAATAGGTCATATGCGTACATGAAATATACACTCATTGCAACAGGAGGAATTACGTATATTGCTTCATAGTAAGCAGCAGGGGCAAAAATAGCTACCACCTCTGGCGCTAGAAGTATTAAAAACAGATTCAAGAAAGCAAGCATGATTAGTGTTGTGTATGCGACATTTGCAATATCTTTGATTCTTTTTGCTTTTATTTTTTGATATATCCATGGGCTAATTGTCTGCATCAAAGCGGTGTTAAACAGTGTCATTAATAACGATATCGAATACGCAAGGCTATAAATTCCTGCCGCATCTGCGCTTATCATATCTCTTATCATAATTCGATCCGCACTGCTAAGTACTACCTGTGATAAATAATGTGGTACTAATGGAAGATTAAACCCCAAAGCATACAGCCAGTACTTTTTTGAATAGAGCCTTTTGCCCTTTTTAATCTGATCAAAGAAGGTCCATGTGTAACCAATTAGCTCTGCAAGCACAAGTCCTAAAATACGTGCTGTAACCTTATCATCGGCATTAATAACAAAAATCACGCCAATTATCGGTTTTGCTAATGAAACTAGCAATGTAACAATTACAAGTGTTCGATACTTATATTCTACTCGTTGCTCTGATGCCCAAAAGCTGAATACTGCGGTTGTCCAGATCATTGCAAGCATTGCAAGCATCTGGACTGTAGTTAATAAAAAAATGCGGTTCCAAAAATTTCTAAATAGCAAATATACAACCGTCCAAACCACAACCGAAAAGAGCGTCAGACCCTGTAATGAAGACGATAGGATTTTATTATCTTTATCAAATTTCACTAACCCCTGTGTATATACGCCAGCAGACAAATTTAATGTCACAAATATCGTAATAATTCCTAACCACGAGTTAAATACATTGTATTGACCATACTCTGCGGTGGAAAGAAGCCGTGTGAAAATTGGTGTAGAAACAGTAGATATACCCTTTTGAAGGAAAGAGCATATCAAAAACCATAATGATGCCTTGACTTGGACAGGCATACTCCTATATTTCTTTCTCAATTTTCCCACTTTATTATATCTCCTCAGTTCATAATAATCGGAATTAAATAAATTCCTAAAGCAACAATGGTAACGATACTTGTACCAATTTTCCAGATGTTGTATTCTTTATCAATCTTAGCTTTTTCTTGTTCCGTAGGCTCGTCAATTTCTCCGATTTCTTCTTCAATACTTAGAATCTTGAATTCTTTTTTACGAGCGATTGCTATATAATAAATAATGCATAAAACAGAAACAACAAGGGCTGTAAGCAATGCTGCCCTATCTGCAAAAATCAACATACATATATAGGTTACAAATGTAACGTAGCATCCTACCGTACCAAGAGGTGCCTTATATGGACGGCTCATATCCGGATACTTTTTCTTGAGCCCCAAATATGCTCCACACCCAATCATGTAACAGATGGCAAGTGAAATCAAAGATACTGATGCAATGTAATCAATCGATCCTGTTGCAATCAGAATGAAGTTGATTAAGCCGACAAACAACACTGCGACATGAGGGGTCTTATACTTTGGATGAATTTTTCCAAGCACTGAGGGAAGTGCACCATCCTCTGCCATTGTATAAATATATCGTGCAGGTGCTGCAATTCCAGGATTGATAGTACTCAAATCACCGCCAAATGCGATACCTATACAAAGCAGAATGATTGGGAATCCCACAAGACCAATAGCCTGCAATCCTTCTGCATATGGCGCATCAGCTGTGGCAAGTACTCCATAGAACTCGTGAGAGATCAAACCAACTAGGAACCACTGGAATAATGCATTCACTGCAAAAACCAAAAATACTGAAAGCTTCAATGCTCTCGGCAATGTATATTGAGGATATTTAGTTTCTCCTCCCATAGAGACACAGGTTTCAAATCCTGTATAGCACCACCAAACAAGACCAAAGATATACATGATTTCCTTAAATGGAGGCAGTGAATCCATCGCAAAACCGCCAAAATAATCCAAATGAATTCTTGGAATCATATAAACAAACCATGCAATGGAGCACGCCCAGAAGAAGAAAACAAATCCGGTCTGCGCTTTACCAGACATCTCAATACCTCGATAATTCAAGACCAGAAATGCTACAACAAGAACAATGGCGATTATTCTGGAATCCACACCAGCGAGGTTTACCCCAAACTGCTGGAACAGAATCTTAAAGTAATTTGAAAAGGCCAACGTCTCTCCGGCACCGATAGCAACAACGGAAATAATATAATGCCATCCAGCCAAGTTTGCCCAAAGTCTGTTGAGACCACGTTTTGCAAAATTATATGTTCCACCTGCACAGGGTAGTGTTGCAGACATCTCACCATAAATCAAGCAAGGCCATATAGAAACTAGAAGTGCAAGAAACGTAAATATAATTATCCACGGCCCTACAAATCCAACTTGGGCGGACCCACATGTGAAGAGCCCTACACCTACTACCGTACCGATTGTCATACTGATGGCTTCCCTCAGCCCCAGCACTCTGACAAGTTTGTTTTCATTCATCCTTTTATCACCTTTTTTTAATGGGCAGTAGCAACACCTTCGATGCCACTGCCCAATCATTTTATTTCTCATTCATATCCAAGAACTTCTCTAAGCAATAGAGCTGCCACTTCTGATTTCCAGTCAGCTTGCTCATATCGATGTCTTCTCTGAACTCAGGACGCTTTGGACCTTCCCAGTCTTTAAAATAAGCATCAACAGGGCGCGGCATAGGTGTCTTCTCAGGTACTGGAATCTCTGGATAGCACATCTTAAATAGATTGCGAATGATGTACTTAGACTCACCAGAACGAATTCTTTTGAGATCAAGTGGTTCTGCCATCTTAACCATTCCCGACGGATCAAAGAAAGGTGTATATTTCATTCCTGCAGTAATGAATGCATTGCAATACGAAGCACTTGACTCATGTGCGAATACATCATCAATAAACTTAAGATAATTAATATTATTCTCTGGCAATCTGTATCTCTCAAAAAGATAGCTCATATCAACAGGATTCTTCAATGCAATCTTAGGATCAAGGAAGGTGTAGAAATCAACCCACTCTTCAAATTTCCAATCTTTTGATAGCATGCGATCCATTCCTCCAAAAACAAGATCACTGCCATCAGCTGCAACCATCATTTCTACTCCATCCGCCTTTGCCTGAAGTGCAGCCTCCATAATTTGCGGCTCAATGGAATGTACAGGAGCACCTTTCATTTTCATCAACGGCTCGAGATTTCTTTCAACAACACTCCAGTCAATATCTACATAATGAAGATTTAGATGGTACTTTTCTGCATATAGTTTTGCCCTCTCCATATCTTCAGTACTGAAGTTTCCTCCAAGAAATCTAAACGTATATGCATCTGTTCCAGGTTTCATAAATGCTGCCAGACAAGCAGAGTCCATACCACCAGAAAGAAGAATTCCCAATTCCACATTCGATTTAGATTCAAAAGCTTCTTTGTAGGCCTTTGCTACATCCTCTGCATTCTTTACCAATACCTTCCTATCTTCTGGATAGGGCATATCACCTGTATGCTTAAGTCCATCATAAAATTCATATCCGTCCTTCTCAATATAGCGGAAAGCCAAGTACGAACTCATGCAAAAATTCTTATCAACCATTTTCTTTTCCTCCTTAGAAACTCACTTCCGTAATAAACTAATTATCATAGACTACTATCGTTCCTCTATTGCCTCTAGAACTCTATCTGCAATAATTTCAGGCCCCGGCTCTTTGCAGTAACCAATTTCATCAACGAAGTTTTGTCTTTGTTCTTCATATTTGTCTTCATCAAAATTCCTAATGCAAGATATAAATTGCTCCATATTTTCACAGAGTGGTGAAGGAAGATTTCTTATATCAAAATACAACCCACGCTCATTGGATGTATAGTGTTCCAAATCTAATGCATATAAGACTACTTTTGTCTTTAGTCGAAATCCTTCAAACATGCATCCGGAATAATCTGTGACAAGAAATTTCGAAGCAACTATTAAATCATTAATTCCAGGATATTTAGAACCATTAATTATACTCTCGGAATAGGTCATAAATCCATCAAGATTTGCTATATTCGGATGCAATCTCACGATGATTTTCCACTCACCACCATATTTATCAATCAAAGCTCTCCTTACGGCTTCAAAATCCATATGATAACAGGATAAATCATGATCAGCTCTAAACGTCGGAGCGTACAATAAAATATTGTCATTTGCACCTAATTCATCAAAGAAATTAAATACTTCATCACAAATTTCACAATCTGACCTATTATCCTCATTTTTCATCAAATCACACTCAATAATTTCGCCGTCATACCAAAAAGAAGATTTTATATTGTTAGTTCTCCATTTCGACCCTGAAATCATTAGATCTGCCATTTTGGAATCATTCCTGGCATACGCAACATATTCTGCAGGCAAAGCGGTAGCATCTTTTTCGATGTATTTCAAACACGGACCTCCCCCATGCCATTCTTGAATATAGAATTGTTCTTTACGTTTTCGAACATAGCTTAATTTTCGGCGATTATCCATCCAAATCTTTGCTGTAACCAATTCATAAACACCTTTTATTGAATTAAGCTTAACGTACCTAATCCCAAATGGAGCTTTCATAGAAGTATCTCTAACCAACCAAACAATATCTAGATTGGATTTCTTCTTAAGCAATGAATCGCAGATAGCCTTCCCTTCATCACTATATCCTCTGCCATCATAGCTTTCGACTACTACTTTATTTTTTTTAACAGGAAAAAATCTTAAGCAATAAAATAGCATCAGAATCATTTTATTTTTTACAAGTAACAGTTTGTTTTTCATTGCCATATCTTTTCTTAAAAAGTTTTCTCCTATTTCATATCATGTAGATCATCTTTTCTAACAGCATTTAATGCTGCTGTAATTTTTGTAGAAGAGATACCCTTAGTGTATGGAAAGTAAATGATTTTGATACCCTCTCTTGCAAAATCCTCTTCGTATTTCTTCCATTTCTCAGTTCCGTACCAATCATCACCAACAAAAAGATATGTTGCTCCTAGCTTTTTACAAGCAGTGAGCTTATCCATATCATACTGTGGGACAGCTGCATCAACATACTTACAGCTTCTAACCAGTTCGATGCGATCCTCGAAAGGAATCATCGCATTCTTTCCCTTATATTGAACAAGTTCATCAACTGTTACACCAACTATCAGCTTGTCACACATGCCTTTAGCATTCTTAAATAAATTAAGATGTCCCACATGGAACAGGTCATAAACTCCTGTTGTATATCCAATTACCATAGCATACCCTCCTCATATAATAATCATAGCTATATATATTAATTAATAATTCCTTTCTTTCTAATATTCTGAATGTTCGAAAGAAAAAGAATTAGCTTTGGTCTTTTACAAACTATTGCAATATTAAATATTTTTTGCTGAAGTGAAAGGGAACTAGAGTCGCAATTAGTTACAATTTCTTGAAGAACCTCATTTTTCAACATCCGGCATATGTTTTTTTCGGCAACATGATGTTCATTAAACAACGCCTCTAATTTAAAGGAGGTCCTGGCATTTCCCAGAAAATTGTTGCTCAATCTGAACTTACACAAATCGTACATACCAATATCATTAAGTTTATCCTTTAAATAACAATACATTTTCATTATTTTTTCAAATCTATTAGCATCATAACTATGAGTCAAAGACTCTGGATTATAATCATAATGATAAAAAGCACTATCCATGACATAAATACGCTCAGCGCAAGAAAACGCATCAACATTAAACGCCATGTCCTCCCAGATATATTCTCTTTCTGATTTGAAAACTAAAACATGCTGATCCAAAAAGTGTTTACTGTATAATTTTGTACATGCTGAAACATTAAACTGGTCATTCGTCTTGCAATTTTTATTTCCAGACATTCTGTTTATTAAAGATTGAATTTCTTTTTTTCCTATATATAATTTCTCCCCTCCAACTTCCGCCTGTGTATGCCCATTATATACAAAACTACTTGCCACTATATCTGCGTTATTATCCACGGCACATTGCATCATCTGAGTAATCATATCTTTTTCAATATAATCATCTGAATCCACAAAAACTACATAGTTACCATTAGCCCGTTTCATACCGTAGTTACGTGTTAACCCAAGGCCCTCATTTTCTTTTTTAAAATACTTGATTATATTTGGATGTTCTGACTTATATTTCTGACATATTGTTTCACTATCATCAGGTGATGAATCATTAACTAGAATAATTTCTATATTCATATATGTCTGTTGCAAGATTGAATCTATACATCTTTCCAAGGTATCTTCTACATTATATATTGGAACAATCACAGATACTAATTCATTCACTTCCACCAACTCCCTCAATATGTTCTTCTTTTTGGAAATCAATTAAACTGGAAACTCTTCATCTTCTATTTTCAAGGATGCGAGTATAACCATAAATGCCCCCATAAAAGCGATGTACTCGAATACATTGTCCGTAAATAATGTCACCAGCAGATATATCATTAACGCAATGAGTATTTTTACGTTTTTGGATTTTATAGTCCCAAAAATCTTCATTGGCATATGAACAAACAAATAATAATAAATCAGGAAAAATCCAATAAAACCTAGTTCTATATAATCCTTCAAAATGTCATTATGTAACGCTGCAATTCCTTGCACTCCTGCTATACTAGCATTTGGAATCACTAATGAAACAAATCCATATCCTTGTCCCCAAAAACCTAATGAGAATTTATAATATTGACTCATGGCATCAACAAGTAAAAATCGATTATAAATTCCTGCATTCATCATTAGATTCTTAAAATCAGGATTCGCTATAAAAAACAGATAAGCGCAAGCAACTATAAACAGAGCATAAAAAATCACTCTGTATGAAATCCTTTCTTTGCTCTTATTTATAAGGCACAACAATCCATAGGCAAACAAAGAGATAAACATTCCAACCAAAGCTATTCTCTTCATGATAAGATACTCAACAAAAACAAGCATTATAATCTTACATTTATGACTATTAGCATCGTGTAGTAAGTAATAAATCAAGAATAAAAATAATGCAAAACCGATATCGTGCACCTCAAATATTGATTCATATGTATTTAATGGGTCTTTGATATGTTCGAATAATGCACTAACGCCAACCCCACTAATTCCAACAAGTATCTCAACAACATACTCTAGAAGAAGGCCATTACACACCAGATTGATTGCATCATCTTCATATAGAAAAATGATTGCTGCAATTATCCAGGGAACAATCATTGCGCTAAAACTAGATCCTGCAGTTCGTGCGTAATTTGCTGACGGATTATTATTGACAACATTTATAATCATTGAATAAACAAAAATTAGTAAATATGGTGTAAATCCATACTTAATAACCTCAAAAGCATTATTAGTCCGACTATCACTAAAATCAATTCCGTACTTCACCAAGTATAAAGCAAAGCCTATAAGAAATACAAACATCATTAAAAAAGGATAGACCCAAGTAGTCATACTTTTTATAGTTCTTGAAAAAGCCAATGCAATGATTAAAGTTGGTACAATTGTCCTTTTATTTATAGTTATAACCATCCCAAAAGTACTCCTGTTTTCAAAATAGCCGTTCCTTTTAAGGTATCTCGCCTGAAATCTTTGTCAAAAATCAATTTAAGTCTGGTAATAATATTCCGTTTGTACGAGGACAGCATTTCTAAAAAAACTCTATCTTTTTTTGTGAGTAAATCTTCATATTCCGACAGAAGATATTGGGATACATTAGGGTAAGATTTACCTTGGAGGCTTTCTTTTACCCTATATCTCATTCCAGACCATTTCGTTCCAGCTCCAGTAACACTTGTCTGATATCTGATCCAATAATAAAGTTCTTCATCGACATAATATATTTTTCCAAACCAATAACAGATTAAACCGACCCATAAATCATGCGGTAAATTATCAATTTCAGGCCAACATCTACAAACAAGATTTCTTGCTTCTTTATTGATTACCGTAGCTGCTCCGTAATTATATGTTTGCGTTAATACCAGTTTCTTAGAGAGTCTTTTAGGTGGCAAAACATTAACTTGCTCAGACAATCTTTGTAAATCCGGTGAACATCTATTCATCTTACAATAGGAAAGTTTTGAACCTACTTCTTTATCCTTTTCCATTGGAGCAATACATTTTAGTAATTTATCTTTTTCCCAAACATCGTCCTGATCCGAAAAGGCATAGTAATCGGCGTCACCACAATTTTTTAAAGCTGTCCAAAAACTTTTAGCATAACCCATATTTTTACCGACTTCGATTTTGACATTATGATATCCATTCTTAAAGATAAAGGCCTTCACTACTTCGACAGTTTTATCCGTACTACTGTCGTCCCTAATATAAACGCTTACGTTTACCCCTGTTTGTTGTAAAATTGACTCTAACTGGCGAGTAATATTCTTCTCTCCGTTGTATGTCGAAATTACAACAATGACATTTTTTTCTATTTGTTTCATTTTACAAATATCACCCCAGTTTTCTATTTGCTACATTTTCGTTATCCAGCTCTTAAAGGTAAGACCAACGGCCTTAAATAATATCGCTGGTGATTTAGTCTTCTTTGCGATTTGAGCACCAAGTCCACAACACTTTACAATGCCTAATACAGTATACTTTCCACCACCCATCAATCTTGTTTGACGCATAATATCAACGAGCCGGAGTTTCAGGCGATTCCACCCTGCTTGAGGGGTTAAGGTTGCAGCTCTCTGATAAAAATTCTGGTTGATCACTATATTCATCTTTTTAAATTTAGTACCTCTTGCTCTCTGTTCATAAAAGAAATATTGATCCACCTGGTCTACAAACAAAGTCTCATCAAATACAAAGTTATCAAATACTCTTGTCCTTATAGCTAAACAACTCGCAATTGCATTAAATCCATCTTGTGAGACAATTTGATTTTCATCTGTGATAAAATGATTTCTCAGAAAATTGAATTCATTTGGTGAATAAATCACCTCATCCTGACCGAAAATAACAGGCGCAAATACATCAACATCTGGAGAAGAAATAATCTCCTCCTCCAACTTATCGAAATACTCGCCTGTTATCTCTGTGTCATCATCAAATAACACGATTACATCTGTTTCGTTATTTTTACAAAATTCGACTGCACGGTTATATGCTTTTGACAATCCCTTATTACCATTCATAGATATGTAATCTATATTCCTCGAACGGCAATATTCATCGTTCGTAGTTTCCTTCTCACTATTATCTACAATGACCAAAGTGACTTCATTTCGGTTTAGTTTCAGCAAACGATCACATGTGATTGATTCGCTAACATTCTTGTTGTAGACAACCACTACTGCTGCTATCTTTGACACAATCATTATCCCTTCATCTGTTGAGCAATATCTGCATCAACAATTTCTTCACCTGTTTTATTCTTCAACTGCTCCATACTTGCCGCACTCAAACCATTATTAATGCATGCATTCACATCGCAGGTACTGCACTTATCAAGTTCTTCCTTGGTAACCTTTCCATCACGAAGATCACGAACAATCTTATTCTCGTACATGGAATACTTACCGCCAAAGATACTCTTCAGCTTATGAGTAAATACCCACCAAGCTGGTTTCCAGATATATTTGTGCATTGCCGGAGAAACAGATCCAATCATCCAGCAATCTCTGTCACAATGGCGTACTTTGTTTCTAACAGCTTCTGCTTCTGGACTGTTCCAAAGTTCGTCCCAGCTCTGTGTATTCAGATTACCCATTACTTCCTTATCCTTAGTTCCGTTACAAGGCATAACATCACCGTATGGATCAATAAAGAAGGTGTCAAAACTCATATCACAAGGAAGGAGTCTCTTCTGTCCATAGATGTAGTTAATCAGGCCATGGTTGAAGTAAGCACGGAACCACTTCTTAGGGTTGTTGGACTTGAGAAGCTCATTGACAAGATTCTCAAAATTCTTTGCAACCATAGGACGATCATGGATGATGTTCTTTGCCTCTACGAAATAGAAACTGTTATGGAGAGATGCTGTAGCAAACTCCATGCCCATCTCATTGGAAAGCTTATAGAGAGGAACAAGGTCAGGAGCGTTTTTGTCCTGAACAGTCATACCGAAGCCAACATCCTTCATCCCCTTTTCTCTTAAAGTTTTTAGAGTCTGGTACCCACGGTTGTAACCATCCTGCAATCCACGAATCTCGTTATTGGTGTCTTCCATTCCTTCGATGGAAATACGGATACCGATGTCCGGGAACTCCTTACAAAGAGCCACAATTCTGTCTGTGAAGAAACCATTGGTGGAGATTACAATACGATCACTCTTCTTACGAAGTTCTGAAACGATGTCCCTTAAATCAGTTCTGATGAACGGCTCGCCACCTGTGATATTTGTAAAATACATTGGCGGCAGCTTCTTGATGGTCTCAATGCTAATCTCTTCTTCAGGCTTTGATGGTGCCTTATAACGATTGCACATTGTGCAACGTGCATTACATCTATATGTAACTATAACTGTTCCATTTAATTTCTTATCTGCCATTTCTCTTATGCCCCTCGTTTATAAAGTTCTATCGTTCTCTCCACAACATCATCCCATCCATATTTCTTAAGGATGAACTCTGCTGCTTCATCTTTATACTTCTGAACCGTCTTCGGTTCATCGCAAAGCTTCTGCAACTTCTCTCTCAGATCAGCCACATCACTTTTCTTCATCACAACTGCTTTATCCTCAACGACAGATGCACACTCATCAATATCCGATACCACGCAGCAATCGCCGTAACTCATAGCCTCCAATAACGACAGCGGCATTCCTTCCAAATCAGATGGTAAGCAATATATGTAACAGTTACTGTACAACTCATCCAGAGTTCTACCAGAAACAAAGCCTGTGTAGATGACCTCATCTCCACCAATCTCTTTAAGTTCTTTCACAAACTTATCAGTGTCTGAGGCTCCACCAGCAATAACCAACTTCTTATCTGTCTTTAACTCTTCATAGGCTTTAACCAAATATCTCAAGCCCTTTTCTGGAACAATACGGCCCAGAAATAAGATGTACCCATCCTTCTCAAGCCCCCATCTATCTTTTATTTCTTTAGCTTCTACTACCTCTGGTTTGTTTACGCCATTCGGAATGAGAACTGTCTCTCTTCCGTATTCCCTCAGAAAATAGTCCTGCATTCCTTTACTCAATACGATAATCTCATCTGCTTGCTTCACAGCTTGCTTCTCGCCATAATGGATGAACTTGCTGCCAAAACCACCTTTCCACTTTTCTCTTTGCCAATCAAGGCCATGAACTGTGGCCACACATCTCTTTCCAAACAGCTTCGGAATCCACATGAAAGCACATGGTCCTTCAGCATGGAAGTGGACAACATCGTACTTTCCAAATGCAGCTCTAAGCGCACCAAAAAAGCTGGAGGATACCGCTGCCAGACCTTTTCGATCAATTGTTGGTACCGACTTTAGCTTCACAGATTTATATTCAGTTAATTTCTGGGAATCAAATTCCTTGCCGCTAACATGATGACCACCGCGATTATATAAAGTTACATCATGTCCCTTAGCAGCCATTCTGGTACTAAGCTCTTCTACTACGATCTCTATACCGCCCTCATGGGATGGCACACGCTTCTGCCCAAGCATAGCGATCTTAAGCTTTTCTCCCATTAGTCCTTCACTCCTCTTCCCATATTCGAAAGCTTTATAACCGTCACCTCATACAAAACATCTACTTTTATTTCATATCGTCCGATTTAACATTTTCACCCGTTTTTCCGAGGGGCTAGGGCCCCGTTCCCAGCGCGGGATTGTGCGTATCCAGTTTGTGCCCGGGGGATTCGTTTATGACCTAACATCGCAATTCGCAACTTTTTACTTGCTACTACTCCTTCTGTTTCGCACACCGTCACCAACGTTCGTCCTTTAATTTCCTCTCTTACTGTAGCTCCTACGCTTATCCGTTTCCCTTACACTGCTCCATCCTTCTTGAGCACCGCTCCTACAGTCTTCCACAGTATCCTCAGATCCTTTCCAAAGTTCCAGTTCTCGATATATTCCCGGTCCAGCTTCACGACTTCGTCGAAATCCGTGATGCTGCTCCGTCCGCTGATCTGCCACATTCCGGTGATGCCCGGCTTCATGGCGAGTCTGGTACAGTGTCTGAGTTCGTACTGTTCTACCTCGGAGACGAGGGGTGGTCTGGTGCCTACGAGGGAGATATCACCTTTGAGCACATTGAAGAACTGCGGGAACTCGTCAATGCTCCAGTCTCGGATGAAGTTGCCGATTCCTTTTTTATAGGTACCATCCGGCAGGATCCTGCTGCCTATGATGCGGGGATCCTCGTCCAGCTTGAACATCTTGCCGTCAGACATTTTATTCTGTTTCATGAGCTCTGCCTTACGTTCCTCCGCATCCATATACATGCTGCGGAATTTATAGAGGCGGAACTGTTTGCCATTCTTGCCGACCCTGATCTGGGAGAAAAATATCGGTCCCGGAGACTGGATATAGATTGCCGGTGCCAGGAATATACACAGGATACCGGTCAGGATACATCCGATCAGACCTCCTGTGACATCCAAACATCGCTTCATGAACAATTGTCTGGGAGAAGCATAATTCATCGTAGCAGTTATTACCGGCATGTCTCCCAGCTTTTCCATGATGATCTTCCGTCCGGATTCTGTCAGTGCATCGGGGACCCGCACGTGCGTTACCGTACCCATTTCCAGGAATTGTCTGACCAACGGTTCAGCGGATGCATCTCCCGGTTCCAGGTCTATATAGATCTCGTCCACCCAGCCGGTACGGGTATATTCAATGATACTATCAGCGTTCGCTATCACCGTATAGTTTCCGATCTGCTGTCCCATCATATCCGCATCTACGACTGTGATGCCCAGGATCTGGTAAGAAGCATAGGTCTCTCCCTGCAGCTGCTCTGTCAGAATAGGCAGACGGTCTGCTTTGGTCACAATGATCAGAGAACGTTTTGGTGCATACCTGTTATGATGCTTCAGGTATGTCTTCCAGAGGATCCTTCCTACATAGCTCAGGATCCAGTAGAATACCATCGTCAGATATAGTACAGTACGTGAGAACTGCTCAGCGCTCTGCACGGTGACCAGATAGATGGCAAACAGTGCGAATACCTCCAGCACCTGCTTGGATGTCTGGATGGCCTCGATCCAGAAGCCACGCTTCATGACATTATGTAAATTTTCAAAAATGATACCAATGACGATATCTATCAGCAATAGTACGATTGCCATACCGGCATACAGCTGATCCGCATACATATTACCGATCCCATGACGGATGCAATATGCAACATAAAAGGAGAGCTGGAGAACAATGATATCCAGTATCAGAAAGTCTGCATGTTTCAGCCAGCCACTGTACTTTTTTTTGTACATGTTTCTACCCCCCCCCCGAATTTTTTCGGTTTATCACAATCATTTTTTTGTTTTTTAGTTTCTAGTTTCCTCCATGTTGTCTACCCTTAATACTACTCCCGTTACAACAGACAAACGAAGCAGGCTTCCCCTCCTGTTTTATCTCCGTTTACTCTTCCGTTCCGTAGTTACCGTAATATTTGCCGTAGTACTTCCCGTAGTACTTGCCATAATATTTGCCGTAGTATCCCCTGCCGCTCATCTCTACCTTATTTAACACGCAGCCGAGGATCTTGCATCCGGTCATTGCCAGCTGGTCCTTGACCCTCTTAGCGAAGCGGTAGTTGATCTCACCGCAGGCGAGGATGATCACCGCGCCGTCACAGAATTTGGAGACGACCGCAGTATCGATAACGCTTCCAAGCGGCGGTGTATCGATGATGACCATGTCATACTTCATACGGCATGCCTCTACCATTTTCTCGAATCGGGAATTGCCCAGCAGCTCACTGGGGTTGGGCGGTACCGGTCCGGCGAAGAGGAGATGGAAGTTCGGAATATCCGTCTCACAGATTGCCGTATCAAGATCTACCTTTCCGACTAAGTAGTTGGTCAGTCCAAAGCGAACTTTACCCTTTTTATGTCTGCCCCTCATGACACTCTTGCGCAGATCGGCGTCAATGAGGATGGTCTTTTTCCCGTTCTGTGCAAAGGATTTTGCCAGTTCATAAGATACACTGCTCTTACCTTCGTTCGGTGTACAGCTTGTCACACAGATGACCCTGATATTTTCTCCGGAGAATTCGATGTTCGTACGGAGCGTTTTAAATGCTTCTTTGGTACGGAAATCCTGTTTTTCCATTTTTAATTCAATGCTCTGCATCTTCCTGCTCCTTTTCTATATCTACGACTTCGATAGCCTCATCCGCTTCCATCCGGGGCTCATAGTTATCCTCTTCCTCCTTTGATCTGTGGGATTTCTTTTTTTTCTCCACGGTATCAAAATTAGGTATCAGTCCCAGGGTAGACAACTCCAGATATTTCTCAATGTCCTCGGAAGATTTGATCGTATCATCCAGCAGATACTGCATTATGATAATACCGGCTGACAAGATCACGCCGATCAAGGCTGCGATCAGTGTCCACTTCGGGATAGAAGGCTCACAGGGGTTTTCCGGCAGGTTTGCCTCATCCGCTACATTGACAGCCTCCACATCCGTCACATCCTTGATATGTACCGCTGCCACATCACGGATGCTATTGGCTATGATCTGTGCATTGGCAGGATTCGGATCCTTTACCGTGATGCTGATGATACGGGTGTTAGAAGTATTTTCTACGGACACTCTCTTTTTCAGACTCTCGTAACTTTCATTCAGCTGATATTGTGCAATCACTTTTTCCAGCACAGTGCGTCCCAGGATCAATTCCTCATAGTCCTTGGTCAACTGGCTGGCCAGCTGCGCATCGCTGTAGGTCATGCTGTTCTCATTCCCTTTGCTGGTAGAGATATAGATGCTGGTGGTGGATTCATACTGCGGTGTGATCAAAAAAAAGCTCACCGCGAATCCTATGGCACCTGACACGATGGCTGCGAGAATAATGATCCAGGCTTTGTGCAGGAGCAGACCGAACAGATCCTGTAAATCGATTTCAATTTCATCTTCCTGATAAGAAGTCTGCATGGTATTTTTTCCTCTCGTTATACATAAATGAGTTCATTAGTTGTGTGCCAGGAACCTCCGGGCATTGCCTCCCGTGAGCTCCGCGGCATAGATATCTCCGTATTTTCTGCGGAGGAGCTCCGCACATTTCTCTATATAAGGAGCCCTGCCCTCCGGTCTGTGTGCATCCGTGGACACGAAATCCACCAGGCCGTTTTTCAGCAGGCTCTTCACGTTCTGTTTTGTAGTAAAACCGTTATCTCCGGTCACGGAAGCACAGTTCACCTGGATCAGTGCCCCAATCTCCCTCATCCACTGGATGGCGGCGAATTTCCGCTCCATCAGATTCCGGTATCTCTCCACATGGGCGATCACTGGCTGATATCCGAATCCCAGGATCTCTCTGACTGCATTGCGGATGTATTTTTCCTCCGCATAGGGTTCGAATTCTACCAATACACAATGGGAATCTCCCAGGGTGATGATCTTCCCCTCTTCCATCCATTCTGACATTTCTTCTATGTAGTAATACTCTGTGCCTTTTTTTAAGGTGATCTGAATTCCTTCTGCCTCGGCCGCCTCCTGTACCAGGCGGATCCGTTCCTCCACCTTTGCAAGCGTCGGATGTCCCTTCCCCGGCATACAATGGGGGGTGGTATAGATCATGCCGATGCCTTCTTCTACGGCTACCCGCAGCATGGCAAGTGTCATTTCCATGTTTTTCGAACCATCATCCAGACCCGGCAGTATGTGGGAATGCATATCAATATATTCCATGCGATATTTCTCCTTTTTTTGATCCCGGCATGGCGCCGGAGCGCCACACCGGTCTCATAGAAACCACTCTACCTTTTTACTTCAATTTCATTCTTATTTCATTTATGACCAATACTTCATAAGGCCTTATGAAATTAAGTTCATAAGAATATCTTAGAACTCGCCGGTCTTGGGAGCCTTCACTGCGGTTGCTGCAACATCAGCTGCATCAACTACCATGAATGCAACGGGAGAGAAGCTGGTGAAAGTACCGGTTACGGTGAGGTCATCACCGAGAACGCCGGAACCAACTACTTCCCAGGTGTAAGGTGCGTTGGGCTGTCTGTGAAGAACATATACCATATCACCCTTCTTAGCGCTGGGAACCTTGAAAGGAACCTGTACGCCGCCTGCAGGGATCTCTCCGCTGTAGGATACATCAACTGCTGCTACCAGTTTAGCGCTGGTAGGAACGTTTAAGTCTTTCAGCACGGATTCTGTAGAGGTTACGGATACAACCTGCTTAGCAAGCTGCTCAGAAGGAACTGCTACAGAAGCTGCTGCTACGGAAGTCTTAACTTCCTTTGCTGCTGCTACGACATCAACGCCGGCAGCGGTCTTTACAACAGGATCAGCCTCAGGGCTGTTTGCTGCAAAGGTAGGAACTGCCATAGCTACGGTCATAACTGCAACTAATAACAAAGCATATACTTTTTTCATTGGACAATTATCTCCTTTCGTAGAGTATAGAATGGTTTCTATATATAAACGGCTGTCTCCAACCGGTTATACCGTAATTAGTATTAGTTTACTTCCTCATAGAACACATCGAGGATCAGTTGATACAGAGCATCGTCATCCACATTGAACTCCGCATATTCCTCTCCCTTGGTGACTTCACCGGCGATAGTGTAGATATTGTCGGTATCAAAGGAGCTGTTCATATATTCCGTGCACAGATATACTGCCTGATCCAGGCCGATACTGGTCACCATCTGCTTCTCCGCGGTCTGGTACAGCTTCACGGGAAGAGTCATATCTTCCTTCATGCCCTGCTTTAATTGGTTGACGAAAGCAACCGCATAAGCTTTCTGTCTGGCAATGCGCTTATTATTGGAAGCAATATCGGTAGACTTATAGTCACGATCATGAACAAAATGGTATGCCAGTTCGCCCTTCAGGGTCACAGTATCGCCTGCAGTGAACAGCTTCGGCTGCATCACTGCCAGATCCTCCGGCACGGTCACAGTCACGCCGCCTACCGCATCATTCAGATCTGCAATGCTGTTCATGGACAGTGCACAGTAGCCATGGATCGGCACTCCATAGAACAGCTCGGATACCGTCTGCTCCATGAGCTGACAGCTCCAGTCCCTGCCGTTGCCGTAAGCATACTGCAGAGCCAGCTGTTCCGTCCGATCCTCCACATAACTTCCGTCGGTAGCATATACATGTACCGGCACCATGGAATCTCTGGAGATGTTGATGAGTTGAATGGTCTTCGCTTCATCATCCAGTACCGCCAGGATCACGCAGTCTGCCTGACCTGCCTTACCGGGTGTCTTCTCCTTCGCAATGCCGTCTCTGCTGTCGATTCCCAGGCA
The DNA here is from genome assembly GCF_014337175.1 of Simiaoa sunii. Taxonomy (GTDB): domain Bacteria; phylum Bacillota; class Clostridia; order Lachnospirales; family Lachnospiraceae; genus Acetatifactor; species Acetatifactor intestinalis. Next base: position 1,063,200 of record NZ_CP060633.1, on the reverse strand, counting down.
GAGAATGTTCATGAGGTTATCTTTATATTGGTAAGTCTTGCCGTTGTAACGGATCTGACCTTCCTGCAATTCATAGGATTCTTCCGCTTCCTGTGCTTCGGAGGCTTCGGAATTTTTCTCATTTGCCGCTTCCTGCATCGCCTGTGCAGCATCGATACTGTTGCCCTGTGCATGATGAAGCAGGCTTGCACGTCCGGTGGTTCTCCATACATTGACGAGGATCACTGCGATCACTGCAAGGATTGCAAGCAGTGCCAGCAATATTCCCAGCGCACATAATATCTTCGTGCGGACACGCTTTCTGTGCCGGATGACATGCTGCTTATTGTATTCTGCCGCTTTCCGGCCTGTCAGTTGGGATTCGTCACGTTCATCTTCAAGCGGAATATCTATGAGGTTATCTCTGCTTTCTTCCTTCTTCATAGTCTGTCTCCCACGCATAAAATACTATGCTGATCTATTCTGTTGCAGCTGCCGCCCGGGCAGTCTCCGCACCCGCTTCTCTGTCGGTCAGCACTGCCTGCACCAGAAGTCGGTTATTCGGCTGGCTGCCGATACAGGTCACTAATGTAATGATCTGATCGTCCGTTGTCACAGTGATGTCCTTGTCAATATTTGCACTCATATCGCGGGTGCTGAATATGGAATCCAGGTATTTCTGATAGACCTCCGGATCCGTAAAGTCAAAGCTGTACAGCAGGTGTCTGTCATCGTAGATATGGGCTGCAAAAATGGTGTAATGCAGTACTTCTCCGGGCAGATAGATCACCACTTCTCTATTCGCATCAAAAAAGTCCGGATCTTCGAATTTATGTAACTGTGCGAACATAGAACCGTTTTTCATATTGTGTCCATAGATCACAGTATTGTTATCCGTGAAGTCCTTACTGTTCATATTCTCGGTGTAGATGCAGCCGGGATATCCATAGGAACCGTCGATATTATGCATGAGATAATAAGAATTGTCGGATGCATGCTGCAGGATCGGATAATCAATATCCGTACCGGGTACGGTGATCCAGGCATAGACATCCGGGTTCACCGCCTGAAGCTCTTCAAACTTCACAGGGATGACTTCGCTCTGCTCTTCTGTCGCAGTCTCGGTCTCTGCCGTTTCCGTTGTCTTCATGCCTGCCAGCATTTCGTTGATCTCGTCCTCGGTCATGGCACTTTTTGCTTCCTCAGTTCCCTGCACAGCGCTATCCGTTGTGCTCTCAGTTTCGGCAGCCGCATTGTCCGTCGGACGATTATAGATGATATGAGAGATTCCGCTCGCTAAAAAATAAGCCATGGTCAGACCGGCCACGCCCACGATTACGGAAATGATTTTTTTCTTCATTAGTATTTCCTCTCCAGACTTTTTCCGGGCTATTGTAAGAATTCCCTCTGTCACTACGTTTTTAACGTAATTTTGGATTCTGTTTTAAACGTAACCATTATATACGTTTAAAACTGGTATTGTCAATAGTTTACGGTCTTCATAATGTAACTGGGAAAAGTTCATAGAAAATGCTTTTATGATTACACTAAAAAATGGGGCAATTCATGGGGATAATGATATTGGAGGTATAAATGAAAAAAACATATGATCGTCTGGCTGCCGGAGAACGTATTCGCCTGAAAAGAAATCTTTTGGGATTCACGCAGGATGAAATGGCTGAAAAAATAGACCGTGCCGCAAAATATTATGCCGATATTGAACGTGGCAGCTGCGGCATGAGTGTAGAAACTCTGATGGCGCTTTCCGAAGCTTTAGATATGTCACTGGATTATATTATTTACGGAAAAGAAAACAACGAAAACGGATACCCCGGGCAAACCGCCGAAGTATCCGCTATTTTAACTATGCTAAATAATTCCGAACAAAGAGAACGTGATTATGCACTCAGACTTTTGAAGCTTTTTCTGGCTTATCAAAAATAAAACCCTGACTAGTTAAAGCCAAACAGCTTCTGACAGATCTTGTACCCCTCTACGGAAATCTTGCGTCCGCCTCTTCCGGGCAGGTTCATCGTTCCGCCCATGATGCCATTGCGCATCCACAGGTACAGTCTCCTATCCTTGCTCTTAAGATACTCCCACAATTCTTTCTTCTTATCCAGGTGTTCCTGAGTACCGGAACGGATCAGCAGCACAGAGGATACTGTCATGATGATCTCTAAATAATTACGCATGTACTGATACAGGCGTCTGTTCTTGACCAGCTCCTGCTTTTTTGCCACAAGATAATCGATCATCAGCTTGGTCACGCGGATCTGCTGATCGATACGGGAGATCATGACCGTCTCATTGACAGACTGATCCTGTCTTCCTATATAGTATCTGTAGAAATTCACATCCAGATAATACATATTTTTCACATAAGGTAACGGTTCAAACACATACAGATTGTCCACATAGAAAGTATGCTCCGGAAGCTTCAGTCCGCATTCCTGAAGTAGCTTCGTACGGAAGATCACAGAATGCATCAGTATGTAATGTCCCTTGATAAAATGATGGCAGTCCTGCCAGGTGAACATCTTCTCTACCGGCAGAATATGACGGTACTGAATGACTTTCTTGCGACGCTCGCCTTCCTTCTCATAGACATAGTTGCTGATCAGCATGTCCAGTGCCTGACCACCTCCTGCAAGCTCCCGCAGAGTGTCCAGGATCTTAAAATAGGCATCCTGCTTCACCCAGTCATCACTGTCCACCACCTTAAAATATAATCCGGTAGCATTGGCAATTCCGGTATTCACTGCGGAACCGTGTCCACCGTTCTCCTTGTGGATCGCGCGGACGATCGTAGGAAACTGCGCTTCATATTCATCTGCAATCTCCGCAGTGCGATCCCTGGTAGATCCGTCATCAACAATCAGGATCTCCACATCCTCCCCTCCGACTAACAGGGAGTCAATACATTTTCTCATATACTTTTCAGAATTATAACAGGGAATTGCTATGGAAAGTAATTTCATGATTGCTGTCCTTTCTTCATATTAAAACATAGTTCGAGGTATCCCAAGCTGCATGCTCAGTCCCTTCGCATAAGCTGCAAATGCAGAAGGAATGGGATATCTGTCTTGCGTCTCCCGGGGTTCAATATAGATCCAGTCCGCAGAATCCGGTCCCACCTTCTTCGGTGCGAGTTCATCGACCCGGATGAGATATCCCTTCATATGCCATTCTCTGTGGGAGAAAATATGCTTTGCATCCTCCAACGGCTGAATCCTGAGTACCTGCAGTCCGTTCTCTGTCAGATATTCCTTCACCTCTTCCGCCGTACAGAATCCCTTCATTGACGGGAATTCATACATTCCGGCGAGCAGTCCCTTAGCCGGTCGCTTGTGCAGCACCGCAAGCTCCGCATCCCGGATAATGAGGATCGTCTTCTCCTCTATGGTCCGTTCCTTTGCCTTTGCCTTATTCGGGTACTGCTGCTGCGTTCCATCTTCGTATGCCAGACAGATCTGTCTAAGTGGACATTCCTCACAATGAGGGGCACCGTTCGGAATGCACACACAGGCTCCGATCTCCATCATTGCCTGGTTAAAATCCCCGGGTCTGTCCTTCGGTATAACCTCCCACAAGTCCTTCTCCACGGCCTTTTTCACTTTATCCTCTGAGATACATCGATCATCCTTACGGATGCGGGCGATCACACGGAGCACATTTCCATCTACCGCCGGGTTCGGTTTTCCATAAGCTATGGAAGATACTGCTCCCGCCGTATAGCTTCCGATTCCTTTCAGTTTCAGCAATTCTTCATAAGAATCCGGCATAATTCCGGCATAATCTTCCATGATCTGAATTGCTGCTTTCTGCAGATTACGCACCCGGTTGTAATAACCAAGTCCCTCCCACAGTTTTAATAGAGTCTCCTCCGGTGCTTCCGCTAATGCCGCGATATCCGGCAGGGTATCCATAAATCTCTGAAAATAAGGCTTCACCGCTTCCACCCTGGTCTGCTGTAGCATGATCTCAGAGACCCATACGCGATAGGGTGTGGGTTGTTCTCTCCAGGGAAGAATCCTACGATTATTATCATACCATTTTAAAAGTGGTTTGGGAATCGCCCGAAGGTCACCTTTCCTAAAGATTTCCTTAACATCCGTTAAATTTTCATTGTATTTATCCATAGTGTCTACCGCAGGCGATTGCATTCAAACTTCTCCATGGTGAGCAGGCAGTTTTTCAGTTCTTCATAACGTTCCTCCGTCTCACCGTCATTTACTTCGATATCGCAGGCGATTGCCATGGTCGTGATCATCTCATTGGTAATACGATGATGGAGACCTGCCAGAATATTCAGACGCTGTTCATAGGAATCCGCATCCAGGAACTCTAATACCAAAGGATCCAGTGCGGGCTCCTCCTCTGCAACTTCTATATGCACTGCCGGTGCTTCCGGCTGTGCTGCTACGCCCTGCGCCCCACTCACTGCGTCAGTCTCACGGGTCTGTCTGTCCACGTCCTCACCCTGTAATTCGAAACGGAATCTCTGCTGTATCTCAGGGTATTTGACCTTATCCACTTCGCTCGTGAACATCGCAAGCGGTCTTGCATAGGTCTTAAAATCTCCATACAATGCCTGATAGATCACCAGCTGCTCTCCAGTCTCCGAATGCTGTGCTATCGTAACGATCTGATATAGATTACCCTTAAAATGTTTATATATCTCATGTGGTTTGGGAATAAATGTCATCTGTTCTTCTCCTTTCCCATCATGGTATCAGTATACCCTTTATTTTTAAAAATGTCATGCGGATTTTGTAAACCGGGGACCGGGGAAACACATCCTTAAAAATCCGTCAGGAGATATTCATAAGAAATGGTAGTCCCATCGGATACTGCACAGATCTGTGACAGTTCCGTACGGAAATCCTCTCGCTCTTCTTCACTCATCGCGTTGATTTTCTTATGATGGATCGTAAAGGTATAATCACATGCTCCGCTTTCATCCATCACATAAGTCAGTGTCACACCACTGTTGCGGCAGCCATTCTCATTGAGATATTGCTTCACCTTTGTAAGCAGCTGCTGTTCCTTCACCTGATTCTCAATACGCTGTGTTTCATTGCTGCTTTCGCTTTTCACCGTGCTTCCGATGCAGAATACAATGGTCAGGATCAATAATACTGTAGTAACATAAAACATAATATTGGAAATGGCTTTTCTTCTCATAATCTATACCTCTCTATTCTTTTATCCGGATTTTTACCGAAGCTTTCATCATCCGCTCCATCCGACAGATATAGATTACCTTTTTTCAAGTACTATAAAACCACCTCAATCCAAATATCACTGCGAAGCGGTTATAATTCAGCTGTTAAAATATTCTGCTCCAGCGGATTCCACAGCTGCTTTTAACCCCAGAGCAGACATTCTGACTGCACCGTTGCCCCAGATGATCATCTGCTCCAGGGCATCTGAGGTAGCTACCGTCACGCGGTATTTCTGCGGTTTTGCTCCCAGCTCATGTGTGGTGCGCTCAATATACTGGTCTGCAGTCTCCGCTTCCTTCGTATAGACCACTTCTATGTTATGATATCTCATCACAGATCCCGGATTTCCTTTCACCTTATAAGCATCATAGACCAAAATCAGCCGGCATCCCTGATATCCTTGATAGTTGCACAATATATCCATCAGTTTGTCCCTGGCGCTGTCTAAATTGATCTGTGCCAGCTCCCGCAGCTCCGGCCATGCGAAAATAATATTATAGCCGTCCACCAGCAGATATTCTTCCGGTTTTTCCTGAGGGCCTGCTTTGGTCTTCGGTGTCCGCATACTGTCTGCCGGACTTTCCGTGTAGTTGCTGCGACTGCCGGAGGATGTATGATATCTGCGGAATCTATGCGGATCTTCTGCCCCTTTTCCATAGGTCCTGCGGAAGATCTCTTCGATCTCTTCCTGGGATATGATACGCTCTGTGCCGCCACCCGTCTGACGTACAGCTCCCTGCCGTCTGTTCACTGCCGGCATTCCCTGTAAGGCGTCATCCCCCGACTCTGTATTTTCCTCCGAATCCGGTACCCAGCCGCTCTCCACATGGGCGTATTCCGACACCTGATCCCAGGGCACCTGGAAACCGGCCCCGTGGGAACAAAATACGGAACCGGTAGGGTTGGCGGTATCCGCCTCCGGATCGTAATCCGTCTGTGCCATCACCTCTTCCGGATTATGGCAGGGCTCGTACCCCTGCAGGCTGCAGGACAGTCTGCCGTGTCCTTTGGTATAGGAAGCCACTTCTCTGGCGTAATCCCGCATGGTTGCCACCGGCACACTGCCCATCAGTACACTGTTGTTTCCTTCGGTCACAGGCGGATCGAATCGTCCGTTCATTCTGGTGATATCTGACATTGCCCTGCCGAGATTTTCTGTCGGCACTTCCAGTCGATAGGAAAACCACGGCTCAAGCAGAATACTTTTTCCACTGCGCAGTCCCTGCCGGATGGCGCGATAAGTCGCCTGCCGGAAATCCCCGCCTTCCGTATGCTTAGTATGTGCTTTTCCGGCGATCAACAGTATCCGAAGATCTGTGATCTCCGATCCGGTGAGCACTCCCACATGCCTTTTTTCCTCCAAATGAGTCAGGATCAGTCTCTGCCAGTTCCGATCCAGCATATCCTCACTGCACAGAGAGGCAAATTGCAAGCCGCTGCCCCGCTCACCCGGTTCCAGTAGCAAGTGTACTTCTGCATAATGTCGCAGAGGTTCAAAATGCCCGATGCCTTCCACCGGTTCCACCAGCGTCTCCTTATAGACAATGCTTCCCGCATCGAATTCCGCTTCCAGTCCGAAACGCTCCCACAGGATATTTTTCAGGATTTCCATCTGCACCTGCCCCATGACCTGCATATGGATCTCCCGCTTTTCCTCCTGCCATAATACATGTAACTGCGGCTCCTCTTCTTCCAGCTGTCTGAGCTTTCCGAGCGCTGTCACCGGATCCACATCCGGGGGAAAACTCAGCCTGTAGGTCAATACCGGTTCCAACACCGGTGCCAGATTCTCGCACTCATAGCCCAGTCCCTGTCCTGCAAATGTCTTCGTAAGTCCTGTGACCGCACAGACTTCTCCCGCCGGCACGCTGTCTGCGGTCTCATAGCTTCCTCCATTGTACAGGCGCAGCTGATCTGCCTTCTCCTCCCAGATCTCTTCCCCGGCACCGCTTTTCTCATTACCGATCATCATTTTGACCCGAAGTGTCCCTCCGGTGACTTTCAGATACGTCAGACGGTTCCCCGACGTATCTCTGCCGATTTTATAGACTCTGGCTCCAAACTCCTGTGAATATTCCGGTTCCGGCAGATAGAAAGACAGTCCGTCCAACAGCTTTTCTATGCCTTCCTGTCTTAATGCGGATCCAAAAAAGCAGGGAAACAGCTTCCGCTGCGCCACAGTGAATGCTATGCTCTCCGGCTGCAAGGCTCCGGTCTCCAGATATTCCTCCATCAGTACTTCACTGCACATGGCGGCATGTTCCAGTTCCTGCTCACGGTCCTCTCCGGATTCATCCTGCGCCATGATATTTTCAACGGTTACAATATTGCCATCAAGCTTACCTTGCAGTTCGGCCAGTATTTTGTCCCGCTCGGTGCCCGGCTGATCCATTTTATTTACGAATAAAAATACCGGAACCTCATATCTTTTCAATAATCTCCACAGTGTGTAGACATCCCCCTGCACGCCGTCACTGCCATCGATCACAAAGATGGCTGCGTCCAGTACCTGAAGTGTCCTCTCCATTTCAGCGGAAAAATCCACATGCCCCGGGGTATCTAACAGAGTGATATCCACATCTTTCCACCGGATTCTCGCCTGCTTGGAGAAGATGGTAATGCCTCTCTTCCTCTCCATGTCCCCATTGTCCAGAAAAGCATCTCCGTGATCCACTCTTCCTGCCTTGCGGATCGTTCCGCAGGTATATAAAAGGCTCTCTGCCAGTGTTGTCTTGCCGGCATCCACATGTGCCAGAATTCCTATGATTAATTTCTTCATTCCTATCGTTAACCCTTCTATCTCCGGTTCCTGCTACTTCTCCAGGATTCTTACTGTTTCCTTAGGTTTCTACCGCTTTCTGATCTTTACTATCTACGATACTATATTTTCGCCGATTTTCCAACTGTTTTATCTTGAGGATGTCATTGCAAATCCGCTTATAGATAGGCTATAATCATAGCATACTTTCCATCTTTCCATTAACAGGAGGAGCTATGATCAAATTAATTGCAACCGACATTGACGGTACCCTTTTAAAAGACGGTACTCTGATGATCGATCCGGAATATATGACCGTAATTGAAAAACTGACTTCAAAAGGAATCATCTTCGTCGCCTGCTCCGGCCGGCAATTCATCAGTGAGCGAAAGCTTTTCGCTCCCGTTTGCGATAAGCTTCTCTATATCACGGACGGCGGCACAGTAGTCCGTACCCCTCACAAAATTTTAAAAGTCCACACTCTGCCCGAAGATGTCTGGCATGGAATGTGTGAAACGGTTCGCAATGAATTACCGGACTGTGATTATTTTATTGCCACTCCGGATTATTGTCTGGCAGAAGATGCCGGAAGCCGCATGTTCCGTTGGCTTACGGATTCTTACGGATATGATATCCGTGAAGTACCGGACCTGTTAAAAGCACCTGTGGACAACGTGATCAAATTCACAGTGTATCATCCTTCGGCATGTGAAGAAATGTGTGCCCCGCTTTTCACTCCCACCTGGCAGACCAAGGCTAAAATCGCTTCCTCCGGCAAAGAATGGATGGACTGTAACCCGTTAGGTGTGAACAAAGGAACCGCTATTCGGTTTTTACAGGAATATCTTGGCATTGCTCCGGATGAAACCTGCACTTTCGGAGACAATCTGAATGATATAGAAATGCTTGAGAGCGCCGGAACCAGCTATGCCGTATCCAACGCAAGAGAGGAAGTAATCGCTGCCGCAAAGAGAACCTGTGCGCCTTATTGGGAAAACGGCGTGCTGCAGATATTAAAAACTTTTCTGTAAGCTTGACACTGTCACAATAAAGCACTATAGTAAACAGGTAAATATTATATTCCGCTAGGGGAGCACATCGCTGAGACTGAAGTGTTGCAAGACTATGCCATCATTTCTAACCCTCACTACTTGAACCGGATAATACCGGCGTAAGGAAGCATAGATTTCATGCAGTTATTGTCTACATATACACTGTTGATAACAGTGTATGAGAACTGTACATTATAAGAGTGCCGTTCAAGACTGTAATTTTTGCATGGATACGATGTTGTCCCTCCTCGCGCATACGAAGGAGGATTTTTTATGTTGTACAATGTTGTTGTGAATGACTGGGGCGAGACTACTTATGTCCCCACTGCTCTGGGCAATGTCCTGTTAGTGGTTGTCCTGATCGCTCTGCTGGCCGTGGCTGTTGTATTTGCCCGTAAGCAGAGAAATAAGACCGGGGCTGACGACGTTGATCAGAAAATGGCTCACAGTAAGCTGACCGTAAAGCAGTTGGCATTCTGTGCCATGGCAATCGCTCTTGGAACCATACTGTCAAACATCAAGCTGTTCCATTTTCCTACCGGCGGTTCCATTACGCTTCTGTCCATGCTGGTGATCTGCCTGCCCGGTTACTGGTTCGGTCTGGGTGCAGGTATCGCCACCGGAGTAGCTTACGGTGTGTTACAGCTTCTCATTGATCCCTATGTATTGTATCCCATGCAGTTGATCGTTGATTACATTTTGGCTTTCGGTGCTTTGGGATTGTCCGGACTCTTCTCCAATGCGAAATTCGGACTGCTGAAGGGATATATCACCGCTGTGTTGGGCAGATATGTGTTCGCCGTGATCTCCGGATGGATCTTCTTCGGGGCGTATGCCTGGGAAGGCTGGGATCCCCTGCCCTATTCCCTCGCCTACAATGCGATCTATATCTTCGCTGAAGCGGCAGTAACATTACTGATCCTGTCCGTGAAACCGGTACAGAATCTGTTCTCAAAATTAAAACAGATGGCTTTAAATGATTAGGTAGATTGAAAGTTTACGAAAGCATAGCCGCGCATAGGCAAAATAAGAACCGTGATTGGGAGCTTGCTCACAAATCACGGTTTCTATTTTTGCCGACAATCTTATTTCGTGTTCTTCATGACATCTTTATTCTTCACGAGGTAATCGATCAAAGATACCACGGTGAGGATCAATGCGATCCACATAATGATATTGGTAAGGATCTGCAGCTGCGGGAAGTTGGCGATCATCAGGCAGATCATGACCATCTGGAAGGTGGTCTTGAACTTGCCCCAGTAACTTGCGGCAATGACTACGCCATTGTCGGAAGCGATCAGACGGAAGCCGCTGATGATAAACTCTCTGGCGATGATGATGATGACCACCCAGGAAGGGATACGGTTCATCTCGATCAGTGCGATCATGGCGGAACATACTAACAGCTTATCCGCCAGGGGATCCATGAACTTACCAAAGTCGGTGATCAGGTTATATTTTCTTGCAATCTTACCGTCGATCAGATCGGTGAGGCTGGCAATGATGAAGATAGCCAGTGCGATCATATCCGTCACAAAGGTGTTCTCGCCAAACCATCCGGCCTGACCTCCCAGTAACAGGATAATAAACGGTACGATCAGGATCACACGAAAAATAGTCAGCTTGTTGGGCAGATTCATTTTACTCATGATATATTTCTCCTATCAGATCATATTCATTGGAACCGGTGACCAGAACCTTGACAAAATCTCCGGTCATCAGATTCGCTGAAGTATTTACGAACAGATAGCCGTCCACATTAGGGGCATCTCTGTAGGTTCTTGCAACATAAGTCTCTTCGTCCGCAACCTTGCCCTCGATCATTACGGTCAGGATGTGTCCTACCATATCCTCCGCCTTGTCAAAGGCAATTGCCTGCTGTAATTCCATCAGTTCATCTCTCCGGAATTCCTTGACTTCCTGCGGCACCTGGTCCTCCATGGTGGCAGCGGGAGTATCTTCCTCCTGAGAATACGGGAATACACCCAGACGGTCGAATTCCATCTCGTTGACAAAACGATACAGCTCCTCGAAATCCTCCTGGGTCTCTCCGGGAAATCCGCTGATCAGTGTGGTACGTAAGCAGATATCGGGGATTTTCTCCCGAAGTTTCCCAATGATGGCACGAAGCTCTGCCTGGTCAGTGCGTCTACCCATTCGTTTCAACACATTGTCGGAAGCATGCTGGATGGGAATATCCAGATAGTTACATACCTTGGGTTCTGTTGCAATAGCATCGATCAGTTCATCCGTGATCTCCTCCGGATAACAGTATAAAATACGGATCCAGTAGATACCGGGAATCTGCGCCAGCTCATGTAAAAGTCCGGGCAACTCCTTTTTCCCATACAGATCCACACCGTACAGCGTGGTCTCCTGTGCTACCAGGATCAGCTCCCGTACGCCTTTATCCGCAAGTTCTCTGGCTTCTTTTAACAGACTCTCCTTGGGAACGCTGCGGTAATTGCCCCTGACCTTCGGAATAATACAGTAGGTACAGTGTTTGTCACAGCCTTCTGCAATTTTCAGATACGCAAAATGTCCGCCTGTAGTGACAACACGGTTGGTCTCTGTCACAGGGGCGGCATTAATGTCTTCATAATGGTTCTGTTTCTGTCCTGCCAGGATCTCCTCCAGGGCAGCTACGATCTCATCAATAGCAGTGGTTCCGATAATGGCGTCCACCTGCGGGATCTCCTTCTGGATCTCCTCGCGGTAGCGCTGGGCGAGACACCCGGCAGCGATCAGTGCCTTGACCTGTCCGCTGTCCTTCAGTTCTCCCATCTGTAATAATGTATTGATACTTTCTTCCTTGGCATCACCGATAAAGCAGCAGGTGTTTACCACTACAACATCTGCCTCTGCTTCATCATCCGTGAAGGCATAACCCTTTTCCTGGAGCATGCCAAGCATCTTCTCGGAATCGACAAGATTCTTGTCACAGCCCAGGGATACAAACAATATCTTCATGCGTCTTATGCTTCCTCATCATCACCAAGGATCTTGATCTTACCCTGATTCAGCTCTTCTACTGCGATAGACAGGGGCTTATCCACCTTGGCTGTTACCAGAGGCTCGTCACCTGCGATGATCTGTCTTGCTCTCTTGGCAGTTGCCATAACGATAGAATAACGGCTGTTGACTACGGGTGCTTCGCCGGGCTCTACCTCGCTGTTTACTACTTTCATTAAGTCGGTATAAGAGGGATGTAACATTTTATTTTGCTCCTTTCGCGAAACCTTTCAGTTCCTCTCTGATCTCTGTGATAAATTCTACACGACGGGACGGTACATTTTTCGCTGCTTCCACATACTTCTGTACCGCTGCAGCACACTCATCCAGATCGTCGTTCACTACTATATAATCATAGGCATCCATGCCTTCTGATTCTTCATAAGCCCGTGCCAGTCTCTGTGCGATCACATCGGCTGTCTCGGTTCCTCTGCCCACCAGTCTCTTCTGCAGCTCTTCTGCACTGGGAGGGGTAACAAAGAGTAACAGGCTCTCCGGGAACTGTTCCTTGATCTTCATGGCTCCCTGAATCTCGATCTCTAAGATCACATCCTTACCTGCCTGCATCTGCTCTTCCACATATGCTTTCGGCGTTCCGTAATAATTGCCGCAATACTGAGCATACTCGATAAATCCGTTTTTTGCAATATTTTCTTCAAATTGTTCTCTGGTGCGGAAGAAATATTCTCTTCCGTCCTGTTCTCCTTCACGCGGTCCTCTGGTAGTCATGGAGATAGACAATGCATAATTGTCATATTCCGATAACAGCTTTTTCACCAGTGTTCCTTTGCCGGCTCCGGAGAATCCGGAGATCACCATCAATATTCCCTTATTCTGCATCTTCTTCACTGTCCTCTTTTTCATCTTCCGGCCACAACGCCTGTGCTCTTCCCGCAATCGTCTCGGGTAAAAGTGCAGACAGCACGATCTGGCTGTTCTCCATGACCAGTACAGATTTCGTCCTGCGGCCCTGTGTGGCATCGATTGCCAGTCCCGTCTCTTTTGCCTTCTGCACCAGGCGTTTGATAGGTGCGGATTCCGGACTTACTATAGCAATGATCTTATCTGTATTCACAATATTTCCAAATCCCACATGGATCAGTCGGTTCATCTGCTCACCTGCACCCATTTTCCTCTATTCAGTCTCCCCCATTCGCAAAACCGCACGATACATCGTGCTTCTCGCTGCTTCGCAGCTTGTTTTGCTCATTGTGGTCGGTGACTCTATTCGAGTCACCGGAAATTGATCTAAACTGCTTCCTGCATGCGAGCATGCCAAAGCAGCTCAGATCAATTTCGTCGACTGAATAATCACTCTTATTCAATATTCTGTATCTGCTCTCTGACTTTTTCGATCTCGGTCTTTAACTCAATAGCACAGTTGGAGATCTCCAGGTCATTAGACTTAGACAGAATCGTATTGGCTTCGCGGTTCATCTCCTGCGCCAGAAAGTCTAATTTCCTTCCGATGCTGCCACCGGCTACCAGTGTATTCTTCGTGGTCTCAATGTGGCTGCGCAGTCTCACCAGTTCTTCATCCACGCACACCTTATCCGCAAAGATCGTCACTTCCGTGAGAAGTCTTCCTTCGTCCACCGTGGTATCACAAAGCAGTTCCTTCACCCGCTCTTCCAGTCTCTGACGGTACTCCGCGATGATCTGGGGAGAACGCTCTGTAATGAAATCTACCAGCTTCAGCATGCCGTCCAGTTTCGCGATCAGATCATCCCTAAGATGTTCCCCTTCGGTGATCCGGGTCTGTACGAACATCTCGCAGGCACCCTTTAAGGCTCTCTGCAGTTCCTTCCACAGCTCTTCCTCGTCGATATCCTGCTCTTCCATCACGAAGACATCCGGATACTTCGACAGGGTGGACACCCTGATATCACAATCCAGATCAAAATCGCTGGCCATCCGCTTCAGGTATCCCAGATACTCCGCTGCCAGTTCCTTGTTATAACGGACGCTGGACGTGTTCTCGGAAAAATCTTCATAAGTAATGAACAGATCCACTTTACCTCTGGAAATGTAGTTCTTCAGTTCACTGCGGATCGCAGACTCGAAGAAATTCAGCTTCTTCGGCATTTTGATGTTCACATCAAGGTAGCGATGATTCACAGACTTCATCTCTACGGTAAACTTTCTGTTATTCTCGGCAGTCTCACATCTGCCAAATCCCGTCATACTCTTGATCATAACTTCTCCTGTTGTAAGGGCGCGTAAAGCCTTCCACAATTTACGGTTTACGTTCTATTATAGAATAAAAAAGCTCCTTCCGTCAAGTGCAGGTGCCCTATTTCCACTCGTCATAATGCTCCAGAAAATGATGTTTCACACCGTCCTCTTTATAGGCGATGATCGTGCGTAGGTTGACATTCTCCACGCTCTTGAAAATGTTCCCTTCGATAAAGGGATTGGTCTGCTTCAGGGAAGCGATCAAGTTCTTGATCTCCATACGTTTGGAGGGACTGCTGCCATCGGTACGGCAGGTGGTACAGGTATCGGTAAAGCGGCATGCACACTGGATAAAATGCAGATCGTTGTAATCTCTCCAGTGCTTGATGTCGTCCTCGCGGATCAGATACATGGGGCGGATCAGCTCCATGCCCTCGAAATTCGTGCTGTGCAGCTTCGGCATCATGGTCTGCACCTGTCCGCCGTACAGCATCCCCATGAGGATCGTCTCGATAACATCATCGTAATGGTGTCCCAGGGCGATCTTATTGCACCCCAGCTCCTTTGCATGGCTATACAGATAGCCTCTGCGCATTCGGGCGCACAGATAGCAGGGGGAATCCTCGATATCATACACCGCATCAAATATCTGGGATTCAAAAATCGTGATGGGAATATCCATCAGCTTCGCATTGTTCTCGATGATCTTGCGGTTCGCCTCACTGTAACCGGGATCCATCACCAAAAATACCAGTTCAAAGGGGAACTTGTTGTGACGCTTCAGCTCCTGGAACAGCTTTGCCATCAGCATGGAATCCTTACCACCGGAGATACATACGGCGATCTTGTCGTTCTCCTGGATCATGTCGTACTCATTGATAGCTTTGGCAAATCGGGAAAACAGGACTTTATGGAATTTTTTGCGGATGCTTTTTTCAATCTCCCGTGCCCGCTCGTTTTCTTTTTCTCCGGACTGTTCCTTCTGCATCAGGTTCAGAAGCCACCCGGTATAGCCGCCCTGTAAGCTGTAGACGTCCATTCCCTGTTCCCGGAAATATTCTGCGGACACTTTACTGTTCTGTCCACGGCTGCAATACAGGATCACTTTTTTATCCCCTGCTGCCGCAGCCAGCTTGTCCACCAGTTCACATTCAGGGATTGCAATGGCTCCGGGAATCATTCCATAGTTTACTGCTTCATCCCCTCTGGTATCCACCAGAATGTATCGTTCAAGGTCCCGGGACTGTAGTTCTTCCCATGTGATCTCAATGGGCTGTATTGTCTCTTTTTCTTCCATTTTTATATTCCTTTACTCTGCCCGAACAGGCAGTCTATTGTTTTTCCTCTCTCAGTCTGCTACACTGTTAATAAAAATATGGTAACTGAACCGTTACATTACAGTTACATTGCATCCATAGAAAGGCACACAAATGATTCCTTATACTACTTTAGATTCCATTATAGCGCAAATGCCCGAGCGCACCGGGCACACTCTGTTAGATGAAGATCAGGGGTGTGTAAAAGGTTGTCGTATGGGCGTATCCCTCTATCGCAGCACAGAATATCACATGCCGCAAAAGCATGACGATCAGGAAGGCTTCTTCGTATTGGACGGAAAAGGATATGCTCTCATCGGTGACGAAGAAATCCCTCTGCTGCCCGGTACCGCCTTTATGGTACCTGCTCACACGGATCATGTGATCAGACGGGATCCCTCCTGTGACTGCTGTAAGGTTCTGTGGTTCCATGCCGCAGTAGAATGATCCTCAGTCTCCACATACCGCCAGAAGCTCCGGCAGCTGTGCCTGAAGCTCTGTCAGGCTGTCACACTTTTTATCTACCATCGCAAGAATCTCTTCTGTGGGCGGCAGCTGATCCGGCACCATCACCGTATATAAGCCTGCCGCATAGGCGGATCGGATACCGTTGAAGGAATCCTCCACCGCCAGTGCCTGTCCGGGTGCAACCCCAAGCTCCTCGCAGGCCTTCAGATAAATATCCGGTGCAGGCTTGCCATGCTCCACCATGTCGCCGCAGATAATTTTCTGAAAATAAGATGTGATACCCGCTCTGTCCAGATGCTCCATCACTGCCGCTTTTCGCGTGGAAGAAGCCAGTGCTACGGGAATACCCTGCTTTTTTAAATACTTCAGGATCTCATGTACGCCGGGTTTTTCCGGAAGGCCTTCCCGTTCTTCCTTTTCCTGAAATCTCCGGCTGCAATCCTCATGCAATTCTTCAAAAGACACATCGATGCCCTGCTCTGCTTTCGCTGCCTCGAACACTTCCTTCGTGCCCTGCAGTGTCCTTCCGATACAGGCTTTGGAGATCTCATCCACATTTTTAAGCCCCGTAGGCTCTGCCGCTTCTCTCCAGCACTCCATATACATCCTCTCGGTATCAAAGAGGACACCGTCCATATCAAATATCACTGCGGTTATTGTTGTCTTCATAATTCTCCTCACATCCAGAGCACCATCAGATTGTTACCCATACCGATGATCCCCATCATTTTGCGCGTAAATAGTAATCGATGATATCTGTCTCTTCCATGGAAATATAAGTTCCGTACATGGCTATGTTGCAGCACAATACCCTGCTTCCCGCAGGGAAGATCATCTCATATCCTTTAGACGAAGCCAGCCCCGGATATCTGTCATCCGCTCTTCCGTAGGAAAAATAAGCAGCGGAATTACCTATCTTCAAAGGTTTCGGTGCCCCAATCCCTCCGGCGATCAGAGCCTCGTCCTTTTTCCATTCAAAAAAGCTCCAGTTCTTTTTCTCTCCGAGTTGCCTTGGTTCTCTGCTTCGTTCCGTCAGCAGAATCTTACCCTGTGTATTTAAAAATGTCAATGCTCCCGTCTTTTTATCCACACGGATCTGGGCATATCCCGCTGTAATTTCCACCAGGGAAGGATTCTCCCGCACCGTGCATCTGAGGTCTCCTGCTGCCGTCACCGCCGCTTTCGGGAATTCACGACACTGCCCTTTGGCAAAACAAATCCGGAACAGATCCACCGCAAGGGGTGTGATCCGCAAGGTTCCGTAACTACTCAAAAGATCCACATAGCCCTTGCCCTTCATGACCATGCGCACAGCGCAGTCGATCCTGGAATGTCCGGCGGACATCAGTGTTTTGGCATCCGGCATATCGCCGTACTCGCCGTTATTTTCTACCATCCGCGGCTCCTGTCTGCCGGTTGCTCTGCCAGCATTGCCGTTTTCTGCCCCGTATACTTTCGCAGGTGACGGCTGTCCCGTCCGCCTCGATTCAGGCCCCCCTGACTTTCCTGCTTTCTTCGGTGTAACGCCGTCTGTTGTCCCCTGACTGTTTCTTGTCACGATGATCTTCTTTGGGCCGTAACGCTCTCTGGCCACACGTTCCTTTTCCGCTTCCTGTGCCCTCTGTCTGTAGATCTCTTCTTTTGTCTTCTCCGGCTCTGCCTGTTTTACCACCGTTTTCACCGGCTTCTTCTGGGCATCTGCGGCAAGGCGCATTCTCTGCTTCTGCTCTGGGGATACCGGATCTGCGATCAGTCCGGTGAGTTTCCCCCGGTACAGCACCGTCAGTTCATGCAGAGCTCGGGTAGCTGCCACGTACAGTTGCTTCACATACCCGTCTTCCACCGGGTAATCTTCCTCCGAAGCGTTGAAGATCAGTACTGCATCGAATTCCAGACCTTTGGTGTATTTTAACGGAAGCACCATGACGCCCTCGCCGATCTCCCATTTCCCCGCACCTCCGGTATTCAGGTCCACGCTGCCCTGTAAGGCTGCTGTTACTTTTTCCGCCTCCGCTTCGTCAATGCAGACTACGGCAATGGTATCCAGCCCCTTGCTCTGCCATGCTTTGATGATCTGCTCCGCCTGTGTCACCTGCTCTGTAAAATCCACACATTTTTTCACCGTGACCGGTTCCCCATGACGTATGATGGGCTCCACCGGATAGACCGGAAAGCTTCCGTGATACAGAATGTCCGTGGCAAACTCCGAGATTTCCACCGTGTTACGGTAGCTTTTCTGCAAAATGCCGAAATAATCAAACTCTCCAGGCAGCATCAATTTCCGCAGTTCCGTCCAGTCGTTGAGACCGTAGCGGTCGGAAATATTCTGGGCCACATCTCCCATGATCGTATAGGTACATTTGCTCAGACAATATTTTAAAGACGCATAGGCCATCATGCCGAAATCCTGGGCTTCATCAATCACCACATGCCCCGCCTCCCGGATCACCGTGTCCTCCTTGAGGCGCTTGTAGAGGTAGGCCATGGCCGCCAGATCATAGACATCGTAGCCACCTTCCGGCACCTCGAC
The DNA here is from genome assembly GCF_014337175.1 of Simiaoa sunii. GTDB lineage: Bacteria > Bacillota > Clostridia > Lachnospirales > Lachnospiraceae > Acetatifactor > Acetatifactor intestinalis. Next base: position 1,044,682 of record NZ_CP060633.1, on the reverse strand, counting down.
CGTGAAATCTTTCTCCTGCTCTTCCTTCAGGAACTGTTCGTAGAGTTCCGCCACAGAGCCCTTCCATTCCCTTTTTCCGAAATAGGTCTCATAATAATGCTTGAGCTTCTGCTTTTCCGACTGGGTATAGGAATAATATTTTCCGCTCAGCTCATTTTCCAGCCGTGCCATCAGATAATCCGTCAGTCTGCTGATTTTGTCCGCCCGGGACAGATCCTTTGTCTCTTTCAATAAGCGTGCAATGGTGGCCCGGTCCAGCAGCACTTTGCCAGTCTTTTCGATCACCACGTCCTCTCTGGGTATCGCGCGGTATTCGTAACGCAGGCAGAAATTCTCCAGCTCCTTAAACCAGACAAGAGTTCCCTTCACCGCCGGGGTCACACCTTTTACCACCGGCTTGATCTGCCAGGACTTGTCCCAGTCCTCGTACAAAAGCCTTACGAACAACTGCTCCATGGTCATCTGGGAGACCCCGTAAACATTCAGTTCCGGTAGCACTCCCGTTATATAGTTTAAGAGCACCTGATTACTTCCCACAATATAAAAATCTTCCGGTGCAAACTCCTGCTCGTAGTTGTACAGGATGTAGGAAATACGGTGCATGGCCACTGTGGTCTTGCCGGAGCCCGCCGCTCCCTGTACGATCATGTTGTGCTGGGGCTTTTTGCGGATGACTTCGTTCTGCTCCTGCTGGATTGTGGCAATGATCTCGCCCAGCACCGCCTTTTTGTTCCGCGCCAGATATTTTGTCAGCAGTTCATCGTTGGCCACCACATCCGAATCGTAGAAGTCCTTCAGCTCATCATTTTCGATCTCATAAGTGCGCTTCCGCGACAGGGTGATGTCGTATTTTCCCTCCCCCTTTACGGAATAAGAGACATCCCCCAGAGCGGCATCGTAATATACGCTGGCAATGGGTGCTCTCCAGTCGATGACCTCCGGTTCTGCCGGGTTATCCGCAATGACACTTCTGCCGATATAGTAGACCTCGTCTTTTTTCAGTTTTTTGTCCCGGAAATCGATTCTGCCAAAGTAGGGCTTTTTCCTCGCCTGTTCCGCCCGGCGCAGATCCTGATTCACGAACTTGAAGCGGGCATCCGCATTGTGCCACAGGGTCTGGGCTTCCTTGTCGTTCTCGTCGAATTCCTCCTGCATGGCATGCAGTTCTTCCGCCAGAGCCTGTACACTCTGCCTGTTGGCATCCACCTTGCGCTGTGCGATCTCTAACGTATGCTGTAATCTTTTTTCCTCATCCTGCCTCGTAATGCCGGGTAAACTGCTCATATTCTCTCCTGTTCAAAACCATAAAAAAGAAAAAGCAAAGGAAGCCTGTCGAAGACTTCCTTTGTATGTATTCTAAATCACATTTTACCAGTCAGAGCCCCAGTCATCGTATCCTGAGTCCCAACTGTCATTGGAATCCCATCCGGAATCCCAGCTGTCATCATCCCAGCTATCGTTATTATCATCGCTGTACTCATAAGGAGTGTAATAGGACGAATCCTCAAAATCCTCATATTCCGCATCGCTGTCATAGCTGTAGGAATCATAGTAACTCTCGTAATCGCTTTCCATCCAGGATTCATCCGGTGCATAGCGCCAGGAATCATTCTCCCATTCGTACCAGTTCCCATGATAATAGTAATAGTTCTGATCCTCATAGGTGTAATAGCCGTTATCCGGTCTGTTGTCAATCTGCCAGATAGAATAGGCGCCTGTAAAAATCGCCACCAGAGACAATGCTGCCATGATCAGGCAGAAAATTGTCAGAACCGTTTTTTCTATCTTTTTGCTCCGGGCTCTTTTCTTATTATAGGCGGTGTAATCTTTGGTTGGGCGGCTGGCAGGTGCCGCAGCTTTCGGCTGCTGGTGTGCTTTCTGCACTACCACTCTTGACATAAACTCTTTACCCTTATAATAATCCAAGCCGATGCCACTCTTCCGGAAAATGCGTACACTTCCCAAAGCTGACTATCACATCTGCTTAAAATTCTACTACATATTTGCCATTATTTCACTACTTTTCGCCAGCATTTTCCACTACTGGCATACGGTACTCCGTACCGTTCTTTAACATCCCATAAATAACACTGATTAACCGTCTGGAAATGCAAATCAGTGCCTGTTGGCTGGTTTTTCCTTCTGCTTTACGTTTCTCATAGTATGCTCGTACTACAGGATTTCTCGGTGTACCCTTAGAAGATATCTGCACCATCTGAATCGCAAGGAAATAAATGGTTGCCTGCAATCGTCTGTTACCTTGCTTGGTGGCTAAATCTTTCCCCTTTCCGCTGGATGATAAATGAAGCGGTGCAATTCCGGCAAACTGTGCCAGTTTATTGGCATTACTAAAGCGTTTGATATCACCGATTTCAGCAAGAATCTTCACTGCTGTGATAACATTTACACCGGGAATGGTTGTAAGCGTGCAGCCAAGCATCTTATACATCTGTTCCAGCATCTTGTCTACCTCTGCCAGTTGGCTGTCATAGTGCTGTAAATCACTGACTATGCTAAGAGTCACCATATCCCTTGCATCTTGATAAGCATTGTTTTTCACCTTATCACTGGCTACTGCATCCAAGATTTTCTCACAGTTTTTGGTCGAACATCTATTGTGGCTGACGGGAACAAGTTCCTTACGTAAATCTTCCACAGACTTACCCCTAAGATACTTTCTGGATGGATAATGCTCCCAGAAGTACAGTGCAGTAGGTCTACTGATGTCATTAAAAAATGACTTGTAAGACGGATATGCAATACACAGCTGCTCGTGCAACTGATTAACCAGTCTGGTTCGCTGTTTCATGATGTTATCCCTGCGATGCACCAACTGACCAAGTGACCAGTATGCATCATTAGGACAAGCATCCGGAAGCTTATCAAGCATGTTTAATGTTGCAAGTGCAATGGCTTCCGCATCATCACTGTCACTTTTGCGATACATGGCACCCCGGTGCTTTGCCTGTCGATGTGAGATAGCGGTATTTACATCCTTTACAAAATACCCCTTATCAATCAGCCACACCGCTAAAGGTCTGCCGTAACCATAAGCATTCTCCAGACCATAGACTACTTCTTTTGCATCAGTATTACATTTTTTAACCTTTGTTACCAGCTTAGGAAAATCGGCTGGTCTGTTTGGAAAAGTAATCTCTCCAAGCTTTTGATTGTAGCAGTCAATCATAACTGCTGTGTGGGTTTCTTTGTGTAAATCGATACCCACATAAATAAAATTTTCTTTAACCATAAAATCAACTCCAATCTCAATGTTTGGCAAAATAGTGGCAATCTCAACTGTTAAGCATCTTTCTCGGAATTACGCATCTTTTCAGCAACCAAGTGTGCAAGAGTGGTATAGCCTATCCACTTCTGGTCAGGCACAAAATATTCCGCAAAGGAACACCGCTGACTTTCATGGAGATGGATACATCCTGTAGAACACAGGACACGAAGCAGAAGAAATCTCCTTCGTGGTGTGTGATGTTAACTCTGAAAAAGAACAGTTGCAAGTCAAAATTTTTCTTTTTGAAAAATCGGAGGAAACTTTGGCGATGTGAAGACAGAATTGGCTTTATGCCATAGACCAAAATCAGAGAAAAAACCGTAAATATGCACAAATTCAATTTTTAGACAGACAAAACAACTTTCTCTTACCCCTGTGAGAGCCTGTGTTGCCCCTGTGTGCGATTTTAAGAGCGAAGTCGAGGAGTTACCCATGATAGACTTTTTAGGGCTTGTTGGGGAAATGTGAAAGAAGATACTTTTAGAAAATATAAGAAAAATATTAGGGTCGAAATGTGTGCAGGTTAAAGGCTTTATGCCGCCAGAGGACGGCTTAAGCCAAAAAACACCCACCGGCAGAGCCGGTGGGAGAAATGTGGTATGGCATAACTTTCTCTGCTGTTCAAGAATTTGTTATGATTTGGGACAATTTTATCGGGATTGCCATTTGAGAGAAAAATCGAGAATGTTCCATGGCGTTTTTCGCCAATAGAACATTCTCGATTCTGTGTTTACGTCTAGGCATTATGGCGGTATCTCATCCCCCTTATACCCCCTGGTGAGTGCCATTGTAACATGGAAGTTTTCGGTTCGTTAAGGAAAATATGTTACAAAATTGTTACATATGATTTTAGATACCCTTATGTGCACCGGATGGCAATTTTTTCCCTAAGGTCTTTAACTAATGTCTCTGTATAAATCGCCTTTGGCGAGAGCCATTTCAATTAATTTAAAGACCATGGTTAATTTTTTAGGTGGTGGGCGTCCTTATGTGGAGACATAATTAAATTTATCTTTCTATAATTCTTCCCATTCAATACATTTTGGTAATTGTAGTGTTTCAAAAAATTCCTCAACTGCAGACACTGCATCTTCAATTTTTACAATTGAATAATTTGCAACTTCTATTTCTTCACTATCAGTATTTGTGTAAAATATACTAATACCATCTGCATCCAAAACAGGATTAGCATTAACTGAAGAATACCCTGGGTCATCTTCTTCTCGAAAATAGCTTAAACATGCATATTTTTCCTTCACAGACATTATCATATACGGAAATTGTTCATGCGTTGATATAATAAACTCATTAACACCTTTTTCTGTCCTCTCGCTTAAAACTTCTCTCAATTCTTCAAGACTATCACATTCCTTTTGTCCCATAAAATGTTCTACTAACATATTTATTCTCCTTTCAGTTTCCTTTATATCTTGGACTTATCTTCGGGTCATTACTTGTTCCCGTATACGTTTTAACATAATCTATAGCCCTACTATTATTTGCAACGGCGTTCTCAGGAGGAACTACAGTTAAAGTTGCTCCTTCTGGCAAGAAAGTTGCTGTCATAGTGTTACAATAACCACAAGTACCATTTGTATTATTGTGATATACTGTTGCATTGGATATATTATTTTCTCTCATATATAATGCTGACTTCTGTTCCACATGACCATTATTACGATAATTAGTATACCGTGGGTCTCCATTACCTGATGTAAATCCTATTTGTGTTCCATCATCTAAAACTAATACTCCATGTGTAGTTGTTCCATCATATTCTGGTAAACTAATAGTCTTTCTACCACTCTTTCCTTCATCTTCTGGTAAAGTTCGTTGACCGCATAGGCTTCATCGGTTCCCTTGTAACGTACTGCCCGGGTACCGTCCTCTTTATTCTTATAGACTACGAAGGTGCCATCGGTCTCATCCTTGTAAATACCGAAGGCTTTCGCGCCCTTGTAATCCTCTCCGATAAAGGTCCGCATGTCCTCCAGCGGAAGGTTCATCTCCTTTGCCCAGGCTTTCAGTTCCTCGATTGTCTGTGGTACACCGTTGGCATGGCGGTTGTAATTGTTGTTGACACCGCCACAGTTCGGGCAGACCTGATCAAAATCGTTGATCCAGCTGCCGCACCAGTCGCATTTTATCTTCACGTTCCCCTCCTGAAAATACACGTTGCAATAGTTTCTGTTTTATTGTACCACGTTCTGCACCTGCTGCCAACCTAGGAAATTGCCAAAAGAATGCGGCTCTCCCTGAGGGTCTTGCTCTGGTCGTAATCATACTCTATGGTCTGGATACTGACATCCGGAAAACGGGCATGCAGCCGCTGCAAAATTCCCCGCTCGCAGACATGGCTGACCAGACATCCGAAGGGATGCAGGATCAGCACACTGCCACAGCCTTTTTCCACATATTGTATCACCTCTGCGGCAATCAGCCAGCCGTCTCCGGTATTGCAGCCCTCCGCCAGAATCCCCTGCACTTTCTCCTTCAGTTCCGGGAACGGCAGATCCGTCTGGAACCGGTCTGTCTCCCCGATCACCGTAAGCAGATGTTTTTGTGCCTCACACAACCGGTGGAGCACAAAGGCACAGGCTTTCGCCATGATGGGATTGTGCTGGTACTTTTCTGCCTTATACCGCTCTGTATCCACCAAATACAGACAGTAGTTGACGAAACCACCACTGTAAGGCTCCATTCCCTGCCGGAGCAGAAAACTTTCGATATCGTCATTTCCCAGTTTCGAATATTTCATATAGATCTCACCGGTGATGCCAACTCTCTTTTTCTTCCCGGGTTTCACCGGTACCTTCGAAAATACTTCGCAGGCATACCGGTAATTCTTCTCTCTGGTGTGCCGTCCGTTCCTGTGTCTCCGAATGCTCTCGCACAGTTTCTTTTCCACCTGACTGCGGATGCGGTCCGTCTCTCCCGGATTCTGTTCGTAGGGCTTCACCTGCTGGTACAGGCACATGATCAGATCGCCATAGCATCCGGCAGCTATCCCACCGGACAACAGTGACGGAGTAATGCGAAAGCCTGTATGTTTTTCTTCTCCCATGAGGTTCAGGGAGATTACGGGAATCTGGGCATACTCCTGCTGTCCCTGCTCTACCATGCGGTACAGCACTCTCTGGAGCAGATTGTAGATATTTCCGGCCCTGCAGGCACCGCCCGCCTGGGGCTCCATGAAGGTGATCTCCTCCGGATCACGTTCCCCGCTTTCCAGATATTCCAGGAACTGTGCAAGGATCAATACCGTCGGATAGCAATAGTCGCTACTGATATAGCGAAGTGCCAGAGTGCGATCCTTCACCGGGTTCTTTAAAGTCTCGAAGGAATACCCCTCCGCCCGGAATGCCGCCTCCAAAAATACATTCGTGTACTCCAGCATCTCGCACAGCAGGATCGTACGGGTCTTCTTGTCATGACGTGTGAAATTTTTACATACTCTGTGCAGTTCCTCCATACGTTTTCCTCATCTGACCGGGTTGGTTTGTGTCCGAACATAAATTTACTATTTTATATTGTAAGCTGAATCGTTGGCCCGTGCAAGTGTACATCTGGTTTATTCTGGTTGTCTACCATCGTCTGTAAACTTTCAGGCACACAAAAAAGTGGAAACCTTGTATTTTCAAGGTTTCCACACTTTTCAAAAGAGCTGCTGACGGGAATCGGACCCGTGACCTCCGCACTACCAATGCGACGCTCTACCGACTGAGCCACAGCAGCATCACGTGACTGCTAACGCAATCACCGTGATTTATTGTAACAAAGCAATCTATATTTGTCAACACAAATTTTTTCTTTTTTTGCTTTTTTTGCTACACTTATAACTATTTAGGATTTTTCTCGTCTTTCTGTGTCGCTTCCTGCTGCTCCAGTTCCTTCTGCTCCTTCCGCTTCAGGTAATCCGCCGCATCATCCGGTACGTCATCCAGGTTCTCACTGCCGATATCCACCTGCAGAGGCTTTCTCTTGAAGAGGATGTCATACATGACAGGGATGATGAACAGTGTCATCAGGGTTGCGTAAGCAAGTCCTCCCGCCACTACGATCGCCATGCCCTTGGACATCTGGCTGGAGAGGTCATCTCCGAACAGGAGGCTTACCATTGCCAGGATCGTGGTAAGTGCTGTCATCAGGATCGGGCGCATTCTGGTCTTACCGGTAGCGATCAGTGCCTCTCTGCGTTCCAGTCCTCCCATACGGAGCTGGTTCGCATAATCCACGAACACAATACCGTTGTTGACAACCGTACCCAGCAGCACCACGAAGCCCATCATACCCATAACAGATAACGGCTCGTTCATAAGCAGCAATCCTATCAGACCACCCGTGAACGCAAGAGGTACCGTGAACAATACAATAAACGGACTGAGCAGGCTCTGGAACTGTGCCACCATGACCAGGTAGATCAGGGCAAGACCTAAGAGCAATACCTTACTCATCTGTATCACCATCTGATTGACTGTATCGGATTCTCCGGCAGTGTCAATAGTATAACCGTCCGGCAATTCATACGCATCGATCAATGGCTGCAATTCTCTGGACAGAAGGGTGGCATTGCTTCCCTCCGCCACAGTGGCTGTCACCGTCATGTAGCGGCTCTGATTCTCACGGTTGATGCTCTGCACACCATCCTCCAGCTTTAGTGTGGCGAACTCAGACAGCGGATGATCCTCTGTGACAGTATTGCCATTATCATCCGTAGTCTGAATCTCAAAATTATAGTCCAGGAGATTCTCACGGGTCAGCGGTTCTCTTCCATCCTTTACGACGATCTTCATATCCTCGCCGTCTATGGTCACAGTAGCGGCATCGGTACTCTCCGTCATCTTTCCGTTCAGCTCTGAAAAAATCTGGGCAACCGTCAGCCCTTTGCGCATGGCGGCATCTTTATCCAGCACCAGACGGATGACCTGATCCGGCTCTTCCTGCCCGTTGGAAATATTTTCATAGCCCGGGATCGTAGCAGCCAGATCGCAGATGTCCTGCGTGATCTTCGTCAGGGTATCCAGATCATCGCCATATACCTTAACAGATAATCCTGAACCCATCATCGTGCTCATCTCAGACATTCCCGTTGATATCGTCAGTTCACAGTCAATATCCGCTGTGCGTTCTTCAATCTCCCTGCAGATTCTGTTTACTTCTTCTTTTCCGGCATTCTCATTTTCTGTCAGCACCAAAAATGTAAACTGATCGTAGGTGCTGTCTGACATACCGGAAGAAGAAGCCACCAAGGTGGTATCTCCACCTGCCATGGCACCTACATCTCCGATGCCATCTATGGTCGTCATGGCATCCAGCACCTGGTCAGCCCTCTTGTAGCATTCTTCCTTATCCGTATCCTCCGGCATCTGCACAGATATCTCAATCTGGTTAGATGTCATATCCGGGATCATGACGATACCCATCCGCATGACCGCCCAGATACTGTATACCAGCAGACCGATGGCAATAACAAGGGGCACGACCTTCACTTTCAGACAGAAGGCCAGCATTTTCCCATAGATGTCCTGCACCTTGTCAAAGAACGGATGCTTCTTCTCTTTGGAATTACGAAGCAGGGTCGAACCTGCTGCCGGCACTACGGTCATAGCGATCAGCAGCGATGCTGCCAGGGTAAATATGATCGTAAGACTGATGGGCATCATCAGTTCACGGACAGTTCCTGCGGTAAATACCATCGGCAGGAATACGCAGACTGTTGTCAGAGTGGAAGCAATAATCGCACCTGCCACCTGTCTCGTACCCTGTACCGCTGCTCTCGCCGCGCCGACTCCCTTAGACCGCAGACGATAGATATTCTCGATCACGACGATGGAGTTATCCACCAGCATACCGATTCCGAGTGCCAGACCCGATAACGACATCATGTTCAGTGAAATACCTGTAAAATACATTAATATCAATGCCGTCAGAACAGACAAGGGAATGCTGACAGCTACAACAATGGTGGGTTTAACATCCTTTAAGAACAGCGCCAGGATCAGGATCGCCAGTGCCGCACCTACGATCATGCTCTGCAATACGCCATTAATGATCATAGTTATGTAATCGCCCTGATCCATCAGTGTCAGTACCGACAGTCCGGGATACTGCTCTTCCAGCTCTGAAATTGCAGCAGCGATGTTTTTACTCACCTCATTCGTTCCCGCTGTGGAGCTCTTGAACACAGACAGTACCACTGCACTCTGACCATTCAGTCTGGCATAGCTGTCATCGGCGTTATCGATCACCGTGATGTCTGCCACATCGCACAGCCGTACATCTCCGATATCTTCGATATTGGTAAGTACGATATTGGACAATTCGTCCACACTTTTATAATTGCTTCCGATCTTAAGCAGCCAGGAATTGTCCTCCGCATCATCCAGATATCCTGCCGGCATGGCAAAATTCTGTGCATAGATGAGCTGTGACAGTGTCTGCATATTCACCAGCTGGTCTGCATTGGCATTACGAAGAGCCTCCGCCTTCTGTACCTCAAAATTTTCCAGAGAGGTATAATACTGATCCCAGCCGTCTGCCAGCTGTTTTTTCGCATCCGCAATGGAATCCCAGCCCTCTGTGATCTGATCCTGGGCAGAATCCAGGCTCTCCTTATTGCTGTCAAGGGTTGTCTGGGCGGAATTCAGCGCACTCTGTCCGGAAGAGATCTGTGCAGAAGCTGCACCAAAGCCTGCTGCCGCCTCGATTTTCGCTTTTTCAATATCCGTATAGGAAACACCGCTCTTCTTCAGTTCCGCTTCTGCTGCAGATACCGCTGCCTGTACACCGGCTTTCTCGACCTGAAGGCTGTTCAGGGAAGATACATAGTCGTCGTAGCCATCCAACATATCCTTTTGTGACTGATAACCGTCCGCCGTCTTTTTCAAGGTAGCATCCCACTGTTCCTGGGTCAGCGCATCCCAGGCTGCTTCATCCGCAATCCCCAGGCTCTTTATATCAATATCAAGTCCGGCCAGCGTTCCCGCAGCTGTTGCATAGTCCATACTTTTCAGTCCGCTGGCAGCAGGAGACTGTAAAAAGCTGATCAGGCTTCCCAGCCCACTGGACATGATCTCTCTGTCATTCTTCGTCGATGCCATTCCATCAATCGCAGTGATCGTTGCCTTCAGTGATTCTTCCTGCGCCTGTAACGTCAGCAGGTCTGTCTGCAGTGCATTCAGCTGATCTAGTGCCTGGCTGGCGGTTGCCAGCTTATTCTCGGTATCCTTCTTCTGATCCTCCAGGGAATCCTTGGCATCTTCCAATTTTTCCTTCTGCTCGTCCAGTTCCTTCTGCGCATCGTCTAACTTCGTCCTGCCGTCGTCGATATCCTTCTGTCCGTCGACCAGCTCCTGCGTGCTGTCTGCCAGCTTCTGCTCCGATTCCAGCAGCTGCTTCTTCGCATCATTCAGCTGATCCACCGCATCCGCAAAGGCGTCATTGGTCTTCGCCAGGATTTTTTCGTTCAATGCATCGATCTTGTCCTGATTCAGATCCACAGAGATTGAATTCTCTACGATTCCGATGTCAGAGATACTGGTCACACCCTCCTGCCGTTCCAGATAGGGAATCAGCGTGTCCTCGACAAACCGCGAAGTCTCCTGAATATCCTTACCCTCATAGGATGCCGCCAGATATACAGAAGCCATCATATCCATGCTGATCTCCATGATATTCGGAGAACCGCATTCCTCCGGCAATGCAGATTTCACACTGTCCAGGGCACTCGATACCTTTACCATGGCGGAATCCATATCCGTTCCGTCTGCGAATTCCAGTTCTACGATCCCGTAGTTTTCATAGGACATACTGTATACATTCTTTACACCGGAAATGGAGCCCAATGCGCTTTCCACAGGTTCGCTCACACTGGACTCCACTTTCTCCGGACTCGCTCCCGGATAAGTCGTGATCACCAGTAAATACGGCAGACTCATCTTAGGCAGAAGATCCGTTGTCATTCCCGATAAACTTACAAATCCCAGAATAATAATGGCAACTACCATCACCAGAATTGTAAACGGTTTTTTTACACTAAATTTTTCCATATATTTCCGCGCCTTTCCCACGTAAGCATCTGTATAGTAGTATGTTACCACTAACGGATTGCGAAAATCCATTAAATAAATCTAAAATTTCGATTCTTTGCTTAAAAAGCTGCGGATTTTCTGCTTTGCACGGGTCAACGCATTTTCTGTTGCTTTTTCACTCCTCCTGAGCACCTTCGCAATCTGTGTGTAGCTCATTCCCGTAATATAGAGATCCAGCACCTGACGCTCCAGCTCACTCAGCTCCGTAGCGATCCTTTTCTCCAGATAGGCCACTCTCTCCTTATCCAGGAAAAGTTCCTCCGGATTCCTGCCGGTCTTATCCGTCAGAAGCTCCGCCAGCGTCTGTGTCTCCGGATCCCTGTCCTCTTCCGTTCTTCCATGGCTGTCCAGGGAGACATAGGTATTCAACGGTGTGTGCTTCAGCCGCTGTGATGCCTGCACCGCCGTATACATCTGTCTGCTGATACACAGATCAGCAAACGTGTAAAAGCTGGCGTCTCTGCCACAGTCGTAATCCCGCACTGCCTTGAACAGCCCGATCATCCCCTCCTGGATCAGATCCTCGCTGTCTCCGCCCAGGATATACATGGATTTTGCCTTGCTGCGCACCAGATTTTTATACTTATCACAGATGTAGTCCATCACCTGCCTGTCGCCTTCCCGCAGTTGGTCGATGAGCTCCTCATCTGTCATATCTTCATATTTGAAACGCTCTGTCATTCTTTCCCCTTTGATATCCTGTTTCCGGATACAGCGATCTGTTATGCCTTCAGTCTCTGACGTACGATCTCGTAAGCCAGTACGCCTGCTGCTACGGAAGCATTGAGGGAATCGATATCCCCCTTCATGGGAATCGATGCCACCATGTCGCATTTTTCCTTCACCAGACGGCCTACGCCCTCGCCCTCGTTGCCGATGACCAGACCGATGGAGCCCTTCAGATCCAGATCGTACATGGTAGTACCGCCCATATCCGCGCACACGAACCACAGACCTTCCTTTTTCAGGTCTTCGATGGTCTTCGCCAGATTCGTCACCTTTGCCACCGGCGTATAATTCAGTGCTCCGGCGGAGGTTCTTGCTACCGTAGCGGTCAGTCCCGCTGCACGATTCTTCGGAATGATGACGCCATGGGCACCTGCCAGATTGGCAGTACGGATGATAGCTCCCAGATTATGGGGATCTTCAATATTATCCAACAGGAAAATAAAGGGCGGTTCACCCTTTTTCTTCGCTGCTTCCAGAATGTCATCCACCTCCGCGTACTCATAAGCCGCCGCATAAGCGATGACGCCCTGATGTTTTCCGGTCTCAGATAACTGATCCAGACGCTCCTTGGTCACATACTTTACTAACGTGTCATGTTTTTTTGCTTCTCTTTTAATGGTCATCATCGGACCGTCCTGACAGCCATCCAAAATGAACAGCTTGTCAATGGGTTTGCCCGAACGATACGCCTCGATCACGGCATTTCTGCCCTCTATGGTAAATTCCTGATATCCCATGCTTGTCCTTTCTTATTACGTATTACTTTCTCATTATGCATTACTTTTCTGTCACATGCGTTACATTACACTCAGATCTCCAGACCTGCCAGGCGGATACCGTCCTTGATCAGCTCAAGCATCCGGTCTGTCTGTCCCGTCAGGTACAGATACCCCATCAGTGCTTCAAATCCGGTAGCTCTGCGATAGTCTGCCACAGAAGCGTTTTTCGCGGTGGTGTAGGATTTGGCATTGCGTCCTCTGCGGTACACCGCTTCCTCGTCCTCTGTCAGCTCCGGAAGCAGTGCCTCGATCATGGCAGACTGCGCCGGTGCTTTTACATAGCGTGTTGTCTTTTTATGCAGGTCATTGGCGGAGCGGTTGGCACGTTCCACCACAATACTTCGGATCACCAGTTCATAGATCCCGTCTCCGATGTAGGCTAATGTCAGCGGAGAATATGCCCGGACATCCTGCCCTTCACAGTCGAAGGTCTGCTTGATCTTAGTAAGAAGGGTTATGCTCTCTTCCATTTTACACCCTCTCTGGTATCTTCCAGTACAATGCCCTTAGCTAACAGTTCATCTCGGATCTCGTCGGCTCTTGCGAAGTTCTTCGCCTTTCTGGCTGCCTGACGCTCCTCGATCAGTGCCTCTATGTCGCTGTCTAACATCTCTGCTTTTTTGTCCACGATCAGTCCGCAGATATCGGACAGGGTCACAATCTCCTGCTTTAATGCTTCCAGGAATGCCTTGCTGCTCTCAGCCTTGGCATTGGAATTCACGAATTTTACCAGTTCAAAAATAGCTGCCAGTGCATCTGCGGTGTTGAAATCATCATCCATAGCTTCGTCGAACTTGGTCTCAAAGCCCTGTGCCTCGGTGAGTAAGTTCTTCTCTTCCCCGGTCATTTCGGTATCTGCTGCCTTGTCCAGTAAGAACTTCAGATTGTCCACGCTGGTGACGATTCTCTCATAGCCGTTCTTCGCAGCTTCCATCAGATCGGCACTGAAATTCAGCGGGCTTCTGTAATGAGCGGACAGCATGAAGAAACGAAGTACCTGCAGATCATATTTTTCGGAAATCTCACGAACAGTAAAGAAGTTGCCCAGAGACTTGGACATCTTGCGGTTGTCAATGTTCAGGAAGGCATTGTGCATCCAGTATCTTGCAAAAGGCTTGTCATTGGCTGCCTCGGACTGTGCGATCTCATTTTCATGATGAGGGAAGATCAGATCCTCTCCGCCGGCATGAATATCGATCTCTTCGCCGAGATAACGCTTACTCATGACGGAGCACTCGATATGCCAGCCGGGACGTCCCTGGCACCAGCAGGAATCCCAGTAAGGCTCGCCTTCTTTTTTCGGCTTCCACAGTACGAAATCTAAGGGATCTTCCTTCTGGTCCTCACCGGAGACTAACAGAGAACGGTTACCGCCCTGTAAGTCGTCCAGATTCTTATGAGACAGCTTGCCGTAGTCCTTGAAGCTTCTGGTACGGAAATATACAGTGCCATCTGCCGCCGGATACGCATGTCCCTTATCGATCAGCGTCTGGATCATGTCTAACATGCCTCCGATCTCCTCGGTAGCCTTAGGGTTCTTGGTAGCGGGCTTGATATTCATGCCCTCCATGTCCTTTTTGCACTCTGCAATGTAACGCTCAGAGATCACGCTGGGCTCGACGCCCTCTTCGTTGGCTTTTTTGATGATCTTATCGTCCACATCCGTGAAGTTGGATACATAGTTCACTTCATATCCCTTGTATTCCATGTAACGGCGCACGGTATCGAATACGATCATAGGGCGGGCATTTCCGATATGGATCAGGTTGTATACGGTAGGTCCGCAGACATACATTTTTACCTTGCCGGGCTCTAAGGGCTTGAATTCTTCTTTTCTCTTGCTTAAGGTGTTGTAGATTTGAATGCTCATAATTTATCCTTTCTGATTCTGGTTCTGTTCTAATTCTGATCTTCTTTTTTCATCTGTGCTCCCGCTGCGGTGCTCATTACCACCAGCCTGCGCAGCTGCTTTAATTCATCTTCCATTTCCAGTACCCGGTTGGTCAGTTCGGAATTCTCACGCTGCAATACTGTGATGTCTTCCCGTACCGGGTCGGGGAGATCCGTCTGGTTCATGGTCTCCTGGGGGAGACTTGCGTTGTTGCGCTTCACCACGCGTCCCGGCACACCTACCACCGTAGATCCGGGCGGCACTTCGCTTAAGACTACGCTTCCGGCACCGATCTTCGAATTATCTCCGATGGTGAAGGATCCCAGAACTTTCGCTCCCGCACTGATCATGACGTTGTTGCCGATGGTGGGGTGACGTTTGCCGTGCTCCTTACCGGTTCCTCCCAGCGTCACTCCCTGATACAGAGTCACGTTATCACCGATAATAGTCGTCTCACCAATGATGACACCGTTCCCGTGATCGATGAAAAATCCCCGGCCGATCTGTGCACCGGGATGGATCTCGATGCCGGTCTTGCGCACCCCCCTCTGGGAGATATACCGCGCCCAGAAATAATGTCCGCTCAGGTACAGCTTATGCGCCAGTCTGTAATGGATCATGACCTTGAAACTGGGATACAAAAGAACCTCCATGGAGGAATGGATCGCAGGATCACGTTCCTTGATAATACGGACTTCTTCTTTTAAATTTTTGATGATGCCCATGTTCTCACCTCGAAAAAAATACCGCGAACAAACTCTTCTCTTAGAGACGAATTTATCCGCGGTTCCACTCTACTTAAGGGACAATGCCCTTCACTCTGGCGTAAAACGCCGTGCACATAACGGGTGCTTACCGGATCCGGATACTTATATCTGTTCCCCGGATCAGCTCACAGGCGCACTTCCTTTTCCTCAGACGAAAGCCGCTCCCAGCTTCTAACAGCTTCTCTCTGGCGTCCCACCGAAAAGTACTTTTCCTGCTCCATGCCTTTACTACATATATGATCATTCCTACTAAATAAGATATGCAAAAATACGGGTTTTGTCAACCCCGGAGTTTTCTACATTACAGCTTTTACCCACTGCCCCTCCGGTGCCGCATCCAGGATCCAGTACTGGCACCGTCGGATGTCCGCCTGCAGGCTTCCGGTCTCCTGTAATTTTTCCCCATCATAGGTGAAGAATACGGTTCTCGCCTTAGCATCATCTCCGGTCTCATACAGTGCGATCACGATCTGCTCCCCATCCGGACTGTAAGCGAGAATGCTGTTATCCAACAGTCTTGCATGGCGGTCTACATTGTTACCTTCCACTCCGAAGGTGTAATTCACCGGGCTGTTACCTTCTACGTTCTTCCAGGCGTCTGTCTGTAGTGTGATCCGCTCTGCTGCCGCATCTCCATCCAGATCGATCAGTGCATAGGTCTCAGAAAAAGTTCTCTGGGACACATCGCATACCATACCGGGATGAGATAAAATATCTTCCCGCCATTCCACAGCATACCGGTCCCTTGACACCTGATCCAGTCTGTCGGCTCCGGTGTCCAGACCACCGATAGAATACTGCTGATAGAGTTCTCCGTTGCCGTTATAGACCGTCACGAAACCATTCTGTACTTTCATGGAAAACGGAAGCACAGGTTCTGCCGTTTCTTCCCCGGTCAATTCCCATCCGGTATCACCTGCCAGGCTACAGTTCTTCACCGTATACAGCGTAGGTTTCTCATCCTCCTGTAAATACTCTGCCGCTTCTGTCATATAGAATACCCTGCTGCCCATCCAGCCGATACTGCTGTTCTCCTGCACCTTTTCATTATAGGCGTTGGAAGTATTGTAGTAGGTCCGGTCACAGATCGCAGCCGATGCCATATTTTCCGGGATGCCATCCTCAGACACACACCGGAAGGTATGATTATACATCACATAGATTCCGCAGCTGGACACCTGAATATGAATACCGGAACCGGAATAGCTTCCGATCTTCGTCTCCAAATACTCTGTATACTGTCCTGCCGGCATATTTCCCGGAGAATACGCTTCGTATTCCACATAGACTCTCCGGGCGGACTGCTCTCCCGGGAGCGGGCCGATCTTCTGTCCGGATGCCGCACTCACATCTCCGGTGGATAACAGCCAGATCTTCTGTTCCTCCTCCGCCAGCACCATGGGAATCTCGATCACAGAACCATCCTTCGCAAAAGTATACTCCACATTGACCACCGTTCCTTCTCCCATACGGTCATCGCCATAGAGCTGGTACTGTCTTGCCGCCTCGTAGAGGACTTCCGTCACCTCACCGGTGCCCTTTCCCAGCGAAAGGAGCTGCTTTGCTGCCGTCACAGGGTCCTTATAATCCTCGTAGAATCTGTGATCCTCCGACCCGAGTCGCTCCTCCAGACGGCTGAGTTGGAACATTTCCCAGCTTGCAGGACTCCCGGCATACCTTCTGCGATTCACATACCATCCCTTCTCCTGTGCAAAGGAATGAGTACTCTCGATCCGCTCGGGGGAATAAAATTCTGAGAAATCGGAGCGTGTCTCAAACGTTACATACGACAGCTTTTCCGCATAAATATCCCATTCTTCCTGTGTCCAGGCAGCCTCATCGGAATACTCCGTATCACTGATATCCACCGGCGCAGTTTGGGCAGACGGCGCAGCTTCCGTAGGCAATTTTTCCTCACTGCGGTTTCCTCCCGGATTACTGCACAGGCAGATGATGAGTGCTGCGATCACCGCCACCGCACCGATGAGGATCCAGAACGGAGGCTTGTGATAATCCAGCACATGACGGATCCGGTTCTTCACATGATCCTCTCCGAAGGATAACAGCGCGCAGATCGTACCACCACGGTATTTTCTCCACCTGCCGTCGCTGGCTTCCTCCAACAGTGTATAAGAATAGACCTTCTTGCTTTCCTCTCCCAAAAGCTTTACCACTTTTTCGTCGCAGGACATCTCACAGTCCATATTCATCAGGTAAAATGCCAGCCACACCAAGGGATTGAACCAATGCACACAACAGATAAAAAGCACTGCCGGTTTGATCAGATAGTCTCTTCTCTGCAAATGCACCCTCTCATGGCACAACACTACCTCTCTGCTCTCCCCGGCAAGCTCCGACGACAGATAAATGGTCGGATGCAGGATCCCCATGACAAAAGAAAGGTGTCCCCCCTTAATCTCACATATTCCTTCTTCTACTTTATGAACGCCATTTTCCGGCTGACGCAGACGGTAATACATCCGCAGATAGGAAAACAGATGATAACCGGCAAACCCAACAAACCCGATCAGCCACAAGTACGGTAACACGATTCCCGCCAGTGTTTTCAGCATCTGTGTGCTGTGAATTGCAAACATTTCCTTGGTTGAACCGCTCGTTGCAGACATTCCTGTCTGTCCGGTTACCATAGAGGACTCCTGCGAAAGTGCCTCCGGCTGACTGCCATCGCCACTATCGATCTGCTCCGTCATGCCTGAAATCTGTATTGCTTCCGCGGTCGGATTTTCCAAGGTTGCTTTTTCTCCGGATGCTGTCAGTGCGGTGCTCACCGTCTGTTCCGTTACCAGCCGCTGTGGGATCAGGCTGATCTGTGTCTGCGGAAATGCCGGGCAGCACAGGCGCAGAAACACGATCCCCCACAACAGATAAGAACACCATCTGGGAGCCCTGCGAAGCACCAGTCTCGCCACCAGCACCAGCAAAATGCAATAGCTTCCCACCAGGCTCAAGTTACAAACGATCCCAAATACCTTCTCTAAAATCTCCCTCATCCAATCTCCTCCGTCACCTCTTATAATCCTCGATCATAGCTTCGATCTCAGCGATCTGCGCTGCGCTGAGCTTCTTGCTCTGGATAAATGCTGCGATCATCTTCGGCAGGGAACCGCCGTAAGCCTTCTCCACGAAAGCCTCCCCCTGGGCTCTGTGGTACTCCTCCTTATTCAATACAGAAGATACGATGGCATTCTCATTTTTGAAAATACCGTTCTCACAAAGCTTTTTGATAAACGTATAGGTGGTGGATTTCTTCCAGCCGAACTTCTCTGCGCACTGTTTTACCAGTTCTCCGGAACCGATGGGTTCCTCCTCCCAGATCAACTCTGCAAATTTGTACTCTGTCTCCGTCATCTGATACATTCCCATTCCTCCTTGTATCCTTCTTAATCCAGCGCCTGCCAATTATGCAATCCTATTGGCTTTTTTGCACTCATCACATTATAAAAGGTCGATAGCATACAGACCTTGTTCTAATTAAAGTCTATATCCTATCGACCTATTTGTCAAGTTCTTATTTTCCGAAATTATCAGCTCTTCGGGCATCCGCTGCAGCTTCCGCAGCCGCCCTGCATCGCCTGTGCCGTAAGATCAAACGGCGTAGTCACCAGACAGATTGCCTGAGAGGAGATTCCCTCTCCGCTGCCGGTGAATCCCAGTCCTTCCTCCGTGGTAGCCTTCACATTGACCTGTCCCACATCGATCAGCAGGGCTTTCGCGATATTTTCCCGCATGGTATCGATATGCGGGCGCATCTTCGGTGCCTGTGCAATGATCGTCGCATCGATATTTTCGATAAACACATGATTCTCTTCCAGCAGCTCGCCCACTTTTTCCAGCAATTTTATGGAAGAAATACCCTTGTATGCCGGATCTGTATCCGGGAAATGTTTCCCGATATCCCCCAGCGCCGCTGCTCCCAACAGCGCATCCATGATCGCATGGAGCAGGACATCCGCATCCGAATGTCCCAAAAGTCCCTTTTCATAAGGTATTTTCACGCCGCCGATGATGAGGTCTCTTCCCTCCACCAGACGGTGTACGTCATATCCCATTCCGATTCTCATACTTACAACCTTTCCGCAGACGTTATCCTTTTTCAAAAAGTACCGACATCCCTGTGTCTCACCAGATTCTCCAACCAGCCAGTCCCCAAACCGTTCTGTCCCGTTGCGTCCAGTGCCGGGTGCCAATATCGTCTGCAATATGCTAAATCTCTGTCATTATTGTCTCGCCACAGCACAGTTCATCAGCTCCTCCGTGCTGTCGAATACATAGACGGTATAACTGCCGTCCTCATATACCTTTTCGCCCTGCTTTAATGCCGGAGCCTCTGCATATTCCGCACACTCCTCCGCCGTCAGGAGCAGGAATGTCTCCCCGGCATGATACCCTTCCTCATAATATTTCATAGGCGAAGACCACTTGAAATACTCCAGGTGCTCGGGATCTCCGATATTGCCGATCTCCACTTCACCATTCGTAAGCTCCGTGATGATATTGGCATTATTATAAGTAGCGAAGCCGAAATCATATCCGTTCCCCGCAAGGAATTCCGCCACTGGGCGCTTCGTCTCGTTCTTGTCCACCGTCAGGAAAGACATCACCGTTTTCCCCGTTCCAAGGAGCAGGCAGACGGTAAGCAGTGCCGTCACCGCCAATCTGTCAAAGGGCATTTTTTCCTCTTCCAGATAAAAACACAATACCGGCAGGGCGAAAATGAAGATCGTGATATAATACCGCGGCACCATGGTACTGGTGGTAAAAATAAACACAAACAGATTCAGTACAAAACTGACTTTCAAAAACAGTGTGATCAGACTGCGAAATCCCGTGACACGCTGCATTTTCCCGCTTTTGACCGTAACGTATCCGTAGATGCCAAGCATCACGAAGGCTGCCATCGTCACAACACCCCGCAGGGATAAAAATCCCTTATCCTGAATATAGCCAAAAAGCATCAGCAGACACCCCACCGCATTCTGGATCCGGTCAAATAACACACCGTGATACAATGCGATGAAATTCGTGGCGCCATAGGTCTGGAATACGTATTTGTGACTGATGAACACTACATTGATGCCATATCCCACGACTGCGAAAAATGCCCCTGCCAGACTATAGAGAAAATACCGCATCCTGTCCGTAGAAAATAGAGTTTGGAAATGCTCCTTTGTCATCTCTCCTCGGAAACTCTGAAATTCCTCACCGCCCAGCAGATAGAAAAAGGAAGTCAGTACCAGAGGACACTGCAATGCCAGCAGGTAACGCACGCCGGACATTCCACAGACGATAGCAAGCAGCACATAGAATATCCACAGGCTGACCTTGCGTTTTGCATGATATTCTCCGCTACACAACCGCAGATACATACCGAAGAACCACAGCACCAGGATCACGTGGGACATGTAGGTATTACCCATCTGCATATGCGTCATCATAGTCTCGGAAAAAGGCAACAGCAGCAGACAGGAGCTTAACACTGTAAGTCCGCGGGATACTTTTAACGGCTTCATAAAATAATAATAGGAAGCCAGCATCAATCCATAAAATACCAGGTTCGTGATCGTGCGGATCACATGCCAGTTGCTGCAGATGCGAAACAGCGGTCCCATGATCAGCTGTGTATACAACACGCGGAATTCCGTGGAATAATACCAGTTTGTCGTGGAAAAAATGTGGTGTTCTTCGGAAAGGATCCGGGAAAAGATCATCTCCGCCGCCATATCTGAATCCAGCCAGTGATCCTGACTGATGATATTCAAGCCAAGCAGGAGCAGAAGCGTCGCTCCCAGCAAAATATATGGTATCTGTTTTTTCAGTGTTTTCATACCGCAGACCTTTCTGTTATTGCCTATGCATTCTTCCCTAACTATACACGATTTGCCGCAAAAGCACAACTGCGGCTTTTGCGGCAAATCTACAAGTTTTCTCATTAAATTAAGATCGTTTTCTCTTGGGGAAGCTGTTACCGATGCCCGGCTCTTCCCGTTTCTTTCTCTTTTTCGCTTCTCTCTCCGCTCTGTCCCCAGAGTATTTGCGGTCAGCCGTCTTTTTGTCACAGCCGCCCCATTTTCTTCCATCCTCACGGTTTTCATCTCTGCGGCGTCTTCTGTCCTCACCGAAACCGGTGCTGCCATCGTCTCTGCGATCTCTGTCACTGCGGCCGAATCTTCTGCGTTCCCCGTCTTCACGGCCAAGCTTCCGTCTTCCGTCTCCTCTGCCGAAGCTGCGACCTTCACCATCGCCTCTGCCGGACCGGCCTCTGTCCCCGAAACGATTGCCACGCTTTGTATATTCATCTGCGGCGATCTCCTCGTCCTTGTCACCGACCTGTAATTTCAGCATGGCAGCTGCCAGCTCCAGTGCATCACAGCCTTCCTCTTCCATCTTACGCTGTAAAAAGCTCTTCATCAGCTCAATGTCTTCATGCTCATGCAATTCCCATGCCTTGTTCAGATATTTGTCTGCTTTCGCTTTCAGCACCTTCGCAGCTCCGGGAAGCTTTTTCTCCGTGATGGTGGTGTGGCAGACTCTCTCGATCTCGCGGATCTTGTAGATTTCCCTGCTGTTGGCAAAAGTAAAGGATCTGCCCTTTCTGCCGGCACGGCCGGTTCTGCCGATACGGTGCACATAATACTCGATATCCTGCGGAATATCGTAATTGATGACAGCTTCCACATCATCCACATCAATACCTCTGGCTGCCACATCCGTAGCGATCAGGATACTGGTTCCACCGTTACGAAAACGCTTCATGACCGCGTCACGCTGCGCCTGGGACAGATCTCCATGCAGTCCTTCCGCCTGGAATCCCTGCTCCTTTAATAAATCCGACAGCTCGTCCACCTTTTTCTTCGTATTACAAAAGATCAGGGTCAGCTTCGGCTGATAATACTCTAACAGTCTTACGCAGGCGGCATCCTTGTCCTGATTTTTCACACGGTAGAATTTCTGGGATACCAGGGGAATGGTCAGCTCCTGCGCTGCCACCTTTACTAATTTCGCATCGTTCTGGAAACGGTCTGTGATCTCCAGGATCGGCTTCGGCATGGTCGCGGAGAACAGAGCGGTCTGGTGCTCTCCGGGGATCTGACCAAGGATCAGCTCCATATCCTCACGGAAGCCCATGTTGAGCATCTCATCCGCTTCATCCAGTACCACCATGTTCACCAGATCCAGCTTAATGGTGCGTCTGCGCATATGGTCCATGACACGTCCTGGGGTTCCCACGATGATCTGCACGCCCCGCAGTCCCGCGATCTGACGGCTGATATCCTGTCCGCCGTAGACCGGCAGCACCTTAATGCCGTGCATGTATTTTGCGATCTTCCGCAGTTCTTCCGCTGCCTGGATCGCCAGTTCTCTGGTGGGGCACAAGATAATGGTCTGTAACTTTTTCACATCCGGATTGATGTGCTGGATCGCCGGAATGCCGAATGCAGCAGTCTTGCCCGTTCCGGTCTGTGCCTGTCCGATAATGTCCTCACCCTGTAATAAATAGGGAATCGCCTGCTCCTGGATCGGAGACAGCTTCTCAAAACCCATCTCACGAATCGCACGGACGATACGGTTATCCAACAACGGCTCGATCGATGCGATACCGTCCTGCTCCTTTACCTCTTCTACTTTTTCCACTTCTTCATTTTCCAAAAAATAACTCACAAAATACTCCTTTTTAGCACAAAAAAAGAAATCATTGCGATGCGCTTCTGATTTCTTCCATCAAATCTCAACAACATTTCGTAGTATAGCACGGAAGCATTGAAAAAACAAGTAAATTCATGTACTATATAGAAAATAAACCACTTTAGAGGTCATTATGATACAGACATTACACATCGTACCGGAATATAACGAAGAACTGATCTATCCCGCCATCTGCAAAAGTATGGAGGCTTTGAACATCGCCGCAGACTTGCGCCCGGAGATGAAGATCGTCATCAAGCCGAATCTCGTCATGGCGAAATCCCCGGATTTTCCCGCCACGACCCACCCTCTGGTCATAAAAGCTGTGATCAGGTGGCTGCGAGAGCAGGGCATGCAGCACATCACCATTGCGGAAAGTTCCGGCGGTCTCTACAATGCCGAAGCCATGAAACACGTATATCACGTATGCGGCATGGATACTCTGGGCGAAGGTGCTGAACTCAACATGGACTTTTCCGCACAGACCGTAAATTGTCCGGCAGGATTTAAAAATCACAGTTTCCACCTGATCACTCCTATCGTGGAAGCCGATTATATCATTAATATCTGTAAACTGAAGACCCATGCCATGACCGGCTATTCCGGCGGCATCAAGAATCTCTTCGGCACCATCCCCGGTCTGGAAAAGCCCCAGATGCACTACCGCTGGCCGGAGATCGAAGATTTCTCCAACATGCTCTTAGAACTGGCTCAGACCGTAGCTCCCAATCTCACCGTCATTGACGCCATTGATGCCATGGAGGGTAACGGTCCCACCGGCGGCACTTCGCATCCTTTGCATATGCTGCTGGCGGCAAAAGATTTCTATACCCAGGACTGCTTCGCCGCAAAACTTATGGGATTAGAACCTACAGAGATCGTCATGCTGCGTCAGGCACTGGAAAAAGGTCTGGCTCGCCCTAAGGAGTTGGCGCTTGTGGGAGATCCGGTTCCGGAAGGCTTATCTCCTTTTCAGAAGCCGGATACCATAAAATTAGATTTTACCAACGGTGTGCCGAAATTTTTACGCAAGCCTTTCATGTTCGTGGCTTCCCGACTGTTGAAATCCTATCCGCAGCTGACCCCGGAGAAATGCGTGGGATGCGGAAAATGTGCGGAAAGCTGTCCGGCACATGTCATCAGAATCGAAAATCGCAAGGCGAAATTCAAGAGAAAAGGCTGCATCTCCTGCTTCTGTTGTCAGGAAATGTGCCCCATGAAGGCTATCAGTGTAAAGAAAGCCCTGTAATTTCCTGCTTTTTGCTATTATTGTTCTAATTGCATACAAAATTTTTACAAAAATATCAAAAAACGTGTTGACAAAGTGGGACACGCATTGTATACTGAACAGGTCGGTTGCGAGAGCAACGAAATGGAATCTTAGCTCAGCTGGGAGAGCATCTGCCTTACAAGCAGAGGGTCATAGGTTCGAGCCCTATAGGTTCCATTCCAACTTCGGTTGGTCATATGGCGAGATAGCTCAGTTGGCTAGAGCATGCGGTTCATACCCGCAGTGTCGAGGGTTCGAATCCCCCTCTCGCTATTAGGTTAAAAGGGTCGGAAATGCTGATAAATACAGCGTTTCCGATTTTTTTGATTTCTCAAAGTATCAAATAATATGTTTACTTTTGTTTACTTCTGGATTTCTGACGGTGATAATGGTTAAACCAGAGTTTAAAATGCGCCGGTTTTCTCCTCTTAAAACCAGGGTTAAGAAGCCTAAAACAAAAGGTACGAAAGCTGACTCCGTGGAAAAAGTTACGGTTGCCGAACTTCTTCCCTCTTTGGAAAATACGGTTTTAAATAAAAATTAAACTTTAGCATCACCGCTTTCAGCATTCTGATAGACAAAGGAATTAGTGGTCATGGTGATTTCATCTAATATAGCCAGATTTCCGCTTTTCTTTATGCACATTGTTATTTAATAATTTGGACTTGCACACCGCCAAACCCGTTACTGTTCCAAAACAAACTGCTCTGTCTCAGGGTTCCACTTTAATACTGCTACGATTTCTTCAGAACTTATCAATTTATCCTCAGATGCCACAATAATCAAATCATCTACTATATCCATATAATAAAAAGATTCATCTCCAATGATCTTTAGCGCATCTATCGGAATTTCTACCCATTGACTGCCTTCGACAGCTAAAAGCTGAATTTCCTGTGTTGATATTCCTTGATATGTTGTGGTTTTTGATACCAATATTCTGCTTTGTCCGTCACTCGCTTGAATACAGTTTATAACTACTTTATCAGCCGCAAACTCCTTATATGCTACCATTTCTAATGAATCAGCATCTAAAAGGATACCCACCGTTTTATCCAATCCTGCAACATGAGGGGTATTCAAAATCTTGCATAACACGAATATTTCACTGGCATTATCTTGCGAGAAAGAACCAAAATCAATCCGAACTATAACAATATCTAATGCACTGATGTTACCTTCTTCGTAATTCTCTGCTACCTTTTCTATAATCCTGTTATTAAGCTCTGAGACCATATCAGCACTATCTCTGGATTTCGATATTCCACACGCATTGATGCACATCAGCATAAACAACACAAGAACAGAGACCGGCAAAACCTTATTTTTCATCTTACCCATACTCGTCTTAATCTCTTTCTGGCACATTTTCTATTTTAATGTGCAGGATATGATCCTGCAATCAGTGTAATAATACAACAAAATATTCGATGCGGAATCACCATTTTTTGCACGCAATGCGGCACCCATTTGACATAGCCCGTAACGATGTCCTCCTGCACCAGTTGCAATATCTGTGCAACTTACAGCTTTCAAAGCAGGCTGCGTAATAGCTAAAAAACTCGCAATATACTTTTTCATTGCTTCCTCTTTTCTCTTCATAAAATACCTCTCTTTCTCGTCTGAACTTGTTTAATCTGCCTTCTGGTTAGAAATAAACAAATAACCATCATCCGTCTTTTGTAAAATGACCACCCATTGCCCCCCCTCATACTCTTTTTCGTATTTCAGTATGAGTTTGTTATTTGACTCCCAAGTTCCGGAAGTAACCATACACCAATCAAAATTCGAGTCTCCCTTAATCAGATAGTAACTGTCATATTGCTCCAAATAATAGAAACTGTCCAAGCCTGTCTTTTTTGTCTCCGCCAGACTTATTCCCATTTTTTCCTGCAAAAAAGCATCCATTTCATTTGCTGTGATTTTTATGATATCCAAATACGGGGCATCACTACATAACTCTGTCAGCATTGACAGTTCATCCTCCGATACTTCGCCAAACGCTCCTCCAACGCCATTATAAAATAACTCAAACAAGTTAATTTCATCTGGTTGACTATACTCGCTGGATAACAGCATATTGTTCATGTTCGTTATGTCACCATTGAAAAATTCTGTGTTAAACACAGTAATTTCCTTTTCGGAAAGAGTACCGGAAGCCATCTGGCATCCTGAAAACATCAAAATCATAAAAGACAAGATAACCGATAATGCAAGTAAATCCATAACTTTTGTCAATATTTTCATTCAAAATCTCCTCCGTTTCACTTCTCAAATTTCTCGCCATTATAGACTCTTCATGGGCACCACTCCCATCCATAGTTGCAAAGCAGATTTCCCCACCTGCAATACACATTACATTTTTCTACAAACTGATAATTCTTTTCTGCCGATGTTGCCGTTTTAATTTCTCCATTAACACTACACGTCATTGTAACTCGATATGTACCTCTGGAAACCAGATATATTTCCAAGCCAGATGCTGTTATGGTATTGCTCGAATCTTCCCATGATTCCACATTGACCCAGCTACCAGAGACCTTTTCCTGGAACATAGCTTTTACATACATTTTTCAAATGATTTCTGCATTTCCCTATCAGCATTGTGATTACAACTATTAAAAATATTATATTTAGCTCCAAGAAGTAGCTATCCTTTTCAAATATAGTGCAAACTATTCCGATAAAAAAATCCAAGCATAAATACTTCATCAGCTTTATTTTAAAACACTCGTTCTCTTCTTCGTTTACCCCCTTAATGAACTATTTTTGTAATCATATCATATTCCCCGCAAGATAATCACTAATATGTCAAAAATACGGCAATAGCTGTCAATTTTCCAGTAGATTCATGACAACGGGGTCATCCGTCGTTCAATAGTCATCCGAGATTCCCGTTTTGTAAACGAGTTTCACATTTTGAAAGCGACCTGCAAATTTTGTACCCGACTTTCCACTTTTGTAATGACTTTCCCGTTTTTTCCCTTGCTTTTATGATATAATCACCTTATGGCAGAGTATTTTTTTGCACAAAAACCGGACGTCAGTTTTGGCTTACAAATTTTGCAAGCCATAATTCACGTCTTCTGCTGTTCCTATTTCAGCCGGCGGTCTGTGCTTTATTCTGTCTTCTGGTTACTTTTTGAGAAGTCTTGCGGTGAGGTTGATGTCTTTGGCTGCAACCTCGTGGCATCTAAGCCTCTCCGCCAGGTCTTCTCCATAATAAAAGCTGAACGCTTCATACGGACTTTTTCCGTTCAGTTTCTTTCTCCGGTAGGAATTGATATGGTTCATCATCAGCTCTACGTCTGCCTGCGTCAGTTCATCAAAGCTTCTTCCTTTCGGCAGGATCCTGCGTATAAATTCATGTCCCACCTCGATCTCTGCTTTCTGGTACGGCGCACTTGGATTGCAGTAATAGATCCTCGTCCTTTGAAATCCTTTTCCATCCGGTCCGTTCTCTATACACTTGGGATTGGAAAACTCACTTCCGTTATCCGTCAGGATGACCGGAAACAGCTTCCTAAAATCCTGCCCTCCCAGCCGGTGGTACAGTTCATCATAAATATCTATCACTGACTTTGAGGTGTTCGCTTCCCGCAGGAACCCCAGCATCAGTGACACATTTACAAAATATATCGTCAGCAGGACTTTCCCTCCCTTGCTGCCGATCACGGAATCCATCTGCACCACTGCTGTGTCCGGATGCTGTTCCATATATACTTCGTAATCATGATAATTCCTTCCCACACGGCATCCACGGTCTACTTTCAGCTCCGGTTTTTTATATCTCGGACGGTACTTTACCTTTCTTGGCAGGTCTATGTTCCTGATATCAAACAGGCATCCATCCACGTAGTTGTAGAGGGTCTTTTCACTGCACATCAGTTCATCCTTATGTGTCAGGTAGATCTGATGGATAGACTGCCCCTGTTTTACCAACGGCACCAGGATTTCATTGAGTCTGGCGATTTCCCCTTCCGTAGCAAGGATCCCGCTTCGGGATTCCGATATCTTATCCGTTGCCCGCCTCTGGGCTCCCAGAGCATCGTAAACAGTTTTTGTCAGCGTACACTTCTTTACTTCACTGCATCCGTTGCATACATATGGCGGTTTAAAGCGATGGGTACATATTTCTTCTTCATAATGCTCGCAGTAACGGTTGCATATGAGTTCACACTGTTTACAGACAGCTACCAGTGGATGCCTGCAGTCATTTGTCCCACATACTTTTTTCCTCTTACATGCTTTTCTGTACTTGCAGGTATTATGCGGGTAACTTCCATAACCGGTGTCCTGTTCGATGGAATAGTTCCTGATCTCCTTTGTGATGGTAGTCCTGTCCCTTCCCAGTTTCTCTCCAAGCTCTGTGAAAGTCATGTGCTCCTTTAGTCCGCTTTCTATCTCCAGCCGGTCCTCATAATTTAAGAACTTTGCCATACTGTCTCCTTTCCCCGCCAGCTGCTGAAGTTCTGTTAAAAAACAGGAAGAACATTTCTGCTCTTCCTGCATTTGTATCGTCACTTTCACTGCTGTAATTTATTCTGTTTGTAATCAACTTTCCCCCTCACACGGGAATTTCAAAAAACTATTGAGGGGGGTCATCCGTCTTTAGGATATCTTTAATTTTATCCATGAGTTCCGAGTTGTAAAATATCAGACCGAAAGTATATCAACCTTGCACGGGGTTCTAAATTTATAAAAGAATTTTCAGCACTTATCGGCCTGCCGTTAAGTTCCTACTTTTTAAACGACGGAGACATCAGAAAAAATGCTAAGCCACAGGTTTTAATCCGTGGCTTAGCACCATATTTTAAGATTCAACTCCCAAAGTCAGGTATCATATTCCCCTCAAAATAATCCCTAATATGTCAAAAATACGGCAATAGCTGTCAATTTTCCGGCAAATTCATAACAACGGTCAGGCAAAATACAGAATCCTGTGCTTCCACTAGAATTTCGCCCTGGTACTTTTCTGCAATTCTTGCTATGGAATTTAATCCATATCCATGTCTGCCGCTTTCTGTTTTTGTGGATTGATATTTTCCGCTTCTGTCGTTTTTTAAGACATGCTCATATGGATTCTTTATCAGCATGACCAGCGCCTGCTTTTTCACTCCCATGGATATTTCTATCACCTTTTGGTGCTGCCTGCAGTCCCGGACAGCTTCTATTGCATTATCCAGTGCATTTCCCAGTGCTATGCCAATATCACATGGTTCCATGAAAAGCTCCTCTGGAATAAATATTTTTAACTGAAATGTAATCCCGTATTCCTTAGCAACGGCATATTTGAAATTAATCAGACAATCAATGGTACTGTTGCCGGTATTGGAAATGTTTTCGGAAATATTGCTGTTTTTGATAATCTGATTCAGGTTTCTGATTACAGACTCTTTATCACTGTTTTCAACGCTGTTTTTTAAAACAATAAGTTTATTCAGCAGATTGTGCCTGTCCTCATAAAATTCCTCCAACATCTTTTTTTGCGATACCGTAATTTTTTCGATCATATCAAATTGCTGGGCATAAACTGTATGTTCTTTTTCATAAGCAAAAACTTTATTTATTTTTACATACAATTCAAAAATAATGACATTAAATAAGATAAGAATGCTGATAGTGATAACAGCAAAAAAGGACTTTCCTTCTGAGCAAAATTCATTGATTGCAATGACTATGCTTCCCACTGGCACCAACAGGAGAAAAAAATAATATTTTCCCGGTACCGGACTCTCCTTTCTTTTTTCTGCCACCATCGACAGTGCATATACAGAAAGGATCATCAGGATGTTCGATAATACCAACCCAATAATATCCCTTTGCTGGCTTTCCCCTATGTCAAAGCTATTGATTAGGGAAAAGACAAAGACCTCAATCAACGACCAGCCTGCATAGAATGTAGCCAATAAAAAGTATTTTTCCTTTCCACGGCTTTGGTAGGCAACCATCGCTATGGACAGAATCAGTAAAATGTTCAGAATGGTTGCAAAAATTTGCAGGCGCCCATTATGATAACCAAAGAAAAATTGGAATATGCAATAAACAATCCACAGAGAAACAGAAAGTATACTATTCTGCTTTTCTTCAAAAAAGCTTCCCCAAAATCTTTTTACAATCCATACGGTTGCGATAACAATAGAAATATTTAATAGAATATCTTCTATTTGATTATACATTGATTTCCCCTCCCAGAAGATGGCTATATTGTTGGTTAAAGTATTTCTGCCGTTCTTCGCTTATAGGCAGTTTCTTCCCATTTACCAACGTTATTTCTATTTTTGTCCTTGATCTAATCAAATAATAATTTACCAGATAAGACTGATGTACTCTCAAAAAAGGTATTTTTCCATCTGACATTTTTTGTTCTATCTCTGACAGTTTCCCGTTAAATGTGTAATGCTCCCCGTTTTGCGTATATATTGTAACTTTCCTGGCATTGCTTTCAAAGTATAAAATCTCTTTACATAGAATTTTATATTCTTCATGCTTATAAGAAAAGGTAAAATAGACCATTTTACTGCAGACTCTCTGATAAGTTTCCAGAAATGTCTTTGTCAATATCTCCTCATCGATTGGTTTCTTTATAAATCCAAATACATCCAACCGGAACAATTCCATCATATATTTATCATAGCCTGATACATAAATCAGAAGTACATTATCATCCACCTTCCGTATATTTTCAGCCGCAGTGATGCCATCGCCACCCTTCATCTGAATATCCAAAAAGATGATGTCATACTTTGTTCCTGATGTAACCTGCCTTTTGAGTTCCCTACCACTGTAAAAAACATCAATATTCACGGGAATGCTTTCCCGCTTGCATACTTCAGAAATTATATGCTCTATCTGATTCACAATTACATTTTCATCATCACAAACAGCAATTCTTATCATGTGTACTACCTGCATTATACTTATAAAAGTGGACACATTGGTTAAATAGACTTACTATTAACATAGACACCAAAAGGAGGTATCTTTTATGTCCACAAAACAACATTACGATGAGGATTTCAAACGAACCCTCGTTGAGCTTTACCACAATGGTAAAACTCAGGCCTCTCTTATCAAAGAGTACGGCGTATCTCAAACTGCTCTTTCCAGATGGGTCAAACAGTATTCAACTGTTGAAACTGATGACGGTGAAGTTCTTACTGCAAAGCAGGTGAAAGAGCTTCAAAAACGTATGGCTCAGCTGGAAGAAGAAAACCAAATACTAAAAAAAGCGATTGCCATATTCACGCCACACTCAAGCAACGATTAGATGCCGTGCATAAGCTGCGTCATCAATACGATATCAAAACTCTTTGTCGAGTTCTTCGCATAAATCGCAGTACTTATTACAAGCACTTTTATTCAGATTTAGCACCTCGTACAAAAGAAAATCCGTTGATTCGTAAGCACCTTTTACAAATCTATACTGATTACGATAACTCTCTTGGTGCTTACAAGATCCGTCGTGTATTAGAACGTGATTATGGCATAAACATCAGTCTCGGCAGAGTGGACCGCCTGATGAACACTATGAATCTACCAAAACGTTCCACAGAAAAACCAAAATGGAAAGGTGCCTGGAAAGACAATGGTCCTTGTGAGTAACACTCCCTTTTGAAATCGAGACAGATTCACGTCCCCTCTCGCTTTTAAAATTTCTTACCGCACTTTGGGCAATACTCAAAATTTTCTGCTGTCTCATACCCACAGTAATTGCAATGTTTATAGTTATACCCATAGGTCACTTTTGAAATTCTCTGCAAATGCTCCGGGCGAATCAGTACCTGCTCTCCCCGGGCAATGGCCTTTCCCATCTCCGGATCCAGTTCATACAGCGTATTACAGCAGCTTGTCCGCACATAATAGTGCTTATTCCACTTAATACACGGTATGAAAAACATAGCCCGTCTCCTATCTCACCAGTCCCATGTTGCTTCTGTATTCCTCATTCAGCTGCCGCAGTTCCTTCTCCCCGTTAATGTACGGTTCATAAAATGTATCCACGGAACCACCGCCCAGATTATCACAACCGTTGCAGAAGTCACAGGCTCCACCGCACTGGTTCAAACCCTCCTGTATAATGCGGATCCGCTCTTCTCTCGTTGTATCTTTGATCAGTATACTTTTGATCTCCATATGCCATCACCTTTCCTGATTTATCAATACTATATATCAATAATAATGAAACTGCCTGATATGCGATAACTTTATTTTACCACACATCAGGCAGTCTGTTATCATTTTATTTCTTTACCCCGGCAATATCATCCGGATCCCGGCCTTGATAATTCCGATCCCTACCGGTATTAAAATGATTGTACAGCAGAAGATCTCTCCCACGCCCGACAGGATGAGGCCGATGGGCAACAGGATCAGCAGCCACACACAGGCCTTTAAAATTGCCCCGGTAATCTTATATGCGATTCCGAATAAAATGGTTAACAGCAACAGACACAATATAAATGAAATCATAATTTTTCTCCTTTCCATAATGTAGGCCACATGCTTCACAGAAAAAACTCCTGTCTTTGTAGCTATTATATCCGGTTGTCCCACCATTTTCAGTACGTAATGTTGCACGATAAGTCATCCTAATATAGGAAAAGGACAGAGGATATCCTCTGCCCTTTTCTAGGCTGTTTCTATGCTGTTTCTTCAGGAATGGTCCCGGAACATAATGCATTCCTTCACTGTTTCCAACAGCTTCTTTTCATCCATCGGCTGTTGATAATGTCTTCCGCAAAGGCATTGGCGCTCATGGCAATGATGGGGACATTTCCGGCATCCGACCGTTTCATGGACCGGATCCTGCGGGTGGCATCCCAGCCATTTAGCTTCGGCATCATAATGTCCATGAAGATCACATCGTAATATCCCAGCTCAGATTTTTGAACTTTTGTACCGCCTCTTCTCCGTCTGCAGCGCACTCTACGTGGATCCCGTAATCCTCCAGCATGAATTTTGTGATCTCCATGTTGAGTTCATTGTCCTCTGCTAACAGCGCCCGCAGACCTTCCACCGGGATTTCCTCATAGTTTACGTTCTTCTCCTTCTCCACCGGTTCCCCGATTTTGAACGGAAGTGTCATGGTCACAGTAGTTCCGACGCCTTTTTTACTCTCTATGGCAATGTCTCCATCCAGCCTGTCCACGATTTTCTTTGCAATGGCAAGTCCCAGTCCTGTGCCTTCGTACCTGGATCTGCTGGTCTCATTCTCCTGCGTGAACGGTTCAAAAGCATGTTCCAGAAAGGTTTCACTCATGCCGATACCAGTATCGGCACAGCCGAATTCATAGACTACCCGCTCCTCGTCCGCATATTTTTCTGCACACCAGACACGCACACTGCCGCCCGGTCCGGTAAATTTAACCGCATTATCAGAAATATTGGTCAGCAGTCTCTCCACATAGATTGGATTCCCTGCCAGATCCATATGGCGGATATCACTCTGTTCCCAGTCAACAATATATTCCACATTCTTTTCTGCCGCCTGCTTCTGCTTGCCGAGGTTAACCCGGTTCAGCAGTTCTGCCAGATTAAACGGAATCTCCTGTTCCACTACACCTCCCGACTCCAGTTTGTTCATATCCAGAATATCATTCACGATAGAGACCAGATACTTCGATGAAGTCATGATCTGTTCCCGGCACTTTCTCTGTACCTCCAGATCATCCGGATAACGGTTTGCCAGATTCAGCGTGCCGATAATGCCATTCATGGGTGTCCGGATATCATGACTCATATTTGACAGGAAACGGGCCTTCAAAGCTGCTGCCTTCCTGGCTTCCTCCACCTGATACATCAGTTCATGTTCCCACTTCTTGGTATCGCTGATGCTGCGGATCAGGCAGAGCACATGGGTCAGTACACCGTTTTCGTCTCTCTTTTTTTCCACAAAACGGAGTCTGTGCCAGTCGCCATCCTTCATCCGGTATTCTAGGACTAACGTCTCTTCATTCTTCATGCGTTCCGGCAGGGTCTTCAGATCCACAAATTTGAAAAATGCCTCCTGATACTCCTCCGCCACGTATTGTCTGCATACCTTTTCATTGCTTTCCGACAGCTTTCCCGATTTCGTGAACTTCAGATGCTCGGTATCCCGGTTATTGATCTCTTCGAAATAATCTGCCTGAATATCGATCCGTGAAATATACTGGTAAGTTCTGGCGATGGAGGAAATGATCTCGTTACTCAGCTTCACTTTCTCCAATGTGTCCTGTAACTGCTTCTGGATTGCTTTTTCTTTGTACAGAATGCTGTCTATATTCCGGCAATAATTTATTCAGGATGTCATTTTCGTTCTGCTCATAGTTTAAAGACATCGTTTTCCCCTTCTACGGCACAATAAAAGCCGTCTGCCAAAAATGTGCACTGACAGACGGCTCACGATAAACATACTCCCCTACACTCAGGAATCTGCTGCAACCGGCTGTCATAGTCTGATTTTTCTCTATGTTCAGACCTTAGACCCATCTGGCTTTGTGTCCCCGTTTTTCAGCTGGTTTACTAAATAGATATTATTTTTATTACATTTTCTCCGGAGCTTCGAATCCCAGCATATCAATACAGGTCTCCAGGATATCTCTGGTCAGCACTAAAAGTGCTACCAGTCCCTGCTTACGCTCCTCATTCTCTTCACCTAAGATCTTGGTCTCATGGTAGAAGTGGTTGAACGCATTGGCAAGATCGTAAATATAGGCACATACCTTATGGGGTGCCAGTTCTTCTCCAGCGGTAGCGATCATGGTATTGAACTGTGCCAGTTCCATGGCAAGCTCTTTCTCGGACGCATTACCGGGCTGCTGTAATTTTACAGCGGTCAGGTCTCCGCCCTGCTCCTTGTATTTATTCAAAATAGACTTGATTCGCACAATGGTATACAGGATGTAGGGGCCGGTATCTCCCTCGAAGGAGGTGAAACGGTCGATATCAAAAACATAATCCTTGGATGCCTGATTGGACAGATCACCGTATTTTAACGCGGAGATAGCTACCACGTCCGCTACCTTTCTCGCCTCGGCATCTTCCATATCGCGGCCTTCCTTGATCTTTTTGTACATCTCATCCTGGGTATCCTTGATCAGGTTCTCGAGACGCATAACACCGCCCTGTCTGGTCTTGAAGGGTTTGCCATCCTTGCCGTTCATGGTACCGAAGCCCAAGAACTTCAGCTCGGTCTCGGGTTCTACCAATTTCGTCTTGCGGGCACAGCGGAATACCTGCTCGAAGTACAATTCCTGACGCTTGTCCACCACGTAGATCAGCTCGTCGGGATGATACAGCTTCATACGCTCCATAATAGTAGCCAGGTCTGTGGTATTGTACAGAGAGGCCCCGTCGGACTTTAAGATCATGCAGGGAGGGATCTCCTTGGTGTCGGTATCTTCCTTGACATCCACTACCAACGCACCCTCACTTAAGTGTGCATAGCCGTTGTCCTTCATATAAGCGACCATCTCCGGGATGATGTCATGGACATCGCTCTCTCCCTTCCACAGATCGAATTCTACGTTTAATTTGGAATAATTCTTCTTCAGGTCGTTCACAGACACATTGATAATGTGCTTCCACAGAGCACGATATCCTCTGACACCGCTCTGTAATTTGAAGGTTGCTTCCATGGCCTTTGCCTTGTACTCGGGATCTTCCTTGGACTTGGCGCTGGCTGCGGGATAGATTTCCTCCAGTTCACTGATGGTAAACGGAGCTTCCTCGGGATATTCCCCGGCGTAGTTCTCATCAAAATATACCAGTTCCGGCTGTCTCTCCTGTAAACCGGTGATGACCAGACCCATCTGTAATCCCCAGTCACCCAGATGCACATCACCGATAACCTCATGTCCCACATAGCGGCTGATGCGTTTTACGCTCTCACCGATCACTGCGGAACGTAAATGTCCCACATGCAGAGGTTTTGCCACGTTGGGGCCGCCGTAATCGATGATGATCTTCTTGGGATGTTCGGGCTTCTCCAGACCGAATTTTTCATTTGCCTCCATGCCCTGTAAATAGGTGAGCAAAAATGCCTCACTGACCTTCAGGTTCAGGAATCCGGGGGCTACTGCCACCACTTCGGAAAATACCTTGCTGTCTTTTAACTGCTCTGCCACGTCGTTTGCGATCATGATGGGGGCTTTTTTATACAGCTTGGCTCCCGCCATGGCGCCGTTACACTGATATTCGCACAGGTCAGGACGGTTGGAAAGCATTACTTTTCCTAAGCTTCCGTCATAGCCTGCTGCGGTAAATGCCTGCTGCATTTCCTCTGTCAGCATTTCTAAAAATTTCTTCATGTCAGTCAATCCTCATACCTTTCAGTAATCTGCCGGTATTCCGTTACTTCCTGTAATGTACCGGAATATCTTGTGCAGTCACAATTTCTATCTCTCACGCTTCTGCGCTGTTTTCACTATTTCTACTATATCCTAAAATTCCTCATCCCGCAAGACGCAATTACGCATTTGCAATCTGTGCTTCCCGCTCCGCCTTGGAAAAGGCACAGCCGCAGTAATTCTGCCGGTACAGCTCATACTCTGCGGACAGTTCGATGGATCTCTTATACCCGTTCTTTTTCTTGAAATCCGAGGGCAGCCAGGGGATACCATATTCCCCGGACAGTGCCTGCCCGATCTCATTGATCTTCGCCGCATTTTTCAGAGGGCTGATGGTCAGGGTCGTGGCAAAATAGTCATAACCGCCATCTGCCGCCAGCTCCGCAGTCCTGCGCAGCCGCAGGTCGAAGCAGCGAAAACACCTCTCTCCCCCTTCGGGACAGTTCTCGTAGCCCTTCGCCATCTCATAAAAACGCTCCGGTTCATAATCTCCCTCCACGATGTCGATGGGCCATCCCTTTTCTTCTTTATTATAAGCGTCGATCAGACGCTTCTGCTCCGCCACGCGCTTTCGGTATTCTTCCGAAAAGGAAATGTTGGGATTGTAATAAAATACCGTGATCAAAAAATAACGGCACAGATATTCCAGACAATAGCTGCTGCATGGTGCACAGCAGCTATGCAGAAACAGGCGGGGCGGTCGGTAATCCGACGCTGCCTCGCCCTTCTCCTGTAAGGTATTTAAAATTTTCTCTAATTCTTTCTGATAATTTACCTGATTCATACGGTTCTCTTTTCATTTATACTCTAGCATTACGCTCATTATAGCATATTTTTTTAGAGATGCCGCAATCATTTTTTCGAAAGCTCCTCCGCTACGCCAGACTGATCATCCACTTCTTTTAAAATACATTCCACCAACTACAACAGATAAAATCCGGCGCTGCCCCCGGGCACAGTAACCTTTCCGCCTGCAAATGCAGCTTCCCCTCCGAAGGTATACAATGCTTCCTTTACCGCATAGTCTCCGTCGAAGCTGACCTCTCTGTCCGCCGGATTGATAATGATCAGAATCTTCTCCTTGTCGTCACTGCGCAGGTAGGCCAACGGATACTGATCAGCCTCAGCATAGACGAACTCAATCTCTCCGCGGCTCTGCAAGGCGCTGTGCGCCTGACGGATGTTAATTAATTTCTGAATCTCATGATATAGGGAATCCGGATCTGCCATCTGCGCCTCCACCGTGGGACGGTCAGTGGCTTCGTCCTGTTTGACATAAAGCTTTTCCTTCGGTGCCGCACTGAAACCGGCGTTGGTGGTATGATCCCACTGCATGGGCGAGCGGGAACCGGTGCGTCCGTAACCGCCCTCTACGGAGTGCAGGTTTTCCACATAGCGCATACCAATCTCGTCACCGTAATACAGGAACGGTGCACCTGGCATGGACAGGAGGAATGCAAATGCCACCTTTAACTCCTCCCCATGAATGCTTCTCGCCAGACGATCCATATCGTGGTTGCCTGAGGGAATGCAGATCAGACCTTTGCGCTGTGCCTTTTCATAATTTTCCTTGTATTTCTCCACGAAGGCTGCCACATCGCCTTTACCTCTTCCGGAGAAGAAAGGCTCCTCGCAGCGGAACAGATCGTTATAATGAGACGGTCCAAAATGAAGTAAAAAGTCCATATGGAAGCCGCCCTGCAGGGACTTGTCCGGTTCTCCCCATTCGGATACCAGCACTGCCTCGGGGAACTCTGCGTCCAGGAACGCTCTTACCTTTCTCCACAGAGCAATGTTTCCCTTGCTGTCCTCATCATTTTTCACCAGAGAACCTGCCATATCCACACGGAAGCCGTCACAGCCCATGCCGATCCAGAACCGCATGACATTTTCCATCTCAGCAAGCGTTGCCTTAGGGCCTGGATCATCGGGATCCTGCTGCCAGTCCTGTGTCTTTTTATAAAATCCGTAATTGAGTGCCGGCTGGTGTGCGAAAAAGTTCACGATCACTGAGCCCTCTCTCTCGGAGATACCGCACAGACTTCCCATGTTTTCCAGCTGTCCCCAGGTGCTGTCGGTCCAGATATAACGATCAGTAAATTCATTACGATCTGCCTTACAGGACTCCTTAAACCAGGGATGTGCCACAGATGTATGTCCCGGCACCAGGTCTAACAGGATATGCATATTCCGTTTGTGTACTTCGTTAAACAGACGCTTCAGGTCCGCATTGGTGCCGTATCTGGGAGCTGCCTGATAGTAGTCCGCCACATCATAGCCTGCGTCTCCGAAGGGGGATGCAAAACAGGGATTCATCCAGATCGCATTACATCCCAGTTCCTTAATATAATCCAGTTTTTCTATGATACCCTGAAAATCACCGATACCGTCACCATTGGTATCCAGAAAAGACTGGGGATAGATTTCATAAAAGATTGCATTATCAAGCCATTTTGCCATAGTGTACTCCTTCCTGTGTGCTTTATTTTTATTATAAAAACGTTTTCCGTATTCTTTCTTTTACCATATCACAGAATGGCTACTTGTACAACTGCGAAAAACCATCTATAATAAAGTAGCTTGATGCCCCGATATGAGCATAAAATGGAAGCATAAGAAATAAGAACGAGGTCTATCATGTTAACACAAAAAGTAAGCACCATCGATGAACTCCTGCAGTTCGTCAGTACGTTACGCCAAAAGCACGGCGTCCGCCTCTGGTTCCGCGGGGAAGAGAACGCGGATCTGACTCTGATTCCTTCCATCCAACGAAGCCAGAAAAGACTAGACTCCGAACGCTATATTGCCAATGATTTCTATATCCGGGCGAGACAGATCCTGGACAATCCTCCCGACAAACACAATTACGCCGGCTGGGTCTCCCTGATGCAGCACTACGGTCTGCCCACGAGAATGTTAGACTGGACCCAGTCTCCCCTGATCGCCGTATTTTTCGCCACGGAGACTTACCGGGAGACTCCGGACACCGATGCCTGCGTCTGGGTACTGACACCGGGTCTGTTGAACGAAAAGGAAGGCTTCGGCAACTGCATCTATCCCATTGATGCGGAC
Source organism: Simiaoa sunii (assembly GCF_014337175.1). Taxonomy (GTDB): domain Bacteria; phylum Bacillota; class Clostridia; order Lachnospirales; family Lachnospiraceae; genus Acetatifactor; species Acetatifactor intestinalis. Next base: position 1,004,762 of record NZ_CP060633.1, on the reverse strand, counting down.
ACCACCCAGGAAATGCTGCTGCCCGCCTTCAAACACAACCACCACAATCCGGAATTGAAAAACAAGATCCTGGCTTGCAGCTCCACGGAAAACAACCTCCGCATGTACTCCCAGTACTCCAACTTCACCGTACATAACTCTCTGGAACGTCTGGAGGACATCTGCGATGAAAATATGCTGTATAAGATCATTATTCCCTCCGGGCGGAAACAATACTTTATAGAAAGCCTGCGGGTATTCGGCATCTCCGAAAGCTTCGTATACCCCGACCTGGATCATATATCCAGCGATTTGCGTGATTCCTACGGAATTTAAATCCACCTGGTGCAAATCGCTGTAGGATTTTGAAAGATTCCTATGGAATTTAGCGCAAAGGCGTGATAACGCGGCTTTGCGAATAGCGCGGACTGAACTGTTCGACTTATTTTGAATTCATTATCATTATAAGAAAGGAAATATACACATGAAAATCGTATTACAGCATCTGACCAAGAAATTCCCCGCCCGCGGTTCTGTCCGCGGCAGGAAGAACCGCGAGGATGTCATTGCCGTGAATGACTTCGACTTCGAGATCCCCGACGGCAAGCTGATCGGACTCTTAGGTCCCTCCGGCTGTGGCAAAAGTACTGCCCTGAATCTGATCTGCGGTCTGCTGAAACCCACCGAGGGCAAGATCTTTTTCGGCGAAGATGATGTCACCGGACTTCCGCCCGAGAACCGCGGTGTCGGCATGGTGTTCCAGAACTATGCCCTCTACCCCCACCTCACTGTGGAAAAAAACATTCAGTTCCCTCTGGAGAATCTGAAGGGTGCTGACAAGCTTTCCAAAGAAGAGATAAGTAAGCGCGTGCTGGAAGCGGCAAAGCTGGTACAGATCGATCACCTGTTAGAGCGCAAACCCAATGAGCTCTCCGGCGGTCAGCAGCAGCGTGTTGCCATCGCCAGAGCCTTAGTCAAGCTGCCTCGCGTTCTTCTTTTGGACGAGCCTCTCTCCAATCTGGATGCCAGACTCCGTCTCCAGACCAGAGAAGAGATCCGCCGGATCCAGCAGGAGACGCAGATCACCACCATCTTCGTTACCCACGATCAGGACGAAGCCATGAGCATCTCCGATATGATCGTCGTGATGAAGGACGGTATCGTACAGCAGATCGGCAAGCCCCAGAACGTATACGATGATCCCGTGAATCTGTTCGTTGCAAAGTTCCTCGGCACACCTCCCATCAACGTATTTTCCGGTGAGGTAAAAAAGGAGCAGTTATACATCGGCTCCGAGGCTGTCCTGTCCACTCCCGGAGTATCGGATCAGCCCGTGCATGTCGGCATCCGCCCGGAAGGCTTCCTCTTAAAAGAGGACGGACCGCTCTCCTGCGATCTGGTACGTCTGGAGGTCATGGGCCGGGATGTGAGCATTGTTTCCACCCATGAGAAGTCCCAGAACGTTACCATCCGTTCCATCATTGATGCGGACGAAGGGAAATCTCTTCCCACCGGAAAAGTGCATTTCGGCTTAAAGCCCGCAAAAGTATTCCTCTTTTGCACCGACACCGAAGAACGCATCCGTTTTTAATATTTTATCCGATTTTGCAGTCCGGCGGTATTCATGGGCTGCAGAAAGAATTGAGGTTTCTTATGGAAAAACAAAATATGAAAGCCTGGCTCTATCTATTGCCGGCATTCCTGTTTCTGGGTGCTTTTATGATCTATCCTCTTATCGACGTATTCGTGTACTCCTTTGAAGAGGGTTACAATTCTGCATCCCAGACCTTTTACGGCATAGGCATGTACAATTACTCCTATGTGCTCCACGATCCGTACTTTTTACAGGCATTGAAAAATACCTTTATTCTGGTCATCATCACCGTTCCTGTCTCCACCGGACTGGCGCTTTTGATCTCCGCCGCCTTAAGCTCCATCAAACCGCTGCGGGATCTGTTCCAGACCATATTTTTCCTGCCCTATGTGACCAATACTCTGGCGGTCGGTCTGGTCTTCATGATTCTTTTCAAAAAAACTCCTTACTCCGACGGTCTGATCAATCTACTGATCCAGTTTTTCGGCGGCAGCTCCGTGGATTTCATCGACGGACCCTACTGGGCGAAAATGTTCGTGCTGTGCTTTTATACCATCTGGATCGTTATGCCCTTTAAGATCCTGATCCTGACCAGTGCTCTCGCCAGTGTGAACCCCATGTACTACAATGCAGCAAGAGTGGACGGCACTTCCCGTTTCCGGATGTTCACCAAGATCACACTGCCCATGATCTCCCCCATGGTATTCTACCTGATCATCACCGGCTTTATCGGCGCATTCAAAGCCTACAGTGATGCCGTGGCACTCTTCGGCACGAACTTAAATGCCGCAGAGATGAATACTATCGTCGGCTACGTCTACGACATGCTCTACGGCGACAGCGGCGGATATCCTTCCTATGCTTCCGCTGCGGCGATCCTGCTGTTTGCCATCGTCCTGACCATCACCTGCATCAATCTGCTGGTCAGCAAAAAGCATGTCCACTATGTATAGGAAAGGAGGTCTTTGTGATGTCTGATATTACATCTGATTATGAAAGAATCGAGAAACGCACCCGGATCCACGGCAATATCCGCAATGGGATCATCTACTTTTTTCTGTGTCTGTGGGCGCTGATCGTACTGTTCCCTTTTTACTGGATGGTACTGACCTCCGTAAAAAGCTACGGTTCCTATAATGCGGAATATATTCCGAAGTTTTTCACCCTGTCTCCCACTCTGCAGAACTACGTGGACGCTTTTACCACTGTTTCTCTGGGAAGATACCTGTGGAACACTTTGTTTTTCACTGTGGTCACCACTGCCATTATGCTGGTAGTCATCACCCTGGCGGCCTTCGCTTTTGCAAGGTTGAACTTTGCCGGAAAAGATCTGATCTTTACGTTATTTTTATCTCTGATGATGATTCCGAACGAGCTGGTGGTCATTACGAATTTCACCACCATCACGAACCTGGATCTGCGCAATACCTTCACCGGCCTGATCCTGCCTTCCGTGACCAGCGTATTTTATATCTATCTGCTGCGGGAGAATTTCGCACAGATTCCGGATGAGCTGTATTATGCCGCCAAGGTGGACGGTACTTCTGATCTGCGATATCTGCGCAAGGTCATGGTGCCCATCTGCAAGCCCACGCTGATCACCATCGTGATCCTGAAGGTTATTGAATGCTGGAACTCCTATGTGTGGCCCAGACTGATCACCGATGATCCGGATTACTATCTGGTGTCCAACGGTATCCAGGAGATCCGTGAGAATGGTTTCGGTAGAGAGAACATCCCTGCCATGATGGCTGCGGTGGTCGTGATCTCCGTTCCTCTGGTGGTGTTGTTCCTCGTATTCCGTAAAAAAGTCATGGCAGGTGTTGCCAGGGGAGGTACCAAAGGATGAGTCAATTTAGCAAAAAGCTGGCACTCGTATGTGCCCTGGGCGGGCTGTCCCTGTCTCTGACCGGCTGCCATGGGTCCAAGGGGCTGCCGGAATTCGCTGTTCCGGAGGAATTCGATACTTCCAGAAACTATGAGATCACCTTCTGGGCGAAAAACGATACCAACAAGACCCAGACAGAAATCTACAAAAAAGCCATTGCAGATTTTGAAGCCTTGTATCCCAATATCACGGTGAACCTGAATTTATACACGGATTACGGCAAAATTTACAACGATGTCATTACCAATATTTCCACCAATACGACACCCAATGTCTGCATCACCTACCCAGATCACATTGCCACCTACCTCACCGGACAGAATACCGTAGTTCCTCTGGATGACCTGTTTGCCGATGAAAAATACGGTCTGGGCGGCACGGAACTTGCCTATGACGGTCCTGCAAGAGAAGAAGTCATTCCCCAGTTTCTGAATGAATGCTCCATCGACGGTCATTACTATGCCGTACCCTACATGCGTTCCACCGAAGCCTGCTACGTGAATAAGACCTACGTGGAAAATCTTGGATATACTCTGCCGGATGTACTGACCTGGGACTTCATCTGGGAAGTCTCCGAGGCTGCCACCGCCAAAAATGCGGACGGCACCTATGTAGCCAACGGACAGAATGTACTGATCCCGTTTATCTACAAGTCCACCGACAACATGATGATCCAGATGTTAAAGCAAAAGAACGCAGGATATTCCACGGCTGACGGCAGCATTGAACTTTTCAACGATACCACCACGGATCTCCTGTATGGTATTGCCGGACATGTAAAGAGCGGTGCCTTTTCCACCTTCAAGATCTCCGGTTATCCTGCGAACTTCCTGAATGCCGGGCAATGTATTTTCGCCATTGATTCCACTGCCGGAGCCACCTGGATGGGTACGGACGCTCCGCTGTCGGATATCAGCGAGGATTCTCTGGTGCAGTTTGAGACCGCCGTGCGGATGATTCCCCAGTTTGACCCGGAGCATCCCGAAATGATCTCTCAGGGTCCTTCCGTCTGCGTTTTCAATAAATCGGACTCTCAGGAAGTACTGGCATCCTGGCTGTTTGCCCAGTATCTGCTCACCAACGATGTGCAGATCGCTTATTCCGAGACAGAAGGTTATGTACCTGTAACCTCTAAGGCACAGAACTCCGCAGAGTATCAGGAGTATCTGTCCGAATGCGGTGCGGATAACGGTACACATTATGCAGTGAAGATTGAAGCTTCCAAACTACTTTTGGATCATGTGGACAATACTTTTGTCACACCGGTATTTAACGGTTCCGCATCCTTACGTGATGCTTCCGGACAGTTGATTGAAAACGTAGTGAAGTCCACCCGCAGAAAAGAAACTGTGGATGATGCCTACATGCAAAAGCTTTACAGTGATGTGGAGAGCCTGTACCGTCTCGGCCAGGGAAGTGACGCCTCCTTCGGCAAAAAGGAACTTGGTGCCATGCCCCGGACTTCCGTGATCCTGTTAAGCACACTTGCAGTCACCTGGATCCTGATCCTGCTGTATGTAGGGCGAGAATATTTAAAAAACAGAAAAAAGTAATTTTTCAGCCCCATTCGTAAGATAGCTTCTGATGGTATTTCTCCTGCGGATGGGGCTCTTTTTGCAAAAAGCCTTGATTTATCTTGTGTTTCAGGTATAATGGAACTGTTCGGTGTCTGAGCGCACCGGATAAATTGAGGAGATGTCTGTGTATCTGCACAGACCCATATGCGCCACAAAGCGCAGGAATGGAGGATTATTATGAAAAAGAAGACACTTGCATTAACCATGGCTATGGCTCTGGTTCTGTCTCTCGCTGCATGTGGAAACAGCAATGCAGACGTTGCTGCTGAATCTACCGCTGCTGCCACCACTGAGGCTGCTACCGAAGCTGCTACTACCGAAGCTACTACAGAAGCTTCTACCGAGGCTGCTGAAGCTGTTGCTGATGAGAAGTCCGAGGGTGTTATGACCTATGAAGAGTACATGGCTGCTGATCTCGATTCCGAAGTTGTGATCGAGGCTTATGTTCAGGCTAAACAGTCCTGGTGGGAAGACAAGGCTACCCTGTACACCCAGGATCAGGACGGTGCTTACTTCATTTATAATGCCGCATGTTCCGAAGAGGATTATGCAAAGCTGGTACCCGGTACCAAGATTAAGGTAACCGGTTATAAGACCGAGTGGTCCGGTGAAGTAGAGATTGCCGAAGGTGCTACCTTCGAGATCGAAGAGGGCAGCTACATTGCTCCCGTTACCGATGTGACCGATCTGTTAGGTACCGATGATCTGATCAACTACCAGAACCAGTTCGTAGCTTTCAAGGGCATGACCGTAGAAGCTGCTGGTCAGGATGCTGACGGCAATGACGTTGCTTTCCTGTACAACTGGGACGGTTCCGGCGAAGACGGTAACGACCTGTACTTCAACGTATCTCTGAATGGTCAGACCTATACCTTCACCGTTGAGTCTTATCTGTGCGACAACACCACCGATGTTTACAATGCTGTAAAGAACTTAAAGATCGGTGACACTGTTGATATGGAAGGCTTCCTGTACTGGTACGAAGGTGTGAACCCTCACATCACTTCCGTAACTGTGAAGTAATTTCATCTGGTGAAAATCTTATTAAAATAAAAGAGTTGTCCTCATTATGAGGGCAGCTCTTTTTTTACTCTGCCTGTCTGAATTCTTCCGTTGCCTGCTATATGGCATCGTAATACACCAAAACCTCCGGCGTCGAAATCATCTCTCGCATGTGCTGCAATTCTGTCTGCCAGTCAGACCTGTAGAGACAGTTTAATTATCTTCTGCTCTCCCACCATTGTTTTGCAATCTGGAAGCCCTCCATAGGGACGCAGAACCTTTGGTCTCTGGGCGGCTGCAATGCGGTGTCCAGTTCCTCCATATCGAACCACTCCACGCTCTCCACTTCCTCTTTTTGCAGGGTAAGCTTTTTAGCATCTACAGGCTTGGTGTACATGTAGACGAATGCCACTTCATTGTCCCGGAACATTTTTCCATAGAATTCTTTTTCGTATTGAATATCAAAACATCCGGCGAATGTAAGATCCTCCTTTGCTGCCCGGATTCCCAGTTCTTCGTGAAGTTCCCGGATTGCGGACTCTTCCGGCTCGTCCCCCGCCTGAATATGCCCGGCAGAAGAGGTATCGAACCGCCCCGGAAAACTGTCTTTCTCTGCGGAACGCTTCTGTAATAACAGCTGGGCTTTTCCGTCCTGTTCCCTCACGATCCAGATATGGGCGGTTCTGTGTCGGACACCTTTTTCATGCGCCTGTGTGCGTTCTATGGTCTCCCCTGTGGGAATGCCTTTTTCATCTACGATGTCAAATATTTCCATGGTGTTATGGCTCCTTTGTGTTTCTTTGCGGTTCTTGGGGTCACTTTGTATTTCTTTATATTTCTGTGTTAATGCATCTGTACTACGATCGTGCTGAGTTCTGCTCCGCTATCGTCGCTCCTTCGATGGTCTTCGCGATGACGGCCGCGGCGATAACGATAACTACCGCCTTTCCCTTCTCAGGTCTAATACCATCAGATCGAAATCATAATATGTTCCGTCCATCTTATAATACGCCGGTGAGGTCCCTATTTTCCGGAAGCCATATTTCTCATAGACATGAATAGCGCGTATATTATCGTTTCGGACTTCCAGATTGATCAGTTCTATCGCATGTTCTTTAGCATACATAATGCATTTCTGTAACAGTGCACTACCAATTCCCTGCCCCCATTCCGACTTGACCACAGAGATTCCGAATTCGGCGCGGTGGCTCATCCTTCTGGAGAATCCGCTTAGGCTGGCATCTCCGATGATCTCTCCATTTTTCCATACTACATAGAGAACGGAATGTTCCTCCTTATTTATATTCTGTATAAATTTCTCTTCCTCTTCTATCGAAATAGGAAGCCCTTCTTTTCCAAAGGACAGATAATCTGTCTCTCCACCTACCTGTGCTAAATATGCGATGATCTTCTCCGCATCTTTCGGCGTAGCTTCTCTGATATCAAATTCTTCCATAACTGACTCCAGCCCTTCTGTCATCTGTTAATTGATCTGACCTGCAATCATATTCTGGTTTTCTTTCATTCTCGTTTTCTCCTATCTCATAAAATTATATACTTTATTCGTAATCAAAAATGGTCTTAGTCTGAATATACTCCCCGTACTTTGCCTTCCATTCCTGATGAGCCGCGGAATCATCGTATACAGGCAGCGCCTCCGGAGCCATCTCCATCTCGATCATCAGGTCATGCCGGTTCGGTCTCGGCGTCACATTTTCATAAATATTCACTGTATGGACGCCTTCGATCTGCTGCGTCCGATCGAAGATTTCCCGGATATCCGCAAGCATCTCTCTGCTCGCCTCGCTTTCCCTGGCCCATACATTTTCTTTAAACTTTACAATGATCAGGTGCTTCATATCAATTTCCCCTTCCTTGGAATGTTTTCTTATAAATTGTACCATAATATCCTTTTCTATAGGAAATATTCTTTCACTATTTTTTCCACCTGATCAATTGACAAGGGATTCTCTTTTGTCTCATATGTCAGAATCAGATTTATCCCTGGTATAATTCCGTTTTCACAATACATTTTTATTTTTTGGCAAGCTCTGTTTATATACTCCGGCTGATCCATCAATCCAAAATGTTCCCAATAATATACCTGTCCCGTTTTAGGGTGCCTGGTTGTAAAATCCGGATACAAAAAAGTGTTCTCGAGGACGAGTTTATCTTCATATCGAAAGGGAATTCCATTTGTGTACAAGACCTTATCTATAATAGCCTCTGACTTCGAACGCAGAAATTTTCCCTGTGTTCCTTTTACAATGAGGTTCTCAGGATGACTGCCATTTTTCTCATATTTTTCATTCATCCAATTCTCTAGCTCTTTTTTAACAGAATGTCTTCGTCCTCCTAAAAGCCGTTCATATTCCGCATTGTCCAACATTTTTTCCAACATATCTTTCTTACAATCCGCCTTCTGCATATACATCTGGCATGCCTGCAACTCTCTTTGTAATTCTTCCTTACGCAACTGGTAATATTTTTTTAATGTTAATTTCTTAGCAAGTTCAATTTCTTTCTTCGGCAAATATATCGTGGTATTCTGATTATGAAAATACCACTTATAGTTCTTATTATTCTTTGCTACAATAAGTTCTCCCGCAGGCATTTCCTTTTCCACAGCTTCTATATGACTTAATTCTTCCTTGATGTACTTTACACGATTTTGTATCTCCCAATAATTCGCAAACATATGATTCTCCCTTCTATTGTTGTATTGCATATACCCATATTTTCTAAGAAGCGATGGTATTTCAGTTTCTTCCTGACTCTCATACCCACACTTTTCAAATGCCGTGGGTATCATGCCTTCTTCCTGCCTCTCATACCCACGCTTTTCAAGCACCGTGGGTATCATGCCTTCTTCCTGTCTCTCATACCCACACTTTTCGTGCTCCATGGGTATCACGTCTTCTTCCTGCCTCTCATACCCACGCTTTTCAAATGCCGTGGGTATCATGCCTTCTTCCTGCCTCTCATACCCACACTTTTCAAGCACCGTGGGTATCATGCCTTCTTCCCGTCTCTCATACCCACGCTTTTCAAATGCCGTGGGTATCATGCCTTCTTCCTGCCTCTCATACCCACACTTTTTGTGCTCCGTGGGTATCATGCCTTCTTCCCGTCTCTCATACCCACGCTTTTCAAATGCCGTGGGTATCATGCCTTCTTCCTGTCTCTCATACCCACACTTTTCAAATGCCGTGGGTATCACGTCTTATTTCCGCCTCAGGTACCCATGCAGGCGATTCCCATGAGAATCGACAGTCACCGTCAGGGCTCCGTAGTCCATGGTGCCATACCAGGGCACCCGGGCGTCCTCTAATCGCTGCAGCGTCTCGACATGGGGATGTCCATAGGAATTGTTGCGGCCACAGGATATGATCGCGGTGACAGGACTGGCGGTGGTAAGGAACTCGGTGCCGGTGGAATAGCCGGAGCCATGATGAGCTACCTTCAGTATATCTACCCTGAACTTCCTCTGTCCGCGCTGTTCCTGCAATCTCCTGGTTAACTGTAGCGACTGCGATTCCTGTAGCGACTGCGATTCCTGTAGCGACCGGGATTCTTGCAGCGACCGGGATTCCTGCAGCGACCGGGATTCCTGCAACGACTGCGATTCCTGCAACGCCTGCGATTCCTGCAACGCCTGCAATTTCTGCGTCAATTGCCGTTCCCCTTCTCCTTCCACATCCCCGGTCAGAAGAATGCTGATCTTCCCAATGGCAGATGCCCCACTTGCGTCATTGGCTTTCCTGTCGTCTATTGCTTCCTGCTTCATCTTCTTCGCAAATACCTCCACATAAAAGCATTCCGAATAGGCGTTGGCATCTGCAAGGGTCGTATTCTCCTCCGGGTGCAGACACAACAACCTAAGTTGACTGTCTCTGATCTCATCGCCGTATTTTATGTAGCTTACCGGTATCCCGGCATCCTCCGCCGCTGCAAGCAGCTGCTCAAAGGTTTCCCTGCGCTCCGACTCTCGGATCGCCGGTAGGAACAACTGCTCCGCAGTAATCCCCCATTCCTCACCGTTCTCCATCAATTCCAATACTCCATTCATATGGTCTTCATCAGGGTGGGAAACAAATACACCGCGAAGAGATGAGATGCCACGGCTCTTGAGATAAGGCTTCAGCACATATTCCCCGATGTTCTTCCGGCTGGTGCTGCCACAGTCGAAAAGATAGGCTCCCTGCCCAGTCTCCACCACGATGCCGTCGCCCTGCCCCACGTCCAGGAAAGTCACGCGACTCCCACAATCAAAATTTCCTGTGAGCAAACCAATCAATAATCCTAGGATCATCACAGCTGCGATCAGGTGCGGGACTCTGTTCCTATGCATCATCTCTCCCTTACAATCCCTTTTTCTATTCCTGATGCTTTCATCCGCTCCTCTCGTTATAAGACACCATGGGGTTCTCGCAGAATGCAGCCTGTCTCCCGGAACATTTTCCTCCCCATACGTTCCCCGTTTCTTCCATGCTTCCACATATTTTCTGCCGAAGACCAGCAGAAATATCCCGGCATAATAACAAACAATCTGCCATCTCTCAGGCTGCCCCACACACCATACCGCTCCCGGCAGTTCTCCGAATCTTTCACAGATCCACTCATACCACCACAGGATCAGACAATCCACCGTCCCCACAATACCAAGTCCCGGAATCAACGATAGGATTCCTCCCGCCACTACCGCACTCATAAATGGCAGCACCAACAGATTCAACAGCACCGAATAGACCGGGATCTCATAGAAAAACCATAACTGTACGGGCAGTGTAAACAGGATGACTCCCACACTGGCAGCAAAGCCTCCTTTGACCGCAGACACCATACGGCGAATTTCTTCATACGCCACCTTGCGCCAGCCTTCCCGGTACTTGTTTCTCTCATAGGCGGAATCCCCCAGAATATCTGCCACGGTACGAAACCATGTCGATATCCCTTTGACTTCTGACTCCGCATCTGCATCCCTTTCCCAACAGCCCCCGGAAAACACCGGCGTCAGAATGCAAATCCCCAGCACCGCTCCGAAGGACATTAAAAAGCTCACATCAAAAAGTCGCTCCGGTTCCTGTAAGACAAGCAATAGTGCCATCAGTCCCAGCCCTGTCAACATGTCATAAGTCCTGCCCACAAATATCCCGAGCATCTGCAACAGATACATTCCGATGGCACGGCTGGCAGACACACTCATGCCCACCATCACACCATATATAAGAAGCAGCATTGCACCACCCACTGCTGCCGCCCTGACAGGTAATCCCAGTCTCTTAAGCAACCGGTATACCCCCATTCCAAGCAGAGTAATATGTAATCCCGAAATACTTAAGATATGAGCAATTCCGTTTTTCTGATACAGCGCCTTTACCTCAGCGTCCAGTTCCTCCTTCTCCCCAAGCAGCAATGTCTGCATAACGGAGGCTTCTTTCGCAGGAAAAACTTCTGCAAGCCTGTCATGCAATACCTGCCGGAATCCATACAGTTTTTCCCGCAAAAAGCTGTACTTCTCCCCTGCGGCCAGAATCTGTGCCTTCCGTACTCTGCCGCCAATACCCTTGGCCGCATAGTATGCCTGCGCATCAAATTCTCCCGGATTGGTCGCGGTCGAAAACAAAGCAAAAGTCCCTTCCAGAACGATCTGTTGCCCGATCTTAAGGGTTTTCTCTTCTTCGGTTACAGCACCTGCAGTGATCATTGCCGTTTTCATATTTTCCAGTTCACATTGTAATTTTCCAGAATAGGAATATTCTTGATCGTTTTGAATAATAGAAATTGATTTTAGAATAATTTCTTCAGAACTTCTTGTGTCTATCCGTCCCGTGATCTTCACCGGACTTCCGTCAGGCGGCAGGCCGGTATCTTCACCGGTTCCCACCCCTGCCAGTATTCTCATTATTGCGATTATTGTCACGAGACACAAACACACTGTAAAAAGTGGTCGTCTCATTAAATTCCTTTCTGCATACGTCTTACGCACCTACACCACAGAACAGACTGTCTCTGCGATAAAACGCAAAGCAATCCATATCCGTAAATATTTACTGTTCCAATGTCGTAACATAATCCAGGTTTCTTTCAAACGTGGAATTGTTGAAAGTAGGCGGCACTTCGCCATTGACCAGAATCTGTACTTTATTGATATTGTCAAGTTCTACCAGCGAATTCACGATAGAGTAAACTGCCACTTCCGTGGATACGTTATTTATCACCGTGAGGAAATTGGAATCCAGATTTACATAACAGATTCCATCCTTAGTCAGAATATTGACGATCTTCGTCTCCGGATTGATCACCGGATATAATCCCTCGATCTGTCCGCTGGGACCGGCGATCAGCTCTTCCACTACAAAACGCTCCAGAGGTGTATTGGTGGAATAATGCTTTTCTCTGTATGAAGCGATTAGTTTATCCCCAGCCGCATTGGCAAAATACAGTTTTACCTTCACCAGTTCGTAGGTATTGATCTCGTTACCGTCATTATTGATGAACTGATCGGCATTCATCCAGCCTACCATCTCCCCGGCATTATCGTACAACTGGCTGTCCTCTACGGTAATGCCCACATACTTCACATTGGGCAGCTGCGTAAGCGTTCTTACGATGGCCGCACGCACCAGTACCTCCGTGGTGGGAGACAGTTCCGAATACGCCTTGTCTACGTTGATCAGTAGTTTTCCATCTTCTACTTCATAATCCAGGACCCGGAATCCCATATCCAAAGGTGCCTTATATTCCAGCTTTTCCGGAGTCGTCGAGAGATACCTCATGGTCTCATCCAACTGTTCGTCCAAAGTCTTCGTGTTCAGATACTGTTCATGTACCTCAACCTTCGTCTCCGCTGTATTGATATAATACATGGACATTTTCTTCCCGGTCTGGGGTTCTGGCGAACCACATCCGGTCAACAAAAACGACAACAGCAATATTCCTGTCATCATATAACTTACTATTTTCTTCATAATTCACAGTCCTTCTAAGACGCTATATACATTAGCGGAATCTTCACCAGAAAACAGGATCCCTGTCCTTCTGTACTGGTCACCGTAAGGGATCCTTTGTGCATCAGCACCGCACTCTTCGTGATCGCCAGCCCCAGTCCGGTTCCTCCGATCTCTCTGGAATGGGACTTGTCCACACGATAAAAACGCTCGCAGATGTGTGCCAGGGATTCCTCCGGAATACCGATTCCGGAATCGCTGACTTCAAAAGTAAAATACTGGTGATCCGCATCCAGTACCACCTTTACCCAGCCATGATCCTTGTTGTATTTGATGGCATTTTCTACCAGATTCGTCATGATCAGCGTCATCTTGACCTCATCAACTTCCGCTACTACGGGGCGAACGCTCTCAAATACGACTTCCACATCTTTTTTCCGGGCGATAGGACGCAGTCTTTTCAGGATCAATTCTGTCAGATCATTGATATTCAATGATACAATGTTCAGGTCCTGTACCTTTTTATCCATCTTCACCAGTGCCAACAGGTCGGTGATGATCTGATTCTCTCTATCGATTTCGGATGTAATGTCTTCCATGAACTCACGATACAGCTCCGCAGGAGCGTCGTCCTGTGCCAGCAGGGAATCCGCCAGTACTTTGATGGATGTCATGGGAGTCTTCAGTTCGTGGGACACATTAGCTACAAATTCCTGTCTCGAGTCGTCCAGTGCTTTCATGCGCTTCAACAGTTGGTTAAAAGCATCCACGATATGTACCGTCTCCACATAATCAGGCACAGAGATGGTCTCATCACTGAATCCTTCCCTCACCGCATTGATCGCCTGGGTAACTCTGTTGAAAGGCATCGTCAGCACTCTGGACAGCAGAATTGCCAGCGCCAGGATTGCCACGATCATGATCACTTCCATGATATATGCCTTGCGGTTCAACACTTCCCTGGCATTTACAATACTGTCATTAGAAATACTGGTCAGCATGACACCTCGGATCGCATCGGGATTTTTTTTACCGTTCTCGTCCGTGGTATTGGCTGTGGTATCCATGATGGGAGTAGTCATCTCTATGTAACCGTGCTCCGGGTCGTAGTGAGAGATATTTTCCCCCTGAAAGCACTTAATGACTTCCTCGGAAATGATCGTCTTCCCCTCACTGATGCCGTAGGTATCTTTTTCCACCTTAAAATTTTTGTTAATGATCATCACACGGCCTTCGTACAGATTGGACAGCATCTCCAGCTCCGCATTGATGACCTCTCGGGAATTGCCGGTATCCTCTCTGACGCCGTGGCTGCTCAAATAATTGTTGCTGACCAGGTGGTTCGCCAGGATCATCAACTGGTTCTGCACCACCGTGATCCGCTGTTCCACCGCCATATCCTCATAATTGCTTACGATACCGTGCCGCATGACAATACAGGGGACCAGTCCGATCACCAGAATCAGCAGGAAAATTCTTGCCCGCAGACTTCGCAGTTTGATCATGCTCTCCAGATTTTCCCATATCGTCGCGAATCGTTCTTTATTCCATTTCTTCACAATATAAAAACCTCATGTTCGTTCACTCAGCTCATGGACAGAATGCTTTGCCTGCAAGCAGTCACACATCTTCTCTCCTCCATGACATGATATACGATTTCTCCGTGCTCCGCACTCTCGAAATCGCAACGCCCATTCGCATTCCGGACTTTCGTCCTTCTTGCTCATGTTCGTTCACTCAGCTCATGGACAGAATGCTTTGCCTGCAAGCAGTCACGCATCTTCTCTCCTCCATGACATGATATACGATTTCTCCGTGCTCCGCACTCTCGAAATCGCAACGCCCATTCGCATTCCGGACTTTCGTCCTTCTTGCTCATGTTCGTTCACTCAGCTCATGGACAGAATGCTTTGCCTGCAAGCAGTCACGCATTCTGTCCATGGCTGAGTTTATCATTAAAATAGTACCCGACTCCCCACTTGGTATGGACGTATCTGGGTTCGCTGGGGCTCAATTCGATCTTCTCCCGCAGTCTTCGGATATGTACATCCACAGTGCGTACATCTCCGGGATAGTCCGTACCCCACACGAGTTTTAACAGATTCTCTCTGCTGTATACCTTGTCCGGATTCAGCATCAGAAGCTCCAGTACCTCAAACTCTTTGGCCGTCAGGCCGATCTCTTTTCTCTGAATATAAGCTCTTCTGCCATCACGATCCAGCTTCAGATCTCCGCTTTCGAGAATACCGCCGCTCTCTGCGGTCGTTTTCTTCGGCTCCATGCGGCGCAGGATAGCTTTAATTCTTGCCTTAACCTCGAGAATATTGAAAGGCTTCGTTATGTAATCATCCGCACCGTATTCCAGTCCCAGAATCTTATCCATATCATCGCCCTTGGCGGTCAACATGATCACCGGTACATTGGAGAATTCCCGGATCTGCTGACAGACTTCAAATCCTGTCAGTTTGGGAAGCATGACATCCAGCAATATGATGTCGTATTCCTTGTTATGTGCCATCTCCAGTGCTTCCTCTCCGTCATAGGCACAGTCCACTTCCATATTGTCCTGTTCCAGACTGAAACGGATTCCCTTCACGATCAGCTTCTCATCATCCACTACCAGCACTCTCTTGCCTGCCATCTTCCTTAACCTCTTTATTTTACCTTTCTATTCCCTGTGTGTGATATTCTCATTGCACCGTAATCCTATCACATAACTTATCATAAGCATTCTGTTTGATCCCGGACACCTTCATAATGTCCTCCTTCGTCTGAAAAGCACCGTTTTTCTCCCGGTAGCGCACAATATCCGCTGCCCTGGATGCTCCGATTCCCGGAAGCGTACACAATTCCTCTGCGGATGCCGTGTTGATGTTCACGAGTCCCTCTTCTGCCGCCTTCCCCGCAGCTTCCATTTCTTCCGCCTCCGATGCTGTGGGAAAATACAATTTCTGTCCATCTGTCACGATTTCCGCCAGATTGACATAAAAAGGATCCGCCTCCGTTGTCATGCCACCGGCCAGTTCCAATGCCTCCGCGGCTCGGCTGCCCTCCGGCACCTCCACGACTCCCGGTGTCCGCACCGCACCACAGACATAGACATACACCGTCTGCGGCTCGACCACTCTGGTCTCTGCAGCCTGTTCCGCAGCTTCCAGCTCCGGGAATTCCGCAACGGATTCCCCGGGTGGAATCAGCACAATCGCCTCATCTGCTGTCCCACAGCCTGTCACAAATAACACGATGCATCCCAGCAAACCGATCAAACACCTATATTTTATTTTAGAAAAAAATTTAAAAACCATCATAGTCCCCTTCCTGTCGTTCACTCTCAGGGGATTGCCTCTCTATGCTGTCAACTTTCATTGTACTGGAATTATCCGGAATTTACAAGCCGTTTGTCAGCTTATTTCCACTTGAAAATTATGATACCTACGATTGCCACTGCCATGCCAACAGCCTTGCGCCACTCCCAGGGTTGCTTCTCCACACCGAACCATCCGAACAACTCGATGATATATGCCACAGCAAGCTGGGCGATCACAATGAGCATCACCGCTTTGGCCGGTCCCAGGGCATCCATGCTCCGAATCACCGTATAGGTAATAAAAGCACCGATGGCACCTCCAAGCAACATATATTTCGGCTCCACCTGCGCTATTTTCAGAAAGGAAGTCCGCTCCGTACACAGCCATGCTCCCAGGCATACCAGCAACGCCGTGAACTGTACAAATGCACTTGCGGTCCAGATTCCGGAAGCCTTTGTGACCTGGGTATTGAATACTCCCTGAATACTCATCAGCGCTCCGGAGACTAAAGCAATCAAAAAACCGATCATAGGATTCTACCACCTTTTCTTTTTAGTAGTAGTCTATCCCAGGACCGGTTCTTTCATTCCTGATTCGTCAATTCTCTGTATTTCCTAATTGCTGCGACATATTGTCCGCCAGCTGCTGCACCAGTGTCGTCACATCCTCGCCGTTCCACACCTTGGAAAACAGTACTTCCAGCTGCATCCAGAAATTCCCTGTCTCCAGCATTTTCGGAAGCGATACGCTGTCCGCATACTCATCGGCAAAAATCGTAAGTGCTCCATTATCCGCATTCTCCGCCGCATGAATGCTTGCAGGCATTTTACCGGAACGCTCATACAGTCCATCCGCATATTCTTCCGACAGATAAGCTGCAAAACGATCCGCAAGCTCCTTATGCTCCGAATAACCATTGATCACCGCCGCTCCGGTAACAGACAAAGATCTGCTCTGAAGCTCGGCACTGACATCCGGCATACGGGCAATTCCGTAGTTAAATGTAAGACTGCCGTCTGCTTTTGCATCCTCCAGCCGCTTTACCACATCCGTCGTTCCGATGGTGAACATGGTCTTGCCATCAATGAAGTCCTGGATCACGGAATCATAAGTCACGGTATCTGACTCAATGAAGAAGAACTGGTTCAGCGCCTTGTATACTTCCAGACACTGTATGGTCTCCGGATTGTTGATGTTGATATCATTTCTGTCATCACCGGGATCACCGCCTACGATCATGTAATTACCCACGATCCAGTAGTTGTAAAAGATATTGTTCACATCCCATTTCATGACGCCTTCGACGCCCTCCGGTGCATCAAATGTATCCGCAATGTTCAACAGATCGTCCACCGTAGAGGGAAGTGCCTTGGCGAAATACTGTTCCGCCAACGCGTTTACCGCTGCTTCATCCGCGGTAACCTGATCTGTGGTCTGATCCTCCGGAAGAGAATCTTCCTCGATGATCTCCTCACCTTCTCCTACCGGTTCATCATTGTCACTGCTGCCGGACAGCTCTTTTTCCGCCTGTTGTGTCGCCCAGGTGCGGAGATAATCTTCATTGTATACCAGTGCACTGGTATCAAAATACACAGGATAACCAATGATTTTATCGTCATAGGTCACCGCCGCCAGTGCTGCCCGGGAAAAATGATCCGTATCGCAGATTCCCTCCGTATCCGGCACCTTTGTCGCCAGACCCGCCAGATATGCCTTCTCCAGGGAGTCACTGCTTAACAGATAGATATCCGGTATCTGATCGGAATGCAGTGTCTCCTGATTGACCGCTTCCAGATATTCACTGTCGGAAGTCAGCACCGGGATCACACGGACCTTGTTCTGTTCTCCGAAAGACACTGCTGCCGCGTTGATATAGCCGGACAGAGCCTCATCTGAATACCAGCAGTAGATGGTCTCTTTCGCCCGAAACAGCTGCAAACGTTCTCCGGTATCCTGCGTCTGGCTCATTTCCTGCGTACTTCCGTAAACAGCTGCAGCAGCCATGGCGATCACAGCTGCTGTAGCAATCATTCTTTTTTTCAAAAACATAATTACCTTAAACCTCTTATTCGATACAGGTGTCCAAAATAGCGATCATTTCGTCCACGTTTTCTCTGGTAATGACGAGAGGAGGTACAAAACGAATAATATCCGCACCGGCATTGATCAGAATCAATCCCTTCTCCAATGCTCTGTTAATGATATCTCCCACCGGATGATCAAATACCAAACCCTGCATCAGGCCCACACCACGACGTTCCTGAATACAGTCGTACTTTTCAGCCAGCTCATTCAGACGCTGTTCCAGATAAGGAGCTACCTCTCTCACATGTTCTATTATATGGTCCTCTTCGAATAAATCAAGCACTTTTTCCACAGCGGCGCAGGCCAATGGGTTGCCACCGTAGGTGGTTCCGTGATCTCCCGCGGTCAGAGAATGCTGTGCAACCTTTTCCGTCATCATAAAAGCACCTACCGGCACACCGCAGCCCAGTGCCTTGGCAGAGGTCATGATATCCGGTTTCACGCCAAAACGCTGCCATGCATACATGTAACCGGTACGACCCATACCACACTGGATCTCATCTAAGATCAGCAGGATATCCCTCTCGTCGCACAGATCCCGTACCTGCTTCAAAAATTCTTCCGTTGCTGGATACAGTCCACCCTCGCCCTGCACGGTCTCCATAATGATAGCGCAGGTCTTGTCCGTCACCTGATCCAGCACACTCTGAAAATTATTCAGATCGGCGAATTTAATATGACCGATCATAGGCTGGAATGCCTCACGGTACTTAGGATTGCCCGTCACGGACAGAGCACCCATGGTCCTGCCGTGGAAAGAATGGTTCATGGCAATGATCTCGTGATCGGTACAGCCGTCTTTCAGATAGGCGTATTTTCTGGCTGCCTTGATGGCGCCCTCCACCGCTTCCGCACCGGAATTGGTGAAAAAGACCCGATCCATGCCGGATACTTTTTTGATCTTTCGTGCTGCTTCGATGGCGGGCACATTATAATAATAGTTGGAAGTGTGGATCACCTTGTCGATCTGTGCTTTCAGTGCATCGTTGTATGCTTTGTTCTGATATCCCAGTGCAAATACGGCTATACCCGCTACAAAATCCAGATATTTTTTACCGTCTATATCATACAGATACACACCATCGCCCTTATCCAGAACGATCTGGTACCGGTTATAGGTATGCAGCAGATCTTTTTCCGCTTCTGCAATATATTCTTTCATGGTGTCACTCATTTTATTTTTCCTCCTCATCGGATACGATTGCGGTACCGATACCCTGATTAGTGAAGATCTCCAGCAGCAGGCAGTGTGCCAGACGTCCGTCCAGGATATGTACGCGGTTTACACCGTTACGGATAGCGGAAGTACAGTTATTTAACTTCGGCAGCATGCCACCGCCGATGTAACCGTCGTGGATCAGTCCCTCTGCCTCGGAGGCTGTCAGTCTGGAGATAAAGGTGGACTTATCGTTGATATCCTTGTACAGGCCTTCGATATCTGTCAGGAATGCCAGCTTCTCCGCATGTACTGCCTTTGCGATCGCGCACGCGGCATCATCCGCATTGATATTGTAAGTATGATAATCCTTGTCCAGTCCGATGGGAGCGATGATGGGCAGGTAATCCTTCTCCAGCATATCAAAGAGGATATCGGGATTTACACCGGTGATCTCACCCACATAACCGATGTCCTGACCGTCGGAATATTTTTTCTCTACCTGGAGGAGTCCGCCGTCCTTGCCGCTGACACCAACCGCCTTGACACCGAGCTCTTCCACCATGGTCACCAGGCTCTTATTCACCTTGTTCAGTACCATTTCCGCGATTTCCATGGTCTCCTCGTCAGTGACACGCAGACCATTGATGAACTTTGCTTCTTTGCCGACCTTGCCGACCCAGCGGCTGATCTCCTTACCACCGCCATGCACAATAATGGGTTTGAAGCCTACCAGCTTCAACAGCGTCACATCCTTAATGACGTTTTTCTGCAGTTCTTCGTTGCTCATGGCACTGCCGCCGTATTTTACCACAATGATCTTTCGGTTGAATTTCTGTATGTAAGGAAGCGCCTCGATCAGCACTTCTGCTTTTTTCATTACCTGTTCCATATCTTTTTCCATTGTTCTGTCCATGCCTTTCCGCAGATATCTGATCCGCCCATCACTTATTTCTTCCGTATGTCGCGCACTATCTTAGGAACGATAGTCTGCATTGATCTTCACATAGTCATAGCTTAGATCACAGCCCCATGCAGTCGCTTCCGCATCCCCCATATGCATATCCACCAGGGCGGTGACTTCCGGATCGGAGAGGATCTTCGTAGCCTCTTCCTCGCTGTAATCACATGCCACGCCATTACCGAAAATATGGATCTTACCGCTCTTACTCTCAAAATACAGATCTACATTTTCCGGATCGAATTTAGCTCCGGAATATCCCAGTGCACAGAGGATGCGTCCCCAGTTGGCATCATGTCCGAAGATAGCTGCCTTGGTCAGGGAAGAACAGATCACGGATTTTGCCAGGGTTCTGGCATCTTCCTTGCTGGCTGCATGGATCACTTTGGTCTCGAACAGCGCCGTTGCCCCTTCGCCGTCTCCTGCCATTTTTTTTGCCAGGAAGGTAGTGATCTCGTGCAATGCCTTGCAGAAGTTGTCGTAATCTTCACCCTCTGCGGTGATCTCCTCATTGCCTGCCATACCATTTGCCAGTACTAACAGTGTATCGTTGGTGGAAGTATCACCGTCCACGGAGATCATGTTAAAGGAATCTACTACGTCTGCGCTGACGCACTTCTGCAACATCTCTTTGGAAATGTTCACATCGGTGGTTACAAAGCCTAACATGGTGCACATATTCGGATGGATCATGCCGGAGCCCTTGCACATACCGCCTAATGTCACGGTCTTGCCGCCGATCTCGGTCTCAATGGCAATCTCCTTGGAAATGGTATCGGTGGTCATGATGGCATGCGCCGCATCGGAACCGGCCTCTAAGGTGTCCGCCTTAGCTGTCACCAGCTTTTTGATTCCGGCAGTAATCTTATCTACAGGAATCTGCATACCGATGACACCGGTGGATGCTACCAGTACCGCATCCGTGGGCACGCCTAACAGTTCTCCGGCACATTTTGCTTCTGCCTCACAGCAGCTAAGCCCCTGTCTGCCGGTGCAGGCATTGGCGATTCCGGAATTGACTACCACTGCCTGTGCAAATGCGGAATGCTCCACGATCTGCTTATCCCACAGCACGGGAGCCGCCTTTACCACGTTGGAGGTAAACGTACCTGCCACGGTGCAGGGTGCCTTACTTACGATCAGTGCCATATCCTTACGATTCTGATATTTAATGGCAGCCTCCACACCTGCTGCCTCAAAGCCTTTTGCTGCGGTCACACCGCCCTGGATCTGTTTCATATTGGAATGCTCTCCTTTCGATTCCGTTTCTATTTATTAAACGCTGTAATGTTCTCTTCATTCAAAGTAAAATCATAATAGTTCAGGTCTTCCCGCTTTGTCCAGCCAATGCATTTCCAGAAAGCATTACCGATATCGTTCTGGGTAAAAGCGATTAGGCTGACTTTATTGATGTGCTCCTCTTTCAGGGCATTCATGCAGTGGACCACCATGGCTTTTCCTATGCCAAGTCTTCTATAATCTTCTCTCACACATACATGATACAGGCAGCCCCGTCGTCCGTCATGACCGCATAGGATACCGCCCACTACGGT
Organism: Simiaoa sunii; assembly: GCF_014337175.1. Lineage (GTDB taxonomy): Bacteria > Bacillota > Clostridia > Lachnospirales > Lachnospiraceae > Acetatifactor > Acetatifactor intestinalis. The sequence goes on along the minus strand of NZ_CP060633.1, from coordinate 982,709 downwards.
TCCGTCCTCCCCGACAGCTACCACACTGGTGCCGGGATTCCGGTGGATAAAACGCTCCACACCTTCCCTGGAATCATCGATACTCCGGATACCGAAGCCGTGAATGGTCATCCAGAGGGCGTGCAGACCGTCATAATCTTCTATGGTCATTGGTTTGATCGTAAACTGTTTGCTCATTGATGTATGTAATCCTTTCGTCCTTGTCCTGTGTCTGCTTTAAGGGAAGCAGGGAACCAGCTCCAGGCCTTCGCTCTCGGGAAGTCCGAACAGCAGGTTCATGTTCTGTACTGCCTGACCGGCAGCGCCTTTTACGAGATTGTCCAGTGCACCCATCATAATGATGCGTCCGGTACGCTCGTCAATGACAAAGTTGATGTCCACGTAGTTGCTGCCTTCCACCCACTTGGTCTCGGGGCAGCTGCCCTTATCCAGTACACGGACAAACTTCTCGTTTGCATAATATTTATCATAGACAGCCTTTACCTCTTCATAGGTAGGAAGTGTGCCGTCCGGTTTTCTCTTCAGTGTTGCATATTCGGTTGCCAGGATCCCCCGGTTCATGGGTACGAGGTGCGGGGTAAAATTGATGGTCACCTGACAGTTGCCCGCATAGCCTAACTGCTCCTCGATCTCGGGAGTATGTCTGTGACTTGCCACACCGTAGGCTTTCATATTCTCATTCACTTCGCAGAACAGGTTTGGCACTTTGGCTCCTCTGCCTGCACCGGAAGTTCCGGACTTGGCATCCACGATCAGGGTATTCACATCGATCATACCTTCTTTTACCATAGGGTAAGCGGTCAGGATCGAGCAGGTGGTATAACAGCCGGGATTAGCCACCAGTCTGGTCTTCTCCGTGATCTTGTCACGGTTGATCTCGCAGAGTCCGTATACTGCTTCCTCGATGAACTGCGGCGACTTATGCTCGATGCCGTACCATTTTTCATAGGTAGCTACATCCTTGATACGGTAATCAGCGGACAGATCCACAATTTTCACCTGGGAAAGGATTTCCTCGGATAACAGTCCTGCCAGGAATCCCTGAGGGGTTGCGGTGAAGATCACATCCACCTGCTTCGCCAGTTCCTCCAGATTATCATCCTTGCAGATATCCTCCACCAGCTGAAACATGTTCTGGTATACCTGATAATACTTCTTATCTATATAGCTTCGGGAACCGTACCATACGATTTTGGCATCCTTGTGATTCAACAGGATACGTACCAGTTCTCCTCCGGCATAACCGGTTGCTCCGATGATTCCTACTCTGATCATTTTTTTACCTCACACTCATTTCATTGCATTTCTGTGTCATCGAATTACTTCGCAGCAAGATGCTCCCGCAATTCTGCTTTGGAACTATTCAGAACCCCATTCGCAAAATCGCTGCTGCGCTTTTCCGATATTCATCTGACTCTGAATAGTTCCATGATACCACTTTCTTCCTAAATGTCTACTACTTTTTTCATTTTTATGCATGTTTTTTGGATTGATATGTATATTTATGCACTTATTCATACTTCTTTTATGCTTTTATGCAATATAGTGGAATAATATTCACTCTGCTTTTACCGTACTTCCTTTTCCGATTAAAATCTGCTACAATAAGTGTGTTGCGCAATGCAATCCGCGCATCTATTTTTTTAGCTTCTACGAGAGCGGAAATGAGGAAATTATGGCTTTTGACGGCGTTACCATTGCCTGTGTAATATCTGAACTGAAAAAAGAACTAATCGGCGGAAGGCTGTACAAGATCGCCCAGCCGGAGAATGATGAACTGTTACTGACGATCAAACAGCCCACCGGGCAGAAGCGCCTGCTGTTATCCGCAAGTGCTTCTCTCCCGCTGATCTATCTGACGGAAACCAATAAACCCAGCCCCATGGCGGCCCCCAACTTCTGTATGCTTCTGCGCAAACACTTGCAGAACGGCCGTATTGTGAACATCTCCCAGCCGGGGTTGGAACGTATTGTGCATATTGACATTGAACATCTGGATGAGATGGGCGATCTGCGTCACAAGACACTGGTCATGGAGCTGATGGGCAAACACAGTAACCTGATCTTCTGTAATGACGACAATACCATCATCGACAGTATCAAGCATGTCTCCTCCGCTGTCAGCAGTGTCCGGGAAGTCTTGCCGGGACGTCCCTACTTCATTGCACACACCCAGGACAAGCTGGATGCCCTGACCTGCGACGAGAATACGTTCCGTGAAATGCTTGCCGCCAAACCCCAGCCGGTCTTCAAGGCGGTCTACGGAAGCTTCACCGGCATCTCGCCCGTACTGGCACAGGAATTATGTCATGAGGCCGGTCTTGATGGGGAACGTCCTACAGCGGCACTGACACCCACGGATTACCATACTTTATACGGAATCTTTTCCAAAATGGTCACTTCTATCAGGGAAGAAGCCTTCTCTCCATGCATTGCCTACACCGGCACCCGCCCCGTGGAATATGCAGCGGTTCCCCTGACGATGTATGGCTCGGGAGCGGATCATTTGGAATCCTACACTTCCATGTCCGCCCTGCTGGAGCATTTTTATGCGGAGAAAAATACATTAACCAGGATCCGTCAGAAATCCTCCGACCTGCGCCGTATCGTGCAGACAGCCCTGGAACGTGATATTAAGAAATATGACCTCCAGCTGGCACAGATGAAGGACACAGAGAAGCGGGAAAAATACCGCATCTACGGTGAACTGCTCAACACCTACGGTTACAGTGCAAAGCCCGGTGACAGATCCCTCACCGCCGTGAATTATTATACAAATGAGCCGGTGACGATCCCCCTGGATCCCACCCTCTCCGCCACGGAAAATGCGAAAAAATATTTTGACAAATACGGCAAATTAAAGCGCACTTATGAGGCGCTGTCCGAGCTGACCTGCCAGGTCAAGGAAGAGATCGACCACTTAGAGACCATCAGCACAGCACTGGACATTGCCCTGAAGGAAGAAGACCTGGTGGAGATCAAGGAGGAACTGACCCAGAGCGGTTACATCCGCCGAAAAGGCGGCACGAAAAAAGCGAAGATCACCAGCAGGCCCTTCCACTATTTAAGCAGCGACGGCTTCCATATTTATGTCGGGAAAAATAATTTCCAAAATGACGAACTGACCTTCAAATTCGCCACAGGAAATGACTGGTGGTTCCATGCCAAAGGCATCCCCGGCTCCCACGTGGTAGTAAAGACCGAGGGGAAAGAGCTGCCGGACCGTACTTTTGAAGAGGCGGGCAGACTGGCTGCCTACTATTCTAAAGGCAGGGAACAGGAAAAAGTGGAGATCGATTACGTCCAGAAAAAACAGGTCAAAAAGCCTGCCGGTGCCAAGCCGGGATTCGTGGTCTATTATACGAACTACTCCCTGATGATCGACAGCGATATCTCAGGTATCGAAAAGCTCAGCGACTGACCAACCTATGCATCCGGTGCCTAATTTTATGCATATTTATGCTGTATATTTTCCGATTTATACATTTATGTGCATATTTTAATTTGTTTTATTCATTTTTATGATTTATTTATGCAACTTTTCTGCTTGCTTTTGCGAATATAATGTTGTATAGTAAATGTCAGAGCGTAACACACGATCCCAACATCTGATGCATTACGGATTGCTTCATGCTTTTAGGCTTTTGCCCCTGGCATCATACACACTATAAAACGGAGGATTTTATCATGAAGGAAAAAGTAGTTTTAGCTTATTCCGGCGGTCTGGATACTACCGCTATCATTCCCTGGCTGAAGGAGAATTTTGACTACGAAGTTATCTGTGTCTGTGTCAACTGCGGACAGGCAGAGGAGCTCGACGGTCTGGAAGAGAGAGCCAAGGCCTGCGGCGCTTCCAAGCTGTATATTGAAGACGTTATCGATGAATTCTGTGATGATTATATTGTTCCCTGTGTCCAGGCTCATGCCGTATACGAGAACAAGTACCTGTTAGGTACCTCCATGGCAAGACCTCTGATCGCCAAGAAGCTGGTAGAGATTGCCAGAAAAGAAGGCGCTGTAGCTATCTGCCACGGTGCTACCGGTAAGGGTAACGACCAGATCCGTTTCGAGTTAGGTATCAAGGCTCTGGCTCCCGATATCAAGATCATCGCTCCCTGGAGAAGCGACAAGTGGAACATGGACTCCCGTGAATCCGAGATTGAGTACTGCAAAGCGCATGGTATCCATCTTCCTTTCTCCACGGATTCTTCCTACAGCCGTGACCGTAACATCTGGCACATCAGCCACGAAGGTCTGGAGCTGGAGGATCCCGGCAACGAGCCCAACTACGAGCATCTGCTTGTCTTAGGCGTAACTCCTGAGAAGGCTCCCGATGAGGGTGAGTATGTGACCATGACATTTGAAAAGGGTGTTCCCACTTCCGTTAACGGCGAGAAGATGAAGGTATCCGATATCATCCGTACCCTGAACAAGCTGGGCGGCAAGCACGGTATCGGTATCGTAGATATCGTAGAGAACCGTGTTGTAGGTATGAAGTCCCGTGGTGTCTATGAGACTCCCGGCGGTACCATCCTCATGGAGGCTCACCAGCAGCTGGAAGAGCTGATCTTAGACCGTGATACTTATGCATTCGAGAAGGAAATGGGTGCAAAGTTCGCAAGCCTGGTATACGAAGGCAAATGGTTCACTCCTCTCCGTGAGGCTGAGCAGGCTTTCATCGAGAAGACCCAGGAATATGTAACCGGTGAAGTGAAATTCAAGCTCTACAAGGGCAACATCATCAAGGCAGGAACCACTTCTCCTTACTCTCTGTACAATGAGAACCTGGCTTCCTTCACCACCGGTGATCTGTATGATCATCATGATGCAGAAGGCTTCATCAATCTGTTCGGTCTGTCACTGAAGGTTCGTGCCATGAAGCTGCAGGAGAACGAGAAGAAGCTTGGCAACTAATAATTATTCGGCGATTTTGTGAATAAAGCTATGAAATGATACAGTAAGAGGTGTCTATGATTACAATGCAGACAATTACTGCCATAGGACTGATCTATCTGATCGGTATCAACCTGGCAGGCTTCATTATCATGGGCGTCGATAAAAAAAGAGCCATCCGGGGTGCCTGGCGCATCTCGGAGGCTTCTCTTTTTTTAACGGCGCTATTGGGCGGAAGCCTGGGATGTATTCTGGGAATGCAGCATTTTCGGCATAAGACGAAGCACTGGTATTTCAAATACGGAATGCCGGCGATCCTGGTGGCACAGGTACTGCTTTTTGTCCTTTTATTCAGGTAGGAGTTATGCTATACTGATTGTATGATGTAGGGGTCAACAGCCCCCGACTTTGATGCCTACGGATTGTTCCGTGCTACGCACTCCCACAATCCTACCCAATATTCGCATATCGTGGGATTATCATCCCACTTTTATGCTCATATCGGGGCGGGTCCTAAGGTCTTTCACCCACTTATGAGCAAGCTCATATGGGCTTAGACCTTTTGACCCTGGCATCATTGTATATAAGTTCAGTCTTTCATAATTACAGAGGAATAACTTACACGGAGCAGATTCCGGATATCTGTCTCTGCGTGTATTTGGGAGGTGTCGATATGCATATAGCAGTATGTGATGATAATGTAGCCGACAGAAAACAGTTAGAGCGCTTGCTAAAGCGGGAATCCGACAAACGTGCTGCATCTACGGGGATCATTTATACCGATTCTTTTGGTAATTCTACCGCACTGCTGTCCAATCCCATGCAATACGATGCCTTTTATATCGACATGTGTCTGACAGAAGGGACCACCGGTACGGATGTGGTCAATGCCCTCACAGCACAGGGTGTCAACGCTCCCATTATATTATGCTGTTCCAAGATCAATTACAGGGAACAGACCTATCCAGCAAATGTCATCTTCCTAGATAAGCCCATCAAAGTAGCAGAGCTGGCGCAGAGCATTGACCATGCCCTGGAGATCATGGCGAAAGCAGTTCCCCTCATCGAGCTTCGTGAGGATGAGGATACCATCTATGTGACCGAACCGGATATTCTCTACGCTGAGGCAGAGGGCCGCAATGTCATCGTAACCCTGAAGGACGGCCGTACCGTAAAAGTCGCTACCACCGCCATCAATTTATTCTCCCAGATAGAAAATCATCCCACCTTCTTTGCCCCTACCGTTAGGGCCATCCTCAACGGCAGATACATGGAGAAGCTGGGATTCCGTAAAGTCATTATGTGCGATGGGAAAAAGTTCCCGCTGCACAGAGACTGCGTTGCTTACGCAAAACAGCTCCTGGCAGAGTATCATGCGTAACTTGAAAGTTAGTTAATGAATCTGTTTTCAAATCTCCGTAGCCCTTGGCAGGGTATAAGAAACGCGACACGCTCGCGCTCTGTCGCAGAGCGTAGCGGTACATAAGCGAGGAAAGTACCCTCGCTAAGTACCGACGTCTGCTTACGGTCTGCTTATTCTTATACCCAGCCGGGGCTACTGGTTTTTTGAAAGCTTTTGTACCAAAGTGCCCCAAAATCGCCAAAAAAGTACAAAAACATAGCATTTTGCATTTGGAAACAGTATTATTTTCGCAAAGACATGATTATCCTTCCGTTTGGTACAAAGAATTTAATTTTTTCTAGTTTTTTGTATCAGAAAAGTAATTTTATGCCAATTTGCGAAAATCATTTTTAAAGCAAATTTTTGGAATATTCAAGAAAACAGAACTCCCGGGGCGGACAGAATGCCTTCCGGGAGTTCGTCCGGTTAGCCAACGATCATTCACTAACTTTCAATATTACACCGTTACGATCACGCCGCCGTCATTGGCGTACATGCTGCTGACGCCACGGGTGTCCATGATCAGGCAATCTCTGAACTGTACCTTATCCGTAAGAAGCTTTTTGATGGTCTCGGCGCGGTCCGGTGCATTACAATGGGTGATCATCAGTGTGCGGTGTTGGGCGTCTCCGACTTCCTCTAAAATGATCTCTGCCATTCTGCGGAGTGCCTTCTTCATTCCGATACTCTGTCCTCTCTGCACGATATTTCCCTTGTCTCCTGCCATAATGGGCTTAATGCTTAAGGTGGATGCCACCAGTGCCTTTACGCCGGTCAGTCTCCCGTTCTTACGCAGAGTCTCCAGATTATCCAGTACAAAATACGTATGCATATTGCTGCGGAATTCCTCGATCTGTTTTACGATCTCTTCAAAGGGAAGACCCTGTTCCTCCAGTTCTACCAGCTTCTTCACGATCTGCGTCTCACCGCAGCTGGCGGATTCGGAATCGACGACATGGATCTGCTTCTTACCGTATTTTTCCCGATACAGATTCATTCCCAGCACGGCGCTGTTGTAACTTCCACTCAGATGAGAAGATAATGTAATGGCATATACATGCTCTGCCTCTGTACAATAAGCCTCCCGGAACTTCTCCGGGGAAGGGCATGCAGATCTAGGACATTGAGGAGATTCCGCTACTTTTTTCAAAAACTCTGCCTGATTGAAGCTCTCATCATCCTGGATTCTATAGTCTCCCACTTCCAGTCCCAGCGGAACGATCTCAAACCGGGGATCCTGCAGATACTCTTCCGGCAATTCACAACAACTGTCTACTACGATTTTGAAACTCATAATATCTGTCTCCATATTATTAATTATTTGTTATTTTTTGCAAACCATGCTATGTAGTTTTTAATACTACTTATAATAGCACGAAACATTTCGTTCGTAAAGCTTTTACACAAAATATTCATATTTCCTTTTTTCCGTACATCGTTTATACTATTTCTATATCGCATGACACCGGAACGCAAGATACAATCACCGGAGTAAGGAGCCTTGATGATCGCATTACAGATTACATCCACCAAAAATTTTATGAATCACCTACTGGTAGCGGATACCTTTGATCCTTTTCTTCTGGAAGAAGCCACCATCAGCACCGCCCTCACCGTAACCATCGACGGGCATATCAACAAGGACTTCTATCCTGCTGACGAACGAGGCGAAGACTGTATTCCCTGGGAACTGCAGTCTTTTAGCAAAATAAAAGGACTGTGCTTTGACCTGATCAAGGGAAAACACACTCCTTTGTATTTTAAATTTGTGCTTCATATGCAGCCGGATAAAGCCGCTGCCATGCTTACAAAAGCCCAGGTGGACCCTGACGTCATCCGTGCCCTGGTGCTGAACATCCGCTACGATGGGGAAAAAACGATTCTCACCACCGGATGTGCTTACCAGACCTTCACCATGGACAAAAGTGCCGATACCGTCTGGGACAAGGCGCTGAAAAAATATCTGGATCTGAAGGGAATCTCTTACGAGGAACTTTGATCATTCCTTCATCTTCGGCTTACTGAGAAGACTTGCCAGATAACCGAAGATCAGCGCTGCCGACGTCCCCACAGCTCCTGCCCGGAAGCCTCCCGCAAAAAGGCCTAAAAATCCCTGTTCCTGCACTGCTTCTTTTACGCCTTTCATTAACACATTTCCAAAGCCAAGCAGCGGTACGCTGGCACCGGCCCCCGCAAAATCCTGAAAAGGTTCATACCAGCCAAGCGCACTGAGCACGGCACCGGTGACCACTAAAAGCACCATAATGCGTCCCGGCATCATCTTCGTCTTTTCCATCAGGATCTGCACCAGCGCGCAGATCAGACCACCCACCCAGAAAGCATTGAAATAATCCATCCTCTGCGTTTCCTCCTTATATCTGTTTATGGACAGTCTCTGCACTTTTTCCTGAATTTATGCGTTCTTTATACGCTTAGCGTTCTTTTTGCCAAACCGAAACCACTCCGGCGGAAGCTGTACCAGGATCACAGCGGCAAATACGATAACACAGCCTGCGATCTGTCTCGGAGTCAGTGTCTGATCCGTACTTAAAAAACCGATTTTGTAAGCGATCCATCCGGAGATGGTGGCAATAACGGATTCCAGACTCATGATGAGCGCTGCCACTGTGGGATTCAAGCCCTTCTGCCCCACAATCTGCAGAGTATAGCCCACACCGCAGCTTAAGACACCGGCATACAACAGTGCTCCCAGGCCTTCCTGAATCTGTCCGAAAGTCGGCTGTCCCCAGATAAGTGCCCCGATGCAGCAGACGACACCGCACACTGTGAACTGGATACAGGATACTACCGCTCCATCGATTCTCGCTGCATAATGATCAACCGTCATGATCTGTATCGCAAAAGCAATAGCACATAAAAATACCATGATATCCCCTGCCCCCAGGCGCAATGATTCCGTCATGCAGAGCAGATACATTCCCACTGCTGCCATGCCGGCTGCTGCCCAGACCACCGGTGCTACCTTTTTCTTCAAAAAAATACCAAACATGGGCACAAAAATAATATACAGGGTCGTGATAAATCCCGCCTTGCCGACACTGGTATACTTGATACCGAACTGCTGCAGGGTGCTGGCAATGGTCAGGAAGATACCACACAGAAGCCCTGCCCTGACATTCAGTTTCCAGTCTAATTTTGCTGCCTTGTCTCCCGCGATCTTCCGACTGATCAGAATATACACCAGAATACCGGCAGCGCCGATCAGAGAACGGACGCCGTTAAACGTAAACGGGTGCATGTAATCCATACCCTTGCTCTGGGAGACAAATGCCATGCCCCAGATGGTGGCTGTCAGCAGAAGGATCAGGCTGTTTCTCGTTGTTTTCGCTCTTGTATTTTCCATAGTTGTATTGTTCGTTCCTTATATGATTCGTCCCTTATTGTTTTACGGTTATGTGAGCTTATCAGGACCGTTTTTTATATTTCTCAGCGATCTCCGCCACTACATCCCGCAGCATTTTTCCGCTGCAGTCTATGATGAGATCCGCATATTTCTTATACAACGGGGTTCTCTCATCATACAGATCCCGCAGGGTCTGACCGGGCTGCAGAGTCACGCCCCTGGCGTTCAGATCCCCCAGCCGTTTCTCCACTTCCTCATAGGGAAGCTTCAGATATACCACCGTACTGATCTCCCGCAGATGCTGCATGCCTTCCGGCTCGTAGCAGGCGCTTCCGCCGGTAGCAATGATGCTGTTCTCCAGATCTAAGGACGCATTCACGTCGCTCTCAATCTGCCAAAAGCCTTCCACACCATATTCCGTGATCAGTTCGTGTAATAATTTGCCGTGTCTGTCCTGGATCACCAGGTCGGAATCCACAAAACGTCTGCCCAGGCGCTTTGCCAGGACGACACCTACCGTACTTTTTCCCGAACCCGGCATGCCGATCAGAGTAATATTATTTTTCATAAGTTTCTATCCACCTTACCTATACACAAGAAAATCGCCGCCTGTAAGCGACGATCTTCCGTCTTAATGTCTATTTATTGTAACGTTGCAGCTTTCCTTCACCACATAATGTCTGCCATTTTTTGCTGAATCGTTACAGATTTTATGTTGTATGCTTCTTATACTTCTGCGATGACTTCCACTTCACATAATACGTTTTTGGGAAGGGTCTTGACTGCAACGCAGCTTCTGGCAGGATTCTCAGTAAAGTACTTTGCATAGACCTGATTGAACGCTGCGAAATCGCCCATGTCTGCCAGGAAGCAGGAGGTCTTGGCTACTCTGGTGTAGTCGGTGCCTGCTGCCTTTAACAGCTCGCCGATATTCTTCATTACCTGCTCTGCCTGTTCCTCGATGGTAGTTCCGTGAATCTCGCCGGTAGCGGGATCAATGGGAATCTGTCCGGATGCGAAAAAGATATTGCCCAGTACGATACCCTGGGAGTAAGGTCCGATCGCTGCGGGTGCTTTGTCTGTTGAAATCTTCTGTAACATAATATTCTCCTCTTTCTTGCTATAATTAATTCTTCCTTAAATCTGTCATCTGCGTCTTAATCTGCCTGCCTCCCGGCATGTTCCGAAATTCCTGCGACATCCCCGGCGTTTACTTCGTCATATCTACCTCCGGCTCATCAAATTCCGCCGTCACGTAGAATCCTCTGGAATTCTCCACAATATCCGCCACGACACCCTCCCGATTCTTCAGGCGGTAGCGGAACGGAATATTCGGAGACATTGCCAGGGAAGGGTCTATCGTATAGTAATAGTTACTGGGCAGAAGTCCCTCTGTTACCGTGATCTTCTGTCCGACCTCCAACAGTCCCGGTCGTTCCATCTTAAATTCTATCCTGCGCATCTTCATCCACCAGCCATTCCCGGCATATCTGCCGCTCGAACCTTATTTTACCAGTGTCTGCCAGCGCTTGCAAGAGGGTTCTTGCAAAAGAAGCTTATTCTACACCTAATGCCTTAAACACTGCATCCTCGGCACTGGAATACGGTATAATTTGGAATGAACTCATCAATTCTGGTGGCACAGTTGCCATATCCGCAAATGATGTTGCAGGAAGCAAGACTTTCTTTGCACCACTATCCAAGCATACCTGCAAAGTATTTGCTAATTCTTCCACTTTTATCATCGTACCGCTGATGCTGATTTCTCCGAGTACCACAAGGCTGCTAAGTACCGGTTTCCCAAGAGCAATCGAGCATAATGCAACCAATGTTGACAAAGCCAGCTTTCCAGTCATTCCAATGCCCTGTAAATCTTGATAGTTGATAATGTAATCTTTATTATCTGTACTGATCGTACCGCTGATGCGTTTTCCGTTCGCCTTCAGATAACTAAATGCCGTATTCGATGATTCCTTTGCTTCCCTGTCAGTTCCGATACCAGTTCTCTCAAACTTACCACTGCCCTGCAACATCTGTGATTCCAGTCGGAATACACCGATCATGCCGGATTTTCCATTTGAAACTGTATATACCTGCCCCGGATTGCACATTCCTTCCGGAATGAGCTTGCCACCACTCTGCTCCGGTACCGATACATAATGCTCCTCGAAGGTTTCGTTATCTATGTAAGAGAAATTTACATCATAGAACTCCATGCCGCCCAGCTTTTTGAGCTGTTCCTTTACCCTGCGACGCATTTCAAGAGCAATCTGTAAAATTTCTTCAATTTCTTCCTTTGTATATTCTCCATCAGGATATAACAGTTTGATATATCCGCCTACCATTTTACGGACTGCAATCGTATCTCGCTGATTCAGATTCTTGCCAAGACGGAAATATTTGTCCAGGGCATCTCCAAACTGCTCTTTGCGAAGTTCACGGATAAACTCTGCCAGATAATCTGTAATAAAACCATAATCATCTGTAAAATGTTCCGGTCTGAATTTTGGTACTTCCCATCCCGGCAGATAGCAATGAATACGATCAAGAAAAGCAGTATCCGTTCCCATTTCAGCAGGAAATGGATCAAATAAACTTGATGTTTTCAGAAGTGAATCCACGCTTTGATTGATATTTCCGACAAATACCATGGACGCAGATGCAGCCTTTTCCTCCTTGCCACGAGCAAACGAACCAGACGCCATGTAATCCTTCATAATCTGGATGCCATCTTTGTCCTTAAAATTGATACCTGCAACCTCATCAAATGCCACACAATCCCACAATCCGACAAGTCCAACTGTCTTTCTCCCCATGTTATAAAAAAGATTGGCAACCGTTGTCTGTCCCCCAGATACCAGAATGGAATTAGGCGAGATTTCCTTGTATAGATGGCTTTTTCCGGTGCTCCTCGGTCCTAATTCGCAGAGATTGAAGTTGTTCTCTACAAGCGGAAGCATACGGGTAAGAAGTAGCCACTTTTCACGAGTATCCAGCATATCTGGCTCCATTCCAATAGAACGGAGCAGTACGTCCATCCATTCCTCTTTGGTGAACTGTTTTCTGCCCTCTTTCAGTTCATTGATATCTACATGGGGCATCTGTATCGGGTTCAAATTGATAATTTTGATTGGCGTATCATTCTGATTTTTCTTTTTGGAACGCAGATAATCTCCATCGGCTGATATAATCCCACTATCATAGTCTGAATTACTGTCATATTCCAAACGGATAATGCACCAGATGCCGCCACACAAAAGTCTATCGAATTTTGTCGGGTATTCTTCATCAATCGGCACACCACTCAAGCCAAGGTTAGAGAACTCTGCTTCATATCTGTCTCTCTTGATATTAAGGGATACGGTTATCTTATCAATGACCGTATGGCTTCCCTTCTGTCTGAGCAGAGAAAGTATCTTCTGTGCTTCATCCGGACGTACAAAATTATCCGCAAGTATCTTCTTTACGCTTTCTACACCCTGCTCGATAATCTCAGGATCATCCGAACTGCAATACTGTCCCAGAAGAAACTCCAATACATATACAGGCACATTTGCGCCCTCTTTTATCTTCTTTGTCAAATCTTTCCGGACAATCTTTCCATCAAAATATTTACGCAATTTCTGTTTAATGGCTGTCCGCCTATCCTCTGCTTCTATATCAAAAGGCATCGTTCTCTACCTCATTTCCACATAATCTTATAAATCAAATCCAAAGTTATCCGAGAAAGCCAAGTCCATGATTACCTCATGTCGGAATACTTCTACATCATTGCTCTCGTCATAGGCAACCAGATAATACTTTCTGTCCTTGTCATATTTTTTATTCTTAAATGTGAAGCGCATACGGAACAGACGCTTCTGCACATCTTCATCACGCTTGTCTGCAATGTAGATATTCTCGTTAGAAATCTTCTCATTGTTATCCGAGATAAAGTACAGCTTATAATCGGCTTTCTTTACCACATCACTGACCGGATCAGACTGGATGAAATCAAGGCTTGTAATCAGATTTGTAATCTTCTGAACCAAGCTCACAAGCATAATTTGTGCAGGTCTTGTCTCTACCGCACCCTTGTCCATCTTAATATCCAGTACAGGAACAAGCATTTCCTGTGGCGAAGAACCTCCATGCACATAGTTCAGTCCTGCTCCACCCGGAACAGAGAAAACATTAGTGCTGCAGGAATAAGAAATAATCTTCTCATCATCACTTCCGAGCATATATCCTAAACCAATATTGCAGACACCCTGTTCATTGATCGGCTCTTTCGATACAATATATCTTCTTTTCACAAGTCGGCTTGCATCACTCATACCGCCAATCTTATCGCTGGCTGTCACTTTATCCCTCTTGTAGATAAAGCCATGGTCTGCAGTCACGATAAAACGGTATGTATTCGCACTGCCAGAAATCTTCTGAATCAGCTTTGCAATCTCATCAATCGCTTTCTCACAGGCTGTAAATACTTCATCTTCTTCATGTTCTCCGGTATTATCGATCTGATCATGATACACATAAATGACAGACTGTGCGGTGAATACATCACGAAGTTCCAGACCTTTTAAGTTCTTTATATCATCAAACTGTACACATTTGCTCTCTGGTTCATAGGATTGCAATACTGCCTGTCTGGTAGCCAAATCAATCGCATATTTGCCATCTACTACCTCTCTGAAATCATCAGTCAGCTCCAGTGTCTTGTGTGGAAGCAACGCTTCCATGCCAAGCCTTGTGTAAGAAGGTAATACACTAAGCATAGGCTGCAATGTGGCACTACACTTCGGATTGTCCATCATTCTTTCATATAGCTGTCTGCCTACCTCATATCGCATCGCATCAGATATGATGACAACCGTTCTCACATTAGTACTCCTTACAAATTTGCTGAAGAAATTACGCTGTAACGGTATTTGTTTCAGTGCATCGTCCTCTAACAGTCCCTCATTCCACTTCGGAAGCAGTTTTCCAAGGTATTCATTCGTGTAAATATTCTCTACAAGGTCACGAAGTTCCTCAAATTCTGAGGTATTCTCCAATTTATCATAATTCAGATAGAACACTCTGTAATGGTTGTCTATCAGACAATCCCTTGACACATACGCATCAATAATCTTCTGAAATCCATTCGGTGCTTCATATCTTGCATTGTTTACAAGCCAGTATGCACTATCCAGCATCTCATAAATAAAAGAAAACTTACTGGCAAAGTGCATTTTGGCACGGATACCACACAAATCATAGATACTGTGTCCGTCCAGTTCTGCCAGACAGTCCTCTGCACAAAGCCTACCGACAATCCAGCGTATCAGAAGTACATCTACGCAAGCAAAAGAGTCACAGTCTACCAGTGTATCTACTTCATATTTACTCAATTCTTCCGACACATTCAAACAATCTGCGACATATTGCGACAACTCATCATATTTCTCACGATACAAAATATTGTTCATGAGGTTGTCAAGAAATGCGATAATGTTTCCGGATTTATAGGAAATAAATTTCTTCCAGCTTTTTGGCATTTCCGCATCTATATAGCGGTCTGCATAGGTCACAAACATGGTAATGACCAGTTTCTCCAAGTTTGGTGCGTCCATAGAAAAGCCAAATTGCTGCTCACACAGCTTCCAGAAATCGCCCTCTATATCATACTTTGCAAATTCTGCCAGATATTTGTTGTCTGTCAGGCTATCCTCTGTAATAAGTACACGTATCACTTCATCAAAAGAATTGGTTCTCGTCCTGCATACTGCACTCATAATACCTGTCAGAATATTTTCTTCATTAAAATTCTCTATCTCAAGGTCATAGAAACGCTTCAATCGGTCTTTGTGACCAAAGAACTTGATGTGCTTTTCAATCACCGGCTTGTATTTCTCGTCAATACCTAAATCCACAGATAAAAGTGATGCCATATCCGCATAAAAACGCTTGGAATAAAGCATTGTGTCCTCCAGATGATTTTCTGTGACCGGAGGTTTTGGAAACGGAGCATAAATCAGATAATTGGTTGTCGTATCCTCTTTTTCAAGTAAATATTTTGTGTAAAACTGGTTATCCTTCGTCAGCTTGTAGACCTTGGCATTTTCCAGTTCCATGCTGTCAATATCATCAGCAAAATCTGCCGCATCGTCATACCAGAATACCAGTTTTCGATGTTCGCCGATAAATTCCGTATTCAGTTTATCTACAATCTGTTTTAGGTTTAATTCTGCCATTGATCCACCTCTGCCAACACTTCCCAATGACCGCTGTGGCTGCTACCCACTCGCTTAATCAGGTTTTGTGTTTTCATTTTTCTTAAATAATACTTCACACGATCTAAATTCCATCCAAGTTCATTTGCATACTCTCTCTGCGACATAGACGGATGATTATGGACTAATTCCAATATCTTTTTATCATCATCTGATAATGTTGATCCCTTGCTTTGGGTAGTTTGGTGCGTTTGGGTAGTTTGGGTAGTCGCACCATTGACACCAAACTCACCTTTTACCTTACGGTACATATTTACTCTGAAATCGCCATCAAAATCAATCAGCTCCGGCTTCGGTAATCCATACTCCTCACAGGCTTCAAATAACCTCGGTATTCCGGTTCCCCATTTTTCAATAATTTTCATGTATGCAAAAGCTCTTGCGATTGCAGGATTTCTCGGTCTTGAGTAGCCTTCCATCATTTTTGCAATCGTAACATTATTCAGAAGCATTCCCGGAGAAGTAATCTCTAATCGATCATCAAACAATGCCACCTGAATGTTTCCCGGCTCAAGGTAGCTACGGTGAGCCACGGCATTTGCGATCAGCTCACGGATACTGTCCGTAGGCAGTTCATACACATCCTGTCTATACATACCCTTTATTGTCATTCCCATGTTGATTTTTTCAAGGACATACTGATATGCTGCTTCCATTTGTTCCTGAATGGAGCCTTCAAATTCCCTACGGTCAACAAAGTGAGCACGATTAGTTCCCTTGAATACGCCACATTGAATAACAGGTTGCTGAAACATTCGTCCGGTCAGAAGTGCATACGCATTGGTCGGATAAACCTCTCCGCCTTCCTCTTTCAGAACACCCCATGAAATCAGTACATTCTTGGTAACATCCTTAACCTTTGCCTTTTCGCTGTCCTGCCATGTGTTTCTTATGGCAGTTTCTTTCATACTCTTACAAAGTTCCTCAATTTCATCATCCGTTATTTTCATATTCTGGCATATTTCACTGTCGAAATGGCGATTCTTTCCCTCCAGAATCAACTCTTTTAACATGTAATCTTCCACATGTCTGGTTGTGCCTGCCACACGCACATAAGTACCCTCAAACATTCCCTGTGATTTGATATAATACGGACGCTCTGCACCCGGAAATACCTCAACCACAATCACAGTCTTATCTTTAACCGTCTGCAGCGCCACGTCCGGTCTGATTGCAGGCTCACAGGAATCAGAGATTGCATTGGTAATGGCATCCATCGTCTTATAGATGTTATCTACATCCATTCCCACAATCTCCAAGGTCTTATCATCTATTCCGAAAACAATCCTGCCACCTCTGCCATTGGCAAAAGCTACCACTGTTTTCATGTATTTTTCGCTTTTCTCTGGTACAGTCACTTTGTACTCAACATTCTTTGATTCGCCGGAAAACAGCGTATCTTCTGCCATATTACTACCTCCTGTTTTTAGGTTCTAAGGTAAAATCCTATACGACGCATAACTGTTATTCATAGCAACCGTCCATGTATTTACTGTTCTCTGAATTTCATCGTTGTAACCATCTATCATTTTCAATATTATTATTCGGTACATCAGACCAAATTTATGTAAATAAAAGCCTGCCTGCTCACCTTGCATGGCATTTTTTTGTTTACTTATATGATCAATTTTATTTCTAAGATTTTTACTTTTCCGTGCGATCTTTGTTTTGGAATCTCCAACAAAAATGTCTTTACCATATTCATTCATTACTGCGTATATTTTATCAACCAAATAGACCTTTTTGTTGGGATCCTTTCTTGTAACTATCGCACCGCATTTGGGGCACGGATTTGTATAAATTCTATATGGCTGTGCCTTTAATATAATTTCTCCATTACTTGCCATTTCATTTACTAAAGATTCAAACACCTCTAAAATCAAAGACATCCTTACATCAACAGTTAAATCATTTACAAAAAGTGCATTCAAAAAGGCTTGGTGTCTAAGAAATGCTTTCTTGATTACTTTCTGTGATTTCAAAAACAATTTCTTATATGTTTGATCATCTAAATCCATTGGGAGCATAACATATTGCTTATTGCTATGTGTATAATTTAGAAATAATTTTCTGTATTTTTCTATACACTCCGCACCATCTACTTTGAAAGATGTAAACATGAAAAAAATTCCTTCATACAAATTTTCAAATCTTAAAATCTCCATAAGAAGACTATACACTCTGTCCAATGAAACATTGCTATCAGCTATAATTTTAACTATTTTTCTATTAACGATTTGTTCTATCTCGATTCTATATTTCGTTCCAGCTCTCTTTATTTGAATTTCATTTGTTCTATTACATCCTAATAATTTTGCAACTTGGGAAGGATCATCACCTGTATATTCTCCCACAGCTATACACTCTTTACATACCTGATCATCAAAATTATCCATCCTGCCGCCTTCCTGTTATAAGAAACTATTTCTCCTTTGCCATAATATTCTTGGAATCCGCCAGTATCTCATAAAACTTTCCATCGCTGGCTGTCTGCACCTTACGATAATTGACTTTGACACCATCGTCCAAATCAAGCTCAATTCTCGAAAGTGCCAGATGTCCGATTTTCTCATCATATTCCCGGCACTCTTTTAACTGCTTCTGCAATTTTTCCTTACGCTTTGTTGCAAGTGATACTTCTCTGCTGTTCTTGCTGTTATCAATCGTATCCTGCATACGTCCAATCTCAGATTCATATACACGCTGCATACGATACAAATAGTCTACACGCACATTACCGATTGTATCCGCATTGTAACGGTGCAAATATATCAGAGCCTTAAAACCATTCTGCTTTCCGCTGTCAAAGAGCCAGTAAATCGGACGCTTGCCGGAACCTGTGACAGAATAGGTATTGCAATGGTCTTTGAAGAAATCATTCAGGAAATAATTACGGATAATCTCCCTGCTTGTATCTCCCTTATTTCCAAGCGCCTTTGCAATGAAATCCAGATTTGTCTCCAATGACTTTGCACCAAATGCTGTTTTTAACCAAGCGCAGAAACGTGACACAATATCGTCCTCTAAGTATTCTTCGTCTGTGATTGGAATAATATTGTCCGCATCAGGTATAAATGTGGTGTACTTACTATCACCCCACTCGCCACCTGCATATACCAGACCTTCCTCATTCAAGGAGTAACGCCCAAACATACAGCCGACCGCATAGGAAATCAGGCTTTTAATGTCTCTCTGTAAGTCAGCCTTGCGGACAGTCACATCCTTGTCCTCTACCTCTGGTGTCAATTCATCCTGTAATCCATAAATGTCTATGAAAATACGGTTTAATTCTTCCTCATTGGCTTTGAGCTGATTGAAACGCTCATTGCACTCATTCTCCCAACAGGTGTAACACTCTGCTAGGTCAATATCATCTGTGTTATCAAAAAAAGTAGAATTTCGAGGTATTACTGAAAGCAATGGGTGACGTTTGAAGTCCCATGAGGTTTCAAAGGAATCCCAGTCTACTCTCACCATTTCTACACATTTTTTTGCAATCGTATCTACCTGTTGCAATAAATCTTCTGACAAATCAACCATTGGAAATCCCAATATTTCTCCAACATTAAGCTGCAAAGTAGGGTTTATCGCATTTAGTATATATGGTGCAACTTTACTATTTAATACTGCTATTATTGAATATATAATATTCGTATTACCAATAATCGTAGGAGAACTCGAACTAAATGAAAAATTTTCTAATTTAATCTTAAAACGATAGTTACCACTAGATATTCCGTTCCATGATACACCTCTTTTTTCACAAATTTCATCCTTCAATAATCCTCCATGACTAGCATAAAATGCTTTTGCTTCTGCCGACCAGTTTACAATATCCAAACAATTTCCATACCATTTGCGGCTATTTCCTCCATTGTCATAATGGCGCCATTCATACTTACTCTTTCCGATTTCCCACCAATTTCGTACATATAATTCATTGTTATGTGTTTTGTTTCTTCCACCCGACTCGCAAAAATCACCTATCAGTTTATGTGAAAACAGTTTTTTTCCATCAATCCAATATGCAATTCTATGACCCGGAATATAAGTAAAATTATTTTCTGTCGCTATATATTTAATTCCATCATCAAAAAACAATTTTTCTTTTTGCGATTGATTGCAACCATCAACTAACCTTAGATAAATAGCTTTGTATCCAGATAAACTGTTCTTTCTAACTACGAATGAAACTGTTTGTACCACTTCTCCACTGATTTCATCAAATGCCCTAGCTCCCAAATGAACTAATGTAACCTTATCAAAATTTGCTAATTTTAACCTTAGCTTTTCATACCCAGATAAAAACATCCATGCGTGCATAGTAATCATAGCCTGAAAACCATTCTTTGTCAGCATTTCTCCGCAACGCTCAATAAATACAGCAAATAAATCTGCTTTGCTATCCGGATAATGCTTTTTCACAAAATTATTGACCTTAGCACTCAAGTTGCTTGTTCCTGCATATGGTGGATTCGTAGCCACAACTTCATACTTCTGTGCCATAATCGCACCAATTTCAATCAGTTCGTTCAACTTCTCCACTGTCGCATCCAATCCGTAGGTATCAAAAGAAATCTGGCTTCCCATATCGACACTATTCACCCATCTGCGAAGTAAATCCCAGTCATATTCATCTACATTTAAGATTGAACCATACTCTTTTGCATCAATCAGAGTATCCAGAAATCCCTCTATCTGCAAAATTGCAGTATTTTTCTCCATCTCATCCAGCTCAGCGCCAAAATATTTAAGCTGTTCCCGGTTGATACCATTACTTTCCTGTATCGCATAGACATTTGGACGCACTCCACGGGTGAAAATTCGCCTGTCATACTGTCTTGCTTTCATCATAACTGCAAAATAACTGAGCTGTGCAGCACGATCATCTATATCCAGTCCATAGATGTTATGCTCCACAATGCTCTGTGCAGCTTCTCTTGCTGACCAACCTGCATTTTCATAGATCTGCATGAATTTATCAAAGGCATATACAAGGATATGTCCACTTCCCATGCAGGGATCAATGAGCTTTATATCCTCTGGTTTCAGCTTTGCATATTCCTCACGGATTTTTGCAAGTTCTGCCTGCACTTCCGGCTCCTGCTCTGCTTCTTCCAGATAATACTTCCACTTACCCTGCAAATCTGCATCCGGGTGTCCTTCTACCCACAATCTTCCCAGACTATTCTCTACCATGTAGCGTACAATCCAGTCCGGTGTAAAAAGCTGCGTAACAGCAGGAACTTCCTCTTTTGTAATCTTTCCTTTTTTCGCAAAGGCATCATTCTTTGGCTCAGTATTATAATACTGATACATCCAGCCGATGATTTCTACCTGTCCTCCTGCGCTGACGTTAAAATCTTCCTCCGGAATATCATGTACCAAATGATACACAACTCCATCCTGATCAATTACAGACAGATTTAACAGAAGCTCAGTATAATCACTTGTCTTTTCAAATAAAGCCGGAAGAATTTCATTCAAAGCATTACATTGTTTGATAAAAAGCATCTTGAATGCTTCGTCAAGCTTATTTTCTCTCTTTAATGTGATAATTTTCTCTTCTTCTGTGCTTAAAAGATTCAGTTCAGCATCGAATGGATTGGTAACAATATCTGGTTCTGTTTTGCCACTCTCTGCGGATAAGACTCTCACATGAGAAGGGAGATAGTCATTTACTTCCATGAAACGTACTGCAATCAGACGATTGAACCAGGTATAAGCAACTTCCTCTATGATATATTTGTACGCTACCGCATAATCAGAATCCTCTTCTTTTGCCCGGATCACATCCACCAATGCACGACGCTGTTTGATTTCCTCTCCGTTAATAGCATACGGTTCTGCCGTTCCTATATCGTAGAACTCGGTTGTACTATTTGACTGTGGCAGGGCATCTGCTATGCCATTTTCTGTAATGCCCATCAATCCGGCACGATATTTTATATCTGCTATAAGCCTGTTTCTTGCCCATATGGCAAAATTCCTAATTGCTGTTTTATTCATTTTTCCCTTCCTGCTGATCTTGACAAATTTTTCTGTTATTACTCTTACCTATGCACAAACCTGTCCTTCTTTGAAGCACTCATAAATATAATCTCTGGATTGATAATAAAAGTCAGTATTGTAATTCGATATCGCATCATTAATCCAAGAAGCATAAACCTCTTTTATACAATCTATCATTTCTTTACCAGAGCTTTTCTTCAAATCCTCGATTAGGCGCTCATACACTTCGCCAATCTCCCAATAATCCGGAACTTCATATCTGCAACATTTTACATTATCATAATCATCCATGGGTATCTGACAACGTAATATAAAATCATCTGCAACTTTCTCTATTGGTTCGCAGTGAAAAACATCTGCGTAATCATAGATCCGCTTTATTACATTCTCCCCAAGAAGTTCTACTATCCTACCTCGGCGTTGCTTCTGCTGTCTGCCAATAAATTCAATTAAGCTGCATAAGAAAAATAAGGAATTATCATTCATGATCCGTCACCTCAATTCCTTTCAAAAAAGATAATGTAGTCAAAGCCCTTGCCGTATGAAAACTTATCTGATGCGTTGGTTTTTTGAACTTTGCTAAATTCCAAAATGCTTCTCTGCTGATTTTTCCATCTACAAAATTCTGTACATAGTTAAAAATTGTATCATCTGCCATAGGTCCTTCCACAATGTCATAATTATGAGATTTTCCAAGTCTACATGCTGCTATAAAGTCAAGCCACTCTTCTGTCATTTCAGGAAATTTTTTGATATTAAGCGATTCATCCGGTGTATATACATATTCATTCAGATATCCTACACCAGTATACCTTGTCGCCCATCTTTTTGCCTGTTCCGGAAGCAATGTACAATAAAAGCCGAAATAAAAGTCTTTGTTAAATTTTGCTATTCTTATCTCGGGTTCTGTCACTATCTGACTGCTCCCATGATATAAAACAATTGTTTCCATGAAACGCCTCCTGCCTATAACAATTTAAAATTCAATATTGACTATGGTATCTGTATCAAGCTCACTGACCAGTTTCAGACGCAGTTCATTCAAGTATTTGTCTACATCTTCTGTATTTTCCAGTCTCCATGAAGCAGTTTTCGTAATACTCTTAATGGATACATTCTTGGTCTTTTTCACTTTTTCGACCTTTTTCTGCACTTCAGCTTCAATCTGAGCCTGATCCACATTTCCGACTTCTTTTGCCTGTGCTTCCAGTCTCTTGCGGACTTCTTCAGCTTTCTTTAAGGCAATATTCTGATCTGTCTGTGTCATTTCATTTAACAGACGAATTTTCAGTGTTTCTGCCCTGTCAGCATAACTTCTAAGTACTGATACATTCGTACAGCCTTTCGCCGCATTCGTGATTTCATCAAACAATGCTGAATAGCTGCTTCTCTTGGTTTCCGCATACTCTTTGGTATTCAGCACATCAAATACTCGTTTCTGTGAATCATATACAGAATCCAGCACCGGCTTTAGCTGCTCATCCAGTATGTCTGAATATACATCGCTGAACTTTTTCAGTAGTTCCGGCAATTTCGGAATATCACTATATGGAGACTGCTTTTTTACAATCTCGCTAATCTGAGCAACAATATTTTCCAGATTTTCATCTACGATGTAAGTCTTACTGTCATCATATTTACTCAGATACAATACCGCTTTATCAAAGATTGTTTTCTGCTCGCTGTTGAAGAATGCTTTTACGGGTTCATAGTCCTCTGCGAAATCAAGCAGATCATCCTGTTTCTTTGCAACTGCCTGGAAAAATTCTGTCGGTGTCTGTATCTGTACCAAACCAAAAAGGAGTTTTCTTCCGTACTCTACGATATGTTTTCCCGGATACCTGGTACTTTCATAGCGTACTTCCAATTCTCCAAGTGTAGATGTCAGCTTCGTTGCATAAGTTACAAAGGCGTTCATCATCGTATCCTCATCATCTGAATTTCCGGTTGCACCGAACAATTCCTTCATGACATCCTTTGTGACCTTTTTCTCTTTTTCTGATACGCGGATTTTCTGCTCCATCATCAGCTTGTCTACATAGCTCTTTTTCGTGATGTAATTGATGATCTCCTCTGCTTCCTTGTTGTGTGTCGATACCGAAGATCCATTCATATAAAATGCTAAATCACCTCTACGGAACAGTTTTGCTACAAGCCAATGTACATCATCTTCTACGAAGCCATAAGGTGCTTTCATAAATCTGTCCTTAATACTCTTCATAGAAGTTTTCATGTGCATACGAGTGTTATCTGCAACATAGCTCAATACATCATCCAATGCATGAATATTTGGTTCTGTACCGCCTTCAAGGTTAAGTGAAATCTGGTTTGAGGTCTTAAAAACTTTGCGAATATCATCCTCACCGTATGCTGCATCAATATAGGACAGCTTATGATATACAGTCGATATCAGTCTGCCCAGTGCTTCATTGATGCGAGTGGATACCTCTTTGGCATTGATCTGTGCCTTATCGCCATTGACATATATATCAGCTTCTTTTAAGCTCTCTGATAAATATAATCTCGCATTCGCATTGCGCTCACGCATCTCCAGACGCTTACCCTCTTTGATTGTCTCATACTGTGGCAATGCAGAAGATGTGTTCAAACGCAGGAATTTCTCTATCTTCAAATATCTCTGTATCTCGTCCATAAATGCCCTATCATCCGGCAAAACCACAAGTACCTCTCTGCCCTGTCCGGATACCATGCGAAGGGTAGTTTCATCTGTTCCCATATCCGCCGCAGGTGTTAAGATATGTACACCAATATCATAGTTCTGATTTGCCTTATATGGTCTGTCATCCACAGTAGAATTGAAAGGAAACGCATATCTGCCATTAAATGCCGGATAGCGGTACTTCTTATCTGTGAAAATGTCCTCAAAAATCATCTCAGAAGCCTTGTTGATTACTTCTGCCATTTCCACATTCTGGCTCTCGATTTCACGATTGATCTCCTGCTCTTCATCGGTCAGGAATACATAAATTTCCCCATTTCTCTGCACAAGCATCTGACGCACCAGCACGTTCAGAGCATCCTCTACTTTTGCTTTCAGCTCAATACGGTCATCATCAATATCGGAAATCATAAGGCTTGTGATGTTATCAATGTTTGCCTCAATAACATTATTAACATATTTGATCATGAATAATGTTTTCAATACATTGATTGCAAATACATCTTTTGTCTTGTGATCTGGATTGATAAAGCCGTTGTCATAAGCCTTGATGATAACTCCTCTATGGCTGTGGTCTAAGAAATTCTCCAGTGCATCATAGAACGCATGGAACGGAATGAGTGTGCCTTCCTCATGCTCCTTATAATCCATTGCAGACTCTTTGAACATGGCAAGCATGGAACGTTCACCCTCTGACAGATGTTTTCCGGATGCACCGTGGGTACGGATAGAGGTCAATACACTTGCAAGGAGATTGAACTGATATGGCACAAACGGATAAACCAGTGCAAAATCATTTTCATCTGCATATAATTTCTTTTCTACACCATCATTGAACACAATCTTATTTTTGATTGTGGTTGCTTTCTGGTCATAGAGCAGACGCAACATCTGTGCTGCAGTGTCCTTTTTATCCAGAATACGCTTCTTGATAACTTCATCCACGTTTGCAGAAGAAAGAGAAATCCTTGTATCAAATCGTCCCTGAATCTTAGAGAAATCATTACCCTTTACCTTAGTAATGGAATCAATGTCCTGCTGGCTTGTTACGATCACCCATGCTTTACCATTGCACTCTTTGCCCAATTCCTCACGAACAGTCTGGAGATTTAACATAAGGTTCGAATCGTCTCCGATATACTGTCCTACTTCATCCACAAGAAATGCCACATGATGATTGTTGCCCTTGCGGTCAATGTATGCTTTTACACGCTTTGCAAAATCCTCAATGCTGATCTTGTATGGCTCTGCTGCTTTCTCGCACCAGTTTCTTGCGGCAGCTTCACTCATAAAATCCATATCTATCAAAGTATCTACAATATCATCCTGTATGAAATCGAAGTCCTGTCTGGAATCTACCCACGCATCTCCATAGTTTTCTTCAAACTTCTGCTTAAATTCTTCATACTTGCCTTCTTCGTTTAATCTTCGCTCCAAATCAGCAAGAAATGGCATTGCGCCACAATATCCCTGCATCTCATTGAATACCTTTAAGAACACATTCACAATCGCGTCTTTATTCTGTTTGCTGTTGGAATCGCTCTTAGAATCAATGTTGAAAAGAACAACATCGGTCGGTGTGTTTGCGGCAAGCTGCATATCCGCAAGTACCATCGGATCAGCTATTTTATTATCGTCCACAAAATAGTCGATTGCTTTCTTGCCTGCAATCTCTTTATTCTCCAGAAGGTAAGACAGGATTTTTAAGAAATGAGATTTACCACTTCCAAAGAAACCGGAAATCCATACACCTGTTTTTGATGTATTCCCTGTGATTCCGGTCTTATATGCCGCAAAGAAATCTGCAAAATGCTTCTGTAATTCCCTTGTAACAACGTATTCTTCTAACTCCTGCTTGACATTGGCAGTCTCGTCCTGCCCCACAATAATAACGCCCTGCAAATCACGGTCTATCGGTTTTGCAAACATTTCTCTTATCTGCATACTACATACCTTTCCTTTCATCCGTTCTTAGAAAAAAGCTGTTTTGCGTTTTTCCGTGTGAAGCGTCATGCTTCACGCTGTTATCGTACCAGCCGGAATGCCCGGTAATAATTATCTTCGTGAACTTCGTTGAATATGATGAGTTCCTGTTCGGTATAGGTTCCCGGATAGAACAGCACCATAGGCACCTTTGCAAAATGCTGTGGCATATTGTAAAGAATTTTGTTAAACACCTCTGGTGATTGTAGCAACGGATAGCATTTTCCCACTCCTGTCAGAAACACTACGGAATTTTCCGATGTATGCTCTGCAATATATTCCACAATCATGTTATCCTTATCAGTGATTTTAAGAGAACGCTGTATTGCGGATGCAACCTTTACAATACCCCTCTTTTCTTCCATCTGATAACATTTTTCCATGAAATTTTTATCCTGCAAATGTGCTATGAGCAGATCATATAAATCATATACAAACAGTTCAAAGCCATCGGTTCCTCTGGAATTTTTATTTTTCAAGTATTCTATTCTATCACGGACAATCAGCTCATGCTCCGGAGCATAATCAAATACCCAGTAATTGACCTCATTTGCCTTTCCTGTGGTATCACGGAACTTTGGTTCCTTGATTTTTGCTTCCATTTTGTCCAGTCTTTCTTCTATGCTTGCCATTATCGTACCCCCGTAAGTGCTTTTGCGATTGGTTCCATGTCGTGATCAAAAAGCCAGTGTTCCATAACCGGATCAAGGATTGGCTTTAAGATAATACGAGGAGTTCCCTTATCTGTCATACCGGATTCAAAAAGCATGGTCTTATATGTTTTGCCAAGACGATTCAGTGTCGCATCCGTCCACTTTGCAACCTTCTCGTCCTGCAACTGTTTATTCTTAAAAAATATACTTATATCACTATCAGAAAACTCATTGCTCCCAATGATCATTTTCTCTCTTACGATCTCGTACACAAAATCAAAGAAAAGTGTGTCATGAGCCATTGCACCTGCTAATGCAAACAACTTCTGTGTCGCAAGGTCACTTTCCATAAATACCGGATAAAAGGACGTATCAAGTGCCTTTATTCTTGCCGATACCGTAGAAAATATCTGACCTGCACGAAGTGTAGTCGGTGCGCCAAAGAGATTTTCATTCTGATTCTTTTCCTTGATTTCATCCAGTGTCATGCCCTCAGACAAGAACTTTACCACTGTCTTAAATTCCATGAACCAAAACGAAAACTTCACTGCTCCTGCGCTATATTCCCGTCTCTTCATTTTTTCGCACCTTCCCAATATTATTTCTCGTTCTCTGCCGGGAGTACATCTAAGATGTCATCCATCGTACAATCAAGTGCACGACATATTCTAGCCAGAACATCCAATGAAACATTCTCGTCCTTTGCCATTTTTGCCATGGTACTGGTAGCAATACCAGCCTGCTCACAAATATCTTTTTTCTTCATTTTACGGTCGATCAACATCTTAAAAAATTTGTTATATGATACGTCCATACATTTCTCCTTTGCAGATTCTGTGGAAGTACAAAATCAAAATTGACATAAAAACTCAAATAAAGTATATCATAAATGTATTTGCATTTCTACGAGAACTCGTAATTTTTTTTGAGAAGTGTGCATGCAAAAATCAAGCAGCAAATCATTTCTGACCTGCTGCTTTTCCCTATTTCACCGCCGGGCTCTCCAATACCACCGCATGTGCGATTCCCGGCACGCTTTTCCCTTCATTAAAACTGGTCTTACTGAGCAGGGCTCCGGTGGGTAGGAAGAGGACTTTTTTCCACTCACCGGATTCCAGCATCGGCAGAATATATGCTGCCAGAGTCACGGCGCTGCAGCCGCAGCCGCTGCCACCGGCATGGGTGTCCTGGGCATCTGCATCAAAGATCTCAATGCCGCAGTCCATGTGTCTGCCGGCAATATCAATCCCCTTCTCCCGCAGCAGATCGATCAGCACTGTCTGTCCCACGCTTCCCAGATCCCCGGTGATGATCCGGTCATATTCCTGTGGCTGCACATGAAAATCCTCCAGGTGGCGTTCTATGGTATCTGCGGCGGCAGGTGCCATGCAGGCCCCCATGTTCATGGAATCCTTGAGTCCATAGTCCACGATCCGCCCGGGAGTCATGCCGGTGATGTGAGCTCTGCATTTCTGATTCAGCCCCAGGGCAAAGGCTCCGCTTCCTGTCACCGTCCAGCTGGCAGACAGAGGTCTCTGGTTCCCATAATCTAACGGAAAGCGGAACTCCTTCTCCGCACTGGCGAAATGGCTGGATGTCACGCAGACCACATGCTCCGCATAGCCTCCCGCTGCCATCACAGCTCCCAGTGTCAGCGCTTCCCCGCAGGTAGAGCAGGCACCATAGACTCCGAACAGGGGAATATTGTAAGCGGAAATGCCGAAGGAAGTGGCAATGCACTGTCCCAACAGATCACCGGCGAAGAGATACGAGACATCCTCTGCTTTCCACCCGGCCTTTTCCATGACCATATAGACTGCATCCTTCTGAAGATTGCTTTCCGCCTCCTCCCAGGTCTTACAGCCGAAGAGATCATCCTCTCCCACCATGTCAAACAGGGCTCCTAACGGTCCCTCGCCTTCTTTTTTCCCTACAATAGCGGCACCGGCGATCACACACACCGGCTGCGCCAGACGGATACTGCTTCTTCCCACTCTCTGATTCATAATTTCTCCTTCCATGCGATAACACTGCATTCTTTTTTGTCAGTGTTCCCGCATTGTGGAAAAATTATGATTCTAACAGTTTAGCCATGAACATATTGTGAAACACAAATCATGCTCGCATGATTTTGTGAGCAAATATGTTCATGTGTTGAGCGCCGGTTCATGAGCAAAGGCCGACACGAAGTGACGGAAAAGTGCGCTAGCACGGCTTTGCGAATGGTGCTGGCTAAACTGTGATCATAAAAAAATCTCCTCCAGCGCCCTGATCACCTTCTGCAACACCTCATCCTCCATATCCGAATAGTGGATGACCAGGATCCCCCGATATCTCTGTGCATCCGCAAAACAGTACTCCGACAGACAATTCACCAGAATTCCCCGCTGTCTGGCAGCCCACTTGATCTCCACATCACTTAAATCAGTTCTTATGTGCAGTAGAAAGTGCGTCCCCGCATCATCCTGGTATATATGGCTGATCTGACTTAAGGGTGACTCCCGAAACAAACGGCAGATTCGCTCCCGCTGCCCTCTGTAATCGTTGATCAGTCTCCGGATATGCCGTTCAAAATATCCCTGCTCCAGAAATGCCGCCATGGCATATTGTTCAAAACCGGATACCGTGCAGGAATAGAAATTCATGGTGGAAATATACCGTTCCATCAGCTTCTCCGGCAGCACCATATAGCCGATACGTAAGGACGGTACCATAGTCTTGGAAAAAGTATTGATATAGATAACTCTGTGATTCCGATCCATGGACTGCACGGAAGGGATAGGTCTGCCCACCATGCGGAACTCACAGTCGAAATCATCCTCCACGATATAACGCTCCGGCTCCTCCGCCGCCCAGCGAAGCAGCTCCTGCCGTCTTCCCACCGGCATGACCAGTCCGATGGGGAAATGGTGTTCCGGCGACACATGCGCCACAGTAATGCCCTTTTGCTTCAGCTGTTCCACCTTCATTCCCTGTCCGTCGATGTCTACATAATCCCATGCCACGCCGCCCACCTCATACAATTTCGTGATCTTGCGGTAGCCCGGATTCTCCACGCCGAATTTTGCATTTTTCCCAAGGAGTTGTAACAGACGGCTGTAGAGGTATTCCGTTCCGGCACCCACGATAATATGATCCGGCGATACCTGCATGCCGCGGTACCGGTACAGATGCTCGGCAATCGCCACTCTTAATTTTTCCACCCCATTAAAAGGAACTGTCTTAAGCAGAGACGTATCGTAATCCGTCAGGGTCTGACGCATGATCTTCGCCCAGGTGGCAAAGGGGAACTTATCGTATTGAATATTATTCGCCGTCAGATCCGCCAGATATTCCTCCTCACGGAAGCGGGTCACAAAGGAAGCATACGCCGGAGCAGCTGTGTTCTTCACCTCCAGACGATTGACAAAATATCCTCTCTTCTCCTCCGACCGGATATAGCCTTCCAACAGCAGCTGCTCGTAGGTATTTTCCACCGTCTTGACACTGACCTGTAAGTGCCCGGCAAACGCCCGCTTCGAAGGAAGCTTCTCTCCGGCTGTCAGACGACCGCTTAAGATGTCAGCCTTCATCGCTTCATATAAGTATTCATACATGGTTTTTCTGCCACGGGCAGTCAGGTCATAGGTCAGCATCTGGTATCCTCATATTTTCTTATTTTGGTTATTTAAAAGAAGTCAGTTTTTATTATAATGAACTCATAAAGCAAATGCAACAAACAAAAAAAGAGCAATCAAGGAGGTTATACTATCATGGGCGTATATGCAATCACCGGCGCATCCAGCGGAATCGGCGCCAAGACAAAAGAACTGTTACTTCAAAAAGGACACGAAGTCATCAACATTGATCTGAAAGACGGCGACATCTGTGCGAACCTGGCCACGCCGGAGGGAAGACAGACTGCTGTAGACAAACTGCACGAGCTGCATCCCGAAGGTCTCGACGGCATGATCTGTAATGCCGGTGTCTCCGGTGCCTGCGGCAATCTGGAGCTGATCATTTCCCTGAACTATTTCGGGACCGTAGCCGTTGCAAAGGGCGTCTATGACCTCCTTCAGAAAAAGCATGGCAGCTGCGTAGTCACTGTATCCAACACCATTTCTCAGGGTGCCGGACGGAAAGATATCGTAGATCTGTTGAATAACATCGGTGATGAAAAGAGAGTATTAAGCCTGGTATCCTCTATGGATTCCACCAACCTCTCCGTAGGCAACAGCCTCTATGTATCCACCAAGTACGCTCTGGCAAGATGGGTCCGCAGAGTATCCGCTACCTGGGCAGCCAACGGTGTCCGCATCAATGCGGTAGCTCCCGGCAACGTACATACTGCCATGACCGCTACCATGAGTACCACCGCAAAAATGGCGCTGAACGCTCTCCCTATTCCCACCAAGTACGGTCAGGAATGTCTGATGGCACCGGAAGAGATTGCGGAAGTTATGGTATTTTTAGCTTCCGATTCCGCCAGAGGCGTCAACGGCAACATCATGTTCGTAGACGGCGGTACCGATGCACTGTTAAATTCTGAAAAGGTATATTAAGGAGGAACACACTATGAGACCCATTGAAAAATATGTAGAAGCTATGGAAAATAAAGATTTTGCCGGACTTGCAGAGTTGTTCACTCCCGACGGCATTCTGTGTGACTATTGTACCACCTCCGCTTCCCAGCAGGAGTATCATATCTACGGAAAAGAAGCCATTAATATGTTCTTCCGTAATAAATTCGGCTTCCGCCGTTACTCCATTTTAGATGCTGAGGTCGTTAATGACGAGCAGGCAGAATTCATTGCCAATTTTGGTGGCTACAACATCATGGCTATCGCCACGGTCCGTGAGACCGATGAAAACGGTCGGATCCAGAGACTGACCGTCAGACCGAAATAAATTCACCTATCCCTTATTCTTTTCTCTAATATTGCAGTAGCCCCGGCTGTCCGCTCGGGGCTACTGGCTTATAGAAAATTTGATTTGCTTCTGTTACTCCGGTGCACTTCCCGAGATCACATAATTAGTCACGGCATACAAAATTTCTCCGTTATATTCCACTCTCGACCAGCCGGAGGCTTCACTGTATCCGGTACGATGCAGGTTGGTACCATTCCGCACCTGGGTACGCACAGTACTCTCCCCCTCGCTGGTGCTGGGTTCTGTCCGCAGGTTGATCAGATCCTTGGGGGTAATGTAGTCATCACAATCCACAAATACGATAACTCTGCCGTCCTGAGTGCTGACACGATTCGGGTTCGACGGTTTTTCCGGAGTCTTGTACGCAAGGTCCGTGGTCAGATACGCTGTCACCGCATATACCGTCTGCCCATTGTATTCCAGTCTGGACCAGCCGGTGGAATCGTTTCTGCCGGTACGGACCAGCGTCTCTCCGTTTTTCAGCTGTCCCACCACATTTCCTTCGTCTCCGGTATAGGGAGTACTGCGAAGGTTAATTACATCTTTGGCGGTGACGGTCTCGTTCACATCTCCGAATGTCATGGCGTTTCCTTCCGCAAGAGCATTTCCGGCACTATTGGCATTGGGGATCTCCGTAGCCGCCGGTTCCTCTGTCGGCTGTATTGTTGCTTCCGGCGTTGCTGCCGGGGTTGCCTGTGGAGTCTCTGTCGGCGTTGCCGTAGGCTCCGGTGTGGAAATCGGTTCTGTGGACACCTCAGGTGCCATTACCGTCTCCTGGATACCTGCAGCCTCTGTCGTCTGTGCTTCCGTTGCTGTCACCAATGCGTCGCTGTCTCCCGCTCCCCCGCTATGGCTGCTTAATTTCCATAGTGGAATGCAGATCAGGATCGCCAGGATCATCATTCCCGCAAACACCGGGATCATCCATGGTCTGAAGCGGAATACCACCTCTTCATCCTCATCAAAATCATCCTCTTCCCGGTACTCTTCATAGTCCTGATCCTCCGCAGGCTCATTTACAAGTTCTTCATAATCAAAGCTATTTCCTTCCGGCTCTCTTTCCGAACTTCTGTTATCTTTCTTATCCATGGTGCATCCTCCTTCCGCCGTCATTAAGCTGATTATATACTCTCATCTTTTGCAAAACAAGTCTCTTTTCCTGTCTTTGCAGGTATGTTATACTGATCATAGTATTACAAAATCTGCTCAGGAGTCATTCCCCTTATGAAAAATAATTTTGCGAAATGGAAACCATATATTTTCCTTGCGATCCTGCTACTCAGTCTGATCCCTCTGATCTGGCTGGGACGCTACAATTATCCCACCGGCGACGATTATTATTACGGTGCGGAGACTCATCTGGTCTGGCAGCAGACAGGGAGCATCATACAAACGCTTGACGCTGCCTGCGCAGGTGTCGCAGACAGCTATCAGATCTGGCAGGGAACCTATTCAGCGCTTTTCCTGATGTATCTGGCACCCAATGTATTTTCCAATACCGCCTATCATCTGGTGACTTTCGTGATCCTGCTTTTATTGTGCGGAGGTATTTTTTATCTGCTGTGTCCTCTGTTCCGCCGTTTTCTGCCGGGAACTTGCGGAGAATGGATCACCGTTTCTTCCATTCTCAGCTTTCTGTGTATTCAGACAGTGGAATTTCAATGTGACAGCTTCTACTGGTACAATGGCTCCATGTATTACACCGGTTTCTTTGCCGTGACACTGTTTTTCCTCGGCACACTGTTTCGCTACCTGGACAATGGAAAGCGGATCCTGTTGCTTCCACTACTCCTGTTCGCTGTCTTTTTGGGCGGCGGCAACTATGTTT
Organism: Simiaoa sunii; assembly: GCF_014337175.1. Taxonomy (GTDB): domain Bacteria; phylum Bacillota; class Clostridia; order Lachnospirales; family Lachnospiraceae; genus Acetatifactor; species Acetatifactor intestinalis. Next base: position 948,729 of record NZ_CP060633.1, on the reverse strand, counting down.
CTCTTCTTCCCTGTATGCTTCTGTCAGTAACCATAACACTTCTGTTACTGTTACAGAAAAATAAAAAAGCATATATCTGCGGGATTACTTCTGTCGTTCTCCTGTTGTCCTTCGCCGTAAGCGCCATAGCTCCCGGCAATCACGTACGTCAAAGCGGCATGTGGAAGATTCCTGCCTGGAAAGCGATTGCAAAATGTCTGTTACAGGGCATCCGTTATACCCTTGCCTGGACGGGATTGTGGTGGGTGCTTGCCGCGCTGCTTCTGCTGCCGGTCTTCCTGCGGATCCTGCAGAAGAAAAACGGAGCATTTTTCTCCCACCCTATTCTGTTTACCGGTTATGCTTACGGACTGTTCTGCTCCATGTCCTGTCCCCTGTTCTATACCATGAACTCCACGGGACCGGGCCGGGCGGTTGCCATCGTCTATTATATGTTCCTACTGATCAGTTTTACCGTATTCTTCTATTGGATCGGCTTTGTGCTTCTGAAAATGCAGGCACGACCGAACCCCCCGGAGAGAATAGAAGTCTCAGGAAAGCTTAACACCGCTCGTTATCTTGCTATGGCAGTTCTGTTATTCAGCATCCTCTGTACCGGATTGTGGCAGGAAACTTCCGCCATGAAAGCCATCCGGGTACTGACAGATGGGGAAGCCGCTGCCTACGCCGCGGAATACGAAGACCGTCTGCTTCTCCTGAATGATCCGGAGGTTACGGATGTGATACTGACACCGTTTACGCATCAGCCGGCGTTGATCTATACCGGTGATCTCCCCGGTGACCCGGAAGATCCCACCAGCAGGAAGGTCGCTCAGTATTTCCAAAAGACATCGCTGTATGTCAATTACGGCAACAACTGATAATAAATGGCCTGCGTATTCAGTGTATACAAAAAAGGACGTCTCCGATCTCCGGAAATGTCCTTTTCCTAAATAATTCGTCTTTATTGTCCTTCGTATTTCTCGCTCTGCATCCGGATCAGCTCTGCATCCTCAAAGTAGTTGATACGCATTGCACTCTTCACCTCAGCCAGAGTCTGCGCTGCCACTTCACGTGCCTCATCACTGCCTTTTTTCAGGATATCATAAACTGCGGGAATATCCTTCTCCAGTTCTTTTCTGCGGTTACGGATCGGTTCCAAAGTCTCCTGCATAACATTATTCAGGAACTTCTTCACCTTCACATCTCCCAGACCGCCTCTGGTATAGTGTGCTTTCAGTTCGTCCAGATCTGCATAATCCGGCAGATATCTCTCAAAATGTTCCTGCCGGCAGAAAGCATCCAGATAAGTGAATACGGTGTTGCCTTCCAGGTGTCCGGGGTCGCTGACTAACAGATGCTCCGGATCGGTGTACATACTCATGATCTTGGTGCGCACATCATCTGCACTGTCTGACAGGTAGATGCAGTTACCCAGGGATTTGCTCATTTTTGCTTTACCATCGATGCCGGGCAGTCTCTGGCATGCTTCGTTCTCAGGTAAAAGTGCCTTAGGCTCTACCAGTACCGGTGCATATACGGTATTGAACTTGTGCACGATCTCTCTGGTCTGCTCGATCATCGGCAGCTGGTCACCACCTACCGGAACAGTCGTTGCCTTAAACGCAGTAATATCAGAAGCCTGGCTGATCGGATAAGTAAAGAAGCCTACCGGAATGCTCGCTTCGAAGTTACGCATCTGTATCTCGCTCTTAACAGTCGGGTTTCTCTGTAATCTGGCTACGGTCACCAGATCCATATAATAGAAAGTCAGCTCACACAATTCGGAGATCTGAGACTGAATGAAAATCGTAGCCTTAGCAGGATCCAGTCCACAAGACATGTAATCCAGTGCCACTTCGATTATATTCTGGCGCACCTTCTCGGGATTCTCGATATTATCCGTCAGAGCCTGTGCATCTGCGATCATGATAAAGGTCTTCTTATATTCGCCGGAATTCTGCAGCTCCACACGTCTCCTGAGAGATCCAACATAATGTCCTACATGTAGTCTGCCGGTGGGTCTGTCGCCCGTTAAAATAATCTTGTCCATTTCATCCTCTCAATCCGCCGCCAAAGCAGCTATACATCATTAAATTTATCATACCATTTTTTCCACAGTAGTACAACGGGTCCGAAAAACTTTTTCCTACCTTTCACTCTACCTGCACTCGCCGCTGCGCAGGGATTTCACCAATAACGGTATCTCGAACAACAGCATCACGATCCAGCCGATCATGTTGGCCCACGCCAGACTGGCGAAGTCCATATGCAGCAGACGCAGCATCACGAATACCGCCACAACTCTGCCCAACATATTCATAAAGGTGCTGTACAGTGTCACCTTCAGATCGCCGATGCCACGGAAGAATCCCTGGATTCCGTTGGTCATTCCCGGCAGGATATACATCCAGGAGATCAGGTGCAGATAACTGATTCCGAGAGATACCACCTGCGCATCCCCATCCTCGGCGAACAGAGTCATGATCTGCCAAGCCAGGCCCCAGATCACCGCAAACAAACCGATGGAATAGACCAGCTCGATCAACAATCCTGTCTGAAAACCTTTCTTCATGCGCTCTTTGTGTCCGGCGCCCTTGTTCTGCGCCAGGAAAGTCGTCATGGCATGTCCGATGTTCTGCTGCGGCGTATAAGCGAAATCATCCACGCGGTTCACTGCGGTAAATGCTGCCATAACCGCCACACCCTGAGTATTGACTACTGACTGAATGATGAGCTTGCCCAGCTGTAAGCATACCTGTTGCATGGCACTGGTGCTGCCGTAGCTGACAGTCTTACCAAGCAGGCTCTTATCAAAGACCCACCACTTTTTCCCAAGGCATAACAGTGGAATCTTTTTCTTGATATAAATGCCGCACAGCAGGCAGCACAGACCCTCGCTGCACACTGTGGCAATGGCACTTCCCGCCACGCCCCATCGTAATACCACCACGAAGAACAGATCTCCGAAAATGTTTAAAAAAGCACTGGTTACCAGAAAATACAACGGTGTCTTACTGTCTCCCAGCGCCCGCATGGTGTTCGCCAGGAAATTATAGATAAATGTAAATATCAGTCCCAGGAAAATGATCCGAAGATATACCGCGGCTTCCGGAATCGCAGTCTCCGGCACCCGGATCAGCCGAAGCACCGGTGTCGCAAGCAGCAGCATGAGCAATGAAAATACCACAGAGAATCCGCAACCTGCCAGCATGGTGGTGCTGATCTGCTTCGACAGAGTATCATAATCCTTGGCACCATACTGGGAGCTCATTAAGACGCTGGCTCCCATGCACATTCCACTGATCAGTAGGATCGCTATATTCATGATCGGTGTGGAAGTTCCCACTGCTGCCAGTGCCTGCTCTCCCACGTATTTTCCTACGATCACGGAGTCCGCAGCGTTGTAGGTCAGCTGAAACAGATTGCCCAGTACCAGGGGAATCGTAAACGATACTAAAGGCAACAGTATCTTTCCCTGGGTCATGTCATGTTTCTCTATCGTACTCATTGCCTATTGTTGTCCTTTCGTTTTCATTTTCTCTAAGGATGGGCTCTTCTGTTTTTCTATAAGTGTCTCTTCCCGATCTTGTTCTGCTTCTTCCATGCTGTCCTCTGCACCGGACGCCTCATTGCCGCTTACAGCGGGCTGGCTTCTCTGCTTCTCATCCATGCTGTCACTGTTTTTTGCCGCCTGCAGATTCCCTGTAACAGCGCCATCCGCGTCTGCCGTCACCTCCGTCACAGCACCTTCCGGCATATCTGCGGTCACTTCTGCCATCTCCGCCTCTTCTGCGGCATTCTCTGCCTGCGCCGCTGCAAAATTTTCCGCCGGTGCCGCACTTTCTGCGCCTGCGCTGTATGCTGACTGCGGTGCCGCCGCGTCATTGCTTGTACTGTCTGCCATTTTGGAGCTGTTGCGTACTGTCACAAACACAGCCCCCATGGTCACGAAGCAAAGACAGGCTGCCGCAATGCGGGACACATAGTATAGCGGAAATCTGCGTATTTTCCCATTTGCTTTCCGCTTTTCCACACCTTCATTCTGTTCACTCCGATGCAGTAATTCCTCCTCCACACCGGACAGGGCACGGAACAATTTTTCTTCTTTTTCTCTGTTTTGCTCGCTCATCTTCTCTTCCTCTTACAAGACAATCCCCTGCTGCTCCAGATATTTCTGTAGCTTTTTCCTCGTGCGGAACAGGGATGTCTTCACCGTATTCAGATTCATGCCATAACGCTCTGCGATCTGGGCATACTCCTCCACGAACCAGTACCTTCGTAAAAAAACATTACATTCCTGTTCGGAGAGCGTATGCAGGAAAGCATTGATGCTCCGCTCTAACTCCGCTGCTTCCACAATACTTTCCGTATCGTGAGCTGCGGGAATGCATTCCGCCAGTTCATCCAGTGCCATATCCATCGTGCCGTTTCCCCGCTTCTGTGCATGACGCCCCTTCCATCTATCAAACGACAGATTGCGGGTAATTGTTCCCAGAAACAGCTCCAGACGGTTCGGTTTTTTCGGAGGTATGGCATTCCATGCCCGCATCCAGGTATCATTCAGGCACTCTTCCGTATCCTCCCTGTCATGCAGGATATGGTAGGCAATGCTGTAACAATATTTTCCGTAACTTTTCTGCGTCTCTGCGATTGCCTGCTCATTCCTCGCCCAGTACAGTTCCAGTATCGCTGTATCTTCCACAGGCTCTCTCCTTTCCAGAAAGGGCACTGCCACAATTATGTAACAGTGCCCCCTTGCTCTTTCTCTATTTATCCCGCCTATCCAAATTAAAGCTGGAATTTCTTCGCATTTGCATTCAGCGAATCCGCAATTTCATTCAGCTGTATGGTAGCCTGTCGGCAATCCTCCACGATCTCCGCCAACTGATCCATGGTAGCTGCGGTCTCTTCGGTGCTTGCCGCATTGTTTTGGGAGATCTCGGTAAGTCCATCGATCTTCTCCACCACATCCGTCTTATAACTCTCAATATGATCCAGCTCGCCGGAGATCACATTGATCTCACCGACTACCTTCTGAACCTCCTGGTTCAGGGTGCTGAAGACATTCAGCGTGGTACCCAGCTTCTCATTCTGCTGATGGATCTCACCAACCACACCGTTCATGATCTGAACGCTCTGGTTGGAATTGCTGATCAGGTTCTCCACGATGCCGCGGATCTTGTCTGCGGATTCCTTGGACTGGTCTGCCAGACCACGGATCTCTTCCGCTACGACTGCGAATCCTCTGCCCATCTCACCGGCTCTAGCCGCCTCAATGCTGGCATTTAATGACAGCAGGTTGGTCTGGTTCGCAATACCTGCGATGATATCGGTAGCTGCCTGAATCGCCTGTGCGGACTCGTTGGTGATATTGGTCTGCTCCTGCACCTGATCCACCGACTGCTGTGTATGAGAGCTGATCTCCAGCAGTTCCTTCAGGGTGCTGTCCACAGTAGCATTGCTTTCCTTCATGTTGGCAGCACTGCTGCTCAAAGCATTAACACTGTCTGCCGTACGGCCCAGTGCATCGCTCATCTCGCTCATGCTTTCGCTGACTTTCTGGGTATCCGCCGCCTGTGTGGTAGCTCCCTGGGCGATCTCATTCACTGCTGTATTTACAGAAGAAATGGACTGTCCGATGCTGTCAAAATTGCTGGTGAACGTTCCCGTAAACTCATTCATATCCAGCATGGAGTTGTGAATATCCTGAATAATACCGGAGAATCCGGTCACTACAGAGTATACGGCCCGTGCACTCTTACCCACTTCATCACTGCGGTTTAACAGCTTATCGGGAACCTTGAAGTTCAATTTACCCTCCGCGATCTGATCCAGGTTACCTACTACACCCAGTAGTGCTTTGGAGATCATACCTACTACAGTAAAGGTGGAGACACAGAATACTGCCACAAGGATCAGAATCGCTATGGCTCTTCCGGTTACGATTCCTTTGTAAAGTGCATTCACTTCCCTTACCGGCATACAGGTAGCCAGAATACCCACAACCGTGCCGTCCGTATTTTTTAAAGGTGCCAGATATGCATAACATCCGGTATCACCCAGCTTCAGGGAATTGGAAAAATAACTTTCTCCACCCAGTACCTTAGAAGCCACCTTCTCACTCAGAGTGATGGTATCTCCGGTCAGATTGGTCACAGCCAGATCGCTGCCCCAGAACAGTGCCACATCCACACCGGCATTCTGTTTGAAAGCATCGAGTACCTGCTTATTGTCCGTAAGATTCAATTCCCCCTTATAAAGTGCTCCGTCCTCGTATGTAAAGTCCCCGGGAGCAGAAGTGTTCAGGCTCATTTCCAGTGCATATTCCGTTGCTGCCAGTTCATGCTTCATCATCGCGTCGGAAATTCTGTCCCCTGCGGAATTCAAAGCCAGGATGGCAATGACTGCGATCGCCACAAGCGGTACCAGTACAATCGCCAGGATCTTGACTACCATATTAGCTCCCTTTTTCCCCTTCAGGCGCTTAGCTTCATCCATACCTGTCCCATTTTCCCCTTTGATCTGTTTTTTGCTTACCTCTTCTGTCATAAATAAAGCAACCTCCTTTGTAGTCTTAACAGTCCATGCATAATAGAATTATACCGCACTGTTCATAAAAAAGCTATGCTTTTTCTGCAATCAGATCTTTAATCACTTCGCCTGCGAGAATCAATCCCGCTACGGACGGCACAAATGAAATACTGCCGGGGATAGCTCTTCTGTCCGTGCATTTATGAGTGGTACCCGGAGGACAGACGCAGTCTGTCTTACAGCTGTTTTCCATATTTTCCAGCGGCTTCACCGGATTTTCCGTAGAATACACCACCTTCAGCTTCTTCACACCGCGCTTTTTCAGTTCTCTGCGCATGACTTTCGCTAAGGGACACATAGTGGTCTTGTAGATATCCGCCACATGAAACTGCGTGGGGTCTAATTTATTGCCGGCTCCCATACAGCTGATAACAGGAACGCCCGCCTCCTTCGCCCGCATGATGATCTCCAACTTGGCAGTCACGGTATCCACCGCATCCACCACGTAATCGTACCGGGTAAAATCAAACTGGTCGGCAGTCTCCGGCAGATAAAAGCATTTGTGCACCGTAACAAGCGCCTCAGGATTGATGGAATGCACCCGCTCCTCCATGACATCCACCTTGTATTTGCCGATGGTCTTCCGCGTGGCAATGATCTGACGATTAATATTCGTCAGACAGACCTTATCGTCATCGATCAGGTCAAAGGCTCCCACGCCACTGCGCGCCAGAGCCTCCACCACATAACCGCCGACACCGCCGATGCCAAAGACAGCAACTCTTGCATTGTACAGGCGCTGCATGGCTTCCTTGCCGATCAATAATTCTGTTCTGGAAAATTCATTTAACATTTCAGTTCTCCTACTAATCTACTGGGAATACTCTCGTAAGAGTATATCACAACTTTACAGATTGTCATAGAGTCCCTGAATAAAATTTTTCACCTGCACATTATTTTCCGGTGTGGTGTCTTCCAAAGTCGCATGGATAAAAGGTTTGCGCTCCTTCATGAACTTCAGCACGGATGTGTAATCCATCTGTCCCAGACCGCAGCCTACGGATCTAAGCTTCCCATCCTCGGGGATAAAATCCTTGAGATGTACCATTGCTACATCCTCACCTAACAGATCGATGGCTTCGTCCACGATTGCCACCTGATCCTTATAATTACAGTGATCCAGCAGATTTACCGGATCCAGAATGATCTGAAGGTTGGGCGAATTGATCTCATCCAGCACTCTTCTCGCTCTGGCGGGATTGTAGACAATATGCTTCCATACCGGCTCGATGGCCATGACCACACCCATCTGCTCGGCATATTTTACGACGGGACGTAAGTTGGTGATAAAGGTCTGCAAAGCCTCTTCACCATGGCATTCGGGTACTGCGGTATAAGTCTCGTTGGGAGCACCTGTCTCGCTTCCCACCACACCGCAGCCAAGCCACGAAGCAAAACGGATATGTGCCATATAGCGGTGGGTGATCTTCGCAAGCTGCTCCGAATTGGGATTTGCCAGGTTCAGGTAGCATCCAAGTACCGCAACATCCACCTGATTTTTCGCAAATACATTTTTCATATACATGGCAAGTCCCGGGGTCAGTGCCTCATCGGTAGTGGGAAACTCGGTGATCACCTTACCGGGTGCCAGATGTCCGCAGGCAAAGCCAAGCTCATGGACATTGGCAATACGTTCCTCAAAAGGAAGCTTTTTCGTATCATGTAAACGGATTCCTAACTGCATAATTTCCTCCATTTCAGGTTCAGGTCTGATCTTCCTGATCCTGCTTATTCTCAGCGTTTTATCAGTTCATCCACGCCTTCCAGCTCGTAAGCCTCTCCAACCTGTCCTTCGATTTTTACGTTATCCAGGGTCAATTTTGCAACATTTCTTGCAAAAAGTCCTCTCTTACTGCTTTTTTCTACACCATCCGACATGGCAGGTACATCACATTTTGCATCCTCGGCATAGCTGATGAAGATGTCCTTCATGTAGATCTCCTCAATCTTCTGCTCCGGAAGTCCGTCAAAATAAGCTGCTGCCACATGGCAGTTGGTGCAATCCATATTTTCAAATACCATCTTTTTCACCTGCGGTGTTCTGTCATCCACAGGGTAGACATCTCTGGACTGGACATAGGTGGTCTTGCCGTCGGGATCGCAGAAGTAGAAGCAGTTGACCACAAGCGGTGTCATCACATGATCCAGGGTCAGATTCCGGAAAATAATGTTGCTTAGAATCGCATCTTTTCCTCTGCCGCGGCGGGTCTTGATACGCAGGCCTCTGTCCGTATGACGGAAAATGCAGTCCTCCACCGTCAGATTCACCACGCCGCCTGCCATCTCGCTGCCCAGAGTCACAGCACCATGACCGTTCTCCATCAGGCACTGGCGGATGTGGATGTTCTCGGAAGGAGTCTTGTGCTTTTTGCCCATGTAGATTTTGCCGCTCTTGACTGCGATACAGTCATCTCCCAGGGAGAAACGCACGCCCAGGATCTCCACATTTTTGCAGGACTCGGGATCCAGTCCGTCGGTGTTGGGAGAATCGCTGGGATTCTGCACGGTCACACCGATGAATTTCAGATCGTTGCTGAAATAGGGATGCAATGTCCAGGAAGGCGAATTGCAGAAGGTCACTCCCTGTAAAGTCACATTTTTACATCCGCTGATGAAAAACAGTCTGGGGCGGAACGCAATGTTCATGACCTTGGGATCCTTCCACCAGTTTTCCTTAGAAGCGTTGCCGTTGATCTTACCCTGTCCGTAGATCACCACGTCTTCTGCACCGATACCGCAGATGATGCCGGAGAACATAGGTAAGGGATTCCCCTCCCATGTGCCGAGATTGTACTCGTCGGTCTCATCATAGCTTTGTAGCATGCCGGGGAATGTGGGGAATTTTTCTCTGTCGGTAAATGCCTTAAGCTCCGCACCCTCTGCCAGTTCGATACGAATGTGGCTTTTTAAGAACAGGCTGGTAATGCGGTAGGTTCCTGCGGGAAAATACACTCTGCTGTTCACCGGGCATGCCATGATGGCAGCCTGGATAAAGTGGGTATCGTCGTGCTCACCGTCACCTTTGGCACCGAATCTGGTCACATCCAGGGTCACATACTCATAATCTGTCTTGAAAGATACTTCACCCTGCTTTTCACCATTCACGTAAGCTTCCACCACATATTTCTGATCCGGCTTTAAATCAAACAGGGAAGTGATAGTCTTCTCTGTAGTGAGGGTGGGCTCACCGTTTAATCGTAATTCTATGGGCTGTTTTGTAAAATACCTGCCGCCGTCTGCGATCTCTATAGTCACACTACGGGCAGTATGCATAATATGTCTGATTTCCATGCGCTGTTTCCTCTCGTTTCTACCTCATGCACTCCTGATATTTTTCCGCTAAAAGTAAATATTCCCCGCATGCCTTCTGTACGGCACCGCAGAATACTTTTTCCGAAGTTTCATCCATAGCGAAGGTTTTCGTTTTTGCATCATAATACTGCTCCAGCATACGCTTCACGGCACCACGGAAATTATCTAAAAGCTCTCTGTAATTCTCATAGATCTCCGGGCTGATCTGCTCTACGGTATGAAGCAGTGCTGCAGTGTAATCCGCGCCGTTTTCCGCGGTGAATTCGCTCTCCGCATGCTTTTTCAGCACACGCATCTGCGCCATGATATCCGGATATCCTTCCTTTTTATTCTCGGTGGTCTCATATGCCGCATATGTGGGATATACCAGATCCGCAGCCTGATAGATGTTCCTTCGTCCTGCATCTGCCTGCACCTTTTTTAAGTCAAAGATGCCTTCCTCCGTACGGGGAAGTGCCTTGATTTCCTGAATTGTCATAGTTTTTATCATTCCTTTCGCTTCGCTCAAGGCACAAACAAGTTATGAAAAATGTTGTGCCCCTCCACTCTTTGATTTATAATTCTTTCAAGGAATAGCAATACACTACAGAGCACGGAAGGAGAAGTGGCGAATTTATTTCGACCCCGTATAGTTATATGTGCCGTCATCCTTACAAGCACAAACAAGTGGGACATTGAGCCCGGACTCTTATCATTGGTAATAAACCATGTTTATTCAGTCGCAGGATGACAGTCAATGTTGCTATTCCCTTTTTATTAAGGTGGTGATACTTAATGATGAAGTTAAAATACTCCATCTGCTGTGGACTTGATGTCCACAAAAATGTTATCGTTGCAACCATCGTAACTACCAATAAGGACGGCATATCCGAATATCTGCAAAAATCTTTTTCAACCATCAACTCAGATATTCAAAGGTTTCACAACTGGCTTATCGAGAATAATTGCTATCATGTTTGTATGGAATCCACCGGAAAGTATTGGATTCCTATTTTTAATTATCTCGAAAATGACATTGATGTCTGCCTTACACATCCGAAGTATGTCAAAGCCATTAAAGGCAAGAAAACGGACAAAAAGGATTCTAAATGGATTGCCGACCTCTACAAATTTGATCTTGTCAGATGTTCCTTTATTCCTCCAAAAGATTTTCGTCAGCTTAGGGAACTTTCCAGATACCGTTTCAAGCTGGTCTGCATGAAGTCTTCCGAGAAGAATCGCATCCAGAACTGTATGACCATTTCCAATGTCGGCATTGCCAGTGTTCTTTCTGATCCTTTTGGCAAGACAGCAACTGAAATCATCTCTTATCTATTGGAGCATACTGCCGATTCCATGGATGAAAAAGCTGTCCGCAAACTCATAAAGAAAGGGGCTAAATCCAAGTCTGATGAAATCATCGAAGCCATCAAAGGCTACACTATTGAAACAGATCAGGCTAAAAAACTAGAGCTTGCCCGGGGGCATCTGGAATATCTCGATGATATGATTACCCAGACCGAAGTGGAACTCTATGTCCGCATCAAGCCTTATTACGAGTTCGTGGAGTTTGTCAGTACCATGCCCGGCATGACAGAGTTAAGTTCCACGATTGTTCTTGCAGAAACAGGCGTTGATATGGATATTTTTGATGATGCAAAACATCTGTGTTCCTGGTGCGGACTTTCTCCTGCCAACAATGAATCCGCTGGTAAGAAAAAGTCTGTCCGCATTGCCAAAGCAGGCGATTACCTGAAACCAATGATGGTTCAATGTGCCCTTGCTGCAATTAAGAGCAAAAAGCAGCCTTATTTTGCAATCAAATATGGTCGAATCAAAAAGCGACGTGGACACAAAAAGGCAATCATTGCCATTGCAAGAATGATGATGGTCTGTATTTACCACATGGTTTCAGAAAAGAAGCCCTTTACCCCTACTGACTATGAGGAATTGATGGACCCTCAGAATCATGTAGAGAGTGTCGTCTTGAATGAGAACAATGTGTTTGCTTACCTTGAAAGCCTTGGTTACGACAGCTCTAAGTTAGTGAAACGCAACGATAACTAACATTTTTTCTGCTTTCTATACTTGTAAAAACGGGGTTTTATGAACCCTTATACAAGTGCGCCCTAAAATCTACTTTATTTTTCACTCTTCCTCCTATATAACAAAGGCGTTCTCCTGCACGTTTATTGTAACAAAAGAACGCCGTTTTGTGTATGATCTTTTACAGAGTTACACCCTGCTTGAAAATAGCCATATCATGGAAGCCTGCTGCCTCGCTGCATACCTGCCTGCCGGAAGCGGTCTCCACTACCAGATCAAACAAAGCCTTAGTCTCCTCTTCCATGGTCTTATCCTCTACCAGTACGCCGGCATTGAAATCGATCCAGTTGGACTTTTTGCCTGCCAGGCGGGAGTTGGTCGCGATCTTCATGGTAGGAACCGGAGATGCGAAAGGAGTTCCGCGTCCTGTGGTAAACAGTACGATATGTGCTCCTGCGGCTGCCAGTGCGGTAGCTGCTACCAGATCATTGCCCGGTGCGGACAGAAGGTTCAGTCCCGGAGTCTTCACGGTATCGCCATACTGCAGTACGCCCTTGACCAGAGCACTACCGGACTTCTGCGTACAGCCTAAAGACTTATCCTCCAGAGTGGAGATGCCACCCTTTTTGTTACCCGGGGAAGGATTCTCGTAGATGGTCTGATTGTGGCTCTTGAAGTAGTTCTTGAAGTCGTTGATCAGATCTACGGTCTGGTGGAACAGTTCCTCGTTGGCACAACGGTTCATCAGAATGGTCTCTGCTCCGAACATCTCGGGAACCTCGGTCAGGATGGTGGTGCCACCCTTGGAGATCAGCAGATCGGAGAAGCGTCCTACTAAGGGGTTCGCGGTAATGCCGGACAGTCCGTCGCTGCCGCCGCATTTCATGCCGATGACCAGCTTGCTGACGCTGATGGGCTCTCTCTCGAATTTGGATGCGTAATCGATCAGACCCTTGATGATCTCTACGGAGTCTGCGATCTCATCCTCGTGCTCCTGGCACACCAGGAATTTCACACGGTTCTCATCATAATCGCCGATATAAGGCTTCAATACATCAATGTTGCTGTTCTCACAGCCCAGTCCCAGTACCAGAACACCGCCTGCATTGGGATGATTGATCAGGTCTGCCAGAATCTTACGGGTATGCTCCTGATCGTCGCCCATCTGGGAACAACCGTAAGGATGAGGGAATGCGATAACCTCTTCCACACTGCCTTTAACGAATGCATTGGCCTGCTTTGCGATGGCTGTTGCCACGTTGTTGACACAGCCAACGGTGGGGATGACCCAGATCTCATTACGAACGCCTACTTTACCGTCGGGACGGTTGAAGCCCATGAAGGTCACATCTTCCGTCTTCTTCTCCTCTACGGGAGTGGGATTGTAGGTGTACTCCAACAGATCGCCCAAAGCGGTCTTAACATTATGAGTATGGATCCAGCTGCCCTCTGCGATGTTCTCCTTGGCATTACCGATACGGTAACCATATTTGATGACCTCACCGCCCTCGGGAATGTCACAGATTGCCATCTTATGTCCTGCGGGGATCTCCTCTCTGGCGGTAACGGTCTTAGAACCGTCACCGACAGAGACTGTGATCTTCTCACCGGCAGGAATCGTATTTAATGCTACGACTACATTATCATTGTCATTAATCTTTAAGAAATCTTGCATAATGCTGCCCTCATGCCATTTGCCTTAATATCATCCAGGTATGCTACGACTGCATCGGTAAGTCCGGGAACCTTGTTCAGATCCTGACCGAAGAAGTCTTCATTCCCCAGGAAGGAAGTTACGAACGTCTGCGTATCCTTCTCACAGTTCGCTGCGAAGAACTCCAGAACTGCCTTGTCATCCATGATGTTGTATTCCTGACCGTCTCTGTGACCGATCAGAGCCTTATCGCGGATCTCGGTACCGGTATAGAAGGCCATCAGTGCTGCGATGGAGAAGGTCAGATGAGCGGGAAGCTTACCGGTCTTCTCAACATAGCCTAACAGGCTGGGCATACATCTTGCTCTCCACTTGGATACGGAATTTAAGGAGATTGCAAGCAATGCATGGTCTACGTAAGGGTTATTGAAACGGTTTACAACCTCACCTGCGAACTGCTTCAGCTCCTCCTCCGGCAGAGACAGGGTAGGGATCACTTCGTCATAAATGGTCTTCAGCATGAAGTTACGGATATCGTCATCCTGCATGGACTGTCTTACGATATCGTTGCCGCACAGATAGGAAGCCAGTACAAAGGAAGTATGTGCGCCGTTTAAGATACGAACCTTTCTCTGTTTGTAAGGTTTCTGGTTGTCAGTGAAGATAACAGGAAGTCCTGCATCGGGAAGAGGGAACTCCTTGCTGATATCCTTAGCAGACTCGATAACCCACAGAGCGAACGGCTCACCGGTTACCATGATGTGATCTTCATAGCCCAGCTTCTCCCACTCTTCCTGTTCCGTAGCACGGGGATAACCGGTAATGATACGGTCAACCAGAGTAGAGGTGAATACGCATGCCTCATCTACCCACTTTTTGAATTCATCGCCCAATCCCCACAGCTCGATCAGCTGCATTACACACTTCTTTAACATAATACCGTTGTCATCGATCAGCTCTACGGGAAGCATTACCAGTCCCTTGCTCATGTCACCCTTGAAAGTCTCAAATCTGTGATATAAGAACTTGGTCAGCTTGCCAGGGAAAGTCTTGGGAGGCTCTAATTCAAACTTATCGGTATCATCATATACGATACCTGCCTCGGTGGTATTGGATACTACGAAACGTAAGGTATCGATCTCGGCAAGTCCCATGTACTTGTCATATTCATTATAAGTGTCTACTGCGTCTGCAACGCTGGTTACGATTCTATTGATGATCTTGGCTTCACCGTTCACATTACCGCGAAGAGATACAGTGTACTGGCAGTCCTGCTTGTGGAACATATCCAGATTGCCGAACTCGATGGGTTTGATCAGAACGATGTCTCCGTCGAACTTACCCTGCTCGTTAGCGATATCGATCATGTAATCTACGAATCCACGTAAAAAATTACCCTCACCGAACTGTACGACCTTGATAGGTCTCTCCTTTTTACCGGTCTTTGCCTTGTTTAAGATATCCATTTTGTCCTCCATTCTACGCTTAGCGTATCCTATCTGCACCGTCTTACGGCACTCTGTTCCCTGCACTTACCTTCCCAATCGCCTCTTGGCAATTACGTTTTCAACGCCCGAGGGTGTTTTTGTTTCTGAATTGCACGAAGTTTATGTAAGTACTTTCATGATTCATTTTACTTCAAAAAAGCTGTTTCGTCAATCACCAAAAACAGAAACTTATTTTTTGCTCAAACCATTGATTTTATCAGCAATATTTCATATTGATAATATTTTGTCACAGGAGAAGTTGAAAAAGCATCTTGAAAAAAGAGAAGTCTTTCGTTATAATTCAGATATAGCTTTTTATGTAACTACTTACAGTTTTCTTACAAATTCTGTTACATAGAAGCGGAGAGGAATCCGCAGATGACAATTTACGATATTTCTGAGAAGGCCGGTGTCTCTATTGCTACTGTTTCCCGCGTACTAAATGGAAGCAATAATGTAAGCGAGAAAACCAAGAAAAAAGTTCTGGACGTAATCAACCAGTATGAGTACACTCCCAACGCATTTGCCCGGGGACTTGGGCTCAACACGATGAAGACCATCGGTATCATGTGTGCCGACAGTTCGGATCCGTATCTTGCCAAGGCAATCTACTATATCGAGCAGAAGCTTCGTGCCAACGGCTATGACAGCATCCTATGTTGTACCGGTTACAACCTGGATACCAAGGCAAGCTCCATGAACCTTCTGATCACGAAAAAAGTAGACGGCATTATATTGGTAGGTTCCAACTTCATCTACGAGAAGGAAGAAGACAACAAATACATTACGGATGCCGCTGTGCAGGTTCCTGTGATGCTGTTGAATGCTGCAATGGATGCTCCGAACGTGTACAGTGTTGTCTCGGATGATTTTACTTCCATGTATGACGCTACCATGGAGATGATCCGTTCCGGTGTGAAAGATATTCTGTATTTCTATAATTCTACTTCATACAGTGGTAAGAAAAAGCTGGCAGGCTACCGTGCCGCCATGGAAGAAAAGGGACTTCTCACCAACGGAAGCTTCCTGCAGCTCTATCAGGGTTCCCATGAGGACATTCCCGCTATGGCAGAACAGCTGATCAGGCTGCACACAAAAGGCATCACTTTCCACGGTGTTATCGCCGCCGACGACTCTCTGGCACTGGGTGCCATGAAATACGGGCGTGAAATGAGACTCCGCATTCCGGAAGATCTGTCGATCATCGGTTATAATAATTCCATGCTGGTGAACTGCTGTGATCCGGAACTGACCAGTATCGACAATAAATTAGAGACGCTCTGCCAGCATCTGATCACAACTCTGATGGGTGTCCTTGGCGGAAACGAGATGCCGAAAAAGACCGTATTCTCCGGGGAACTGATAAAACGCGGCACCACAAAATAATTTTTTCTTTTCATCAATGACAGCAATTGGGTAGCTGAAAATACCCTTTTTAGTATATTTATGGAGGAATTTAAAATGAAAGCATTTATGGACAAAGACTTTCTGTTAGAGACCGAGACAGCCAAGAAGCTGTTCCACGACTACGCAGAAAAAACACCGATTCTGGATTACCATTGCCATATCAATCCCAAGGAGATCGCTGAGGATCGTCAGTTCGACAATATCACCCAGGTATGGCTGGGCGGTGACCACTACAAGTGGCGTTTCATGCGTTCCTGCGGTGTTGACGAGAAGTACATCACCGGTGATGCATCCGATTACGAGAAGTTCTGCAAATGGGCAGAGTGCCTGGGCAAGGCTATCGGCAACCCCTTATTCCACTGGAGCCATCTGGAGCTGCAGAGATATTTCGGTTACAATGGCGTTCTGAACAAAAACAGCGCTGACGAAGTATGGAACCTGTGCAATGAAAAGCTCCATCAGCCTTCCATGAGCGTTCGTAACCTGATCAAGCAGAGTAACGTTACCCTGATCTGCACCACCGATGATCCTATCGATTCTCTGGAGTGGCACAAGAAGCTGGCTGCAGATGATACTTTCGATGTAAAGGTTCTGCCCGCATGGAGACCCGACAAGGCTATGAATATCGAGAAGCCCGATTATCTGGATTATCTGGAGAAGCTGGCTGCTGCTGCCGGCATGACCGAGATCAACTCTTTTGCAAGCTTAAAGGAAGCTCTGAAGAACCGTATGGCATTTTTCGCATCCATGGGATGTAACGTATCTGACCATGCTTTAGAGTATGTAATGTACTATCCCGCTTCCGATGATGAGCTGGAAGAGATCTTCTTAAAGAGACTGAACAAGATGGTTCTGACCAAGGAAGAGGAACTGAAATTCAAGACCGCCTTCATGCTGTTCGTAGGCCGCGAATATCATAAGCTCGACTGGGCTATGCAGCTGCACTACGGTTGTAAGCGTGACAACAACACCCTGATGTTCGAGAAGCTGGGTCCCGATACCGGTTACGACTGCATCAACAACTACGCTCCTTCCGCTCAGATGGCTGACTTCCTGAACGCTCTGATCGTAAGTGATGAGCTTCCCAGAACTGTCATCTACAGCCTGAATCCTAACGACAATCAGGCAATCGGTACCATCCTCGGATGTTTCCAGGATTCCACCGCTGTTGCCAAGATCCAGCAGGGTTCTGCATGGTGGTTCAATGATCACAAGACCGGCATGCAGGATCAGATGATCTCCCTGGCTAACCTGGGTAATCTGTCCGGATTTGTAGGAATGCTGACCGACTCCAGAAGCTTCCTGTCCTACACCAGACATGAGTATTTCCGCCGTATCCTGTGCAACCTGATCGGTAACTGGGTAGAAAGCGGCGAGTTCCCTGCAGATTACGATACTCTGTCCGAGATCGTAACCGATATTTCTTACAATAACGCAAAGAGATACTTCAAGTTCCCTCTGGCATAAGAGATAAAACAATAAGCCCCCGGTGATGAGCCGGGGGCATTCTTTATTTATTGAATCACGAGGTTGGAGTATCCCATCAGGCTCTCATCCACAGCATGTGCAGCTTCTCTGCCTTCGCGGATGGCCCATACGACGAGGGACTGTCCTCTGTGCATATCGCCGGTGACGAATACATTTTCCACACTGGTCTGGTATTTTCCGGGAGCTGTTTTTACATTGGTGCGTTCATTTAATTCCACGCCGAAAGCATCAGCAATGTATTTCTGGGTTCCTAAAAATCCTGCGGCGATCAGCACGATCTCTGCATCCAGGATCTGCTCGCTTCCCGCGATCTCCTGCATCTTCATGCGTCCGGTAGCCGGATCCTTTTCCCAGGACAGCTTCACGATCTTCACAGCTTTAAGTTTGCCGTTCTTATCCTTGATAAATTCCTTGACTGTAGACTCATATATCCTCGGGTCATGTCCGTAGACCGCAATGGCTTCTTCCTGACCGTAATCGGTCTTGCAGACCTTCGGCCATTCGGGCCAGGGATTATTCTCTGCTCTTTTGTCCGGAGCCTTGGGCATCATCTCGATCTGGGTCACAGATTTTGCTCCGTGACGGATGGAGGTTCCAACGCAGTCATTACCGGTATCACCGCCGCCGATGATAACCACATTTTTCCCTTTGGTCTCCACATATTTTTTATCTTCAAAATTCGAATCCAGAAGGCTCCTGGTATTGGCTTTCAGAAAATCCACCGCAAAATAGATTCCCTCGGCATCTCTGCCAGGAGCATTGATGTCTCTGGGATTAGAGGCACCGCATGCCAGTACGACGCGGTCAAAATCATGCAAAAGCTTGGATGCTTTGATGTCCTTGCCGATGTCGGTTCCTGTGACAAAGGTGACACCCTCTTCCTTCATAATATTGATCTTGCGGTCAATGATCTGTTTTTCCAGTTTCATGTTGGGGATGCCGTACATCAACAGTCCTCCCACACGATCGGAACGCTCGAATACTGTTACCTGATGTCCTCTCTGGTTCAGCAGATCCGCTGCTGCCAGTCCGGAAGGACCGCTGCCGATGACTGCTACCTTTTTACCGGTGCGTACCACAGGGGGCTTGGCTGCCGCATAGCCCTCGCTGTAGGCGTTTTCAATGATGGCATATTCGTTCTCCTTGGTGGAGACCGGATCCCCGTTCAGTCCGCAGGTACATGCTGCCTCACACAGGGCAGGACACACTCTGGAAGTGAACTCGGGGAAATTGTTGGTCTTCTTCAGACGGTTGTAAGCCTGCTGCCAGTTGCCGGTATATACCAGATCGTTCCACTCCGGCACCAGATTGTGCAGGGGGCATCCGCTGGCCATACCGCAGATCATCATGCCCGACTGACAGAACGGCACACCGCATTCCATACATCTGGCACCCTGTAAACGCTGCTTTTCCTTCGGCAGATGCTCATGGAATTCATTAAAATGCTGTATTCTCTTCTTAGGATCTTCAGCCACGCTGACTTCCCTTTTATATTCCATAAATCCCGTTGGTTTTCCCATGGTGACTTACCTCCTACTTTCTAGTGTTGGCATAGAATGCTTCGATCTGTGCCTGCTCTGCGCTCAGTCCCTTTTCCTCCATCTGTACGATGGTCTTCAGGACTCTCTCATAGTCATGAGGGATGATCTTCTTGAACTTAGGCAGATACTCTCCAAAGTTATCCAGCACTTCCTTACCCTTTGCAGAGTTGGTCAGTGCCACATGCTCCTGGATCATGGATTTCAGCTCCAGCACATCATATTTGGATGTGATCTCGCTGGAAGATACCATTTCCTTATTCAGACGCTTATACAGATCGTTGCCTTCATCCAGTACATACGCGATGCCTCCGCTCATACCGGCTGCAAAGTTTTTACCGGTGGGACCCAAGACTACCACACGTCCGCCGGTCATGTATTCACAACCGTGATCACCCACACCTTCGACTACCGCAATGGCACCGGAGTTACGTACGCAGAAACGTTCGCCTGCCACACCGTTGATGAATGCTTTACCGGAGGTTGCACCGTACAGTGCCACATTACCGATGATGATATTTTCTTCCGCCTTGAACTTGCTGCCCTGTGGGGGATATACCACCAGCTTACCGCCGGATAAGCCCTTGCCGAAGTAGTCATTGCTGTCGCCCACCAGCTCCAGGGTCAGGCCCTTGGGGATAAAGGCTCCGAAGGACTGTCCGCCGGCACCTTTACACAGTACATGATAGGTATCTTCTTCCACGTCATCGCCCAGTTTTCTGGTGATCTCACTTCCGAGGATCGTACCGAAGGCACGGTCTGTGTTGCTGACATCCACTTCGATACTGCGCTTCTGTCCCGCATCGATGGCTTTGCCCAGCTGCTTTAACAGCACCTTCTCATCCAGTGTCTTCTCTAACTGGAAGTCATATACCTGCCTGGGATCGAAGGTTACCTTCTGCTTGCTGCCCTCGTAAGGGTTGCTTAAGATCTGGGTAAGATCCACTTCTTCCTGGCGCTCGGTCAGATGCTCTTTTCTCTTCAGCAGATCGGTTCTGCCCACCAGTTCATCTACGGTACGCACACCCAGGGCTGCCATGTATTCCCGCAGCTCCTGTGCGATAAATTTCATAAAGTTTTCCACATATTCCGGCTTACCGCGGAAGTTTTTCCGCAGCTCCGGGTTCTGGGTAGCCACACCTACCGGACAGGTATCCAGATTACATACTCTCATCATGACACAACCCATCGTTACCAATGGAGCAGTAGCGAAACCGAACTCCTCGGCACCTAAAATCGCTGCGATGGCTACGTCTCTGCCGCTCATAAGCTTACCGTCGGTCTCAATGCGGACTTTATTACGCAGTCCATTCATGATCAGGGTCTGATGGGTCTCTGCCAGTCCCAGTTCCCAGGGAAGTCCGGCATTGTGGATGGAGTTTCTCGGTGCCGCACCGGTACCGCCGTCATAACCGGATACCAGGATGACCTGAGCTCCCGCCTTGGCCACACCGGCTGCTACGGTTCCCACACCGGCTTCCGAAACCAGCTTTACGGAGATTCTTGCCTTGGTGTTGGCATTTTTCAGATCGTAGATCAGCTGCGCCAGATCCTCAATGGAATAAATGTCGTGATGAGGGGGCGGAGAGATCAGGGACACACCGGGTGTGGAGTGTCTGGTCTTGGCGATCCAGGGATATACCTTTCCTCCGGGCAGATGTCCGCCCTCGCCGGGTTTTGCTCCCTGTGCCATCTTGATCTGGATCTCCTGTGCACTCACCAGATAGCGGCTGGTGACGCCAAAACGTCCGCTGGCTACCTGCTTGATGGCGGAACAACGGTTTAAGCCGTCCGGGCCTACGGTCAGACGGTCCAGATCCTCACCGCCCTCACCGGAATTGCTCTTGCCGTGCAGATGGTTCATGGCGATGGCCATGGTCTCATGGGCTTCCTTGGAAATGGAGCCATAGGACATGGCACCGGTCTTGAATCTGGTCACGATGGATTCTACCGGCTCTACTTCCTCGATGGGCACGCCCTTTTTCGGATAATTGAAGTCCATCAGTCCTCTGAGGTTCTTGATGGAATCTTCGTCATTGACCATGGCGGTGTACTGCTTGAACATCTGGTAATCACCGCGTCTGGTGGATTCCTGTAACATATGGATGGTAGCGGGATTATACAGATGCTCGTCACCGCCGCTACGCATCTTGTGATGTCCGGGGCTGTTTAAGGTCAGATCGTTTTTCAGTCCCAGCGGATCAAATGCCTGAGAGTGCAGGTCGTCTACCTGCTGCTCAATATCTTTTAAGGTAATACCTCCCACACGACATACGGTGTTGGAGAAATACTTACTGATAACTTCCGGCGCGATACCGATAGCCTCGAAGATCTGGGAACCCTGATAGGACTGGATGGTGCTGATACCCATCTTGGATGCAATCTTGACGATGCCGTGGAGGACAGCATTGTTGTAATCATCCACTGCTGCATAGTAATCCTTATCCAGCATATTACTCTCGATCAGCTCCTTGATGGTATCCTGTGCCAGATAAGGGTTGATGGCGCAGGCACCGTAACCGAGCAACGTAGCAAAATGGTGTACTTCTCTGGGTTCGCCGGACTCCAGGATCAATGCGACTCTGGTTCTCTTCTTGGTGCGTACCAGATACTGGTTCAGGGCAGATACAGCAAGCAGGGAAGGAATGGGCACATGGTTCTCATCCACGCCTCTGTCGGACAGGATCAGAATGTTCACGCCTTCTCTGTAAGCTCTGTCCACTTCCACGAACAGTCGGTCAATGGCACGCTCTAAGCTGGTGTTCTTGTAATATACGATAGGTACGACTTCTACCTTGAAGCCGTCTACTTTCATGTTCTTGATCTTCAAGAGATCAGTGTTGGTCAGGATCGGGTTGTTGACCTTCAGAACGTTACAGTTCTTCGGAGTCTCCTCCAGGATGTTGCCTTCGGTACCGATGTATACGGTGGTGGAGGTTACGATCTCCTCTCGGATAGCATCAATAGGCGGGTTCGTCACCTGTGCAAACAGCTGCTTGAAATAATGGAACAGCGGATGATTCGTCTTACTCAGCACTGGCAGTGGCGTATCCACACCCATGGCTGCGATGGCTTCGCTGCCGTTCTTTGCCATCGGCAGAATGCTCTGCTTCATTTCATCATAGGTGTAGCCAAAAGCCTTCTGCATCCGCTGGCGCTCTTCGTAGGTGTATTCCGGAACACGATAGTTCGGGATATGGATGCTCTTCAGTTCGGTCAGATTGTTGTCCAGCCATTCTCCATAAGGCTGTCTGGAAGCATATTTTTCCTTGATCTCCTCGTCGTCGATGACTCTGCCCTGTACGGTATCAACCAGGAGCATTTTACCGGGGCGAAGTCTTTCTTTTACTTTGATCTTCGTGGGATCAATGGGAAGCACACCTACCTCAGAGGACAGGATCAGTGTATCGTCATCCGTGATCATGTAACGGGAAGGACGCAGTCCGTTTCTGTCCAACACGGCCCCCATGATATCTCCGTCGGAGAACAGGATGGATGCGGGACCGTCCCAGGGCTCCATCATGGTAGCGTAATACTGGTAGAAATCCCTCTTGGTCTGGGACATTGCCTTGTTATTCGCCCAGGGTTCGGGGATGGCGATCATGACTGCCAGAGGCAGCTCCATGCCGCTCATTACCAGGAACTCCAATGTGTTGTCCAACATCGCGGAATCGGAACCGGTCTTGCTGATGGCGGGTAATACCTTATGCAGCTGACCCTTCAGATGCTCGGATTCCATGTTCTCCTCACGGGCCAGCATCTTATCTGCGTTGCCGCGGATGGTGTTGATCTCGCCGTTGTGTACCATCAGACGGTTCGGATGGGCACGCTCCCAGCTGGGGTTGGTGTTGGTGGAGAAACGGGAATGTACCATGGCAATGGCGGATTCGTAATCCGCACTCTGTAAGTCTGCAAAGAAGGTACGAAGCTGTCCCACCAGGAACATTCCTTTATATACGATGGTTCTGCTGGAAAGGGAGACTACATAGGTATCATCGGAAGACTGTTCAAACACACGTCTTGCAATGTACAGTCTGCGGTCGAAGGGCAGACCTTTTTCCACATCCGCAGGCTTTTTCACAAAGCCCTGCATGATGTAAGGCATGCACTCCACAGCCTTGTGTCCCAGCACATTGGGAAAGGTGGGCACTTCACGCCAGCCGAGGAATTCCATTCCTTCCTTTTCCACAATGATCTCGAACATCTTCTTCGCCTGGTTGCGGCGCAGCTCTTCCTGGGGGAAGAAGAACATACCGACACCGTATTCTCTCTCTCCGCCGATCTCGATTCCAAGTGCTTTGGTAACTCTGGCAAAAAATTTATGAGGGATCTGGGTCAGAATACCGACACCGTCACCGGTCTTGCCTTCCGCATCCTTACCGGCTCTGTGCTCCAGATTCTCTACGATCTTCAGCGCATTCTCAACAGTAGCGCGGCTTTTCTCTCCATGAATATTGACACAGGCTCCGATACCGCAGTTATCATGCTCAAATTCTTCCCGATATAACGGTGCCTTGGGCAGCTCCTGTTTTACATCAAACATATAGTTCTCCTTTCCGGGTTTTTTATTTCTCTCTTCTTAATCTGTCTGTTACTATTCAGGACCTCATTCGCAATACCGTAATAGTAACAAAAAAGGTCGCAATGAGACTCTTTCGAGCGCCTCATTGCGACCTTTTCTGTACTATACACCTATTTTTCTCATTTGTAAATATAGATTTTTCTATGAATTGTCAGATAATTTGTCAATTCTATTATTTGCATGCCTATTATCTGGAAATTGTATTAATTTTCTCTTTAAAAGTGTATTTCCAACACAACTTTTTGGGGGTTCTCCCCTATTTTTCCTGTTTCCGGCCATACGCCTTGCTCATCAGTTTCTGATACATTGCAGAAAAGTGTTTACTCTCTGCCAATGCAGTGCGAAGAGGTGCCAGTGTAAGTGCCATTACTGCCCGATAGCGGAACAGTTCGCCGGGATTCATGTATTTTGCTGTGATCTCCTTATGTTCTGCAGCGCTGCGCTTCAGGTTCTCCTTGGTCTCAGAGTAGCCGCCGCCCTCGTAGGAGGACACGGTAAGTCCCAGATACTGCATGGGTGCTTTGGCACGATAATAGCACCAGAGGAAATGTTCGTAATCTGCACGGATCTTATATTTGGGTTCATAGGGCTTCTGTCTGCACAGGTCTGCAGCATAAAAGCAGGACTGATGGCAGGGAATGTTGCGGTAGCAGACGAAACCGGTGATGCGTGGTGGGGAAGATATCTTCGTCTCTGTCTTCGCGCTGTAGGTATCGCCGTAGTAGATGCCCTGAAGTTTCGCCGGGTGCTGTTCCATGAACTGTGCGGTGTGGGTAAGAACTTCGTCGTCATAGAAGAGGTCACCGCAGTTTAGGAAGAGAATGTAGTCGCCGGTCACATGTGAGACTGCCTGGTTCATGGCTTCGTAGATGCTGTGGTCGGATTCCTGGTATAGGTGGATGCGTCTGTCCTCGCGCATGGTTTCTATGGAGCCGTCGCGGCTGCCGCCGTCCTTGACGATGACTTCGAAGTCTGGACAGGTCTGGGCCAGGATACTGTCAAGGGTCTGATTCAGTTTGGTGCCGGGGTTCAGGCATACTACGATAATGCTGAATTTCATATGTTGCTCCTATTTTTCTATAAAATCTCCGTAGCCTCGGCAGAGGGAAGAAACGCGACACGCTCTCGCTCTGTCGCAGAGCGTAGCGGCACATAAGCGTGGACAGTACCCACGCTAAGTGCCGACGTCTGCTTACGGTCTGCTTATTCTTCCCTCTGTCGGGGCTACTGGGTTATGGTGACCATCCGGGGATATCTTATCGAATATCCGAAGGATGGCTAATATACTTTATTATTACTTAGAATATATTTTTCTGTTTATGGAGCATCCCGAGGGATACAACTGCCACCACCAGGAAGATCACGCATACGGGCCAGCTGACAAAGCCGGTGACGGCGATGGCGGTATAGGACAGGCAGTAGGCGAGGACGTTGGATGCCACATGGACAAAGACTGCCATTTTGAACTCTCCAAAGTATTCGTAAGCATATGCCATCAGGCAGCCGATGAGGAAGCCGTATACGCCCTGGACGTAGTTCATGTGGTAGACACCGAAGATCAGGGCGGACAGGGCTATGGCGAGTTTGATATCCATGAATCTGCGAAGGTATCCGTAGATAACTCCGCGGAACAGGAGTTCCTCTGCTATGGGGGAGATGAAGCCGAATACGAGGATTCCTACGATAAAGTGTGCGGAATATTGCTGGGCTGCCACTTCGGTATAAGCTTCAGACTTATTGGTCACTCCCAGGAGTTCAAACAGGAGATTGCATCCGATGACGGCACCGATGGTAGCCACAGTCAGTAAGACATATTTGCTCTTTCCCTCTTTTTTCAAGTGACTTAAGTGCATGTCCTCTTTATTTTTATCAATGAGCATCTTCGCTGTGGACCATACGGCAATGGCACCGCCGATGAATCCAAGAGCCGCAATGATACTGGAGACATCTCCGGAGTAGCCGTTATAGGCGCCGGTCTCATCCCGTAGGATTAAAAGATCCACCAGTCCACCGGAGGCTCCGGACTGTGCCAGCTGATATAACAGTGCCAGCAGCGCATACTGCACTGCATTGCGCACCAATATAAACATCAGAAACGAATACACCATGGTCCAGATCCTCTGATACATGGGGTTTATCTTTTTATTGTCCGGATTTCCGTTCAGTAATTCTTCACTGCCACGGAGTAAAAATTTCTCCAGTTCTTCCACGGATTGTACAATGTAATCCGCCTTCGCTTCCTTTAACTCTTCCTTACTTCCGTAGCCGTAGGTCACGCCCACGCTCTCCACACCGAGAGCCCTGGCTCCTTCCACGTCGAACTTTCTGTCACCGATCATATAGACCTGCGCCGGATCCACGGGATTCTCTCCAAAGAGCTGACGCAGAGTTTCCTGTACCACCTGATCCTTGGTTTCTCTTCTGCCGTCCAGTTCACTACCCACCACTACAGAAAAATATTTTTTCAGATCAAAATGTTCCAGGATGCGCTCTACGTATACCTGGGGCTTACTGGATGCCACTGCCAGGAAATACCCCTTCGACTGAAGCGTTTTCAGCATCTCCGGAATACCGTCATAGACCTCATTTTCAAAAAGTCCCGTATCCTGAAAGCGCTCTCTGTATTTTGCCACAGCTTCTTCTGCCTGCTTTGCGGTGAAACCGTAGAATTCCATAAAACTGTCTCGTAAGGGCGGTCCGATAAAGGGCTCCAGCTTGTCCAGATCCGGCTCCTCGATGCCAAAGGAGTGCAGTGCATACTGCACACAGGTAGTAATTCCGATTTTAGGATCTGTCAGGGTGCCGTCCAGATCAAACAGCAGATATTTCTTCATTCTTATAATTCCTTTTTCTTTCTATTCTTATATGTTCCGCAGATGATTAGAAGCTACGGATCTTGTCTCCGTCATCCTCGGTGTTTTTCAATGCCTTGATCTCCACGTCATAGCCCACATTAGCATTGACCTGCACATGGACCACATCTCCTACTTTTTTGCCAAGGAGCGCTTTGCCCAAGGGGGACTCGTTGCTGATCAGACCTTCCAGAGAATTACCGCGGACGGTGGTCACGATCTTGTAATCCTCTTCCGTGCCGTCATCGATAAATTCCACGGTAACGGTGTTGTTGATACCTACCTCATCCGCTGCGGAGTTCTCGGAGATGACCTTTGCAGTCTTGATCATTCTCTCCAGATAACGGATGCGGCTCTCATTCTGATTCTTATACTTTTTGGCTGCATAGTATTCAAAATTCTCACTGAGATCGCCGTGGGCTCTGGCTTCCTTCACGTCCTCCAATGCCTTGGGACGTACCACCAGCTTGCGGTACTCGATCTCATCTTCCATTTTCTTAATGTCAGTGGGTGTTAATTCGTCGTACATAATATAATCCTTCTTTCTACAGCTGCATCGCATAGATCACTGCCAAAGACAGAATGATCTGAATGATCGCAAAACGGAATACGGTCTGTGTATTGGACCAATCCCACACCTTACGCACATGATCGTGCAGGGGGGTACGTACATTTTTCAAAATATGGATCTTCAGGAAACGAAGCAGGGACACCTTAAGAAGTCCCAGTCCTCCATCCAGGATCAGCACCAGTGCCAATGGGATAAACAGGAACGGGCAGCCGCTCTTTAAAATGGCGATGCTGATGAATAATCCCATGGCCCGGGAACCGGCATCCCCCATCATCAGCTTACTGGGTGTCGCATTGTACCACAAATAGCCCAGAATACATACGGCAAATAATAGGATCAGGAAGGAATAGGTCTCGTCGACCTCCTTCATGCGGTCTACAATATAGATGGACATGATGGTAATGATCGACAGGGTTCCGGACAGTCCGTCCACACCGTCGGAGCAGTTGGTCACATTCACGGAGGTCCATACCAGAATTACCGTGAGAATGGCGAATACCACAGGCGGCAGAGTGAACTTTACATGGAACAGCGCCAGTTCCACCACGTTGGAATTATATTTCAGAAAAGTGATGGCTACCAGTGCCGCCACGCACAGATCTAAGAAACCTTTTTTGTACTCACCCCATGGAGTCTTGGAAGCATCGTCCAGAAATCCCGTCATCATGCATACCACGATCAGCAGCAGATAGATCACCAGCTCTGCGCTTAAAAGCGAAAACAGTAGAACAGATGCCACAAATGCCAGGACAAAAATAATTCCGGCGCCTCTGGGTTTCCCCGCGGACAATTTTCCATCATGGGCAAATTCTCTTCCGGCATCCTTGGGCAGATACGGACTTAATTTCGCCGTTGCCAGTACCGTAGCACCAAAAGCAAAAAGAATTCCAAAAAAAGCAAGGAGAGAACTGCTTCCCTCCGGCAAGATCATCTGTAACATACGAATCTCCATTCCTCACAACACTCTCATGCTGTATTTTCTGATAAATTTCATAACTGTCCGTCGGGGTCTTCGTGGAATGAACGTCCCAGAACAGTTACAAAACATTTTAACACAAATATACCGGAATCTCAAATAATTTCCACAACAGTTCAGTCGAACTGTTGCATTTGACAGTCCCCTCACGGTGGACTACTATATTCTTATGAACACTTTCTAAAAAATAGCCATAAAAGGAGAAATGCCCTATGATGATCCATAAGATTGAACCGCATAAATATTATCCGGAATTCCGAGATCAGGAGCCAAAGCCTTCCGATTATCTGCTGTTATTTGATGGAGAAAAAGTATTTCTGCCCTCCCATACAGGAAACGACGCTGCTGTTGCGGGTTCTTCCGCGAATGAAGGTATTGTGAAGCATCCTCAGGTATATCTTCCTACCTTCGAGGAAATTCACAAGCTATTGGGAATCCGTCAGCCTATGGAGCGTTTTTTCCTCGACTGTGAATATCTCTTTTCCATCGATGACAGAGCATTCTTCCGCAAGACCGCAGAGGACGCCGGTGCTCTCATGCTCCCGGAAAATGACCTCTATCCTTCCGGTGTATTCCGTAATTTTGAACCGGAATATCTGGCATTCGCCGGGATCACTGCCACCCAGATCAACCGTTTCCGTCTGGACCGGAAGTTCTGCGGCCGCTGCGGGCATCCCACAATTCACAGCACCACAGAGCGGGCCTGCATCTGCCCGGAGTGCGGACAGATTGAATATCCCAAGATTTCTCCCGCAGTCATTATCGCCATCGTGGATACCATGCGGAATAAGATCCTGCTGACACGCTACGCCGGCGGTTCCTATCGTCACTGGGCACTGGTGGCAGGCTTCGTGGAAGTCGGCGAGACCTTCAAAGGGGCTGCCCGCAGAGAGATCATGGAAGAGGTCGGCCTACGGGTCAGTGATCTGGTCTATTACAAATCCCAGCCCTGGTCCTTTAGTGATTCCGCCATGATCGGCTTCTTTGCAAAGCTGGACGGTGATCCCACGATTACTTTGCAGGAATCCGAACTCGGTGAAGCAAAATGGTTCTCCAGAGAGGATGTACCGGATCTACCCTCCACGATCAGTGTCGGTCAGGAGATGATCACCTTATTCAAGAATGGCGAGGATCCGTTATCTCAATAAGCGGCACTTCTTCGCTACCTTCACTAACAGATATCCCTTCGGGAAGCTGCGAAGCTCCTGCTCCGTGATGCCCCGCATCAATATCAGCATGACAAAATAGACTACGGCAGCGATCACGATCGCCGGAATGACAGAGATCCGCATGGACTTCGTCACCATATACAGACCTTCGTAGATTGCCCAGGCTGCCGCTCCCATAAACGCGGAGG
Organism: Simiaoa sunii; assembly: GCF_014337175.1. GTDB lineage: Bacteria > Bacillota > Clostridia > Lachnospirales > Lachnospiraceae > Acetatifactor > Acetatifactor intestinalis. The sequence goes on along the minus strand of NZ_CP060633.1, from coordinate 918,907 downwards.
CGAACGCCGGAATGACAAAAGTCTTGACGATCTCCTGTCGGTAGCCTACCGCTCTTCTTACCGCCCACTGGTTCAGCACACACATCATACCGGAATACAGCGTATTGGCGATGGCAATGCTGTACAGATCCAGGCTCGTGAACATCAGAAGTAGCACTGCTGCCACCGTCTGCACCACCAGCGAGATCCCCGCATTGATGATCGGAGTATTGACTTTGCCCAACCCCTGTAAAATGGAACTGTTTAATGTCGACAATGCATAAAAGATAACCGACAGTGACAATGTCATTAAAAGAGCTGCTGCCAGGTTCAGTTCTTCTGCCGTCTTATTCGTGAACAGCAGACTGATCACCGGCTTCGCCAGCACAAAAAGTCCCACAGCGCAGGGAATTGAGATCACCATAGTAGTCTTCACTGCCAGTCCGATCTTCTCTCTGGCTCCCTTCACATCCCGGGCGGCCATCAGCTGTGCTACGGAAGGGATCATAGCGGAAGCCATAGCAGATGCAAAGGCTATGGGAATATTGGACATTGTCAGGGACTGTCCGGAGAAAATGCCATATTTTTCATAAATAGATACCGTATCCAGATTACGAAGGGACGGATACCATTTGGTATAAATACTGTTGTTGACCGTACTGCTTAAGTTATATACGGCCGTACTCAAAATAAACGGGGTCACCACCAGTGTGATCGTCTTGAATATCTGTCCGTAGGAATCCACATGTTCATGCCTGTCACGCTGCACTCTGCGCAGGATCATTCCACGATTCAGAGCATAGACTCCCGCCATAAAAAGCAGCGCCACTAATACGCCGACACCTGTTCCCAATGCACTTCCCACGGCACCGTAGGTTGCTCTCATCACCTGCCCTGCCTGATCCGCCGGGACCTCCATCGTTCCCATAAACATCTGGATCAGAAGATATGCCGCGCCTACGCTGACTACCGCATTGGCGATCTGCTCCAGGATCTGCGATACGGAGGTCTGCGCCATGCTCTTATGTGCCTGAAAATACCCTCGTAAAACTCCCAGGATACCATAGACGAAGATCGTCGGTGCAAAGGTGCGCAGTACTGTGACCGCTGCTCCGGACACGAACAATCCCGCTCCGAAAAACAGAAAAAGGCTGGCTATACCGCCAACCACCAGTACATAGATCATGGCTCCGTGGAACAATCTATGGGCGTTGCGGTATTCCTTCTCTCCCAGCTTCTGTGCGATAGCTTTGGAAATTGCCGAGGGAATACTATAAGAGGAAATCAACAGAATGATCGTATAATAATTATACGCTGACTGGTAATAACCAAGTCCCAGATTCCCAATGACACTCTGTAAAGGGCCCCTGTAAAGGAGCCCTATGATTCTGCTGATGATTCCGGCTGCCGCCAGAATTCCCGCCTGCATGATAAAATTGTTCTTGGAACTGTTCTTATCTGCCATATGTTATCTTACCTTATTTCAGTTCTTTATCCGATCAGCCAGTCATACATCTCCTGATATTTTCCGGCAGATACCTTCCAGGAGTAGTCAGTGGCCATGGCACGATCCACGATCTTATTCCACTCTCTCTTCCTGTCATAGTAAATATGCTCCGCATAGCGGATTGTATTCAGCATCTCGTGTGCATTGTAATTCGTAAAGCTGAAGCCCGTACCGGTGCTCTCATACTCATTATAGGGCTGTACGGTATCCTTCAGTCCGCCGGTCTCTCTGACGATAGGTACGGTGCCGTAACGCAGCGCGATCAACTGACTCAGACCGCAGGGCTCGAACAGAGACGGCATCAGGTAAGCGTCACAAGCCGCATAGATTTTATGGGACAGTGCGTCTGAATAATAAATGTTGGCAGACACCTTGTCTCCATACTTCCAGTCGAAATGACGGAACATATTCTCATAACGTTCCTCACCGGTGCCCAGTACCACGAACTGGATATCATCCTGACACAGTTCATCCATGACATAGGCGATCAGATCCAGACCCTTCTGGTCTGTCAGTCGGGATACCAGACCGATCATCATCTTCTTATCATCTACGCGAAGTCCAAGCTCTTCCTGCAGGGCATGCTTATTCTTCACCTTTTCCTTGCGGAAATTCACTGCATTATAGGCTTTTACGATATTTTTGTCTGTCTCCGGATTGAACTCTCCATAGTCGATACCATTGACGATACCGCGCAGATCATGACTTCTCGCACGCAGCAGTCCGTCCAGACCCTCACCGTAGAACGGCGTCTTGATCTCCTCCGCATAGGTATCACTTACGGTAGTCACCGCATCCGCGAATACGATACCGCCCTTCAGCAGGTTCGCATCCTTATAAGCCTCTAACTTGTCAGAGGTAAAATAATACTCCGGCAGTCCGGTAATGCTCTGTACCGTCTTCACATCCCATTTTCCCTGGAACTTCAGGTTATGTATGGTGATAACGGACTTCATGTTGCGGTAGAAATCTCCACCATGGAAACGCTCCTTCAGGTATACAGGGATCAGGCCTGTCTGCCAGTCATGGCAATGGATCAGATCCGGCTGAAAATTCAAAAGCGGTAATGCCGACAGCACTGCCTTACAGAAATATGCATACTTTTCGATCTCATATCTGGGATCATCCCCATAAGGCTTGAAACCACCAAAATAGCTCTCATTATCAATGAAATAATAATGCACCCCGGCTTCTTCCGCTTCCAGAACACCTACGTACACATTCTGCCAGTTGAAATCCATGTAGAAATGTGTCACATACTTGAGTTTATCCTTCATCTCCTGCTTCATACAGGTATACTTCGGAATAAACACTCTTACATCAAAATACTCCTTGTCAATATACTTCGGCAAAGATCCTACGACATCCGCAAGTCCTCCGGTCTTGATAAAAGGTACTCCTTCCGATGCGGCAAAAAGAATTTTTTTCATGTAAACCCTCCACATATGCTACGGCTTGTATTTCAAAACATAGATTGATTATACCATGTTTACGATTCATAGAAAAGAGGGCAGCGATAATTTACAAATCTTTTAGAGTCTGCGGTTTTGCCTCAGTTTCTGTAAGAAAGTCGGATCCTGTCAGCGATCAGCGCGATAAATTCCGAATTGGTAGGTTTGCCTTTGCCCGTGTCGATCGTGTAACCGAACATGGAATCCAGGGTCTCCATGCGCCCTCTGCTCCAGGCAACCTCAATGGCATGGCGGATAGCGCGCTCTACGCGGCTGGGTGTGGTCTGAAAACGTTTGGCGATGGTCGGATACAGGATCTTCGTGATGGAACTGATCATCGCCGGATCCTCCACCGACATCATGATAGCTTCCCGCAGATACTGATACCCTTTGATATGTGCCGGGACTCCGATCTCATGGATCATATCCGTGACATCCTTTTCCAAGTCATGGATGACTTCCTGGGTCTGCTCCTTTTTTTCTGTCGCTTTTACTGTGCTGTCTTTGGCATTTTTCGTAGAAGGAACCGTGATCATAATTTGGAATTCCTTGTTGGCATTCATCAGATCCCCCAGGATTTTGTATACTTTTTCATTATCCTTTGTAGTTGTAATGTTTAATTTTTCCATTAAACTACCTCCATGACTACAAAACTACTTTTTTCACGTACCGTTCTATTATAAATAGATATGCGTCATGGCTTCAAGCAGAACCCATCGCAAGATTTTTCCAAATTTCGCAGGCTAAAACGTTAAAAAAGGCGCCCGGAATGACCCGGACGCCAATAAGAGGGAAAATGTATAAGTAGAAAAACTACGAGTAAAGCAAATTAAATTAATGATGCTCTGCCAGGGTGTGAAGGGCTTCCTTGATGGCTGCCTTCACAGTCTCATCCTGTTCTGCATTCAGTCTGTGCAGCAGATAGGTCTTGGCATATTCGGTACCGATGCTGCCTAATGCTTTTGCTGCTTCGACACGGATCTTCGGATCCGGATTGTCGATCATGTGGGCAATGCTGTTCACGCTGTCCTCATCCTTGATCCGGCTCAGAGCTTCCAGTGCGGCTACCACCACGGTGTCATCGGAAGAGCTCAGATATTTGATAATCTTGTCGGATTTTCCTTTCTCCTGTAATTTCTGAATCTTACTTAAATCATGTTGTTCCATAAACACGCGCCTCTTTCTTTCTGCCAGCGCGGGGGCGGTAAAATCGTCTCCGGATCATCACTGTATGTCGCCTGTGGTGATTGGCTTCTCTTGATAATGTTATGATAACACCTTATCTGTCAGAAAACAATTATAGTAAAATGAAGGATTTCTAAAAATTCTATAACCTCATTCTACTTACGTTCAAATAAATCGCACCGGACTTCTAATGCATGATAATCCAATGCTGACTTTACATATCCTGCCGTTGTATCATTCATTGCTTTCTGCTTATATAACAATTTTGCATTATCCATAATCTTTTCACGGTTTTTACGAATAAATATCATCTCATTTTGTACAAGGTCCTTATAGTTACTATCCTCTTCATTTTCCAAATCATACAATTCCAGTTCCGATGCCGGAACCGGTATCATGTGGCTAATTCTTAATGTTCCCTTTAATTCCTTTTTGCCTGCGGCATTTTTGACTACGATGCGAATGATTGGTATAATACTTTTTCTGATCACCTTATCTTTACCCGCTATCTGATAATCGGAATTCTTCGGCGACGACATAGGTATATAATAATTGTATCTGTCAATATGTAGCACCACTCCCAAATATTTTCTTGTATGTGTACTTGTATTCACTTTGTTGGAATATACATTCGGGAAATTCTCTCGAAGCCATTCCACATATTCATCCGAAATACTGTACAATTTGAATTCTTCCATTATACTTCCTTTCTTCGGTATAAAACAAAAAGAGAGCAAATATTTTACTATTTGCTCTCTCAGAATTTAAGATTCTCCACTTATATGGCAGGAGCTCTCCCGAGTTTAAAATCTTCCACTTATATGGCAGGAACTCTCCCGATAATCAATTCCTTATCTATTAATCATTATATGCTTTCTTAATGAAAAAAGCAATGAGTATTTTAGCAGCACTTGTCCCATCACGTTTTTTATACTATACTGATATCATCAAATCGAAAGAAGGTACTCTCATGACAAAACAGGAAATCAGCGAGATCAAAAAGCTGTTCACCCCGAAAAACTGCTCTATCACAAGAATCTGCGGATGCTATGTGGATGGAGAGAAGAATAAAAAGACCGAATTAAAGCAGGCGTTTCTGGCACTGCCGGAGGAGGAAATGTTCAAGTATTTCGAGATTCTGCGGAAGAGTCTGTCCGGCACCATCGGCAAGAATCTGCTGAATCTGGAGTTCCCGTTAAAGAGTGAAACGGAGGGCGGTACGCAGGAATTCCTGCTGCGTCTCAGAGACAGCCGTCTGAAGGACGATGCATTGCTTGAGCAGTTCTACGACCGTATCATCGAGTCTTATGAATATGTGGGCAATTATCTGATCCTGCTGATCCACGATGCCTACGATGTACCGGGACGCACCAGAGACGGCATTGAAATGGAGGATGCTTCCGATGAAGTCTATGACTATATCCTTACCTGCATCTGTCCTGTGGATCTGTCCAAGCCGGGACTAAGCTACAACGCAGTGGAAAACACCTTCCAGAACCGTATCCGCGACTGGGTGGTAGGCATGCCGGACGCTGCTTTCCTATTCCCCGCATTTAATGACAGAAGCACTGACCTGCACAGCACACTGTACTATTCCAAGGATGCGGAGGAATTAAAGGAAAACTTTGTGGATCTGATGTTAGGCTGTCCTCTTCCTCTGTCCGCAGGCGGTCAGAAGGAAACCTTCCAGTCACTGGTGGAGGAGACATTAGGCGATACCTGTGCCATTGAAGTAGTAAAGAACATTCATGAAAAAATGAGCGAAATTGCCCAGGAGCATAAAGAAGATCCCGAACCTGTCATGCTGGATAAAAATGAAGTGAAAACGATCTTCGCCAGCAGCGGTGTAGCGAACGACCGCATGGACGTCTTCGATCAGTGTTTTGATGAGACTGCTGGAGAGAACACAGCTCTCATGATGAGCAATGTCTATAACCCCCGCAGTTTCGAAGTCAAGACACCGGATGTAGTCATCAAGGTCAATCCTGAGCGCACGGATCTCGTCAACACGAAGCTGATCGACGGCAGACAGTGTCTCGTTATCGAGCTGGACGGTAATATCGAAGTCAACGGCATCACCGTCCGGGCTGCCGGAAGCGGGGACAGGGAAGAATCTGAAGAATAAACCACCTGCCAAACGACAAGAATCGCACAACGAACTTGTGTAAAAAACCAGGAACAGCCTTACGAATCCAAACATCCGAAAGCTGTCCCTGGTTTTATTTTATGCGAAATCAACTATTAAATCTTGAAGTACTGCATGCTCTCAGCCAGTTCATCCGCAATCTTCTTCAGCTGTCCGGCACTGTCATATACCTGCTTAAAGGTATCCAGAACCTCCTGTGTCTCGGTATAGGTCTGCTGCGTACTATCTACATTGTCATGCGCAATCTGCGAAAGCTGCTCCACAGCCTCCATGACTTCTCCACGGGACTCAGCCAGTCTGCCGGTACTCTCTCTGATCTGCAGGATACTCTGCATGGAAGCTTCAATCTCCTTCAATACCTCTGAGACATTGGCTCTGGTCTCCTGCATACTTCCACTCTGTTCGGTGATGATCTCCTGCATCCGCTGCATGATCTCCATTTCCCGGGCGGAATCTTCCATCAATGCTTTCGTGGTCTCTTCAATTTCGTGACCGGACTGGTTAGACTGCTCTGCCAGCTTCTTGATCTGGTCAGCCACTACGGCGAATCCTCTTCCGCTCTCTCCGGCTCTTGCCGCCTCGATGGAAGCATTCAGGCTTAACAGGTTCGTCTCTTCCGCGATTGATGTTATAAACTCCATCGCTGCATTGATTTTCTGAATGGAGGCATTGGTTCTGTCTGTCTGCTCCTTGACCTCTCCGATGATCCGCTCCACTTCTTCATTGATATGGCACAGCTGTGCCAGCGTATCTGCGGTCTTCTTACTGGACTTCTGCATGGAAGCTGCATTTTGGTTCAACGTATCCACTTCTGTGGATGTCTCTGTGATATGCTCTCCCATGATCCGCATATTCTCGGAAGTACTCTCTGAATTCTTCGACTGCTCCGTAGAATTTGCCACCACCTGACTTACAGCGTTCTGTACTTCATTCATGGTACCGTTGGTAGTATCTGCTGCATTTCCCAGCGCCCTGGAAGCCTCCAGCAGACTCGCAGAATTCTCGGAAATTCCCTTTAATATTCCCTTCAAGGTATCCTTTAGCTTTACCGTAACCCGCGACAGATCTCCGATCTCGTCCTTCCTCTTTAACATCTTGTCATCAACCCAGACGGTCAGATCACCCTCTGCGACCTTACCCATGATGCTGATACTTTTCTTGATATTGTGGCTGATAGATGTCGCAAGCTTCAGCCCCACGCCGATGCACAGGATCATTGCCACGCATACTGCTGCACCAATGCCGAAAATGATTCCGTTTACTACCGCATCCTTGTTTTCTTTATCGGTACCGACAAATACCATACCAATAATCTCATCATCGGAGCCATTCTGATAGACCGGCATGAAATAGCCGTAATTCATAACGCCGTCCAGAGATACCGCACTGCTGAAATACTCTTCTCCGTTCTGTAATACCTTCTCCACGATCCTGTCTCCCGCCGGGGAATTCAGAATCCGATCCCCGTTACTGTCCAGAGCAGAAGTCATGATGCGACGGTCCCCGTAGAAAAAGGTCACATCCATTCCGGTATTGTCCCTGATCCGATCCACCAGGCTCTCGGAACGGGAGATATTATAGCTGCCTTTCCAGATGTCGCCATTACTGGATTCCATATAGTCACCGGTGTTCTGGTCATACGCTGCCAGCGTTGCCGCAGCCGTTCCCTTCAGTCCTTCTTCGATTTCGTCCATCATGGAACTGCGTACCGTCGTCAGCATAAAAAAGATGGATAACAGTCCTAACAATACTACCGGTCCGATGGTCATTGACAGAATCTTTTTTTGTATACTCATGAAAATGCCCCCTATTCTACCACAGATACGGTCTTGAAATACCAGTTGATACCACCGGTAATCGTTGCATCATCCAGCGTCGTTCCCTCTTTGCCCACGGTCTCTCCCGTATTCGTCTCGATCACGCCGTCAAATACCCCGTTTTCTCCGGATAAAATCTGCTTTTTGGCTTCCTCTACCTTCTCTTTCGTGCCTTCCGCACAAAAGTCCGCCAGATCCGTGATGCCTACCAGATTTTCATTCATGCCGCCGTAGTAATTGCTGCCGTCCCAGCTGCCATCGATAATGCTCTGGACAGCCGCTGTATAATAGGCACTCCAGTTCCAGATGACGCTGCACAGGCAGGACTGCGGAGCATCCTTACTCATATCCGAATTATATCCGATACTGTACACACCCTTTTCCTGTGCCAGCGTCTGGGGATATACGGTATCACAATGCTGTGCGATCACATCACACCCCAGATTCAGAAGTGTCTGTGCCGCAGCTTTTTCTCCCTCGGGATCGTACCAGCTGTTTGTCACCCTTACATATACTTTTGCGTCCGGATTGACCGAATAGATGCCGAGTGCAAAGGCATCAATACCGCCGGTGACTTCCGAATTGGAAGAATCCATAGCTGCCACATACCCGATTTTATTGGAAGAAGTATTCATTCCCGCCACGATACCGCTCAAATATCTCGCCTGATAAATTCTGCCGAAATAGTTGTTGAAATTTTTACCGTTGCTCAGGTAGCCGGTGCCATGGGAGAAGTACACGTCCGGATATTCTTCCGCCATTTCCGCTGTAGTTTCCATATATCCCCAGCTGGTAGTGAAGATGATATTACAGCCTTCATCAATACATTCCTGAATTGCCTGTCTGGTCTCCTGCGTATCACTGTCATTGACATTAATCTTGCGGATGATCTGATCATCTGATAATCCCAGATTCTGCTGCATTCCCTGAATTCCCAGATCATGCGTATATGTATAACCGCTGCCCTCCGCCGGATCCGACAGATGCAGTACTCCTACCTTGATCTCCTCCTTTGGAATCCCTGCAGTCTGTGTTGTTGCGCTGCTGCCGCTTTCCGACTGCACCACCTGCGTAGTCCCATTGCTACCCCTTGCCTCATATCCGATGTTTGTAGCATAATCGTCCACTTCGCCGGTATTTCCGCAGCCTGTCAGTAATGCACACCCCAGAAGAATTGCCGCTGTCTTCCAAAAGTTTCCTGTTTTACCTCTTCCCATATACAAGTACCCCTTTCTCTTTTGTAGTCTATGTATATCTCTTATCTCTACCGTCTGATTTCTCAGAATCGGTTGATTCTACAAATATAAACTACAGCCTTCCCTTATTCCCTGCTGCCATGGCAGGTAAAATAAATCACCTGATACTCTTTCGCGATCTCTGTAAGGAACCGCATTGCTCCCTTGGTCCGGTTCTCATCCAGATTCACAAAAGGGTCATCCAGAATCAAAAACGGCTTCTGTTCCTCATACATGGCTTCCACCAAAGCAAGTCTCATACAGATACCGATCAGGTCACGGTTGCCCAGACTCAGATATCCGATGTCTCGGGGCATATTGCCTTCAACGACCTGCAATCTGGTATTGGCATCCATCTGATAATTTTCGCATTCCGTTCCCGTGAGAATTCTGTAATATTTCCGGAACCCCTGCATGACAGGTTCTGTATATTTCGCAGTGAACGAACTCTTTGCCTGTTCCAACAGATTTTTTGTCATTCCAAGCAATTCATATTGTTTGAGTCCTTCCTCTGTCTTCTCCTGCAACGCTTCAAGCTCTTCCTGCATATTTTCCACATTATCCCAGGATTCCTGTAAGTCGGAAAGTTGTTTCTGATAGCTGTCAATGGTCTGAAAACGTTCTTCCATACGCTCCGAAAGGACCTGCATTTCATCTGCCAGACTTTCCAGGGATTCCTCTCCCTCCGGGAGCTTCAGTGCCAGAAGTGCCGGAATGTCCTCTTTCGCTTCAAACGCTTTTATCTCCTGCTCGATTCTCCGATATTCCTGTAACTCCTTCTCATAATCCTTTCTATGACTTTCCAGTTCGGCCAACTGTTCTTCCGGATGCTCCTCCGGAATCAGCTGCAACGACACAAAATAGTCTTTTACCTGTTCTTCCAGCGCTTCGTATTTCTGTTTTTGCTGTAAATATTTCTTTTGTTTTTCCAGTAAAAGCTGTCTCTGTCTGCACTTTCCCGCCAGTTCATGCAATGCCGCAAGATAATTTTGTGTTTCCGGTACTTCTCCGTATTCTGCAAAAAACTGCTGCAAATCTTTCTGCAATGCGGCAATTCTCGCAGTCTTTTCATCCGATCCGTCCTGCTTCTGCCGCTCCAAAAGTGCCTCGTAATCTTTTCTCTTATTCTGCAGTTCCACAAGCCAGGAGGTCAGTTCCAGTCCTTCCCGAAGTCCCCAACGAGTGCAGAAATCCTCAATCTGTCCTTCCTCTATGCGGATCTGTGCCTCAAGTTCTTCCATTTCCTGTTCCAAATAGGAAAGCTCTGTATTTTCTCCCGTTTGGACTTTGGATCTGCCTGCTGTAAACAACAGTGCCGCTGCCACAGTTGCAATTCCCAGTACGATCAGGACTCCTCCGATCACTCCCTGTCCCAACAGGATCACAGCAAAACCGCCAAGCGATAAAAGAATGCCAAAAAGCAACAGCATTTTTTTCCTTTTACCTGCTTCTTCCTGTTCCCGCATGCATCTGGCATCTTCCTGTGCCTGTATGGATTGCAGGGTTTTCCTCTGTATTTCTTTCGCCTGCAGAAGACTTTTTCCTTCATTGCGGTTCGTCCAGGCATTTTTTACACTGTCGATCTCCGCCTCCTGCGGCATTCCTTCCGCAAAATATCCGGAAAGCTCCTCTAACCGTCTGCTCTCTTCCCCTGACAGGGCATTTTTTCTTATCGTACTTTCCAGGCTCTCAAGTTCTTGTGCCTCAGCATATTTTTCTTCCAGCCGGGCATTGTCCACCATGGGAAAATTATCTTTACACTGCGCCTGTTCTTCCTCTGTCAGGCAATAGATTTCCATTGCTTTGCGGACAGAAATCCCCTGATTGCAGATGGCTGTTTTTTCGCGTAATTCTTCCCCTTTTGGTATCACGCCGTTAAAATAGCTTTCCGCTTCTTTTAAAGTCTGCTGTCTCTGTGCCATTTTTGCACGCAGATCCAGGTACTTCTCTTTTTTCGCCTGTTGATCCTTATAAATTCCCAGTTTCTTTTGTCTCTCCTGCAGTTCTGTCAGTTCCGCAGAAAGCTTTTCTCTCTCCTCGATCGCCGCCTTTTTCCGGGTATCAATACTTTCCATCGTATTCTGTATCTCCTGCCCGTTACGGATCTGCGTCTTCAGTTCCGTAATGCGGTCCTTGCTCTGACGGAGCGATCCGGTCTTACGAGAGGGTGACATGCTGTTTAACAGATCGTTCAACCGCTTGTCCGCTGTCTCAAAATTATTGATATCGTCCGTATTCTCCGCCAGATTCCCGATCTTGGCATTGATGCCGTCCGTAACAAAGGTCTCGCAGTCATTCTGTGAGATGAAAATCGTTCGTTCAAAGGATCCTGCGTCGATCCGGAACAACTCTTCTCCCAGATTTTGTGTGAAATCTCTGCATGGCAGATTTGTTTTCGTATCTGTCAGCTGAAATTCATCTTCTGCGCTTTTACTTCCGAAGGTTCTGCGGACAGAATATTGCTTTCCTTCACTTTCAAATTGCAGTTCTCCGCCGTAGACGCCCTTTTGCCAGGGACTGTATCTCTTCCTCTCATTTTCCAGCGGATCTCTCTTCCCTTCATTCCGGAATCCGAAAAGCATAACGCGTAAGAATGCTGCCAGGGTGCTTTTTCCCCAGCCGTTTTCCTCACAGACGGTGTTGCAGCCATCTGTAAAGTCATATGTAAAATCACTTAGTTTTCCGAAATTCTCAATGTGACATTTGATCAGTTTCATACGTCCAGGATCTCCTCTCCGGCCAGTGCCTGCAATCCGTAATGTATCACTGTCGCCTTATCCTCTTCCGACAGATCCCCTCTGCCCATGACCGTACGGATAAATTCTCCTTTTAAGGACTTGTCCTTTGCAAAAGCAGCATAATCCACCAGATACGCAGAGTTGTCCTTAATCTTCACAAAATAAAAAAGGTGGCTGAACTGATGTAGCAGAAAATCAATATCCTTTTCACTTTCCACATCTATTTTCCCGACCAGTTCATACTTGATCAGACTTTTCTCCGGGTAACCTTTCCCGGCTGTCTCATCTCTCATCCGTTCCAGGATTTCCGTCGTGGATTCACAACCGGTAATATCCACCGGAATGGTATAGAGTTTCCGGGATGCGAAAGGAATAAAAGTACTGTCAATTGTACCTGTCAGCTCATCAATGTCAAGCATCACAAAACCATGCTCTCCGCATTCGTCAAACCCTCTGCCCTCCAGACAGCCGGAATAGCAATAGACGCCTCTCGCATCCAGACGCTCTTTTTTATAGCTGTGGATGTGTCCCAGGGCAAGATAATCAATTCCCTTATTTTTCAATGCCGTCAGATGAATGATCTCCGCCTTATCTCTCGCACTGTATTCCGATTCCTGCCCATGCAGGACTACAATGTTGCATTGATCTGCGTCCAGAGACAATGTATGATAGATGCTTCCGCTGTTTTCCGGTGTCAGTTCCACCCCGGTAACTGCAACTCCCTTACCTGAGGTATTCTCCGTCCCTGAAAGTTCATAGCTTGTCCAGTTGTTCCCAAATAGATGAAGATTCTCCGGAAGTTCCGAAAGACTGGACGTAAAGCTTCCTTCGTCATGATTCCCCTGTAAGTAATAAAAAGCTATTTGGGGATGTCCCTGAATTAAGTCTTTTACCACATTCCGGGCGGTAGCGGATACGTTTTTCGTATCGAACAGATCCCCTGCAATAATGATCGCCGCCACGCCCTGTTCTGCCCCGTATGCAACCATATTCTGAAAGGTGGTCAACAATTCCGTCTTACGTTCTCTCGCTTTTTCTTTGGTCAGATTTGCACTCATTTTGGAATCCAGATGGATATCCGCACAATGGATGATTTTCATATTGCTGCCTCCCGCATTAACCCTGTAGCACCTGTTGCAAAAGATTGTAACGATGCAGAACCTCATTCGCAAAACTGCATCTTTGATGTTCTCGTTTTGCAGACATATTCATTATATACGAATCTTTGTTCGATTACAACAAAAACGTATCGGTAGTGAGACATTCGGTCTCGTTTTCCGATACGTTTTTTTAAGATGCTGAATCACCTGTGTTTATGATTATACCTGCAGTCTGCCGGCTGTAATGAGTTTTCCGGATTTTCTGTCAAATAACAGAATATCTTCTCCACCGATCTCGAACTTCACTTCCTGGCCGATCTTGTAGGCGGTATTGCCGAAGACCACGCCGGTCAACAGGAAATCACCGATACGAAGCTTAATCGTGGATTCCATACCCGTGGGCATGGCACCGTAGATCACGCCGTCCAGTCCTGCGCCATCGTGTAATTGCAGGGCTTCGGGACGTACACCGATGACAAAATCCTCGTTGGTGATCACGGGAGCTTCCTGCAGTGCATAATCATCCTCGTTCACTCTGGCAATATGATACTTGAAGACTTCATCCTTGTTGGATTTCTCCACAGCTTTCTTATCCTGCATTTTCTCTTTGTGACGGGCTGCCTCATCGGCTTCGTTCTTATCTCTCTCTGCAAACCATCTCTGCAGATCCAGATGTTCTTTTGGAACAAACTTTGCCTTTCTACCGTCTAAGATCGTCACATCCAGGCTGCCGTTTTCATTCTGCACACCCTTGGCTTCGATAAAATTAATGGAAGGATTTCCTACGAAATCAGCCACAAACAGGTTGTTGGGTCTGCTGTACACAGTCAACGGTGCTTCATACTGCTGCAGCACACCGTTGTTGATCAGGCAGATCTTCGTTGCCAGTGTCATAGCTTCCATCTGGTCATGGGTTACATATACGAAGGTGCTTCCGGTCTCTACATGCAGACGCTGCAGTTCATATCTCATTTCCAGACGGAGTTTCGCATCCAGGTTAGACAGTGGCTCATCCATGAACAGTACCTGGGGTTCCGGTGCCAGTGTTCTGGCAATAGCAACTCTCTGCTGCTGTCCACCGGACAGTTCTGCGGGATAACGGTTCATGAACATTCCGATCTTAACGATACGGGATACTCTGCGTACCGCCAGGTCTATCTCTTCCTTGGAATATTTTCTGACCCTGGTTACTACCTTGCCACCGGATACGACTTCGAATTTCTCGTTAAGCTCTTCCCCTTTTTCCTTATGACCTGCCAGGATGCTGTCCAGCTTGGCAGTCAGTTCCTGCTTCTTTTGTTTTGATACACTTTCTTTGTCTGCTGCCTCGTGGAGTTTATAATTATACAGCTCCTTTGCAGTATAGATAGAAATGGTATAATTATCGATCAGCTTCAGGTAGACCATATCCAGGTCTAATTTTCCCTTTTTATCTCTACATTCCTCAATGAGTTTTACCAGCTCTCCCGGATTCTCCAGTGCCTTGATCATACTTTTTAAAGCTTTGGCATCCTCATCGATCACGGGAAGTTCTTCCTTGATATTGCCCAGTCCGAAGGAGATGTTCTGGTATACCGTCATGTTCGGCCACAGTGCGTAGTTTTGGAACAGGAATCCGACTTTTCTCTTATTTGCAGGAACATTGATTCCCGCTTCACTGTCGAATACCACCCGGTCTCCGATCTTGATCTGCCCGCTGGTAGGGGTCTCCAGACCGGCGATCATACGTAAAGTAGTGGTCTTGCCGCAACCGGAGGGACCAAGCAGAGTGATAAAGGAATTGTCCTCCATATCCAGACTCAGATCATCTACCGCATAGAATTTTCCCCAACGTTTTGTAACATGTGTTAATTTGATTTCCGGCATAGTTATTTACCTCCGATACCTTCATCCAGGCTGGCCCCGGTCAGTTTATTTACCAAAGTGTTAAAGATCAGGATCGTTACGATCAGGATCAGGTTGATGGCGCTGGAAAATGCATACAGTCCCATCTCATCGAAATAATCCAGTGTCGTGGAGAGGATAAAGCCCTGCGTACATAGCAGTAAGAACAGGGACAGCTCTCGCAGACAGGTCATGAACGGAAGCATATATCCGTTGATAATGGAAGACTTCTGGATCGGAATGATGATCCGCAGCATCCGCTTGTACCAGGGAATATCCTGGATGATGGCCGCTTCCTCGATCTCTCCCGACAGCTGTAGCATGGAGTTCAGTGCACTTCTGCTGGCGAAAGGAATGTACTTGATCACGCCTGCGATGATCAGCAATGTGTAAGTATTGAACAGGTTGATCTTGTCATTGGAGAACAGGATGAAGAAGGCTGCGCCCACTGCCAGGGACGGCATCAGGTACGGCAGGAATGCCACACCATTGACGTAATTTGCCCACTTGCTTCTCCGGTTCTTGGATACTGCATAACCGATCAGAGTACCGATGGTACCTGCGATCAGAGCACAACATACAGCGACTAACATCGTTCCCTTGAATGCTCTCCAGATCAGCGGATTGTGAAGGATACCGGGCTGTCCGTACAGAGCACCGGCTCCGTTGTTATCCGTCAGCCACCACTTGGTGGTCAGAGCACTGGGATCCATGGTGTACAGGAAACTGTAATCTCCCGGATTCGGAAGGAAAGTCTCCAGTGCGAAGGACAAGATCGGGAAAATACTGGTGAAGAAGGTGATAACGATCAGAATGACCGCGATCAGGTATTTTCCAATCTTTCCTAAGTTGATCTTGGAGATCTGTCCGGATTTACCGGTAACCGTCGTATAATTCTTACGGCTCTTTAAGCTCATCTGGTTCATTAACAGGATCGCCACACCAAAGATCATCATGATGATGGCAAGAATACTGGCTTCCCCGGTATACTTGGAGTTCATGGAGATGTACTTTGTGGATAGAGTGGTCAGTCCCAGATAGTGAGGTACGGGATAACTTCCCATGGCGCTTCCGAATACCAGCAGGATCGTGGAAAGGATCGCCGGCTTTACCATAGGTAAGGTAATGCGGAACATGGTCTTCCACTTCGGTGTATCCAAAATCGTCGCTGCTTCCTCCAGATTGGCATCCATGTTGCGGAAGATGCCGCCGATCAGTATGTAGGCAAAGGGGGCGTAATGCAGTCCCAATACCACTGCACTGGGGAACAATCCCAAGCACCACCATTTCGGCATCGTAATATTAAAAAGCGAAGCCAGCAGTCCGTTGGAGGTTCCGGTGACTACATTACTGTTGAATACATTCTGCCATACCACTGCCAGTGTCCACTGGGGCATGATGTAGGGGAAAATAAAAATGGAGCTTAGATATTTTTTACATTTTAAATTGGTTCTCGTAATTAAGAATGCGAACAAACCGCCGAACAAAATGGAGATCAGGCAGGTAAAGACTGCCAAAAGAACAGTATTTAACAGCGGTGTCCACAGATTTGTTCTCGCCAGTTTACTGGTGAACAGATCCACATAGTTGGCAACGGAATATCCGCTTGCTTTTCCGGTAAGATGTGCATCGATGGTGCCTGGATGGATCTTGAAGGTATCCTCGACGATTGCCACGATCGGCGCCACTGTGGTAAAAGTAAGTACGATACCAAACAGAAGCAGAATGATATTTTGTGGCTTGGAGAAATACGTCTTGATCTTGTTCAGAACAATCACCATCTTGCTTGTTTTTTTTGTGGCACTCTGATTCATGGTTAACCTCTCTTCCCAATACAAGCTTTTGGTCCTGTAAACCATCCACCCCTGCGAATAAGAAAACTGCTACTTACATGCAGGCATGATGTAGCAGATTTTCTTATTCTGACAGGACGAATAGTCACTTTTCTATATCATATATCACTCATATCACTCAGCAGTATACTTCGGTAACAGTTCGATCCAGCTTCCTACCGTGAAGGATACGGATGCGCAGTACTCAGGATCTTCCAGCACCAGTTCGCCATCGGTAGACCACCAGTCGAAGCCTCTGTCATTCTTGCTCTCGTATACAACATTACCGTTCTCATCATTACCGCCGGTGCTGTGCTGATAGGTAGCTTCGATTGCCTTTGCCACTTCAGGGTTAGCGGAATAACCGCCCATGTCTTTGCCCCATGCGCTGAAGCCGTCTTCCGTACAGGTCATGTATGCGATGAAAGCACATGCAGTCCAGGGCAGCGGGCTGTTATCGGTAACAAACAGATAATGGCAGTAACCGTAGCCACCAATTCCCTTATAACCATCCTGATAAGCGGCAACCTTAATATTGTTCACAGATACACCTGCGGATTCTTCTACGGAACGCAGTTTACTGTATACTAACAGTCCACACTGATCGGTAGCGGAATCGGATACCAGCGTATTACAGATAGGTCCATCATCGGTTTGGGCATTGTAGCTGCCTACCCAGAGCTTGATCCATGCCAGGGCATATTTACCATCAGCGCCTAAGCCTAAATCATTGGCTTCGGATTCCATCTCATCAATCGTGGGCTGGAAGTAAGCCTGCTCATCAGCGGGTAATGCATTGAAAGCATCCTTTAACATGGCTGCGTATTTGTCTTCGGTCAGCATGTACAGGAAATTCTTACCTACAACCTCGGAATCAATATCCATGAACAATGCGTGAGTTCCTTCCGCTACGAAGTCCCAGCAGTTGTCATATACTTTATCTCCAGTACAGTTGTATTCGAATACCTTATTCAGCGTCTGTAATGCCAGATAACCGTCCACCGCATCGGGTGTGGTTCCGTTAGCCTCTGCCCATTCCTTGGGAATGAACGTATCCAGTATTCCGGTCTGTGTCATCTTGGATTCGATCTGATTACCATCTTGGATCAGGGTCATTGCGAAGGTTCCTTCCGGCTTCAGGGAATCAGCGGTCAGCTGTTCAAAGATCTTGTTGTTCTTAGGCTGCTGCCAGTCAAATTCCATGCTGTAAGAAGGATCAATAGACTGCAGATACTCGATGAACAGAGGAAGTGCTGCTTTACCACGGCTGGAATTACCTACACCGTAAAAGGTCTTGCCGTTGGATTCTTCGATGGCCTTCTGTGCCAGTTCCTCCATGGTCATTCCTTCTGCCTGTTTGATGATCTGCTGAGTTGCAGTAAGATTTGCGTCGTCGGCTACCTCCGGGGTCTTGGTCTCTGCCACCGTCTCGGTTCCGGCTGTCTGTGTGTTATCTGCGCTTCCAGTTGCCTGGTTCTGGGTCTCGTTGCTGCCGCATCCGGCTAACATACCAACACTCAGTGCACAGATCATAAGTAACGATACTACTCTTTTCTTCATATGCTGTCCTCCCTTGAAACATATAGTTTGTATAACCCTTCATGGTCCACGTACTTGGAATGGGATGTTTCCCTCTTCCGTTCTGATGATTCTATTATACGTTGGGAATTCAGCAATTTGTATAAGGCAAAACTGTTATTATTTTAATATTTCTGATACTATGTATAGTTTTTCTGATATTTTATCGTTTCTTTTGTGCATCTTTGTGGTTTTACATGCTTCTGTCCTGGTATTCAGAGGGAGTAACACCAACAATCCTCTTAAAGCTGCTGGAAAAATGTGCAACATCACGATAGCCCACCTGCTCCGCAACTTCATACACCTTATTCCGGCAGTCATTCAACAGTTTCATGGCAGTGCGCATACGAACTCTGGTGATGTATGCCGCCACCGTGTAATCCGTCTCCCTCTTGAATGTATGACTCAAATGTCCTTCACTGATCCCCAGGTGCTCTGCGATCTCTGCCACACACAGTTCCGGATCCCCATAATGAGCGGAAATATAGTCTACGGCTGCCATGACATATTTGCTCTTGTCGCCTTTATTTAAGACTAGTTCGGGAAGCGGCTCATCCTTGCTGTTTTCCAATTTTTCCTGTGTCCTCTTACGTTTCTCCAGTGCATTGTTCACTGCCTGTTCCAGTTCCCCGTCTCCAAAAGGCTTTAACAGATAGTCACTGGCCAATAATTTCAGAGCGCTCTGCGCATAGGAGAATTCACTGTAAGCAGTTAAAAAGATCACACTGACATCATTGCCTTCTGCCCGCAGTTCCTTCAGCATTTCGATGCCGTCCATTTTGGGCATACGGATATCGCAGATCAACAGATCCGGATGATATTTCCGCACGGCTTCCAGTCCTTCGATCCCATTGCCGGCTTCCGCCACGACGACACAGTTCAGTCCCTGCCAGTCTGTCTCCATCACGATTCCTCTGCGCACCAGCATCTCATCATCGATCACGATCACTTTGTACATCGTATTACTCCCTCCATTGTCTCTTCCCGTTTTCGGTATTTCCCCACTATCCGGTAAAAATTCCTCTCTGTCCGTTGCTCTGTATCGGTTCCTCAGGCTTCTCCGTATCTTACCGGCAATCGTAATGTCACTTTCGTACCGTGGACTTCGCCTTCCTCTTCTGTTCGCTGTCCGTCCATAGGGTTTTCGGCGTGTGAGGTAAGGCTCTCCATATGAATGCCGTATTCTTCCCCATAGGTCAGCCGGATGATGGTATCCACGTTAGAGACCCCGATATGCCCCACCAGCTGCTCCTGTCTTCTGTGATTGATGGCATCTATCCGTTCTTCGGGAGCGCCGCAACCGTCATCGGTTACTTCAATACACAGAACATCTTCCTGTCCTGTGATCCGCACAAGGATATTTCCTTCTTCACTCTCCTTTAATCCGTGTAGTACCGAGTTCTCCACGATGGGCTGTATGATCAGCTTGGGGATCACACACTCTTCCAGTCCCTCCTGCAGATCCACGGTGTACGAGAACTTATCATTGAAACGAATCTTCTGGATATCTACATAACAGTTCACCAGTTCCAGTTCTTCTTTCAGATAGATGAACTGTCTCTTGGAGATACTGGTCCTAAGGATCTTCGCCAGTCCCGCCGCCATGGTAGCGATCTCCGGGATATGGTTGGCCTTCGCCACCCATTTCATGGTGTCCAGTGTGTTATACAGGAAATGAGGATTCAGCTGTGCCTGCATCATGGCAATATGGGAAGCATTGAGTTCCTTCTGCTTCTCCACCTTATCCTGCACGCTTTGCTCCAGTTCGTTGGCCATGATATTAAAGTTCCGGGACATCTGTCCCAGCTCGTCCTCTCTGTCGGAGACGATCCTGACGGTAAGGTCTCCTTCCTGCAGTGTACGCATGGCCGTATTCATCCGTTCGATAGGACGGGTCATATTTCTACCCAGCCGGGAAGCCACCAAAACACACAGAATGACACTGATGGTCAGCATCACGATCAACACACTGTACATGGAGTTCAATACTTCTGTTGAAAACACGCTGGGACAGGACAATGCAGTATACAATCCACTGTCTCCCAGCGGTTGGACCAGCAGTTCTCCGGCACGATATACTCCCAGCAGCTTATGACCAACCATGAGTTCTTCCCGGATCTGCTCTTCCTGCAGGTTACCATTATCATAAATGGTTCTCCAGAAGGGGTCCATGATTGCTACCTCCACTTTGGCATTTCCCTTATCATGAAGCACTTTTTCAAAATTTTCTGCGCGCATGCTGATCACAATATAACCTTCCGGTATACCGTCTTTTCCCATAAGTTTACCCGCTGCATACAATAAAATCTTGCTGTCATTAGTATCTGCACGCCGCAGCACCAGCGTCTCTTTACTATCCTCGACTGCTTTCAGGATGCCCCAGTATACCGGCAGATCTGTCTTGGCACTTCCCTGTGCCGTAGTGTAAATACATTTTCCGTTTTTATCATACAGATCAAATTGGGCATATTCTCTGTAATCAGCCACTTCCCGATAGAATTGCAGGTAAATCTTGCTCTTCGACCAGGTGTCATCTTCACCTATCTGTTCCACGATCCGGGTGTTAGCATTTATATTCTCCACTACCATCTCGAACTCCTGAAACAATTCCAATATGCCGGCATCTATCTGTTCCGCCTGCTCTGTTACTTTTTTCTCATAATCGCTGTTGATCTTGGTCTCCATAGTCTGGATCAGGAATACCCCAAAAAGCAATAACGGCAATAACGCAACTACACCGAAGCAGACCAGCAACTGTCTGTGAAACGACTTTTTAATCCACTTTTTCATCTGTTCTCCCCTGTAACGTCTCCCATGTGTTCAGAATTTTTTCCTTTTCCTGAGAAGCCCAATGAATATCATAATCGATCGTTTTTAATTTTGTCTGCTCCGGTGCTGCATACTCTTCCATATCATTGCGGACAGTTCTCCGGAAAAAGACTTCCTCCACCAGTCTCTGTACATCACTACTTACGGTAAATTCCAGAAATAATTTAGCATTTTCCATATGCTTTGCGCCCTTGACGATCGCTGTAGCGTCCGGTATGGCACTGGTGCCGTCCGTGGGGTAGATCACTGTAATATCTGCCCCTTCCAGAATCTTTTGTCTCGCCATTCCCTCCGTGGTAATACCTACCAGTCTGGTTCCGGCATTGACTTCCTCCAGTACTGCTACAGATGAGGGTGACAGGTAACCATCCAGTGCACCGGTAAAATCCTCCAGCGTCTTCTGCGCATCCTGATCCGATACCTGAAGCATCGTACAGAGTGCTGTATAGCTACTGCCGGATTTCGTGGGATCTGCGAACGCGATCTTTCCCTTCCAACGATCGGTCTGCAATTCCTCCCAGGTTCTCGGAGCCGCTACGGGATAGACCAGTTTATTGTTATAGATAAATACAGTCGGTAACACAGAAAAGGGCGTATAGGCATCTCCCTCCGTGCGATACTGTTCCGCAATTTGGTCGATTTCGCTGACCTTATAAGGTTCCAGATAGTCTCTGCACTCCTCAAAATTTTCAACACCTCCACCAAACATGACGTCAAAGGTACCGGGTGCATCCTGTTGTAATTCATCAAAAAGTGCCAAAGTATCTCCTGCTTTGAGCTCCACAAAAATCCCTGTACGTTCCTCAAATTCCTTGATGATCGGTTCGTATACATCTGCTTTGTGAGCGGTATAGACGATCAGTTTTCTGTCCTCCGGGATCTGATAGACCGTCTCTTCGGACTTGCTGCAGCCAGTAAGTATCAGGAGCGCCGCAGTCAGTCCGGACAGAACAGATATTCCTACTTTATGTTTTTTACTATACGAAGTCCTCATAACTTTGCCCTTATCTTTTTCGTTTGTTTATTTTCACTGTATTGTTTCTGTTATCTCTCTGGTTTTTCGATTTTGCTCCCGGCTGCTGTCTGTTGCAGTCTCCGCATCCGGTCGTACTGCCCATACATTTTTTGCACTTCGTTCTCCAGGATGTAGTAGTGGCGGATGTATGGGATCAGCAGGATCAGGATCACTATGGGGAGTAATAAGGTAAAAAGGCTGTCGGAGATCACACTTATGACGATCGCCAGCATCTCTAACAACGCAAAAGTCACCGTAACGATCAGATGGATCAGACGCTCATGCTGGAAAAATCCCACCTGCACAAGATGCTCCTTAAGCTTGTCCTGAACCATTTCCTGCATGGTCTGTTCCTCGGTATCCGTTTTCTTTATGTCAGTTTTCTTTATGTCGGTTTTCTCTGTGTCAGTTTTCTGTGTATGCGTCTGCCTCTGTACAGCCTGCGTTGAGTATTCACCGTGCTGTGACAATGTCTGCACGTTCTGCTCCATTTCTGTCAGCCATTCATCTATCTGTTTTCGATATTGCAAAATGCGCTGCTCCATTATTTTCCCCACCTTCCCGGTACTTGTATTACTCCATCATAGCTATTCTTTCGTTTTTCGTCAATGTGCCATAAATACAAATAATTCCAAAAGATAAAAAACGCCTCTATGCATACGCATAAAGACGTTTTCCTTCATTTCAAACATAAAAATGGGGCCTATAGGGCTCGAACCTATGACCCTCTGCTTGTAAGGCAGATGCTCTCCCAGCTGAGCTAAGACCCCATAAAGATTAATGAAAATCTTTAGCGACCCAGATCGGACTCGAACCGACGACCTTCGCCGTGACAGGGCGACGCTCTAACCAACTGAGCCACTGGGCCATATTTATTATTTATCTTATGAAATGGAACTGCTTTCAGTGGACCTTCGGGGACTCGAACCCAGGACCGACCGGTTATGAGCCGGTTGCTCTAACCAACTGAGCTAAAGGTCCGCAACCCTTTCGGGACTGATCTGTGATCAGATGACTCCAACGGGAATCGAACCCGTGTTACCGCCGTGAAAGGGCGATGTCTTAACCGCTTGACCATGGAGCCGCAATATTTATTTTCTTATGAAAAAACTCCCCGAGTAGGGCTCGAACCTACAACAACTCGGTTAACAGCCGAGTGCTCTACCATTGAGCTATCGAGGAAAATGTCTTTGCGTAGCAAGACAATTTAAGAAAATGCTTTGCATTTTCCGTGCATTGCCAAGCTACTTATAAAGGGAATTTTGTTCCCTCAAAACCGAACACTGAAATCTAATCTCTTATATCCTAACTTACATCCTGCTTTCCTATCCAAAACCTTTGGTCAAGCCCTCGACCGATTAGTAAATGTCAGCTGAACACATTACTGTGCTTACACCTCATTCCTATCTACCTCGTAGTCTTCAAGGGGTCTTACTCATTTCTGAGGGATATCTCATCTTGAGGGGGGCTTCACGCTTAGATGCCTTCAGCGTTTATCCCTGCCGGACTTGGCTACTCTGCCATGGCTCTGATAGCCAACAGATACACCAGTGGTCCGTCCATCCCGGTCCTCTCGTACTAAGGACAGCTCCTCTCAAATATCCTCCGCCTGCGCCGGATAGGGACCGAACTGTCTCACGACGTTCTGAACCCAGCTCGCGTACCGCTTTAATGGGCGAACAGCCCAACCCTTGGGACCTGCTACAGCCCCAGGATGCGATGAGCCGACATCGAGGTGCCAAACCACTCCGTCGATGTGAACTCTTGGGAGTGATAAGCCTGTTATCCCCAGGGTAGCTTTTATCCGTTGAGCGATGGCAATCCCACTTTATACCACCGGATCACTAAGTCCTACTTTCGTACCTGTTCCACCCGTCGGTGTCACAGTCAAGCTCCCTTCTGCCTTTGCACTCTTCGAATGGTTTCCAACCATTCTGAGGGAACCTTTGAGCGCCTCCGATACCCTTTCGGAGGCGACCGCCCCAGTCAAACTCCCCGCCAGACATTGTCCCCCACCCAGGTCATGGGTGCAGGTTAGAAATCCAATACTGCAAGGGTGGTATCCCAACAGCGACTCACATAAAACTGGCGTTCTATGCTCAACGTCTCCCACCTATCCTGTACATACAGTATCGAATCCCAGTATCAAGCTGGAGTAAAGCTCCATGGGGTCTTTCCGTCCTGGCGCAGGTAACCAGCATCTTCACTGGTACTTCAATTTCACCGGATGCATTGTCGAGACAGTGCTCAAATCATTACGCCTTTCGTGCGGGTCGGAACTTACCCGACAAGGAATTTCGCTACCTTAGGACCGTTATAGTTACGGCCGCCGTTTACTGGGGCTTAAATTCGAAGCTTCGTTGCCTGACTTCTCCTCTTAACCTTCCAGCACCGGGCAGGCGTCAGCCCATATACCTCACCTTTCGGTTTCGCATAGACCTGTGTTTTTGCTAAACAGTTGCTTGAGCCTATTCTCTGCGGCCCTGCTTTCACAGGGCACCCCTTCTCCCGAAGTTACGGGGTCATTTTGCCGAGTTCCTTAACAATGCTTCTTCCGTCGGCCTTAGGATTCTCTCCTCATCCACCTGTGTCGGTTTACGGTACGGGTATGTGTATCACAATAGCGGCTTTTCTTGGCACATGGCTCACACGCTTCCCTACTTTGGTTCGGTCCACATTACGTCTTCGGATTGTAAGGAAGATTTGCTGTCCTTACTCCTACCCCGCTTGTACCGGTTTCTTCTTTCCCGGCTCGTGCTCTCCACATGCGTCCCCACAGTTCTGGGTACACATAGTACAGGAATCTCCACCTGTTATCCATCGACTACGTCTTTCGACCTCGCCTTAGGCCCCGACTTACCCAGAGCAGATCAGCTTTACTCTGGAAACCTTGGATATTCGGCCGGAAGGATTCTCACCTTCCTCTCGCTACTCATTCCGGCATTCTCTCTTCTTAGCACTCCACTGCTCCTTATCGGTACAGCTTCGCTGCGCTAACAATGCTCCTCTACCACTCCTAAATGGAGTCCTAAGCTTCGGTGTCGTGTTTCAGCCCCGGACATTTTCGGCGCAGGACCTCTCGACTAGTGAGCTATTACGCACTCTTTGAATGTATGGCTGCTTCTGAGCCAACATCCTAGTTGTCTTCGAAATCCCACATCCTTTTCCACTTAACACGCACTTTGGGACCTTAGCTGTAGGTCTGGGCTCTTTCCCTTTTGACCACCCAACTTATCTCGTGCAGTCTGACTCCCGTGCATCACCTTTATGGCATTCGGAGTTTGATAATCTTCGGTAGACTTTGACGCCCCCTAGGATATTCAGTGCTCTACCTCCACAAGGTTAACACGAGGCTAGCCCTAAAGCTATTTCGAGGAGAACCAGCTATCTCCGGGTTCGATTGGAATTTCTCCCCTACCCACACCTCATCGCCACCCTTTTCAACGGATGTGCGTTCGGCCCTCCATTGCCTTTTACGGCAACTTCAGCCTGGACATGGGTAGATCACCCGGTTTCGGGTCTACGTACACTGACTTTACGCCCTGTTAAGACTTGGTATCCCTTCGGCTCCGCACCTTAAGTGCTTAACCTCGCCAGTAAACGTAACTCGCCGGACCGTTCTACAAAAAGTACGCGGTTGTACTCGTATGGTACTTCCACAGTTTGTAAACACAGGGTTTCAGGTTCTCTTTCACTCCCCTCCCGGGGTCCTTTTCACCTTTCCTTCACAGTACTCTGCTCTATCGGTCACTAAGGAGTATTTAGCCTTACGGGGTGGTCCCCGCTCATTCCCACAAGGTTTCTCGTGTCTCGTGGTACTCTGGATCCTGCTCTGCTTCTTTCCGTTTCGCCTACGGGGCTCTCACCCTCTCTGGCCGGTCTTTCCAGAACCGTTCCGCTACAGTCAGAAGTCATAAATGCAGTCCGAACCCCGGAGTGCACGCACTCCGGTTTGGGCTCTTTCCATTTCGCTCGCCGCTACTTTGAAAATCGAGTTTTCTTTCTCTTCCTCCGGCTACTTAGATGTTTCAGTTCACCGGGTTCCCTCCGTACACCTATGGATTCAGTGCACGGTGACTGAGGTATGCTCAGCCGGGTTTCCCCATTCAGAAATCTACGGATCAATGGATATGTGCTCCTCCCCGTAGCTTATCGCAGCTTATCACGTCTTTCATCGGCTCTTAGTGCCAAGGCATCCACCCTGCGCTCTTTTTAGCTTGACCTAATAACTTAGCAAGCGATTAAAACTTTTTTTCATGACCCGGTGGGCGCTTGCGCACACAAGGGGCTTGGAAAAACGTTTTAAACATTTGCGAAGCAAATCTCATGAAGCAGATCGAAGATCTGCGAATGAAGCGCTTGCGTCCGTTCTTCACATCTAGCGTGATGTTACTTTAGGTTTTGTTTCGTTTTGCTTGTTTGATCTTACATCTCTGCAAGATCCCTCGGATGTCTTGTTATATCGTTTTGCAAACTTGATATAATAGATTTATTGTTTCAATATTCGGTTTTCAAGGAACAAACTGGGTAGATCGGTTAGTATCTACCGACTGGGCTTAAGTGGACTCGAACCACCGACCTCACGCTTATCAGGCGTGCGCTCTAACCGGCTGAGCTATAAGCCCTCAGTTAATAGCCTGCATACCGCTAGGTAGTTCGCAATGCGATTTCATCACGTGCTTCGCACTATCTATTCATGCATTCATGCTCTCACGCAAGCGAGCTTGCGTCGAGCCTGTCTGCCTGAATAGGCATTGCTCATGGCTATCGTGGAGATAAAGGGATTCGAACCCTTGACCCCCTGCTTGCAAGGCAGGTGCTCTCCCAACTGAGCTATACCCCCATGGGAATCTGGCAGCCACCTGCTCTCCCATACCGTCTCCAGTATAGTACCATCGGCCGCTTGGGTCTTAACCATCGTGTTCGGGATGAGAACGGGTGTGTCCCCCAAGCGCATCGCCACCAGAAGTTTCTTGATTTACCTCTTTGGCAAATCAACAGTAATACAACCCCTACTTCTCCCATTTCCTTAGAAAGGAGGTGATCCAGCCGCACCTTCCGATACGGCTACCTTGTTACGACTTCACCCCAGTTATCAGACCTGCCTTCGGCGGCTCCTTCCTTTCGGTTAGGTCACCGACTTCGGGCATTTCCGACTCCCATGGTGTGACGGGCGGTGTGTACAAGACCCGGGAACGTATTCACCGCAGCATTCTGATCTGCGATTACTAGCGATTCCAGCTTCATGTAGTCGAGTTGCAGACTACAATCCGAACTGAGACGTTATTTTTGAGATTCGCTCTGCCTCACGACTTCGCTTCTCTTTGTTTACGCCATTGTAGCACGTGTGTAGCCCTGGTCATAAGGGGCATGATGATTTGACGTCATCCCCACCTTCCTCCGGGTTATCCCCGGCAGTCTCTCTAGAGTGCCCATCTTACTGCTGGCTACTAAAGATAAGGGTTGCGCTCGTTGCGGGACTTAACCCAACATCTCACGACACGAGCTGACGACAACCATGCACCACCTGTCTCCTATGTACCGAAGTACTAACGGCATTGCCCGTTATTCATAGGGATGTCAAGACCAGGTAAGGTTCTTCGCGTTGCTTCGAATTAAACCACATGCTCCACCGCTTGTGCGGGTCCCCGTCAATTCCTTTGAGTTTCATTCTTGCGAACGTACTCCCCAGGTGGATTACTTATTGCGTTTGCTGCGGCACCGATGGGTCATACCCACCAACACCTAGTAATCATCGTTTACGGCGTGGACTACCAGGGTATCTAATCCTGTTTGCTCCCCACGCTTTCGAGCCTCAACGTCAGTTACAGTCCAGTAAGCCGCCTTCGCCACTGGTGTTCCTCCTAATATCTACGCATTTCACCGCTACACTAGGAATTCCACTTACCTCTCCTGCACTCTAGTCCTACAGTTTCCAAAGCAGTCCCGGGGTTAAGCCCCGGGCTTTCACTTCAGACTTGCAAAACCGTCTACGCTCCCTTTACACCCAGTAAATCCGGATAACGCTTGCCCCCTACGTATTACCGCGGCTGCTGGCACGTAGTTAGCCGGGGCTTCTTAGTCAGGTACCGTCATTTTCTTTCCTGCTGATAGAGCTTTACATACCGAAATACTTCTTCACTCACGCGGCGTTGCTGCATCAGGGTTTCCCCCATTGTGCAATATTCCCCACTGCTGCCTCCCGTAGGAGTTTGGGCCGTGTCTCAGTCCCAATGTGGCCGTTCACCCTCTCAGGCCGGCTACTGATCGTCGCCTTGGTGGGCCGTTACCTCACCAACCAGCTAATCAGACGCGGGTCCATCTTGTACCACCGGAGTTTTTCACACTGCTTCATGCGAAGCTGTGCGCTTATGCGGTATTAGCAGTCGTTTCCAACTGTTGTCCCCCAGTACAAGGCAGGTTACCCACGCGTTACTCACCCGTCCGCCACTAACTTACATATCGCTAGGCTTCAATGTAAGTCCGTTCGACTTGCATGTGTTAGGCACGCCGCCAGCGTTCATCCTGAGCCAGGATCAAACTCTCATGTTAAAAAGTTTTTTCCTGCCAGTTTTATCTGGCATTGTTTACTGTTAATTCGGGTAGCTTCTCGATCTTTTTCATCGATCTGCTTGTTCTTGAATCTCGCAATTCATTTTTCTGAAAATCTTGGAATTTTCAGGGTTGCATTACTGTTTATTTGTCAAAGATCATAACCTCTCTTTTATGAGAAGCTTTGCTGTTGCTTCAGCGACAGCTTTGATAGTTTATCATAGCAATCTCTGTTTGTCAACTACTTTTTTCAAGTATTTTTGACATTCACCAACAGCTAACGGAGAAGGAGGGATTTGAACCCTCGCGCCGCTATTAACGACCTGCACCCTTTCCAGGGGTGTCCCTTCAACCTCTTGGGTACTTCTCCAGATAGTTGATTCTGATAATCTATATAATGATCGGCGGCACGAATGCCTAGCGGAGAGAGTGGGATTCGAACCCACGCGCCCTTTCGGACAAACGGTTTTCAAGACCGCCTCGTTATGACCACTTCGATATCTCTCCGAATGTGTGTCCATTTCCTTGTCATCTCTGTTGTTTACCTGACGACAAAAGCTATTCTAACAAAAAGGATTACTATTGTCAACACATTTTTACACAATTTTTATTATATTTTTTTCAGATGAGAAAAAGCCCATTTTATCATGGTTCCGGGCTTTTTCTCATTTGCATTGAATACAGTTTTCTTCCAAAATTGTGTTCAAAATCATTTAATTGTTACAACTATTTCTACTATTTGTTTTTTGTATCCCCTCTACCCTTGCATGTTTTTTCCGGCAAGGTATAACTCCCAGTCAGTCATATGGTTTTCCATATTTGTAATCAGAACGACTTTAGCGTCATTCTCCGAATAGGTCACTTCTCTCTGCCATTTATAGAAATCCGGTCCATCTCCCAGATTCCTTACATAACCCATCAGCCGTTTCAGACAATAAGCCGTCTCCTTCACATCTGTCAGGCAGTCATTCGCATAGAAACCTGTCCATTTTCCATGTTCCCTCTCTCTCATGGCACTGGCAGCCGCATTATATGCCTCTACAGCATTTCCCAACAAAAAGAAACACTTTTTATACTCCTTCTTCTGATAAGTCCGGAAGCTTTCCGCAAACAGTATACTTCCCTTCAGACAATATTTGTGAATCTCCGTCTGCAGTAATACAGAATCCTTCCACAGTTCACTGCCTTTGACCACAGCGCAATCATGATACAATTGCTCTATTTTATCACAGGTCGCATTGCATTTTGATTCAAACCAGTCCATCTGCTTATCAAATGCAGATTCTCCGGTACACCAGAACAGTTCTTCTACCGGTGCGGCTGCTCCGTCCCTCATCCATCCATAGATAAAATCCCGGACGACATAATTATAGAATTGTTCTCCTGCATGTTCGTCTTCTCTTTCACCAAAGGACAGCATAGCATCCGGATATCTGCTAATGCATTGCTCCATGCATGTCAGCTGATCCTCCGTGCAATCCGCTCCATAGTACTCCCGGATATAAGTTTTTCTGTGTTCTCCGGCTGTCAGTGCCTTCTTTTTCCACAAGTTGGCTATAAAAGAAAGCGGATATACATGAGGCTTAATATTGGAAGCATTGATAACCCACAGATCTGTAATTCCATGATCCATGGCATTGTTCAATTCTTTTTCCACAAATTCCATAGAGTTTGGCAGCATGGTGCTATGGTTGGCTGCCTGCAGATCATAGAACGATACATGATAATAGGTTCCCTGCAGACCTTTGTCGCCTTTTTGCGGCAACGCTGGCACTCTTGGATTATGATTACCCTGACGTCTGGAGACCATCTTGCCATAACCATTATCTGCCCAGATCATGATCACATCTTCGGGGATCTGCAGATGACCGTCGCGATACAATTCCAAAATCTCCCCATACAGGTTCGTACAGCACACTGCCCCCGGGATCTGCTCTCTGATCATGTCATATTGTTCCTGCATGATGCTGCTGATGAGATTTCCACGTTTTTCAGGAGTATCATAGGCAGGGTCATTCTCCCAAAAAGGGACATCTCCCTGTCCTCTAAATCCGATGTTCCAGATGACTTCCTCATTCTTCTGTCTCTCTATGGCATCCTTCCACAGCCCTTCAAATAAATCCTTGTATTTCAGATAGGAAGGCTCCAGATCCGGATAAGCTCGCAGGAACATTTCCGCCCCCAAAGGTTCCGCATGATGATGCGTGATCATCAGTCCCATATCCAATGCAATGGGAGCATAAATTTTTGAATTTTTATCCGTTCCGGGAATCACCAGATTACCACCACAGCGAAGCAGCGCTTCAAATACCATTTCCCAGGGATATTCCTTCGACACGCCTGCTGTCCAGTGACTGATCAGCACTTCATCATTGATAAACCAGCCGCGATAACGGATTCTGTTTTCTTCCGACTGATAATGTCCACACGGAATTTTTACATAAGGTTTTACTTTGATTTCCTGGTCATTCCAAAACCCGAACGGCAGAATCCCCAAATATTTTTCACTGAGTTCATTGAGCGCATAGATAAAAGAGCGGTCATTACTTCCATAGATTACGACCGTATCTTCGGATACTTCCATCTCATATGCCTCCGGCTCCAGTTTCTTCTGTCGCAATATCACAGTACCGCCCTCCCGGGCGGAAGCCTCCAGTGTCATTTCCATATCTCTCTTAAATCTGGCGCAGGCACATTCTACCGCTTTTGTATTTTGTATTTCGCGCTGCAGACTGGTTGTCTGATGTAAAATAAAGTTTTTCCCCGACATTATGCCACCTCGTTTTTCTTCCGGGTTCCGTTTTCTCTCATTTTAACGATTATCATTTAAAAATAACTTTTTGTTCCTCCCGATACTCCTTGGGTGACATCCCGTATTCCTTCCGGAATGCGCGGTAGAAGCTGGAATAGTCCTGAAATCCGTAGCGCTCGTAAACCTTACTGATATTTTCACCGCCCAGGATTGCTTCCCTGCATGCCTGCATTCTTTTCTTCAGGATGTACTGGTGTACGGAAATTCCTGCCTGTTCCTTGAAAATATGTGCGATATAGTATCGACTCACAAAAAATACGGAAGACAGTTTTTCCAGGGAGAGATCCTCCTCCAGGTTCTGTTCTATATAATAGATCAGATTCTGATATAGGTTTTCCTCCTTGATTTTTACCGGATGTTCCTTTTCGTAGATCTCGCGGTTAAGATGAAGGATCAGATCACTCACTAAAAGCGGTATCCTGGCTTCTCTTCCGTATCGTTCCATCTGGGTCTCTTCAATCAGCTGGAAAATTTTATACTGTATCGTATTAAATTCCACCACGTCATGAGAATAGATCAGCTTGCCCTGCACCTGGGCCTGCTGCATCAGGTAACCGTATTCCGCAGACTGTTCCATCAGGTTTCCTGCGTATTCCCTGCTGACCCAGAATACAAAACGGCGATAGGGACAGTTTGACTGCTCCACAACGGCTCTGTGCCTGCGTCCCGGAGGTATGATCACCATGTCTCCGCATTTTAACGGATAGATCTCGTTCTCAATCTGAATTTGGACATCCCCTTCTATGAAAAAATAAAATTCATAATAATTATGGGTGTGCATCTCGATCTTGGAGGTATATTTTTCATTATAATAGTAGATTTCAAAGTCTTTGGAAAGCATGTATTGTCTTGTGGTAAAGGCAGTCTGCAATTTTTTCTTCATACCGGACCTCCGTTTCTGACAGAATTGCATATTGGAGCAGCATCCTTTTATCTCATAATAAATCAGCGCAGCAACTTTTGCAATATATGTAACAATTCTTTCACTTTGTTTTTTCCATGAAAAAAATATAATAAACTTATCAAATGAATGGAGGTAATCCCCTTATGGAAATGACTTTACGATGGTACGGATCCAAATTCGATACCGTAACCTTATCTCAGATCAGACAGATTCCGGGAGTCACCGGAGTTATCACTACTTTATACGATACTGCCCCCGGAGAGGTCTGGAGCAGAGAACGTATCGCCGCTCTGAAAGCGGAGGTAGCCGCTGCCGGACTGCATATCTCCGGAATCGAAAGCGTCAATGTACATGATGCGATCAAAACAGGTGCTCCCGACCGTGATCTCTACATTGACAACTATATTCAGACTTTGGAAAATCTGGGAAAAGAAGATATTCACCTGGTCTGCTATAATTTCATGCCGGTCTTTGACTGGACGAGAACCGAGCTTGCCAGAAAACGTCCGGATGGTTCCACAGTCTTAGCTTATACCCAGGAAGCGGTAGACGCTATTAATCCTGAAGAAATGTTCGCTTCCATCGCCGGAGATACCAACGGTACCATAATGCCCGGCTGGGAACCGGAGCGCATGGCGCATATCAAAGAGCTTTTTGCAATGTATGAGGATATCGATGATGAAAAATTATTCGAGAATCTGAAGTACTTCCTGGAGCGGATCATGCCGGTATGCGATAAATACAATATTAACATGGCGATTCATCCCGATGATCCCGCCTGGAGTGTGTTCGGTCTGCCTCGTATCATTATTAATAAGAAAAACATCCTGCGTATGATGCAGATGGTAGACAATCCTCATAACGGTGTCACCTTCTGTTCCGGTTCCTACGGCACCAATCTGGAAAATGACCTGCCGGATATGATCCGTTCCCTGAAGGGGCGCATTCATTTTGCCCATGTCCGCAACCTGAAGTTCAACAGTCCCACTGATTTCGAGGAAGCGGCGCATCTGTCCTCTGACGGCACCTTCGATATGTACGAGATCATGCGTGCTCTGTATGAGATCGGTTTCGACGGTCCCATCCGTCCCGACCACGGTCGTATGATCTGGGGTGAGGTGGCAATGCCCGGTTACGGTCTGTACGATCGTGCCCTTGGTGCGACTTATCTGAACGGTCTGTGGGAGGCTATCGAGAAAGGAGCTGCTCGCTATGAGACTAAATAATGAAGGTTTAAAAGATAGAAAGTCCTGGGAAAACGCAGGTTATTCTCTGCCGGAGTATGATCGTGAAACCGTTACAAAAGCAACCCGCGAGAACCCTTTCTGGATTCATTTCGGTGCCGGTAACATCTTCCGCGCTTTTCAGGCTAATGTCGTTCAGGATCTGTTGAATCAGGGAGTCCTCGACAGAGGTCTGGTGGTAGCGGAAGGCTATGATTATGAGATTATTCAAAAAATGAATCATCCACATGATGATTATAGTATCCTTGTGACATTAAAAGCTAACGGTACGGTGGAAAAGACGATCGTCGGCAGTGTTGTAGAGTCTCTGGCACTGGATTCTGATAACGCAGAACAGTTTCAGCGTCTGAAGGAGATTTTTTCCGCTGACAGTTTACAGATGGCTTCCTTCACCATTACAGAAAAAGGATATAATCTCTATGGTGCAGATGGTAAGTTTACTCCCCTGGTCGCTACAGATCTGGCTGCTGGTCCTGAGGCTCCCATCAGTTATATTGGAAAAGTAGCATCTCTATTATATGCAAGATTTCTTGCAGGAGAAAAACCGATTGCCATGGTAAGCATGGATAACTGCTCTCATAACGGTGATAAACTTGCAGCAGCCATCGGTGCTTTTGCTGAGGGTTGGTCTCGGAACGGTCTGGCAGATAAAGATTTCGAAAGCTATATCAAGACAAGCGGCAAGGTCTCTTTCCCTTGGACCATGATCGATAAGATCACCCCCCGCCCGGATGCTTCTATCGAAGCACTCCTGAAAAAAGATGGTGTGGAGGAATTAGATCCAGTCATCACCGGTAAACATACTTACGTGGCACCTTTTGTTAATGCGGAGGAATGTCAATATCTGGTCATTGAGGATAATTTTCCGAATGGTCGTCCGGCATTAGAAAAAGGCGGTCTTATCTTCACGACCAGAGAGACTGTGGACAAAGTGGAAAAGATGAAGGTCTGCACCTGTCTCAACCCGCTACATACTGCCCTGGCTGTGTTCGGATGCCTTATAGGATATACTCTGATCTCAGAGGAAATGAAAAATCCGAGTCTGAAGAAGCTGGTAAAGCAGATCGGATATACCGAAGGATTACCTGTAGTTGTAAATCCCGGCATCTTAGACCCTAAGGAATTTCTGGATACCGTATTAAATGTACGTATCCCCAATCCCTTCATGCCGGATACTCCCCAGAGAATTGCTACAGACACCTCACAGAAGCTGGCGATCCGTTTTGGAGAGACCATCAAAGCCTACGCTGCGGATTCGAAGCTGAATGTAGGGGATCTGAAGTTCATTCCCCTGGTATTTGCCGGGTGGTTAAGATATCTCATGGGAGTAGATGATAACGGCAAGGCATTTACTTTAAGCTCCGATCCCCGCCTGCAGGAGTTAACTGCTATAGTCAGTGGCATTTCTCTCGGAGCTTCCACTGATGTAGAAGCAGTTCTTGATAATGTGCTGTCGGATGCTTCCATCTGGGGCGTAGACCTGAAAGCCCTCGGTATGGATACCATAGTCTGCCGGTATTTCCAAGAGTTGATTGCCGGTCCCGGTGCCGTGGCAGCGGTTCTGAACAAATACACTTCCTAATCTTTATAAAACAAAAAATCCTGTTCCGGCGGCTTTTCTGTCGTTCAGAACAGGATTTTATTTTTTCATTTTTACAGATTCATATCATCTAACAACATGTCTGCATAGATACCGCCAAGTTCTCTCAATCCTCTGGCGATCAGCGATGCAAAATTCACAGCACCGTCATAACGAAGGTGGGTATTATCCTCGGATTTCTCCGGATGATTCTTATACTCGCCCTCCGGGAAGAACATATACCATCTTCTGCAATTCTTCTCTCCGGCTTTTTTTAACTCCATACGGCTCATGCTGTAGAGATCCACCAGAGGAACATTATTTTTCTCCGCGGTCTGCTTCATAGCAGCCACATAATCGGAATGTGCTCCGATCCCCAAGTGTTTCTCATCCATAAAGCATCTGCGCTCTAAGGGAGTGATCAGCACCGGATAGGCGCTACGATCTTTTGCCACACGGATAAAGGTTTCAAGGTTCTCCATGTAAGTGGAAAAAGGCTCTGTATATCTGGTGGGATCCTCTTTTTTCTCGTCGTTGTGTCCAAACTGGATAAACAGGAAATCTCCTGCACCAATTCTCTCCTCTATGGCTTTCAGTCTCCCCTCGTCCATAAAGCTCTTGGTGCTTCTGCCGTTCTTGGCATGATTGCGTACCTGATATTCCGGCTTTATAAATAAAGGAAATACCTGACCAATACCTGTCTGCGGATAAGTCGTGTAGTCATTGGTCTGGACCGTGGAATCTGCAGCCCAAAAAATTCTGTTCATTTCTGCCCTCATTTCTGCGCTTCCCCCGCGCATCTGTCATCCTGCAATACAGGAAACATGTTTTTGGATTTCTCTTAAAATACAACACAAGGGAAACCGAAGTTTCCCTTGTCTAAATCTAAATACGTGCGAGAAGAAAATCACTCCTTAACAGCGCCGATATTAACACCCTTTACGAAGTATTTCTGCAGGAAAGGATACAGTGCCATGAAAGGAAGGATTGCACATACGATCGCTGCATAGAACAGAGTGTTCTGGGATACCGAATACTGTGTAGTAGGGGTATCACCATCCATGATCATATTACGTAACTGATACTGGAAGTTAACCTGATCAGGATTGGTAATATAGATCTTAACGGTAGAATAGTCATTCCATACGGTAACTGCGAACATCAGACCGATGGAAGCCAGAGCTGCCTTGGACAGAGGAAGCACGATCTTGAAGAAGATTCCCATAGGGGAACATCCGTCGATCTCTGCTGCCTCGAACAGGCTGGCAGGTATTCCTTCGAAGAAGTTACGCATCAGTACCAGGTTGTACACGTTCATACCGTGCTTCACCACCAGGATCCACATGCTGTTAACCAGGTGTAACTGCTTCATTACCAGGTACTCAGGGATCATACCACCGGAGAAGATCATGGTAAACAGAAGGAAATATGCGAAGAAGTTACGTCCGGGCATATCAAACTGGATCAGTACATAGCCACCCAGGGTGGACAGGAGCAGACCAAGGAAAGTACCGAGCACAGTTGTGATAACGGAGTTGATGAAAGGTCTGTACAGTCTCTGGGTATGAATGATGGTCTTATAACCATCTAAGGTAAAATCCTCCGGCCACAGTCTGAACTGGTATACACCCACAGCATTGAAGGAGTCTACTACTACCTTCCAGATAGGTACCAGTACCAGGAGGCCGATCAGAATAAATACGATGTAGTTTACAATATCGAATACATGAACCTTTTTCTTAGGTTTACGATAAGCTGTCTTTGCCACGTTTAACACCTCCTATACAATGCCACGGCCACGGGTCTTCTTACTAGCCCAGTTACATATCAGTACCAGGACACAGCCAACCAGGGACTTGAAGAGACCAACTGCTGTAGAGTAACCATAGTTCGGCAGAGCGATCGCGAATGTCTGACGATAAATATAAGTAGAAATAACATCAGACACACTGTATACCGCATTGTTGTACAATACGAATACGGACTCGAACATGTTCATAACCTTAGCAAGGTTCAGGATCAATACAGTGATAATAGTATTGGACAGTGCAGGCAGCGTTACGAAACGCATCTTCTGCATACGGGTTGCACCGTCGATGTCGGCTGCTTCATACAGCTCCGGATTGATACCTGCCAGAGTAGCCAGGAAGATAATAGTTCCCCAACCGGTCTCTTTCCAGATATTGATAATGTAGAAGATCGGTCTCCACCATGCAGTGCTTGCCAGGAAATAAATTCCCTTGGCATCCGGTGCCAGGATGCCCCAGTCACGCAGCAATCCATTTACCAGACCGGTAGAGGAAGGAGACAGGAACAAGCTGAAGATAGATGCAACTACTGCCCAGGACATAAAGTGAGGCAGATATATGATAGTCTGCAAAGTTTTCTTTGCAAAGAGATTTCCCATTTCATTTAAGAAGATTGATACGATAACCGCAGTGAAGGTCGTGATCAATAACTTCATAATACTCAGTTCCAATGTATTTCTGAATGCACTCCAGAACGCATCGGTCTTAAACATACTGTAAAAATGCTTCAGTCCTACAAAAGTAGGAGCACCTACGGGCTTGTAATCGTAGAATGCATAACGAATACCAAGCATGGGCCAGTAATACATGATCAAAATGAACACAAATACAGGCAGGAACATCAAATAATAGCCTCTGTTATTCCAGATCCGGAGACCAAGAGGCTTGTGACGTACTTCTACGCCGGTGGATGTGGTGATTTTCTTTTTCTTGCTCATACCATCCCTCTTCCTTTCGACTTCATCTCACACATTCTTTTCTCTCTAAAATATCCTGTCCCATGGGTTTTTGCATCCCGGCGGGACAGGATAATTATATCATGTTTTTGTAGCTTCTGCTACTATATTGCAGATATTATTACTGGTTCAGTTCAGCTAAGCACTGATCAATGATAGATCCAACAGTATCAACGTAGGTCTGCATAGCTGCATCTACATCGCCACCGTCAACTACTACTGCTGTGATAGCTGCCAGCTTAGCATCATAGATGGTACCGGACTCGTTGGTGTAGGTCTCAGAGGTAGGAGACTGAGGAGCATCCTTACAGTTCTCGGTGAAGAACTTGTTGCCTTCTGCAGCCAGGCTGGAGATATCGTTAAAGCCATTGTCCAGAGAGCAGATAACCAGAGCGGGATCCATAGCGTTCTTCTTCCATACGGAGTTAGGATCGTTAGGAGACTGCTTTAAGTGGAACGTACCGTCTTCGTACTCGTAGGTCTTCTCTTTTTCAGTACCTGCATTGATGGTGAAGCTTTCAGCCTTGGTAGACCAGTGAACATCCTCTGCACCGTAGGTCCACAGAGTCTGAACCTTGTCACCATCCATCATGGTCTCAATGAATGCATCGAAGATAGCCTGCTCACGGGAGTTGTCTCCGTCACCGTCATCAATGATAACCCATACAGGAGCTTCTCTGTTCAGGTAAGCGCCAACCTCAGCGATAGGAGCCAGCTCAACCAGCTTGTCGTCAACACCGTTCTTGATCAGGTTATCGGTCAGAGTCTGATACCAGGAACCTGCCCAGTAAGTGAATACACCTGAAGAACCGGTCTGATCGTTGGAGAACCATTTCTCACGAGCGATCTTGGTGGAAGCGGTCAGGGTCTCAGGATCGATAGCGCCATCCTTGTAAGCCTGCTGTAATCTTAACAGAGCTGCCTTGGTAGCATCGGTCTGGAATCCATCGTACCAGGTACCGTTGTCATCCTGCAGGATTGCGGGATAAGAATCCTGCCAGAACTCAGGCAGATAGTTTACGTAAGGAGCTTCGTTACCAACGAAACCAGCTGCGATAACACCATAGGTATCACCGGTTACGCCGTTACCATCGGGATCTTCGTTGTGGAACTTTAACAGCATGTTGTAGTAATCATCATAAGTCTTGATATCTTCAGCCTTCAGGCCAACTGCATCTAACCATGCCTGCTTAACATAGGTAACACATCCATTACCATAGGTAGGAGCGAAGCCATACAGATGACCTTCCTCATCCTTCAGGTTCTCATT
Source organism: Simiaoa sunii (assembly GCF_014337175.1). Taxonomy (GTDB): domain Bacteria; phylum Bacillota; class Clostridia; order Lachnospirales; family Lachnospiraceae; genus Acetatifactor; species Acetatifactor intestinalis. The sequence continues at coordinate 879,486 of NZ_CP060633.1, read as the reverse complement.
GATCTCAGGCAGGATCAGGTGAGACTGGAATTTAGCGTTTGCATATGCTTCGGACATATCCCACAGCAGACCGGTAGGAGCATACTGCTTGAACATATCTGCACTCATGATCATAACGTCGGGGTAATCACCACCTGCGAACAGACGACCTACTGCATCGGTATAACCGGAGTGGTCTAACTGCTGGATGTTCATCTTAATAGGATGACCGATTGCTTCGGATACTGCATCATCCCACTGCTGAACGAATTCAGCCTGGCCGTTATCAACGGTTGCGGTCAGAGTACCATTAACTACTACGTTAATCTCCTCCAGATTGTAAGCTTCGGTGGAAGCCTCGGTAGAAGCTGCTGCGCTGTCAGTTGCTGCTGCGCTCTGTGCAGGAGCATCGTTGCTGCTTCCGCATGCTGCTAAGGAAGCTACCATAGCAGATGCTAAAAGTACGGATAATACTTTTCTCTTCATTTTGTTCCTCCCTAAAAATTTGGAATCATGATTTGTCATGGGGTCATTCCCTTGACTTGCCTTCACCTTACCATCCGTCACCGGGAAAAACAAGTTACAATTTTTGCGTTCGGGTGCAAATTTTGACCACCGGTTCTGCAAACCCTTGATTTTACTGCATTCTTTGAAAGCACTTACATTTGATATTTTTAAATTTGAAAGGGGTTACATCTTGCTTCCTTTGTAAGTAACTGATACAATAGACATGGTTTATTCGGTATATTATCTAAAAAAATTGAGACACGGGAGTGATCATGAATGATTTTTAATAAAAAAGACACCCTTAATGATACAAATTATACAAGCCACAACAGTACATTAATGCTGAGAATGGTAACCTCTTACAGTATTTTCCTGCTGATCATTCTGGTTTTGTTCCTCTTTTTATACCGTTCTACGATAAATAACGCGCGTGATTCTTATGATCAGCAGAACGAGACAACCCTGATCAGCAATGCAGAGCTGTTTGAAAGCGATCTGAACATTATGGAGGTGTATTGCCGGCAGCTTTTGCAGAACGACACCTTCCGTAAGGTCATGAATTATCAGAATACTTACTATCCTTTTACGGAGATGGGGAATGAATTACAGAATTCTCTGGCAACAAATGTGTATGCGGAAGCACTTCTCCCTTTAAAAGAGTCCTTTGTCTATTTTCCGGAGACGGACTATGTATTGAATCCTACTTATTTCATATCCGCAAAGCGGTTCTATAACTGGATTCAGAAATACTCTTCTACCGAAAAGGAACTGTGGCACTCCTACATGACGGAACCGGAATACAAGAACCGCTTTCTTCCTATGGATCAGTTCATGCCAAATTACAGTGAAAAATACTATATGTATATCATCGACCTGAATGATCTCTACTATATGGATGCCAATGCAAAGGTATGCTTTATCTTCGAACAGGATAAAATGGCGGATCTGTTCGACTGTGTACAGATGGATGGGGATAATTTTCTGGCGGTGAACGCGTCAGATACCTCCACTGTGCTTACGATAAATATCCCGGACAGCATTTCCGCAGAAATGCTGGATTCCCTGGACTTTAATAAAGGATATGCCCAGGTCCGTCTGAACGGACAGACTTTTACTTTAGGGAAATATACTTCTGATAATACCAATTATTCTTATTATTTTAGTTTTCCTCCCTATAAAGCGACTGGGGGGCTTGGAGGCACACATTTATTTTTCATCTTACTGGCAATGTCCGCACTGGTGATCGGCGGTTCTCTGGTATATTATTTTTCCCGTCGGAATGTGCAGCCTATCATTGAACTTGGTCAGGAGCTGCAGACTGCTGTGGAAGTCCAGAAGAATCTGCAGGAGGTAGTGGACAGCCAGCGTCCCATTATCTGTACCTCTTATGTCCGACAGCTTTTGTCCGGTACGGCTACATCCGAAGACGAGGTAGCTTATATGGAGAATTATCTGGGGATCACTGCTTCTTCTTATTATAATGTGTTATATATTGTGTACTATAATAACTTCGGCGATAATGTAGAAAATGCTCTTCCCGGCGGCGTGGAATCTGTAGAGGAGCTGGAGAAGATCATCGAGTCCGCACTGGAGAATTTCTTCGGTACACCACTTTTCTACTTCAGCCCTTCGGACCGTACCTATTCTGTCCTGCTACACTGTTCCGAAGAAGAAGGGAAAAATCTGATTCTGAAGATCAACAATTGCATCCTGCGGCTTCATGATTATCTGCTGGATACTTACGACATCTGGCTCTTCGCCGGCATCGGACGCAATACGGATTCCCTGATGAATGTATGGGAATGCTACCAGCAGGCCTCCGAGGCCGTAAGTTATACGACGAAGAACTATATTTTCTTCCCGTATGAATTTATCAAGAAGGATTCCAACGTATTTTACTATCCGCCGGAGATCTCCACGAAGCTGATCCACTTCATCTCCACGGGCAATACATCGCAGGTGCTGGAGCTGTTCAATCTGATCCACCAGGAGAATATCGAGGAACGTACCCTGCCGGTCAACCTGTTAAAGTACCTGCTGTCAGATATCCGTAACACTTTATTAAAAGCAAGATTTGCACTGCCTCAGGATGCGGATCCCGAAGCTGTAAATGTACTGGATGAGCGTTTCAATGAGCACCTGACCTTCAAATTGTGTGAAGATCTTGCATTATCCTTGTGTAATCTCTTCGGTAATAAAGAGGACGACAACACCTTATCCTCTACCATCGAGAAATATATTAAGGACAATTATAAAGATCCTTCGTTGGGATTAAACAAGATTTCAGATGAATTTCAGATCTCCGAGAGTTATTTTTCCCATATGTTCAAGGAAAAGACCGGGGTCAACTTCTCCACTTATCTGGAGAATATCCGTATGGCGGAGGCTGCCAGACTGATCCAGGAGACCGATATCAGCTTAAATGAGCTGTATATCGCTGTGGGATATAATAATTCCAATACTTTCCGACGTGCATTCAAGAAAGTATACGGAGTAACTCCCAGTGCCATGCGGGAGAAATAGAATAATAATAAAACAGCCGGAGCACGGAGGATTTATTCCTCCAGAAATGCCTCGGCTGTCTTCATATCTTCCGGTGTTGTGATCTTAATATTCTGATAGGATGCTTCCACCAGCTTCACCCGGGACTCGGTAAACATCTCCACCACGCTGGCATCGTCTGTTACCTGAATGCCCTGCTCCTGCAGCTTTGGAAGCCTGTTTTTCAGTCGCTCATACGCCTGCAGGATCAGGCTGGTCTCAAATACCTGCGGTGTCTGAATATTCCAGACGCTCCTGCGGTCCGGTGTGGAAAGTGCAAAGCCATTGCCATCGCTGATCTTCACGGTATCCTTGCTCTGTACCGCTGCCACACACGCCTGATACTGTACAGCAGCCGCATAGGTGTCTTCCAGAATTTTCTCCGTCAGGAAAGGTCTTGCGCCGTCATGGATAAACACATAACCATGCTCATTCGGACACTTAAGGCGTCCGTCCGCGATCAGCTGCAATGCCCTGCTCACAGAGAGATACCGTTCCGCTCCGCCGGAAGTAATGATATTCACTTTCGTAAAACGGTATTTCTGCACGATTTCTTCCCGGACATAGGGAATATCCTGTTCCGAAGTCACCAGAATACAGTCATCGATGATCTTTGACTCTTCTACCGCATGCAATGCATACCAGATCAGAGGTCTGCCCTTTAACGGAAGGAACTGTTTCGCCACTGCGGAGTGCATCCTGCTTCCGCTGCCGGCTGCCAGGATAATGGCAGTACAACGCGGTTTTTCCTTGTTTCCATCCTCTTTTTCTGTTTTATATGCCGCAAAATCTTCTGTGAAGTACTCTTCTGTTACTCTGTCTATCATATTCATGTCAGTCTTTCTATAATGTCTTCTATCGTTAATACTCCTTAGCGTTCTCCCAATTTTAAATTCGGGACCGCATTCAGGTCATAGCCGCTGCGGACACCCTTGATATATTCATAATAGCCCGCCACACCGATCATCGCTGCATTGTCTGTGCAGAAGATCGGAGAAGGATGATAAAATGCAATATTTCGTTTGCCGCACTCTTCTTCAAAGGCTGCCCGCAGAGAGGAATTGGATGCCACGCCGCCGGCAATGGCAAATTTATTCAGTCCATAGGCTTTTACAGCATGCAGTGAATGACTTACCAGCACATCTACCACTGCTTTTTGGAAAGAAGCAGCCACATCTGCCTGATTATAGCTTTCTCCCTTCATCTGGCAGCCGTTTAAGTAATTCAGCACCGCTGATTTCAGACCGCTGAAGCTGAAGTCATACTCATTTTCCGCCACTGCCGCTCTGGGAAAATGAATCGCATCGGGATTGCCCTCCTTCGATACCTTATCGATCTTAGGTCCACCGGGATAGCCCAGCCCGATGGCACGCGCCACCTTGTCAAAAGCCTCACCCGCTGCATCATCCCTGGTCCGGCCGATGATCTCATATTCTCCGTAATCCTTGACCACCACCAGATGCGAATGTCCGCCGGAAGCCACCAGACAGATAAAGGGAGGCTCCAATTCCTTATTTTCTATAAAATTAGCACTGATATGTCCCTCAATGTGATGAACACCTACCAAAGGAATACCGGTAGCAAAGCTGATGGCTTTGGCTTCGGATACCCCCACCAGAAGTGCTCCCACCAGTCCCGGTCCGTAGGTCACCGCAATCGCCGTGATATCGTCAAGTGTCACATGGGCATCGGCAAGTGCCTGCTCAATGACCTGGTTGATCTTCTCGATATGCTTCCGGGATGCGATCTCCGGCACCACGCCGCCGTACAACGTATGTAAGGCAATCTGAGAGGAGATCACGTTGGAAAGTACCTCTCTGCCGTTTTTTACCACCGATGCCGCTGTCTCATCACAGGAGCTCTCAATTCCCAAAATATAAATGTCTTTTTGTTTTTCTGTCTCTGTCATTTTTCTGCCTGCTTTGTTCTAATTATTGTCTGTCTGTTCCTGCTTACTGTTCAACTGGTCCGCCGTTTCCCAACCATAGATCTTCCATCTGCGATTGTCATCTCTGCGTAACAGATATACCATGACGGTAGAACTTTTTTTGCCATTTTCCGTCATCGTGTAACCGCAGGATATTCGTGCAAAGGAATATCCATCCGCTGTGTAATAGTCCACATTTGTGCTTGATGCAAGAGAAACACTCGTTATTTTTCTCTTATTGTTTTTATAATTCTGCACTTCTCCCTGCAGACGGATGAGGTAGGATTCTTCTTCGTTGTTCTCCCTGAGTTCCTCATCAAATAATTGCAGTGACTTTTTCCCCAGTTCCTGAAGTTCTTCCTCCGTGCAGTCTTCATTATAAAAACATTTCATCAGATCGTTATAATATTTGACCACTTCCTTCGGTGTCGAAGGATAATTGTTCTCGAGGTTTCGGGAAAGTGCGGTGTCGATTTCCGACATCACCGCTTCCTGTTGCTCGGTGCGATGCGTTCCGGACAGATACGCATAATATCCTACCACCAGCACGAGTAAGAAGATGAAAAAGACTGTAATCTTAGTCACGGATGTGTTGGTTTTCTTCATAAGATCGTTCACTCTCCCTCGTCAAATTTCAGTTCCATGGTCCAACCATCTTTCGCCGCATAAGTCGCCGGAAATATCTTCCGCACATCCTCCATGAATTCCTCCGGTCTGGTCATGGACGGGCTGTAGTGGGTCAGCCATAATTTCGGTACTTCCGCTTCTTTTGCAATCTTCGCCGCCTCATACATGGTCATGTGCTTGTGTTCTCTGGCTTTCACCAGTTTATCCGGCTCTCCGTACATACCTTCCAGGATCAGCAGATCCGATCCTTTGGAATTCTGTCGGATGCTCTCCGTAGGTCGGGTATCGGTACTGTAGGTTACTTTCAGGCCCTTACGCTCCGCTCCCAATACCATATCCGGTGTAAATACTCTGCCGTTCTCTTCCAGGGTCTCTCCTTTTTGCAGACGGCTCCAGAATTTCATGGGGATTTCCTGCTCCATGGCTCTGTCCTTATCAAATCGACCCGCCCGGTCAATCACCATACTGTACCCATAACAGAGTACATTATGGTTGACCCTGAAAGCTTCCAGCCGAAAACCTTCAAAAGAAAAAGTCTGGGCATTTTCTGTAATCTCAATGCATTTCACTTCGAAGGGAAGTTCCGGTGCGATCACCCTCAACGAAGCCACCACTTTGGTAAGCCCCCTGGGACCGATCAGGAGCAGAGGCTCTGTCCGCTCTGCATTTCCCATGGTCAGAAGCATCCCCGGCAGACCGCTGATGTGATCCGCATGGAAATGAGTAAAGCAGATAATATCAATAGGATTGGGACTCCAGCCTTTTTCCCGCATGGCGATCTGGGTTCCCTCTCCGCAGTCGATCAGAATACTTTTTCCATTATATCGCATCATCAGGGAAGTCAGCCATCTGTAAGGTAGCGGCATCATTCCTCCTGTTCCCAATAAGCAAACGTCTAACATTCTTCCTCGCAATCCTGCCTTCACAGCATCTGTTGTTCTATCTATAATAATTCTGTCTCCGGTACTTCTTCCACCGGAATGACAAATCTGCCGATCCAACTGTCGTAGCAGTCCTCACACAGATCAAAGGCATGTCTCATACCGTCTTTCCTGCTAAAATATCCAAAGCGGACATCTGCGGTGAAATATCCCTCCCGGATGATTTCCTTTTCTACTTTTAATTCTCTGCCGCAGGCGTTACATATTATCTGTGTTAATTTACTGTTTTCTGACTTTCGCATCTTACCTTCCACCTTTCTGATCGTAAAAACAGTTTCCTCTTTCACTATCATAGCAAATAAATCGCCGGATGGTGGTGGTAATACTTGTTAACGACGCCACATGATCATGGCATCTTCGGTAGGTTTCTCATAAAATCCGGGACGAATCCCTTCCGAGACGAAACCAAACTTTTCATATAAACGGATCGCCGGTGCATTGCTCACTCTGACTTCCAAAGTATATGCCGTAATGCCGCGCTCTGCCCCCAGTCGGAGCAGTTCTTCGAGCATTTTGCTTCCCACTCCCAGATTCCGGTACTCCGGTGCCGTTACCACGTTGTCGATATTACCCTCATGAAAACTGTCCGTCAGTCCGGCACAGCCGGCGATATGTCCATCAGTCTCCGCCACCACATACAGGCAATAATCTCTTAGAAGCAGTCCTCTGAAATCCTCCGCAGACCAGGGCATGCTGAAGGATGCGGCTTCGATGCGGCTCAGTTCTTCGATATCTGTATCCCGCAGGGGACGAACCTCTATCTTCATGCCTGTGCCTCTTTTGCTACTCTCTCCTGCTCTTCCCGTTCCCGCTCTGCCTGGCTCTTACGCAGATATTCGGGTTCATGCTCCGCCGCGGTCACTGTCTTACCCTGTGCATAATAAATGGCTCCGAGAGAAGCCACACTTGCTGCCCGCTGTCTGTTATTGGCTGCGGGAGCAAAGGAAAACGGCACCTTCATTCCTTCTGTAATCTGCCTCCGGTATACCGGCACGCCGTCTCCCAAAAAGATCACTTCACGTCCCAGGCGGTTCAGTTCGTCCACCAGTTCGTCCACAGGAGATGCGCACTGATCCTTAACACATTGCATCACAAGCTGCTGTTCACAACTTCCAGCCTCAGCTTCTGCCTTACAGAATTCATAGATCCCGGTGTATACCTGATTCCTTCTGGCATCCATAATGGGGCAGACCAGCTTGTCCGTCCCCCAAAGATTAAATGCAAGTCCTTCCAGTGTCGGCACCTCTACCAACGGCAGATTCAGTGCCAGACCAAGTCCCTTCGCGGTTGCTGCCCCAATTCTCAGTCCGGTAAAGGATCCGGGACCTGCGGAGATAGCAATGGCATCAATGGTGTGAAGATCCAGGTCGATCATCTGCCGGATCTCGTCCAACATCGGAAGTAATGTCTGGGAATGTGTTTTCTTATAATCTGTGGTATACTCTGCGATCAGGACATCGTCTTCCACGACGGCGGCACTTGCCACCAGTCCGGAACTGTCCAAAGCTAATATTTTCATACTGTAGTCATCTCCTCAATCGTGATCCGGCGATAATCGAAGCCCTTCTCCAGATCCTTTTCTATGGTCACCTGTCTGTAGTGCTCCGGCAGGATCTCTTCGATCAGATTCGCCCACTCGATCAGGCACAATCCCTCACCGTAAAAACAGTCCTCGTAACCGATCTCTTCCATCTCCTCCACATCTCCGATGCGGTACACATCAAAATGATAAAAAGGCATGCGGCCTTCCTCATAGATCTGCACAATGGTAAAGGTGGGGCTGTTGACCGGTTCCGTAATTCCAAGACCGTCTGCCACTCCCTGGGTAAATACAGTCTTGCCCACACCCAGATCACCGATCAGGGTATAGACCTGCCCGGGAAGTGCTTCTAAGCCGATCCGCTGTCCCAGTGCAAAAGTCTCCTGCGCACTGTGAGTCTCTATAATTTCTTTTTTAAATTCTTTGTTTGCTGTGGAATCACCTGTTGTCATTTTTCTTACGCTTTCTATAGACACCGTAATGGCCGTTGTTGCTTTCCGGAAAAGCTCTCAGCTCTATGGCATTTCTAGCTGCGGATCTTCACCTTTGCAGGGGGCATATGCGTGGAAATCATTTCGATAACATCCGTTGTCTTATCCTGCATCTGGCTTTTGGGAAATATCGTTGCATTATTCTTTGCCGTATAGACAATTATGCTGCGCCCGGTGGAGACTGCTTTCAGACAATCCTCCCATGCCTGGCAGGTGGAACTGTCTCCCTGAGAAATAGTAATGCCGTTCTCATCCAGAACATAATGCAGTGGTTCCCTGAAGACCGGATTGTTCGCTACCTGCTGTTTGCTTTTGATAAAAAGCGTCCAGGGGAGATATAACAGGATCACCACTCCCAGGATCAGATAGATCCAGTACTGTCTGGAAATTCCCACAACAACGCCCAGTGCTCCGATCACCGCCCCCAAAAGTCCGGACACGCTGTTATAGCTGTGCCGTAATAAAAAATCATATAAGTCCCCCGATGTAATCTTTACATCCAATTCTACCATAACGTGTTCTTTCCTCTATAATAATGTATGATGCCAGGGGCAAAAGGGCTAACCCCACATGAGCCTGCTCATAGGCGGTTAAAAGGCCCCGGGCTCCGTCTGCGCATAAAACTGCATACTATAGAAAACATTATAAATTTTTTCCCATGAAAAAGCAAGTAAAGAACCGCAGTGATTTATAATCTGTCACCTGCGGTTCTTTATTTATGCATTTTATTTAATTATGATTTAATTTTTATGATTATTCATGCCGTAAAGCTTCGATAGGACTTAGTTTTGCCGCTTTTTTCGCCGGATAGATACCGAAAAAGATACCCACGGCGGAGGAGAACAGGCTGGCTCCCAGTACCGTTCCTGCGCTTACTTTTGCGGTAAAACCGATCAGACTGCAGATGCCAAAAGCTCCTGCCACTCCGATGGTAATACCGATCAGACCTCCCAGCAGGGTGATGATCGCCGACTCCGACAAAAACTGTAGCAGAATGGATCCGGTTCTCGCTCCCAGTGCTTTCCGGATACCGATCTCTCTGGTACGCTCCGTGACAGATACCAGCATGATGTTCATAACGCCGATACCGCCTACCAGCAGAGAGATGGCTGCTACGAACACTACAAAGATAGTAATGTAGCTTAAGATCTGATCCATCTGGCTCATAATATCATTAAAATTCTGTACAGAGATGACATTCTGTCCTCTGACACCATGCCTGTTCTCTAGCAGACGCACCGTATCCTGCGCCACCTGAGAGGCATTTTCCGCGCCATCACTGACGATCAGCAGGTCCGTATAATTCACATAGAATCCATATCCCTCGGAAATTGTGGAGATAGGTGCCTCCATGGTCACCGTACCGTTTCCTCCCATTCCGAACAGCTTCGATGCGTTGTCCTTACGGATACCAACAATCGTAAATTCCTGTGTCACTCCATACAACGTATAATCAAAGCTCATTCCGATCACATTGGTATTACCAAACAGCGTTTTCGCGCTACTCTCCGTAATGACGCAGACTTTGTTCGCCGTATAATAATCGGAATCTGTAAAATAACGTCCTTTGATGATCGGATCCTGGCTCGAATATTCCAGTCCCGCCTTACCGAAAGTTGCAGTAGCATCAAAGGTTCCCTTTCTGCCGGTGGCGCTTCCGCTGAAACTCCAGGACGGTGTTACCGCCTTGACATTTGGAACTTTCTCCAGAATGGCATCCATATCCTCTTCCGTGAATACCACCTCTGTTCCATTTTCCGCGGTATCATTGCTATAAACCGCGATCTGACCGCCTGCCATAGAATTCAGTTCTCCGTTGATCCCACTTTTCACGCCATTACCTATGGAGATGATCATGATCACCGAAGAGATTCCTATGATAATGCCCAGCATGGTCAGGATCGAACGTCCTTTATTACTGCGGATATTCATCAATGCAATTTTGATGTATTCCCATACTTGTGTCATGGATCCGCCTCCTACTGTTCCATGGGCACAGCCGTTACTGCCATGCCCTCCTCCAGGCTGACACCCGTGAGGCTGTTCACTATGATCTGGTCTTCCCCGGTAATGCCCTCCAGGACCTCTGCGTATTCATCGGAGGAGATTCCGCAGGTAATTGCCCTCTTAACTACCATGCCGTTCTCGATCACATAGAGGAAATCTCCGTTTTTATCCGCATTGATCGCTTCTACCGGGATCAACAATGTATCCTGTGCACTGTTGGTATGTACGGTCAGCTTTGCATCCAGTCCCAGAATGATCTTGTCATCGGGGTTAGTCAGATGTACTTCTACCCCTACCATGGGCGTATTGGAGGCATTCAGTGTTGCCATACGATTGATCTTACTGATCTCGCCTTCGTATTTATTGCCAGAGATGGTAATATCTACTTTCTGCCCGATGGCAAGTTTTGCCACATCGGACTTGGAAGCATCAAAGGAAACCTTCACATTCTGGCTGCTCTCCAGTGTGATCAGCTGTGTGCCCTCCGCCACACTGGCTCCGGATACACCGGTGCATTCCGTTACGATACCGTCAAAATCAGCTACAATGCCTTTCTTCGCAGAATAATACTGTTCCTCCGCCTCTTTGTATGTCAGCTGTGCCAGATCTCTGTCAGCAGCGTACCCTTGGGACTGATAACCGTTTAAGATCGATCCTTCACCGGCATCCTTCTGTGCCTGCATCTTCGCTTTATAAGTTTCACATTCCTCAATATGTTCCTGTACGGAAGCAATCTCATTCTGCATATTTACCACGTAATCGCTGGATCCTGCAATGGACTGCACATAAGAATTTCTCGCCTGGCTGGCGCTGATATCCTGGAGTTCCTTATTGATTTCTTTCGCACGGTCTGCACTGGTAGCGGAATTCTGCAGTTCCTTGCTCAAATCAGCGGATTTTCTGGATAATTCATAGCTTTCTTCGGATAACTGTCTCTGGGTTTCTCTCTGACTCTTGGCAAGTTTATCCTGCAGTTCTTTCAGATAAGCCCTGTAATCCGTCAGCTGTTGGTCCAACACTGCCAGGTTTGTGTTCGCTTCATTCAATTTTGCCTGACTCTTGCTGTTCTCTGTCATGGTGCTGTTATAGGAAGCACTGCTCTTGGTCTGCTGTAATGTTGCCTCCTGTAGGCGCTCCTCCATCCGCTCCATGTCATAAGTCATCAGCACATCCCCTGCCTTCACAGCATCTCCGGCTGCCACATTGACTTCGTTTAATCTGCCGCCTACCGGCGCAAAGAGAACCGCTTTCTCTTCACTGACTACCTTGCCGCTGGTGCTGACATTTTCCTCGATGTCACCGCGGAATGCGTTAGTAGTGCTGACCATGACGCCCGCACTGCCGGAAAATGCACAGCTTACCATACGGATCATGATCAGTATGATTATGATAGCAGCAATAATAACAGGTGCTTTTTTACGTTTTTTACCGATTTTACCTGCCTTCTGTTCTCTTTTTGTTTCTTTTAGCTTTCTCTTTTCTTCCTTCTTCATTGCCTTGCTTTCTTTTGCACTCAGTGTCTGTTCTGTTTTTTCCTGCTGTTCCATGATCTCTCACTCATGATCCTTTCTATTTTATACTCATGTCTTTTCATTCGCTGCATGTGAAAATCTGTTTTCCGCATCAGGCTCCTGCCGTCTGCAGTTCCTCCACCGGAACGATCTGTCCGGAATCGGATTCTACTTTGCCGTCCTTGATCTTGATCACTCGCTTCGCCTGTGCTGCGATCTCATTATCATGTGTGATCAATATGACGGTTCTTCCCTCTTTATGTAATCCTTTTAGAATATCCATGATCTCTTTCGTGGAATTGGAGTCCAGATTACCCGTTGGCTCATCCGCCAGGATCACCGGAGGTGCCTGGGCTATGGCCCTGGCTATCGCCACTCTCTGCTGCTGACCGCCGGACATCTCCGAAGGCTTATGATCCATACGATGTTCGAGACCTACCTTTTTCAAGGCCTCCACGGACAGCTCTTCCCGCACACTTTTGGATACTCCCCTATAGATCAGAGGCAGCTCCACATTTTCCAATGCCGTCAGATTCGGGATCAGATTAAAGCCCTGAAAGATAAACCCGATCTCCCGGTTCCGGATGTCGGACAATGCATCGTCGGATAATGCGGACACGTCCTGTCCATGCAGCCAATATTCCCCGCTGGTAGGCACATCCAGACAGCCCAGCATATTCATCAGTGTAGATTTTCCACTTCCGGAATGCCCGATGATAGCCACAAATTCCTGCTCATCGATGGTCAGACTGACATGATCCAGGGCGCGCACTTCATTTTCCCCCGGGTTATAGATTTTACACACATCCTTGATCTCTACTAATGCGCTCATTTCTCACCTGCTCCTGTTATTTATTTCTGTTTTTACTTGTTTTATTGTATCGTTGTACTACGTGCATAATACAATAATTTCTTTTGAGTGTCAACATTTATTTATCCTCAAATCTATGCACAATACACTATCAGATAAATCGGAAAAAAAAGCTGTGAAAATTCTAAAGATTTTCTATATTGACTTTTATTTCACAAAGTGATATATTCCATCCATAAGGTAAAGTTCTTCAGGGTTGGGTGTGATTCCCTACTGGCGGTAATAGGTCATCCTTAAGTCCGCGACCCGCAGATGCAATTCTGCGGCTGATCCGGTGTGAATCCGGGACCAACAGTACAGTCTGGATGAAAGAAGACGTATCACATATATTTTTTTGTGATACCCATGCCCCGGAAGCTTGTATTCCGGGGCTTTTTTTGAAGACTTTCCTTGATTTTTCTCATAGGAAAGGAGTTCTGAAATGAACAAATTAATGCAAACTGTAACTGAAAATGTGGCCTATGTAGTCATCTTCCTGGCGGTCATCGTGGGCTGTTTCCTGGTGTCTGTGGTGCTGGAAAAGGGCGCGCAGAAGAAAAACGGCATCTCGGAGCCGATCTTCAATACGAGAAAGCTTGCCATGATCGGTATGTTTTCCGCCATCGCTATGATCCTGCATGTGCTGGACTTCCCCATCTTTTTTGCCCCCGGCTTCTATAAAATGGACTTCAGTGAGCTGCCGATCTTAGTCGGTTCCTTTGCTTTCGGTCCTGTAGCAGGTGTCATGATGGAATTCGTGAAGGTACTGTTGAAGCTATGCATAAAAGGTACCTCTACCGCCTTCATCGGCGATCTGGCGAACTTCGTAGTGGGCTGCAGCCTGATCATCCCTGCTTCCGCTGTGTACTCTTTTAAGAAGACAAAGAAAAGCGCAATCATCGCCTGCATTGTGGGTACTCTGGTCATGACCGTATTTGGCACCGCATTCAATGCCGTATATCTGCTTCCCGCGTTCTCCAAATTCTACGGAATGCCTCTGGATGCCATTCTGGCAATGGGAGCCGAAGTCAATCCACTGGCAAAGGAAGGCAGCATTGTAAGCTTCGTGGTGGCATGTGTGGCTCCCATGAATCTCATCAAGGGAACGCTGGTGTCTGTCGTAACCCTGCTGATCTACAAACCGTTAAGCCCCATCATCAAGACCGGTCACAAAGCATAAAAAGCATAATTGATGAACTCAAAACAGGGACAGCCGTTATCTGCTGTCCCTGTTTTTTAATACCTACGGATGCTCCGTACCAGACATGTACCACTGGCACATAGCCCCCTGGCATCATTCTATATATTCTTACTGCTTCTGGATCTTCATGGTCAGACCGATACGTTTCTTTGCCATATCTACGGTGAGTACCTGCACATCCACGATATCTCCGACGCTGACAGCTTCCAACGGATGCTTGATATAGCGGTCGGTGATCTGGGAGATATGCACCAGTCCGTCCTGATGGACACCGATATCCACGAACACACCGAAGTCAATGACATTACGCACGGTTCCCTTTAAGATCATACCGGGTTTTAAATCCTTCATATCCAGGACATCACTGCGCAGGATCGGTTTCGGCATATCGTCTCTGGGATCTCTGCCCGGCTTCTCCAGTTCCTTCAGAATATCTGTCAGCGTGATCTCACCAATGCCCAGTTCCTCTGCTAAAAGCTTCTTATTTTTAATCCGCTTCTCCAGACCGGACATATCCTTTGCATCATTTACTGCATTTTTAGCTACAGGTGCCGTCTGCTTTGCAGAGGTCTGCGCAGAATTGTCAAAAGTCACACCGCCCATAGCCGCTGCGAGAGCCTTGCCCATAGCGGTATTGGTATTGTGTACCCGAACTGCTTTACCTTTCTGTTCTTCCCGCTTCTTCGGTGCATTGACTGTGCCGTTACCATTCTTCTGTCCGTCTGCCTGCGCAGCGCTGCTCCTGCCGGAAGCTTTTTTTGCAGCCGCCTGCTTCTGGGCTTCCTTAATATCTTCCATGGTCAGTCCCAGCTTCTCCATCAACTGTTCTGCAGCTTCATAGGACTCGGGATGGACACTTGTGGCATCCAGCGGATTCTTGCCATCCGGGATCCTCAGAAAACCGGCACACTGCTCATACGCCTTAGGCCCCAGCTTCGGTACCTTTAACAGCTGTTTTCTGTTTACAAAACGTCCGTTATTTTCTCTATAATCCACGATATTCTTCGCAATCGTCTTGTTAATACCGGAGACATATTCGAGTAAAGATGCGGATGCCGTATTCAGATCCACACCGACTTTATTTACGCTGTCCTCTACCACGCCGCTTAAGGCATCGCTTAATTTCTTCTGATTCATGTCATGCTGGTACTGACCGACACCAATGGACTTGGGATCGATCTTCACCAGTTCTGCCAGGGGATCCTGTAATCTTCTGGCGATGGATGCAGCACTTCTCTGTCCCACGTCAAAATTAGGAAACTCTTCTGTCGCCAGCTTACTTGCGGAGTATACGGAAGCACCTGCCTCGTTGACGATCACATACTGTACCGGACGATCCAGTTCCTTCAACAGCTCTACGATTACCTGCTCGGACTCTCTGGAGGCCGTACCATTTCCCACAGAAATTAAATCCACATTATATTTTTTGATCAGTTTCTTCAGCTCGGCTTTGGACTCCTCCACCTTATTCTGCGGTGCTGTAGGGAAGATCACTTTCGTATCCAGCACTTTTCCGGTAGCATCTACCACTGCCAGTTTACAGCCGGTACGGAACGCCGGATCCCAGCCCAAGACCACTTTTCCTGCGATAGGCGGCTGCAATAGCAGCTGCTCTAAATTTTTGCCGAAGACATTGATAGCTCCGTCCTCTGCCTTTTCTGTCAGATCGTTACGGATCTCTCTTTCAATAGCGGGTGCTATTAAACGATCATAGCTGTCTTCCACTGCAGCACAGATTACCGGTGTGGTATACTCATTTTCCTTCGTGATCAGCTTTTTCTCCAGATAACGCAGAATACGCTCCTTAGGTGCATTGACTTTTACAGTCAGTACTTTTTCTGCCTCTCCACGGTTCAATGCCAGTACCCTGTGACCTGCAATCTTCTTCACAGGCTCTTCAAAATTGTAATACATCTCGTAGACGCTCTGAGCCTTCTCATCCTTCGCAGTACTGCTCACAATACCTTCCTCTACGGTGATATTACGGATGTAGAGACGATGATCCGCATCATCGGAGATCATCTCGGCAATAATATCCTGTGCTCCCTGCAATGCTTCCTCCGGAGTCTTTACTTCTTTTTCTTCGGAAACATACTTGGCCGCCTCGTTAAGCAACGGTTCTGTTGCCTCCTGGCGCAGAATGTATTCTGCCAGAGGTTCCAGCCCCTTCTCCTTTGCAATACTGGCACGGGTCTTTCTCTTGGGCCGATAGGGTCGGTACAGATCCTCTACCACTACCAGCGTCTGAGCTGCCAGAATCTTCTCCTTTAACTCATCGGTAAGTTTTCCCTGTTCCTCGATGCTCTTCAGCACCTGCTCCTTTTTATCTTCCAGACTTCTCAGATAGGTCAGTCTCTCATCGAGATTACGCAGCTGCTCGTCGTTCAGAGATCCGGTGACCTCCTTACGATAACGGGAGATGAAAGGGATGGTATTTCCCTCATCGATCAGCTTCACCGCAGCTTCCACCTGCCATTTTTCTACCTGAAGTTCTTCTTTGATTTTCTGTATAATATCCATAGTTCCTCCTGATGGCCTGTTGCCATTTTGTTTTGCGCATGGGTATATTATACTGGAAATCGGAAGTTTTCTCAATCTTTTCATTTTTATTTCATTTGCTTATTACAGGAAAAAATGGTACAGTACTTAATATAAGCGCGGCAGACAAATTCACCACATGCCGCCCGGAAATGAGGCTTTCTATGGATTATTATCAGAATCAGAATAACGAAATGAATCAAAATATACCGCAGATCGATCCGAAATACAGGGGGTTATCGATCGCTTCTATGGTCTGCGGCATCTGTTCCCTGGTATTATGCTGCACAGGACTGCTGTCCATCCCTGCCGGTGCTCTTGGCATTCTCTTCGCAATGCTTACCAGAAAAAAGGGACAGCGTATGAGCAGTATGTGTGTCGCCGGGATCTGGCTGTCCTGTGTGGGACTGGCACTCGGTATCTTCATCACGATCAGCAGCATTGTCACGGTATTTACCGATCCTTCTTATAGGAATATGCTGGATCAGATGTACCAGCAGATGTACGGTGTCGATATGGAAGGATTCTGGCAGTCGTACCTGTAAGACATGCCGGTATTTTCCGATGGATTCTGTGGTTACGAAATAATAAAAAGAAAAGAGGATTTCTATGACACAATATACATCCAGAGCCCAACTCAAAGAAAAAGCCAGAGATCAGATGGCAGGGCATTACGGCAATGCCATCCTGCTGTCCATCTGCCGAAGTCTGATCGTATTTTCCCTCACCTTTGCCGTCAGCATGACCTTCACTATGATCCTTACCGTACGGACAATTATGGGAGGAAGCGCAGAGACATCTCTGACGGAATATCTGCTTTTGACGGCGACTACGACTTTATTGTCGATCTTTGCCGGAGTGTTTCAGACCGGCATTACATTATTCTATCTGAATACTGCCTGCAACAGGCCTGCTGTAACCGCCAATCTATTCTACGGCTTCAAATACTTATTCAAAAAATCGCTTGGGATCTCCGCAGTACTGATCCTGCTGAATACGGCATGTACACTTCCTTTTGATATCTGCTATTTTCTCCTGCGGTCAGGGAAGGGCTTTGACGCCATAACCATGGCAATCCTGTGCATTGTGCTTATGGTCATCGGTATGTGTATCTATATTCCGTTATCCCTTGGTTTATCCCAGGCTTACTATTTACTGTTGGATTTCCCCCAGTATAATGCCATGGAGCTGATGAAATTAAGCTTCCGCATTATGAAGGGACATAAATGGGAGCTGTTCTGCTTACAAATGAGTTTCCTGCCGCTGGGATTTCTGTGTTTGCTGAGCTTCGGTATCGGGAGCCTATGGCTGGTGCCATATATGAACATGACCCAGACCTTATATTTTCTGGATCTGATGCAGAACGAGCGCCAATAACGGATATTTATTATGATTATTATGTATACAAAAACACATTCCATAAGTCAAACGCCTATGGAATGTGTTTTTTATTTTGTCTACTATGAATTCTCTGTCTTCTTATCTCCCTGCACACTGAGCCATTTCAGATAGCCATTGATGAAGATATCCAATCCGCCGTCCAACACAGCGTCCACATTACCTGTCTCCACATCGGTACGGTGATCCTTGACCAGTGTGTACGGCTGTAATACATAGGAACGGATCTGGTTGCCCCAGCCGATCTCCTTGACTTCGCCGCGGATATCCGACAGCTTCTCGGCATTTGCTTCCTTTTTTAACAGATACAGCTTGGCTTTCAGCATCTGCATAGCCTTATCCTTGTTCTGGAACTGGCTTCGTTCGTTCTGACACTGCACTACTGTTCCCGTCGGGATATGGGTGATACGGATAGCAGATGATGTCTTGTTGATGTGCTGACCACCGGCACCACTGCTTCGATAAGTATCAATGCGCAGATCCTTCTCATCAATATCCACATCCAGATCTCCTTCGATATCCGGCATAACATCCAGAGATACAAAGGATGTCTGACGCTTGCCCTGGGCATTGAAAGGAGAGATACGCACCAGACGGTGTACCCCCTTCTCCGACTTCAGATAGCCATAGGCATTCAGTCCGTTGACCTGGAAAGTCACTGACTTGATCCCGGCCTCATCACCATCCAGGTAGTCCAGTACTTCAATGGTAAAACCCTTGCGCTCCGCCCAGCGGGTATACATACGATACAGCATACCGCACCAGTCACAGCTCTCGGTACCGCCGGCACCGGCATTGAGCTTTAAGATCGCATTGTTCTTATCATATTCTCCGGACAATAGGGTACCGATCCTAAGTTCGTCGAATTCCCTGATGAATTCATCCAGTTCTCCGCGGATTTCCGGTATCAGAGACTCATCGTTCTCCTCATATCCCATGTCGATCAGAGTCAGGATATCATCGTACTGTGTAGAAAGCTTATCACACTCTCCTACCGTATCCTTCAGGTTCTTCAGTTCTTTCATTTTCTGGTTGGAACGCTCCGGGTCATCCCAGAATCCGGGAGCCTCCATCTCACGTTCCATTTCTTCGATCCGCTTTGCCTTGTTAGCAAGGTCAAAGTGAATCCCTCACTTCCGCTAAAGGTGTTTCGTAGGACAGAATTTCTGTCTTCATCTGATCTAATTCAACCACTTAACGTCACCTACTTTCTATTCTATCATTTTCTATTATCGTAATTCTCACTTTTTACGGCAGGCACACCGTCTGTCCGCGCTGCCGCACTGTCTTCCACTGTCGTCAGAAAACATCAGGCCTTCCGTCCGCAGCAGTTCTTGTATTTTTTACCGCTTCCGCAGGGGCAGGGATCGTTCGGATACACCTTTGCATTTTCACGCTTTACAGGTCCCTTCGGTAAGGAATCATCCTTGTTCGTGCCGGTGATCTTCGCCTGCTGCTCACGCTCTACCTTCTGTTCGATCTTGATATGGAACAGAAGTCTCACAGTCTCTTCCCGGATGTTCTGGGTCATCTCATCGAACATCTCGTAACCGCTCATCTTGTACTCTACCAGAGGATCTCTCTGGCCGTATGCCTGTAAGCCCACGCCCTGACGTAGCTGCTCCATGTCGTCGATATGATCCATCCACTTACGGTCGATGACCTTCAGCAGAACCACACGCTCCAGCTCACGGATGGCTTCGGGTTCGGGGAACTCGGCCTCTTTTGCTTCGTACAGCTTCACAGCTTCTTCCTTTAACTGCTGCTTTAAGCTGTTCTTCTTGGGCTTCTTCACACGCTCCGGTGTCAGAGGCTGTAACGGGATCGTAGGAATGAGCAGGGTATTTAACTCATTGAAATCCCAGTCGGAGATATCTGCGTCGTCATTGATACAAATATCTACACAGTTCTCGGTAATATCGGTGATCATCTTGTAGATCACATCGCGCATGCTCTCGCCGTTCAGTACCCGCAGACGCTCCTCGTAGATGATCTCTCTCTGTTCACTCATGACACGGTCATACTCTAACAGATTCTTACGGATACCGTAGTTGTTGCTCTCAATCTTTTTCTGTGCGGATTCGATGGCATTGGTCAATGCCTTGTGCTCGATCTCCTGTCCCTCGGGGATACCTAAGGTATTGAACATACTGATCAGGCGCTCGGAACCGAACAGTCTCATCAGATCGTCCTCCAGAGAGATGTAGAACTTGGACTCACCGGGATCTCCCTGACGTCCGGAACGACCACGCAGCTGATTATCAATACGTCTGGACTCATGACGCTCGGTACCGATGATCTTCAGTCCGCCGGCGGCTCTCGCTTCCTCATCCAGCTTGATATCCGTACCACGGCCTGCCATGTTGGTAGCGATGGTTACCGCACCGTGCACACCGGCATCGGCTACGATCTCTGCTTCCAGTTCATGGAATTTTGCATTCAGGACCTTGTGCTGGATACCGCGCTTGGTTAACATCCTGCTCAGCTCCTCACTGGCTTCGATCGTGATCGTACCTACCAGTACAGGCTGTCCTGTGGCATGTGCTTCCTCTACCGCATTCACGATAGCGTTCAGCTTCTCTCTCTTCGTCTTGTATACAGCATCCTGCAGATCCTTTCGGATAACGGGACGGTTCGTGGGGATTACCACAACATCCATGCCGTAGATCTCACGGAACTCGGTCTCCTCCGTGAGAGCTGTACCGGTCATACCACACTTTTTATCGAATAAATTAAAGAAGTTCTGGAAGGTAATGGATGCAAGCGTCTTACTTTCTCTCTTCACCTTTACATGCTCTTTTGCTTCGATTGCCTGATGCAAGCCGTCGGAATAACGGCGTCCCGGCATGATACGTCCGGTAAATTCATCGACGATCAGTACCTGGTCATCTTTTACCACGTAATCCTTGTCACGGAACATCAGATTATGGGCACGCAATGCCAGGATGATATTGTGCTGGATCTCCAGGTTCTCGGGATCCGCGAAGTTATCAATATGGAAGAATCTCTCAACCTTCTCCATACCTGCTGCGGTCAGGTTGATGATCTTATCCTTTTCATTAACGACGAAGTCTCCGGTCTCTTCCTGTACCACACCCATGATGGCGTCCATCTTGGTCAGCTCCTGTACATCATCACCGCGCTTCATCTGACGTGCCAGCAGATCACACATCTCGTACAGAGCTGTGGACTTGCCGCTCTGTCCGGAAATGATCAGAGGGGTTCTGGCTTCATCGATCAGTACGGAGTCCACCTCATCGATGATGGCATAATGCAGTCCACGCAGAACCAGCTGTTCCTTGTAAATCACCATGTTATCACGCAGATAATCAAATCCCAGTTCGTTGTTGGTAACATAAGTGATATCACACTTGTAAGCTTCCTGTCTCTCCTCGGAGGTCATGCTGTTCAGTACCACACCGACCTTCAGTCCCAGGAACTCATGTACCTGCCCCATCCACTCCGCGTCACGCTTCGCCAGATAGTCATTGACGGTAACGACATGGACACCCTTGCCTTCCAAAGCATTCAGATAAGCGGGAAGTGTAGACACCAAAGTCTTACCTTCACCGGTACGCATCTCTGCGATACGTCCCTGATGCAGGATGATACCACCGATCAGCTGTACTCTGTAGTGCTCCATGTTCAGAACACGCTTTGCAGCCTCTCTTACGGTTGCATACGCCTCCGGAAGCAGATCATCCAGAGTTTCTCCCTCGGCCAGACGCTTCTTGTACTCCTCGGTCTTACCCCGCAGTTCCTCATCGGAAAGTGCCTGCATGGTAGGGCGGAGTGCCTCGATCTTGTCCACCAGAGGTTCAATACGCTTCAGTTCTCTGGAACTGTGCGTGCCAAATATCTTCTCAATAACGCTCATTTTTTCCTCATTTCCACACCCTTTTGACAATAAAATGTCCATGGGTCTTCGCATAATTCAAAGGTTATTGTAGCAGATTTTCCTTTATGTTTCAACCTTTCAATGCGACCATAGGCGTGAAAAGACTGTAAAAATTTTATGAACAGGATGTGGCCCCCTAAGAGCCTGCACAAATTGACAGTCCGGATAAAAATTATTATAATGAAATCAGTTAAATTTTCTTTTCATGATAAGGAGCAGAATACTTATGAAAAGGCTGTCTATCACCCAACTGGTTCCCGGCATGACCGTCGCCGAAGACGTCTATGATCTGGACCATGAGCTTCTGATACAAAAAGGGACCATCCTTACGGATAAACTGATCACCAAGCTGGATCTGTACGGTATCCTCACCATTTTTGTCGAGGATATCATACAACCCGTGCGGCCTGCTGAGGATTCTACTGACACTGAGCTCTCTTACTCCGAGCGCATTAAGAGTTCTCCGGAATTTCAACTGTTCAAGACAGATTTTGAAAATGATGTTGAACTGTTCCGGGAAAATATGAATCTCGTGATTCAAAAAAATACCTCTTTAGATGTGAATACCCTATTGAAGAACACCATGGCCATCGTAGCCAATCATTCCGGCAGCATCAGCATTCTGGACATGCTCCAGAACATGCGGGAATATGATGATTCCACTTACACTCACAGTCTGAATGTTGCCCTGATCTGCAACATACTGGCCGGATGGCTGAAGCTGTCTGACGAGGAAATTGAGCTGGCCACTGCCTGTGGTCTATTCCATGATATCGGCAAACTGCTGATACCTTATTCTATCATTTCAAAACCGGGAAAGCTGTCCGAGGAAGAATTTGCAACGATCAAAAAGCATCCCACCCTGGGTTACCAGCTTCTCCTGTCCCAGGATGTGGATGATCATGTGAAAAATGCCGCCCTCATGCATCACGAACGCAGCAACGGCAGCGGTTATCCTCTGAAATTAAAAGGCAATCAGATCGACCCTTATGCAAGAATCGTGGCTATTGCCGATGTCTACGATGCCATGACCGCTGCCCGCTGTTACAGAGGACCTTTGTGTCCATTCCGTGTCATCGAGATGTTCGAGGCAGAAGGCTTCCAGAAATACGATGTCTCCATCCTGCTTCCTTTTCTGGAAAATGTGGTCAATTCCTGTCTGCAGAACCGTTGTCTGTTAAGCGATGGGCGGAAAGGGACGATCATTTATATCAACAAAGACAAGCTCTCCCGGCCTATCGTACAATGTGGCGGAGAGTATGTGAACCTGGCGGACCAGCCGGATTTAGAAATTGTGCGTCTGCTTTAAGTTATTCAGGTATCAGCCATACAGGACCTTAGGCTGCATTGTGTTGTAGATGTCGCATGCAGCCTTTCTTTCCATAAAAACAGCATCTACAGAATGGAGTTATTTATGTCAGACAAGACTTCCTTGCATTATTATGTCAATATGCCCGGAAATACCCTTCCGGGCACTTCTTTTTCTACTATTACTGAAGCACTGACCGCCCTGACGGATTCATCCTGCTTATCATGCGAAAAGCAGTTCCCGGCTCCCGTTTCTGATCTGCCTCCTGTGATCGTACACATCGGGGAGGGTATTTATCGGGAAAAATTAATCATCACCAGACCAAATGTCACCTTCGAAGGGGCCGGTGCAGACAAGACTATTCTCGTCTACGGAGATGCCGCCTTTGATCTTATGCCTGAGGGAGATAAACGCGGAACCTTCCGCACCGCTTCCGTCCGGATCGACACCCATGATTTTACTGCAAAGCATCTGACTTTTCAGAATGATTCCGGCTTCGGGCATACCGTAGGACAGGCGCTGGCGGTCTATGTAGACGGCGACCGCAATGCTTTTTATGACTGCCGTTTTCTTGGCAGCCAGGACACGGTCTTCGATGCACCTCTGCCGTTAAAAGAGGCGCAGCCCGGAGGCTTCAAGGGTCCCGGAGAATTCAAGCCCCGCACGATTGGACGTCATTATTATGAAAACTGTTTTATTCAGGGAGATGTGGATTTCATCTTCGGCAGCGGCATCGCCTGGTTTGAGCATTGCACGATCTACTCGAAGCTTCCCGGAGACCGAATCCCTCCGGAAAGTCCGGAGGATGAAGTGATCTACGGCTATGTGACCGCAGCCTCCACTCCCATGGAAGAACCCTACGGCTATGTCTTCCATGAATGCAGCCTGGAGAGCGACTGTCCTCCCCATTCCATCTACCTGGGACGTCCCTGGAGAGAATGGGCAAAGACCGTATTCTTGCACTGTGAACTGGGGGAACACATCCATCCCGCCGGCTGGCAGGACTGGAAGAAACCCCATGGACATTTCTATTACGGAGAATACGCTTCCTACGGTCCCGGCGCTTCCCCTGCCACCCGCGCTGACTTTTCCCACCAGCTGACGGATGCGGAGGCTGCGGAGTATACCGTGAAACATGTAATGAAAGGATGGGAACCACA
This sequence comes from Simiaoa sunii, assembly GCF_014337175.1. GTDB lineage: Bacteria > Bacillota > Clostridia > Lachnospirales > Lachnospiraceae > Acetatifactor > Acetatifactor intestinalis. Next base: position 855,061 of record NZ_CP060633.1, on the reverse strand, counting down.
GAGTTTAATGTGATCCGTTGTGAAAGGAGTTCCGACATCTATGTATCAGGAAGCATTGTCCCGCCAGCTGGCACTGGACTACTGTTGCAGTCCTGCTGATGTGGCAGATTCAAAAAATCATTTTACAATTTATGTACCGCAGGAGGGACGCCGCCGTTTTCAGGAACAGACGGTTTGCAGGTTAAAGATTGCTGTCGTCAATGGGAAATTACTAGTTACCGGTTCCGAAGAAATTGTGGCAGAATGTCGGAAACGTTATGCTGATGTGACGGGAGAATGGTTTTTTGACATGAAACGGCTCCGGGAATTGGAAGAATTGCTGGCTCCCTTCGATCTCCGTATTGCACAGGTACATCCTTTTTTTCTGCCGGAGTCTGGTGGCATAGCTTCTTCTGACCTTCCTTCGGCTTTGCTATCTGATGCCCGCGATTTTGAACTGATACGATATGATCAGGATGCTATTCTGCAATTTCGTGGTGATGATCGTTTTGATCAAGCATTTGCTTTCGATCCGGATGCACCGGATGTTTTGGGCATGGCCGCGGTAAAGGACGGTGAGATTCTCGGTATGGCAGGCGCCAGCGCTGACAGTCCCCTGTTCTGGCAGATTGGGATCAATGTAGCTCCCCACGCCAGAGAAATGCATGTGGGATCGACTTTAGTAAGACTTCTGGCTCAGGATATTTTGGCTCAAGGTACGATTCCTTATTATGGAACAAGCATGTCCCACATTGCTTCCCAGCGGGTAGCGCACCGTGCCGGATTCGCTGTGACGTGGGCAGAATTGATCACGGAAGAAGTAAGGTAAATTGAAAGTTACGAGCCATGCAAAGTCAAAACAGAAACAGCGATCTGGGAGCTTGCTCACAAGTCGCTGTTTTTGTTTTTGACTTTATACTGTGCGTCCAACGGACACACTCGACAGCCGTCAATGAAATAAATGTGGAGCGCCCTTTGCGACACATTTATGAATTGGGTGCATGGCTCGTAACGTAGGGTTGCCGTAGACCCCACGAACGCCCGCGGCGAACGGAACATCACGCCTTGATGTCGCGTCTCCAGGTGTGAATTTTCTACGAAAAGTGATATAGCGGTTCTAATCCGTACGGGCACGGCTCCAGTTGCCATCCATGGCAACGTCCGCCTGTCGCGAACGTCCTGTTCGCTCCACCCTGTCTTTCAGCACTTTTCAAGAAAATATCAACACCCTCCGACAAACATCGCGGCGTGATGTTCCGTCCGCCGTGGGCGTTCTGTGTTTTGGGTCTATACAGAAAAAATGAGTTGTGAGATACTAAATTTGCTACAAATAAGGCATAAAAAGATGAATATGGGTCTATAGAGAAAAAAACGGCCCTGAGGTACTCATTTTGAAGAAATTGAGTATCTGGCAGGCGAATTTTTCGCTATAGGCCCATATTGTTTAGTTTTTGCTTTTTACCCATCCTCAAAAAGTATCTACAGGGAAATTTATCTTCTATAGACCCCACGAAGTTTTTAGAACAACTATTCAACCAACTCTCAATATCCCAATAAGTTTCTGTATTTCTCCAAAGTCATTTACATACTTAATTCTTATTTTTAAATTTTATACATGTGTTTTCTAAAGCAATATACATACCTATTTTCCGTTTTAGCCTATTGCGCATGTGTTTTCCCAGTTATCATACATGCCGGATCATTATTTTTTGCTTTAAAGCATGTATTTTCCGACTTGTTATACATACCTAATTATGACTTTTGAGTTATTCGCATGTGTTTCCTACTTTTTTTCACATACCTAATTCCTGTTTTTGAATTGTCCGCATGTATTTCTTGATTTTTCGCACATACTAGATTCTTGTTTTTAACTTCCGCACATGTATTCTCAAATGCTCTGTCTAAATAATTGGGATGTCTTTCATAACCCAGCAGAAAAGGACTGCTCCCCCGGACATAGATGCGGCGGAGACTGTGAGATTTTCTTGGAAAGTGGTCGAGCCGCAGGGACAACGCGAACACGATGTTCGCGTTAGCCAAGCCATGCTTGCATGGCTTTTGGTGCACATGGATGGCAACGTAAAGGCGGCCCCGTCATGACGAGAAACACTTGTCCACTTTCCTTTAGAAAATCCACAGTTGTAGCTAGCATCCGAGTCCGGGACGGGCAGCCCTTTCTGCGTGGATTTTAAAGCAACTATTCATTTAACTTTCAATTTACCACGCAAAAACCGCTGCAGGCTTGCGCCCACAGCGGTTTTATTTCTCTCAGCTTACTGCTGAGCCACATCCTTCATGGAGAAGCTGATTCTTCCCATCTTATCCTTGCCCAGGCATACTACTGTTACTACGTCTCCCAGGGTCAGGACATCTTCTACACGGTTGATTCTCTCCTTAGCGATCTTGGAGATGTGTACCATGCCTTCCTTACCGGGTGCGAATTCGATGAATGCACCGAACTCCTTGATGCTTACTACCTTGCCCTTGAAGATCTGACCTTCTTCGAAATCCGTGGTGATGATCTTCACCATCTCCAAAGCCTTATCCATCATTTCCTTATCGGTACCGCAGATAGATACCTTACCGTCATCGGTGATATCGATCTTCACACCGGTACGTGCAATGATCTCATTGATGGTCTTACCACGCTGACCTACTACATCACCGATTCTGTCGGGATCGATCTGAATGGAGATGATCTTGGGAGCGTACTTGCCAACCTCTGTTCTGGGAGCAGAGATTGCAGGCTTCATGCAGGTATCCATGATGAACAGTCTTGCATCACGGCATCTTGCGATAGCGCCTTCTACGATAGGTCTGGTCAGACCGTGGATCTTAATATCCATCTGAATAGCGGTAATACCTTCGGTAGTACCGGTTACCTTAAAGTCCATATCTCCGAAGAAGTCTTCCAGTCCCTGGATATCGGTCAACAGTACGAAATCGTCATCGGTCTCGCCGGTTACCAGACCACAGGAGATACCTGCTACCATCTTCTTGATGGGTACGCCTGCTGCCATCAGGGACATGCAGGAAGCACAGGTGGAAGCCATGGAGGTGGATCCGTTGGATTCAAAAGTCTCAGATACGGTACGAATTGCATAAGGGAACTCGTCCTCACTGGGCAGTACGGGGATCAGGGCTCTCTCAGCCAGAGCACCGTGACCGATCTCACGTCTTCCGGGTCCGCGGGAAGGCTTGGTCTCACCTACGGAATAGGAAGGGAAGTTATAATGATGCATATATCTCTTGCTTACTTCGTTCTCATCCAGACCATCGATCTTCTGCTGCTCGGACAGAGGTGCCAAAGTACATACATTACAGATCTGTGTCTGTCCACGGGTGAACATAGCGGAACCATGTACACGGGGGATGATATCTACCTCTGCTGCCAGAGGACGGATCTGGGTGATCGCACGGCCATCGGGACGCTTGTGATCCTTCAGGATCATCTTACGAACGGTCTTCTTCTCATACTGATATACAGCCTCACCTAAGATAGCCAGCCACTCTTCGTTCTCAGCGAAAGCCTCGGTCAGCTTGTCGGTGATCACGCGGATGTTCTCCTCACGGGTCTGCTTGTCATCGGTAAATACTGCCTCTTCCATCTCCGCAGGAGATACGATCTCCTTCATAGCCTCGAACATTTCAGCGGGAACAGCACAGCTGGTGTACTCGTGCTTCTTCTTGCCGACTTCTGCTACAATCTTGTCAATGAAAGCGATGATGGTCTGGTTCACTTCGTGAGCCTTGTAGATAGCTTCGATCATGGTAGCCTCAGGAATCTCATTAGCACCTGCTTCGATCATGATCACTTTCTCTCTGGTAGAAGCAACGGTCAGGTTCAGATCACCCTTCTTCCACTGCTCCTGGCTGGGATTGATGATGAACTCGCCATCGATCATGCCCACCTGAGTCATAGCGCAGGGACCGTCGAAAGGAATATCAGAAATACAGGTAGCGATAGCAGCACCGATCATGGCTACCAGCTCGGGACGACACTCGGGATCTACGCTCATTACCATGTTGTTCAGGGTTACGTCGTTACGATAATCCTTGGGGAACAGGGGACGCATAGGTCTGTCGATGACACGGCTGGTCAGAATAGCGTTCTCGCTTGCCTTGCCCTCTCTCTTATTGAAACCGCCGGGGATCTTACCCACAGCGTACATTTTCTCTTCGTACTCTACACTCAGAGGGAAGAAATCGATACCGTCTCTGGGCTTCTCGGAAGCGGTTGCGGTACAGAGAACAGTGGTATCACCATAGTGCATGAATGCACATCCGTTTGCCTGCTTACCTACACGGTTGATATCAACCACCAGAGGTCTGCCTGCAAGATCCATCTTGTAACTTTGATACATAAATTCCTCCTATCCATCGTACGTGACTTTATCTTTTGTGTTCCTCATGGGACACTCTTATCACTCTACGATATAAATAATTTAATAAATATTTCCACGGTCTGGAGGATTACCGAAACTACTGAAAAATTCATGTTGTTGTTCCCAACATACCCTTTTCAGCGGTCTCGGGGCTCACTTCCATACCGCTTGTTACCCAAAGCAATGGCAGAGTATCTGTCATCACATACACAGAGAAAGCGGAGCGCCGATGTAATCGGCAGACCCCGCTCACCAGTCAGCATTATTTTCTTAAGCCAAGCTTCTCGATTAATGCACGATATCTCTCGATATCCTTCTTCTTCAGGTAATCCAGAAGACCACGTCTCTGACCTACCATCTTCAGCATACCACGACGAGAATGATGATCCTTAGGGTTCTCCTTCAGATGATCGGTAAGCTCCTGGATTCTTGCAGTCAGGACTGCTACCTGTACCTCAGGTGAACCGGTGTCACCGGGGGTTCTTGCATACTCGTTCATGATGGCTGTTTTCTTTTCCTTAGAAATCATTTCTTTTTCCTCCTGTTTTTTAAACGCCTGATACTAAGACTAAGGTCGGAGTGTCCGTAATCTGAGCATCGGCTAATCATACTGTTTCAATATAGCACAATAATCTTCTGTTGTAAATACACTTTTTATTTTCTGGCAGCACGTTTCTGTACTTTTTCTTCATACATCAGGCTGTCAGCCTGTTTTACATAATCTGCAAAGGTCAGATTGCTGTCCGGATCTGTCACTACCGTTCCGATACTCATGGTCAGCGGGAATGGTAGCTTCTGTGCTTTTCCTTCCGCCTCCAGTGTTCTGCGGATCCGACAAACCAGATCTCTCGAGGCTTCATCGGACTGATACGTCTGTACCACGACGAATTCATCGCCGCCGGTCCTGGCAGGCACCGCATCACGGCTGCTGCACTGCATCAATGCCCTGGCCGCCGCACAGATGGCCATATCGCCATATTCATGGCCGAACGTATCATTGATATATTTCAGCCTGTCCAGATCGACAAACAGGATCAACAGTCTGCGACCATTCCGTCTCGAGATCCGGAACGCTTTCTCTCCCAACTGTTGGTATCCCATCCGATTATACATACCGGTCAGGGTATCCATGATATACAGCGAGGATAATTTTTTATTCATATATGCGAGCATTTCTTTTTTATGAAGATTCTCCATGGAACGGGTCAATGCGTTCATGATCTGGAACAAGTACTGCTTCTCCATAAGATAGACCGCATTACGGATGACCACATACCCCACCGTGCGCTCTCCGAAATGCAGCGGCAGGAACAGAAAATCCTTTCCCGGCTTCGGATAGTCAAATGTGGGGAAGATTCCGTCCACTTCCTGTCTGTCCAGATCCAGTCTCTGGTCTCTCTCATAGGCAAAGGTCATCTGCATCTTCCTCGGATAACCGTGTACATAAAAACCTTCGTCCGAAGGTGCCGCATCCAGGTGAATACTTTTTTCCGCCTCTTTTTTATAAGCGTTCAGATGATCATCCAGTACAAGATACATAGCATCGCATTTCAGGGAAGGAATGCATTGAGGGATACAATACATCATCTCCTCCACCGTATTGCACTGCATCATTTCCGCTTCCATGGAGAGTACTTCCTCATCGAATTCTTCGCTCTCCACACCGTACATGATCTGATCCTTCAGATGCGCTCTCGCATCCCGGCTGCTGCCCTTTCCACAGCCACAGCTCTCCTGCCACAGCATTTCCGTTTCGGTGAAGTTGTATTTGGGTACATTCTCTCCTGCCCAGAGCCGCAGGAGTATATCCATCCCCTGGTAAGCAGCTTCTTCCCGGATATGTCCCACAGTTGTAATGCTGGGTGTGTAGAAGCCAGCCTTGTCAAAATTATCAAATCCGGTGATACGGAAATCGTCCGGTGCATGAAATCCCATCTGTGCTGCTGCTTCGCATACAGCAACCGCCACATTATCATTAATACAGATCACAGCATCCGGGAGCTCCTTGTGCCGGTCCCATAGATGTTTATACCCTTCCAGTCCGCTCTTATAATCAAAGGAACCGTACCAGATATCATCCTTATGAATCTTAATCTTATGTTCTCTGGCATAATCCAGCATTCCCTGCAGGCGGCAGCTGCTCTCGTAATTACCCTGTGCTCCCACTAACAGCCAGAACTTTTTACAGTCATGCACCTCATGAAGATGTGCGATGACCTGCTTCATGGCCGAATAATTATCGATCCCCACATAATAAAAATCTCCCAGTTCATTGGCAATGGATACCACAGGTCGTCCCGATCGCTTTGCATTGCTGATCACATCCGCAAGCACCGCAGGAGAACTGATATTATTTAATTCCAGAATAATCCCGTCAAAATCGGACAGGTCCGGCAGATTATAAATATTGTACTCTGCTCTATTGTATCCGGCATCCCGGCTCCAGTTACCCGTACTATTGAAAATGTACAGGTTGACATCCTCCCCGGTCTCCCGGATCCTCTGCAGGATTCCCGCCGGCCAGGCATATGTGAACAGACGTCTCCAACCGTCCGTGATCAAAGCTACTTTGCGCATGTCCATCACCCAATTCGTTTCATTATATTTGCTGCTGTACCCATTCCGGCACCTTCTTAGACATATAAAAATAGTATCACAGTTCCCATGGAAACGCAATTATAAAAGCATCCTTCCAAATGCCAAAAAGGCATTGCCCGCCACCAGACGCACAATGCCTTTACACTTTAAATTCTATCCTATATCAATCCTGAATCCTATCAATCCTGAATCACGCGGACACATTTCACGGGAGTACGGTATTTATAACTACTGATCTTGATACCGGTCTTCGGACTGCTGGCATGGATGACCTGTCCTCCGCCGATATAAATTGCTACATGGTTGATGTTACCTTTGCCGTTACCGTAGAAGATCAGATCTCCCGGCTTTAACTCCGAAGCGCTGATCTTCGTACCTTCGTTTGCCTGCGCTCTGGAAGAATGACTCAGGGCAATACCGTATTTTTTGAACACTGACAACACAAAACCGGAGCAGTCAGCTCCCTTGGTCAGGCTGGTCCCTCCCCATACATAAGGGTTACCCACGAACTGTTTCGCATATTCCACCAGGTCTACGCGCACATCGGATACGCCCTGACCGTAGAGCAGCTCCGTCATGGTAATGGCAGTATCCAGCTTCTCCTCCACTGTGACAAATTCCTGGGACACATAAGCATCCTCACCATCGATGGAGATCTTCACCCAACCGTCGGCACCGGTCTCCACATATTCCATTTCCTCGCCCTGTCCTACCTGCGTCACGATCTCGCTGGAGGTGTTGGGTTCCTGACGTACATTCAGTCCGTCCGTATTGGCAATTGCCACCGTATGTACCAGCTGTGCCGCACGGATCGTAGCCTCCGGTCCGGTGTGTAAGAACTCCCGGCTTACATAGCCTTCCACTTCACCGGACTTGATATGGCACCAGCCGTCCTTCGTCTCGATGACTTCACATGCAGCATCCTTGGGCAGCTTACCCACCAGCTTACCGTCTGTAGAAGGCACTGCTCTGATATTCAGATTACCGGACTCTACATTGGCTACACCGATATTGGTATATCCCCAGGAAGCCCCCTGTGCATCCTGGGCGATCTGAAGGTATTCTTCCAGGGAACGTTCCGTCTCCAGGACGGATGCGATGCCGCCGGAAGCCATCAGAACACTGCTTTCTGCCGCCAATGCCGGCATCGGAGATGCCAGTACACAAAGTGCCATTCCCATTGCAATTATTCTTATCTGTCTGTTTTTCTTATTTTTTATCATAAAAACCTTTCAGTTAAATTCCTTTTACGAATTTGTTACAAATTTATTACATCACGATATTGATTATAGCCTCCACCTCTTACTATGTCAACCCATTCCGGACATTTCCTATATCTTCCTTTAGCTCTTATAGCTTCCCTAACTATCCCCCTCGATCTCCCTGCCTTCTCTTCCCGCCTGCTCGATCAACGTCTTCTCCACATCGGTCTCATAATTTTTAATAGACACTTCCACGGGTGTCGGATCCTTCGTCAACCGCCTGCCTCCGATATGATTGAAGAACACAATGATACCTGCCGCCAGTCCCACAGAATATGCCACTTCCAGCGTATTAATTCCTCCGGGTTCCGCACCCATGCACATCCGGTACACTTCGGTAAACACTTCGTTGATCCCCACATCATTATGGTACGCCATAATGGTAAATGCCGTCCCGAAGAAGCTGATCAGGCACACGAACGCAGCCTTGCTCCACTGCTGCCAGCCTTTGTACGGATCCACGCTGATCCATTCCACCAGTACATCTGTCTCTCCTACCACCTGCACATCGATTTCCGGACAGAGTTCCTCCATGAGACGCACCAGCTTCAGGCAGCTGATCACGCAGCGCTTTCCCCCTTCTTTTGGAAAATGGCAGACCTTGATGGCATTTAATTTTGCCGACAATACTTTGTCCCGGCAGCGGATCTCAGCCACATCCTTTAGAAATACATCCTGTACCTGAACCTCCGCGCTTCTGTCACATTTTAAATAAACTGTCATCTGCTTCATTTTACTCATCCTGCCTTTATGCAAAACCATTGTTCCCGTCACACAGGCATTTCAGTCCTTGCCCCTCGCAGCGTCCCATCCTGTGTCCCGCCGCATTTGTTCTATATTACTGCACCGTCCGGTGCAGTTCTGTTGCAAAATAATACAGTGAACCGCACAATTTTCCCGCCGCCATCCCGAGAATCGCCCACCCCAGTCCATGCCGGAACGAAATTCTTCTTGCAAAAATAGGGATACTGTCCAGCATCTCGGCAATTGCCAGTGCCAGACAGCCGATAAACATTCCGGCAAAGACGCCGAATATCGTCTGTGCCCCGATGCCTGCTGCCGCCCACAACCAGACATGTTCCGGAAATTGCTCTCTAAGATAGCTTCCCCACTGACTGTATTCCGGAAAAATAGTGACGAAGCACCCTGCCAGTGTACCGAAGATCACCATTTCTTCATACAACAATACATAACGGGCCGTGTGCGTTTTCCCTGCGAATCTTGGGATCAGTCCCACCGCCACCAACACCGTGAACACTCCCGCCGCCGACAGCAGACCGTAACTGGCTCCTGCTGCTATAAGCAATAATTGTCTGATCAGCATTCCCGTTCCCCTTTCGTAAAGTTTCGCTTCCGGCAGTTAGCGACCTTTCTTCAAAGAATCTCCTTCTGCACAAAATAGAATATCCCAAAAGCAAAAATCCTATGCGGATGGCATTTTCTTCAGGAGTGTGCTATACTACGTTTATATGTTTTTATTTACGCTGATTTCTGCAACGATCCGTAACCTGCCAGCGTCATTGGATCATTGAAACAATATGAAATGCTTAATGCATCATCATTATTTAGCTGAAAAAATAATTATTGTGAGGGTTATAGAACATGAATACAACAGATAATAAGGAAAATAATATAGAAATAAAGACAGAAGCGCTTCCCGCGAAAAAAGTCTCCGATTCCGAGACCCATCAGCTGCACGTTGTCATTCACCCGGATATCAACGGCTTCGGACGCTTGTTCGGCGGACGACTGTTAGAGTGGATCGACGAAGTAGCCGGTGCCACCGCCAGAAGACATTGCGGCAGAGATGCCACTACCGTAGCCATCGATAACCTGTATTTTAAATCCGGTGCTTATTTGAATGATATTATCGTACTGATCGGTAAGGTCACCCACGTGGGACATACCTCTATGGAAGTACGCGTGGATACCTACCGCGAAGAGCAGGACGGCACCAGACACCCTATCAACCGGGCTTACTTCGTCATGGTAGCCATGGGCGACGATGGAAAGCCCACCCCGGTTCCCGGTCTCATCTTAGAGAACGAGGGGGAACGCATGGAGTGGGATAATGCCATTAAGAGAAGAGAGTTAAGATTAGTTCGTAAGAAGGAAGGATTCTAACCTCTTTTATTCCAGCATAATGCGGATTATACTGCATCTCATTTTAATAATACTAATTATTTTATTTATATCTTCCCTTAGGTCAGTTTACAAGGAACTACACGCAGACCACGAAACGGGGGCTGCTGACAACAAATAAAGGCTGAATATCAAGCACCGGGAAAGTGCGGGATATTCAGCCTGTTTTGTTGTCAGGGGTTTCCAAAGGGGCACCCTTTGGCACACGACTTTGCTTGCAAAGTGTAGTGTGTTATACGCTCTGTCGGCGTTGCTGCGAAAATGGGGTTGCCGCCCGGAAGGGCAAGCACATTTGAAGTAGCAGGAAAACAGGGCTGTGATTGCGTGGCGTGGAGCCGCAAGCGCAGGACTAGTTTCAGCAGCAGACAGGGCGTATATGAAAGCCCCCGTCCCTCGTCCCACGCCGGACTTCGGGACAAAATGTCCCAAACTTGTGGACACACTCACGAAAAAGCAGACGGATTTTCCTCCCAAAATTGAAATGGGCGGGAAGCCATTTTAGGGCTTTCCCGCCTTGATTGCCCATCAGCAAAGACGGGCGGGACTGTCAACGGCGGCGCATTTATGTGCCGTTCATCTTGACCGTTGACTGGCTCGGCTGGCTTTGCTATCTCCTCGATAAATTTATAGTTTTAAATCATTCAAATAGTGTTTTAACTTTCAAATCAAGGTCTATTGCTTTCGTATAATTTTCTTTAGCATTTAATTCAGATTCCAAGAATAATATTACTATCTTATTTTTAGTTGGTTTGCATAATATTGCTTTTGTTTTTCCTTGCGAAAAAATTTGAGGCATTAATTGACCTTCACAAAACTCATTCAATGTGGCTACACTTCCATATTCTATTAGTTGCTTGAATAAATCATTTGAACTGCATTTTGTTACTCCATAATGTAACTGAAATATATTTTTAACTGTATCTCCTACAGCAAAAATAGAAATAGCATTTTCTATTAAAAATCCATTTATTTTTTCTTTCATTTGAAGGATTCCTCTCCAAGCCTAAATTCCGATTTGTCGCTCTCTTACTTTCTCCCCCGCTGTGGGTTTGGATTTTTCAGCAAGTCCGACTTCTGTGCAATCTTTTTCAGCCACTTCTTTTCTTCTTCGGACAGCTTCTTCAAATTCAATTTGAGCCGCTTACAGATAAACACCAAAGCTGCTTGCTCCGGGTCGCTGTCTGGACTGGCGGTTTCCTCGGCGGTCTGCAAAAAATCTTCCAGCGGGTTGTCCTCCGGGACGCTGAAAAAATCGTCCTTATGTGCTTCCCGCAGGTCAAGAGCTATCTTGTTTATGTCCTGCTGTATCACATAGCGGCAAAAACTGTCATCATCAATATGAGCGGCGATAAGCTGTCTTAGCTGCGGGTCAGTCAAGCCGGGATTGTGCTGCTTCATAATGGCTGCGCTCATAATATCCACAATGGCATTTGCGCTCTGTACCTGCTTGACTGCCGTTCCGTTCACATAGATTTCAAGGTCAGCCATGAGCCGGGGAAAATCAGGGTGCGCCGCCAGCTCACACAAGAGGGAATTATCTATCAACCCACTTTTCAAGAGTTCAATCATATCATCACTCAAACGCAGGTCTGCAAGATCAGCGTTTGGGTGATTTCTTGTTTGGGACAGCCCCAGTAGATAATCGGCGGTCACACCGTAAAACTTCGCCAGCTTGATAATAGCATAGTGACTGATGTCCTTAAAATCCTTTGCTTCATAGCTGCCCAGCGCAGACTTGGAGAGATTTGTTTCCTCCGCAAGCTGCTCCAGCGTCAAGCCACGCTCCACACGCAGGTCTTTCAATCGTTCTTGTATGGATAGTTCCATGCTCTCCCTCCTTGTCTGCTTAATAATTTGGGTATTGCCCCTTAATCAAAATCCATCCAAAGCAAGTGCTTTCCACAGTGTAAGCATTGGAACAGATAACATTGTAAATGACCTCCATTGACGGATTCCCGTATCATTTCTTTCTCTTCCTCATCCCACATAGAGTCATCCAGCACTTCTTCCAGCACACCCAATGCCCGCAATTCTCTGGCGCCTACATAGCCTAAAAAGGCGCAATAGTCACCACAGTGGGCACGCCAGTATTCCTGCTGCCAACCGGAGTAACCAGGAGTGCGGTGAATAAGTTCGTCCAACTTCTCTGGATTATCTACACCATCATCCAAAGACAAATCATCTTGAAAGCTACCGTTATACTTCCGGGCTGCTGCACCACTAGCGATACACTCTGGACACAGATACGCAATATCCTCAATGGAGAAGAACGGATTGGTATAAAAGATATGGGTGGTCTTACCGCAACAGTCGCAGACAACACCCTCTTTGGACTCATCAAAAGCCCCAGTATCCAAAGGGTCTGGGTGATACCGAAAGGTAGGCAGACCCAGTTGGAGCCGCTGTTCTTTCTCGCTCTGCTTTTCTTTTGGCGTTTTGGGTTTCGGGATAGCATAATGGTTTCCCCAATTTTCCGCATAGTCTTTCAGCGTACCCAACCGCTTGAGTGTTTTTTTATCGGAGCGATTTCCGATTTGACAGAGCAGGTCGTAGGCATCCTTCTTAAAGTCCAGTAGGTCATATACATCCACCAATACTTCCTTTGCCTGCTCCTCCTCCATATATTCCAATTCTTCCTTAAAAGCATAAAGAGAACGGACGCTGTCTGGACTGTTATTGGTTGCAACAAACTGCTTTTTCAATTCAATGTATCTTTTCAAATATTCATTCATAAAAGCTCTCCAATCTCCTATTTATCGCTCTACTATCTTTATTTTACCACAATTCCGAGAGCGTGGAAATAGAGAGTTTTCCGGGCTAATTTCCGACCTTATGGACATACGGCACAGGCGGTCAAAAAAGTATACACTTGAGGTAGTTCATCGATGAGCTGCACCTTGAAAACAGAATGACCGTCCGAAAGGGATACCCCGGCAGGGGAAGCACCGCAACGAGCCACTTCGGGACAAAATGTCCCGAAGTCCGGGGAGCGTGCCAACGCCGGAACACGCCGCAGGAATGGGGCAGGAAGCCTTTTCGGGGAGAACGGCAACGGAAAGCAAAATGGAGGGAACACATGAGAGAGAACCCATATAAACGACTGCCGCCCATAGAGCGCAGGCAGGACGGTTCCTTTTACCGCATGACACCGGCACAGAGGAAACAGGCAAACGCCCTGATCCGCCGGGAGTGCTGCTGTTATGAGGACGGGAACTGTATGCTCCTTGACGATGGGGACACCCACACTTGCCCCCAGACCATTTCTTTCTCGGTCTGCTGTAAGTGGTTCCGCTGGTCGGTCTTGCCGCAAATCGGGACGCTGGAAGCGGAGATTTTCCGGGATAAGGAGCTAAAACGCTGTGCGGTCTGCGGCAGAGTGTTCGTCCCAAAGTCCAACCGGGCGAAATACTGTCCCGACTGTGCCGCCAGAGTTCACAGGCGGCAGAAAACAGAAAGTGAACGGAAAAGGAGGTCTTGTGTGGACAGTTAGGGGTTGAAAAGTCCTTGATTTACAAGGCTTTGCAAGCACAGAACAGGGGCAGGCAATAGGAAACTACCGTCTACCCCCGAAAACGGGCTTCTAACCGTCCACAAAACACGATATGACAAACACCATTTATATCCATCAGGCGGAAAAGGCAGTCAGCTTTACCCGGCTTCCGAATTTCCTTTTTGAAGCCCCCACATTCACACCCCTGTCCAACGAAGCAAAGATATTGTATGCCTTTATCCTGCGCCGGACGGAGTTATCCCGGAAGAACGGCTGGGCGGACGAGTACGGGCGGATTTTCCTGTATTACCCAATCTGCGAGGTTGTTGCCCTGCTTCACTGTGGGCGGCAAAAGGCGGTGAACACCCTGCGGGAACTGCAATATGCCGGATTGGTGGAGATCCAGAAGCAGGGCTGTGGAAAACCCAACCGCATTTACCCAAAATTCTACGAAGCGGTTCCAAACACCGACTTCAAGAAATCCGGTTATGGAACGCCGGAGAACTGAAAACCGCACTCCACAAGTACGATAATCAATCCTCTTGAAGTACGAAAACCGGACGGTATATAGAAATACAGAGATTAAAACGATTTTATTTATATCTTATCCATTCCTATCCTATCCGAGATATTTTCTGCGGGATTTTCCTGTGGAAAAGTCCCGGAAAGGAACGGAATGGGGAAAGGAGTTTCATGGCACAACACGCAATTTTGCGATTTGAAAAACACAAGGGCAATCCGGCAAGACCGCTGGAAGCCCATCACGAACGGCAAAAGGAACAGTACGCCAGCAATCCCGACATTGACGCCAGCCGGAGCAAGTACAATTTCCATATCGTCAAGCGGTCGGGCAGGTACTACCACTTTATACAGAACCGTATTGAACAGGCAGGCTGCCGTACCCGCAGGGACAGCACCCGTTTTGTAGATACGCTCATAACCGCCAGCCCGGAATTTTTTAAGAAGAAGTCCCCAAAGGAGATACAGGAATTTTTCCAGAGGGCGGCTGATTTCTTAATCGGGCGGGTAGGGAAAGAAAACATCGTGTCGACGGTGGTACACATGGACGAGAAAACGCCCCACCTGCATTTGGTCTTTGTCCCGCTGACAGAGGACAACCGCCTGTGCGCAAAGGAGATTATTGGGAACAGAGCCAACCTCACAAAATGGCAGGACGATTTTCACGCCTATATGGTGGAGAAATATCCCGACTTGGAGCGTGGAGAAAGTGCCAGCAAGACAGGCAGGAAGCATATCCCCACCCGTCTGTTCAAAGAGGCGGTCAATCTCTCCAAACAGGCAAGAGCCATTGAAGCCACGCTGGACGGTATTACCCCGTTCAACGCCGGAAAGAAGAAAGAGGAAGCCCTCTCCCTGCTGAAAAAGTGGTTTCCGCAGATGGAGAACTTCTCCGGTCAGCTCAAAAAATACAAGGTCACGATAAACGACCTTTTGGTAGAAAATGAACAGTTGGAAGCCAGAGCCAAAGCCAGCGAAAAAGGCAAGATGAAAGATACAATGGAACGGGCAAAGCTGGAAAGCGAGCTGAAAGACATTCAGCGGCTGGTAGACCGTATCCCGCCGGAGGTGCTGGCAGAACTGAAACGGCAGCAGCGGCACACAAGGGAACGGTGATCGATGACAGAAAACATTTCACGCCGCGGTATGACGGCACTGCACTTTGAAAATTAAATACGGAGGTACTATGGAGCATATCAGATACAAGAAAGAAACCGAAGTCGTGACTTTTCAGGGAAAGGAAATCACGCTGGAAAATCTCTCCCCGGTGTTCACGCCGGAGCAGGAAGCGGCAAAACGCCGGGAGCTGGAACAGCAGCTTTATGAGGTATTCCGCAAGTATGCCGACAAACGGCAGAGTGAGGAAGCCGGGGCATAAGGTTTTCCGAAGCCATCGTTGATTTGCGGGGCTGCTGACGGTATAATAAATGTGTCAGCAGCTCCGTTTCTTTTTTAAGAAAAGGAGCGACAATATGAACAATCGAATAGACGCAATCTATGCAAGACAATCGGTGGACAAAAAGGACAGCATTTCCATTGAAAGCCAGATTGAATTTTGCAAATATGAGTTGAAAGGCGGTAACTGCAAGGAATACACAGACAAAGGGTACAGCGGCAAGAACACAGACCGTCCGAAGTTTCAAGAACTGGTGCGGGACATCAAACAGGGCTTGATTGCAAAGGTCGTGGTTTACAAGCTCGACCGTATCAGCCGTTCCATTCTGGACTTTGCCAACATGATGGAGCTGTTCCAGCAGTACAATGTGGAGTTTGTGTCCTCTACGGAGAAGTTTGATACCTCTACTCCGATGGGGCGGGCTATGCTGAATATCTGTATCGTGTTCGCCCAGCTTGAACGGGAAACCATACAGAAGCGGGTAACGGACGCTTACTATTCCCGCAGCCAGCGAGGCTTCAAGATGGGTGGGAAAGCCCCTTACGGCTTTCATACAGAGCCGATTAAGATGGACGGTATCAACACAAAAAAGCTGGTGGTAAATCCAGACGAAGCGGCAAATATCCGGCTGATGTTTGAGATGTACGCCCAGCCCACTACCTCCTACGGGGACATTACCCGGTACTTTGCCGAACAGGGCATTTTGTTCCATGGCAAAGAGCTGATACGCCCCACGCTGGCGCAGATGTTACGCAATCCTGTCTATGTGCAGGCAGACCTTGATGTGTACGAATTTTTCAAAAGTCAATGGACGGTCATTGTCAATGACGCTGCCGATTTTACGGGCATGAACGGCTGCTATCTGTATCAAGGGCGGGATGTGAAGCCCAGCAAAAAGAACGACTTGAAAGACCAAATGTTGGTACTGGCTCCCCATGAGGGCATTGTCCCCTCCGACATCTGGCTGACCTGTCGTAAGAAGCTGATGAACAACATGAAAATCCAGTCTGCCCGAAAAGCCACCCACACATGGCTGGCGGGAAAAATCAAGTGCGGGAACTGCGGGTATGCCCTTATGAGCATTAACAATCCTGTGGGGAAGCAATATCTCCGCTGCACAAAACGGCTGGACAATAAAAGCTGTGCCGGGTGCGGGAAAATCATTACTTCGGAACTGGAAACGGTTGTTTATCAGCAGATGGTGAAAAAGCTGGAAAAGCACAAGACGCTGACAGGCAGAAAGAAAGCGGCAAAGGCAAACCCGAAAATTGCCGCCCTGCAAGTGGAACTTGCCCATGTGGACGGCGAGATTGAAAAACTGGTGGACAGTCTAACGGGCGCAAACAATGTCCTGCTCTCCTATGTGAATGTGAAGATAGCGGAACTG
This sequence comes from Simiaoa sunii, assembly GCF_014337175.1. Taxonomy (GTDB): domain Bacteria; phylum Bacillota; class Clostridia; order Lachnospirales; family Lachnospiraceae; genus Acetatifactor; species Acetatifactor intestinalis. The sequence continues at coordinate 837,903 of NZ_CP060633.1, read as the reverse complement.
GACGGACGCAAGCAGGAACTTCTGGCGAGGATAGCGGAGCTGACGGTGGAAGCCATTAGCCCGGAACAGGTCAGCCAGATTTCCGGCTACCTCGACACTTGGGAGAATGTATCCTTTGACGACAAGCGGCGGGTGGTGGACTTGATGATTACCACCATAGCCGCCACAAGCGACAGTTTGAATATCACATGGAAAATCTGACGGGCGGAACCCCTCCCGTCAGATACCTACTCTGTGTAGTCCCTTGTAAACTGTACTTTGGGTCAGAAAAAGAAATTAACTTGCTATCCGGAGTAATTCTGTCATTCCACCTCCGGATAGTATCCACGGTAATATTTTTTGTATTAGCTCCTTCTTTAGATATATCTTCATATATCTCTTCGTAATATACCTGCTGACAGGTTAATATCATATATCTTTCAAAACTTAACCCATTAGGATCCGGATTCCATTTTTTCCAATTGCTTTTTAATACCTGTAAGTATAAATCCCATCGTTCGTCTAACGATTTATGTAACTTTTGTCCATCAATATAACTACCGCCAGCTAATGGGAACCAGGGAATGGGAGTCATATTACCGATCGTATGATATATCGCCTTTACATTCTCTCCTAATTCAGCGTCCAATTCTTTGAACAGCCCACAACTATATTTTTTACCTTTTATACTCGGATTGTTCATAATATCAAAGTGAAATATCATTTCCACTTCTCCGGATTTCCACTTAAAGTAACTTCCGGTCATTGGTTTCTCACTGTTTTTCATCACTTTTGTCCATATTCCATGGCATAAGTAACTTGCCTCTACGTCGCATCCGTTATTTCTGGATTCATCACCCGATATCGGCTTATAAACATTTTGTTCCTTTTTAAATTCTTCTACCCCTTCATCCACAGCTCTATAGTACTTTTGGGGTATTGTCCCTTTTTGTGCTTTATAATCAACATATGACATCTTTCTCTTTATCTCCGAATTGCTCTTCCAAAAACAACGCTCCATCCATTTTATCTTCGGCAGAAATTATATCCTATCCCATTCTTTATTTTAATTTGTATTTCAAGTATTCCTCTTCTAGTGTTTTGAAATTGCAACACGTGTAAATTAATTGATGATTCTTACTTGTCTGAATTTTTTTACAGTGTGTGATATGGGCGCATAATACTTGACCCCTTTAATCTCAAAAAGAATACCACAAACAAATTTATTGTTTGTATTATAATGAATATTCGGAATTTGTCTGTCGATTGTTTGCAGGTATTTTACATAGTCTTCAGCGATATCGTAGAATTTCAACATATTTCCCCCCTTATTGTATAAAAAAAGAGCGAAAGTATATTGTCCTCGCTCTTTGCATTAAACTTTCACCTTTTCGGTAGTGAAACACCTTGCATTAAACCCTTCTGTTACGGTCGAAGAATACCTAGCATTAAGCCCTAACTTATTGGTGTCAGAAACCAAGCATTAAAGATATGATTCTTTATCTAACTATATTATAAGCATTTGCCTGTGATATTGTCAACAGACAACCATACTAAATTCATTATCTTTCGTATGAACCTTTTCTACTATAAGCCCCTCTTGTCATTAGAAGTCCCCAAACCAGATATTCAGATCCACTTCCTCATTGATGCCATCCACTGCACCTTTTTCGGTATACTGCCAAACCTTATACGCATACGGATAGTACAGATCATCATTATAATAAGCGAACCACTTATCGTACTGCTCCAGCTGTCCCAGATCCAGCATCAGAGTGCTCATCTCCATGTTGTGATAGATCATGGGCTTGTAACCGGCATCCTGAATGGTCTGGCAGAACAATGCGGTCAGGCGGGTTCTGTCTTCCACAGACAGGGCGTTGGCGCGTCCCTTGCCGCCGCTGACTTTCTCCACATCGTAGACGATAGGAAGCTCAATATTGTAAGGCTTTACCTTCTCTAATACCAGATTCGCCTCTTCCAACAGTTCTGCATCCGTGATCGCCTGGGAATAGAAGTAGACACCTACTTTGATGCCTGCCTGCAGGGCACCCTTGATATTCTGTTCGAAATATTCATCTTCTACCAGCTTACCCTCGGTACCGTATCCTCTGAGTCCCACACGGATAAAAGCGAATTCTACGCCATCCGCAGCGACTTTCGCCCAGTCGATATTGCCCTGATGCTTGGAGACGTCGATTCCCTTGTGGGATACCACCTGACCATCCTGCATATACTGCACTTCTCCGTCCTCCAAAATGTTCAGGTTCTCCAATGCATAGTCATTTTTCTGCAGGTCGTCACGAATGGGAACGAAATTAAAAGTTCCGTTGCTCACTACCACCAGTTCATCCGGATAATAGGGACGTAAGGTCTCCACCATGGTCGTGCCGGAGGTCAGTCCGTCACGGATTCCGGAGAGGATCTTGTTCTCTTCCTCATCCTCCGCCTGCTGCTTCGCTTCCGCTATCAGCGCGTCCACTTCCTCCTGCGTATAAGTCTTTACCGCCTCTGCTGCACTCTCTGTCTGGCTGCCTGCCTCCGCTGCAGCCGCCAGATCATTGGCGTTATCCTGGAACTTGCTGTCGATCCAGGAATACAGGATTCCTGCCACATATGTTACCAGCACCAGTACTAACAGGCATCCAGTCATGACCAGAATGGATGCTATGGTGTTGTTTTTCTTCCGCTTATTTGCTCTGCTCAGACGATCTTCGCTGATACGTCCGTTTTCGTTTTGTTTTTTCATAAGTACTCCCGCTCTCCTTTTATCTATCCTTTCTTTCTACTGTCATGTTTCTAATATACTGACAGCTTACCAAATACATTACCTCTGCACAGTCATTCGTAAACAGTGTTCGCCAAAAGGAAGCTACGGCGATGCAATCTGCAATTGACACTTAGTTATAATATAATAGAAATCCTTGCGGAAAGGAAGAGGAAAATTTATGTTTATGATTTCTTAATGTTTTCTCATATCCGCAATAATACCTTTCCATATCTGCACTTTCTTCTACCCGGCCATTTCCCGCATTTCCCGCAAGATCTTTTTCTCCAGGCGGCTGACCTGCACCTGGCTGATCCCCAGGATCCCGGCGATCTCCGTCTGGGTCTTATTCTGAAAATAACGCATGCGGATCAGCTCGCGGTCTCTCTCCGAAAGTTCTCCCAATAGTTGTGTTAACAGCATCTGGTCCAGCAGCCTGTCCTTCTCCACATCATTCTCCACCGCACTGCTGCTTCCCATGCTGGCTCCCACACAGCCGTGGGCCGCGGCCACCACCCGGTCCGCCAGGCACAGTTCGCTGCCGTCCTCCTGCCCCACACTGCTATAGAGAGATTCCACCTCCGCTCCCGCTTCCATAGCCAGGATGATCTCTTCCTGACTCAGCTCTGCCTCTTTTGACAATTCCTGCAGTGTCGGTTCTCTGTGCAGGCAGCTCTGTAACCGCTGTCTTGCCAGCCTGACCTTCAGACCGTCCTCCTTGATGGTTCTGGACACTTTCAGTAACCCGTCATCCCGCAGAAACCGTTTGATCTCTCCGGTGATCATCGGAACCGCATACGTGGAAAACCGCACTTCCAGCTTCAGGTCAAATTTATCAATGGCTTTCATCAGACCGATGACACCGATCTGGAACAGATCCTCCGGGTCATAACCTCTCCCCAGGAATCGTTTCACGATATGGTGTACCAGTCCGAGATTTTTTTCGATCAGTACTTCTCTTGCTTCTTTATCTCCGCTCTGTGATCTTCCGATGAGTACTGATACTTCTTCCATTCCTCAGTCCTCTTTTCCGATCCAGTCTCCGCAACGCATTTTTTTCCACATATGTACCCGCGTTCCCTTACCGGGCGTACTCTCTACCTCCAGGTCGTCCATAAAAGCTTCCATAAAAGCAAACCCCATGCCGGAGCGGTCCAATTCCGGTTTCGTGGTAAATAAAGGTTCCATGGCTTTCTTAATATCCTCGATTCCCTTTCCCTGATCTGTGATCTCGATGGATAACATATCTCCATCCAGGACACAGTGCATCCGCACTTTTCCCGGATGGACGATGCTGTACGCCGGAATGCTTTCCCCATGCCTGCTGTACCCTGCGAGATTTTCATAACCGTGGATAATTGCATTGGTCACCGCTTCCGACACCGCGGTCTTGATATCCGCCAGTTCCTCCAGCGTCGGATTCAGATGGGTGATGAATGCCGCCACTGCCACTCTGGCAAAGCTTTCATTGCAGGAAACCGCATCAAATACGATCTCCATTTCATTCCGCTTCCTCTGTTTATTATACTGTACATCCTCTCTTTCCTCTGTCAGTTGCACTTCTTCCCTCTCTGCCACCATGTTCTCCTCATTTCTGCGCCTATCATTGCACTGTTTTTCATATTTTTTTGCATGATTTCTTTCATATTCTGTGATTTTCGACAATATCTTTGCTCCGCCTCTCTTATCCCGGCAGGATCTCAACGATTTTATGAAGTCCCGACATCCGGAAAATACGCTGGATCTGCCGATCCGTATGGATCGCATAGACATGGCCTCCGAAGCAGGAAATCTTGCGATATCGTCCCATAATAATTCCGATCCCCGAAGAATCCATAAATCGGGTATCTTCAAAATCAAACACCACATTTTCCACATTTTCCCTGACCAGAAGCCTGTCTGCCCCTTCACAGATATAGGAGGCTCTGTGGTGATCCACTTCCTCCGGCATACGCACCATCAGGCAATTATCAATGATCTGAAAGTCTTGAAAATCTTCCATATTTCCTCTCATTCTGCTGTTGCACAGCGTTTCTTCATTTTGCTATAAAAAAAGAGAACCTGCCTCTTGTAGCAAGTTCTCTTTCGTGTATTGTGTAATTGTCTGATGGTATGTTTTAAATTCCGTTACTGTGCGGTATTCTCTGCCAGCTGGGAACGATATCTCTGCGCACTTCTGGCCGTCTCGGTCTCCGGGAACAGCTCTATGATCTTATCATAGGTGGTGATCGCATTCTGTGCGTCATCGCTCTTGCGGTAGGAATTCCCCAGGCTCAGCCAGGCATCCTTGTTCGTCTCATCATAGATCACCGCCTTGGACAGATTCTCGATAGCCGTTGCATAATCCTCACTGCGGTATGCATTATAACCTGTCTCATAGTACTGCGCCGACAGCTGCGGGCCGATCAGTCCAAGCAATGTCTTGTACAGCTTCTGGAACGCTTCGGAGGTGTCATCCACATTCACAGAAGCGGAAATCGTCTCCAGGTTCGCCGCGGTCTGTGTAATATCCTGTGTCTCCAGATAAGTGGTGGCTGCTGCCAGCAGGCTGTCGATAGTCTGTAAGGTTCCATCAGCTCCCACATATCCCTGAAGCTCCTGGTTCAGGGTATCATTCTCCGTCTGCAGTGCTTCCATCTGTGTCTCCAGTTCCTGGATCCGGGAAGTCTTGGTATCTAACTGGTTGCCGATATCGGTAATGGTCTTCTGTGCCTCATTATTCGCATTGGACACTGCCGCCGGAACCACCAGGAAATACATTACCGCCAGACCGATGACCAGTCCGATGGCAATATTGATCAGGGAAGAAATTCCCGCGCTCTTCTGTTCCTTTACATTCAACGGTTGTATGATGATCTCGTTATCACTCTGGTAGCGCACCGCATCATCCTTTTTACGCCGGCCGGTCTGTTTGCTGTTCTCATCCGGGGTCAGCTGCGTCTCCACTTCCTTCAGATAACGGAGCGTCAAAGTATTATTGCGGTCAATATCCATGCACTTATGCAGTTCTCTCTCTGCACGGTCCCACTGTTCACTGTCCATATAGAGCAGTGCCAGAAGCTGATGTGCCCGGATGAACTTCGGATTCAGGGATAACACCTTTTTCAGCTGGATGATGGCCAGGTCTTTGCTGTCCTGATTGCAATAGACCAGTGCCTGATTATATTTTTTGATCGTCTGGTTAATGGCATCCAGGCGGGTCGCATTGGACTGCAGCATATTGATATAATCGTCCGCAATATTTTTCTCGGGCCGCATATTTTTGCTGATGACCCATTCGCTCAGTGCCGCCACGACCTCTCCGGTCTCAAAATATACCAGTCCTAACAGATTTCTGGCTTCGATATTATTTTTGTTGAATTTCAGGCTCTGCCGTAAGCTGTTGATCGCACCCGTAAGATCCCGTACTCCCGCTTTCTCCAATCCGTCGTTGTAAAAACGGTTGGACATGCACATGATCTTTTTATAGAGGGATACATCTGCTCCACAGGATGTACAGAAATCATGCTCCGACAGATGGCAGCCGCAGTTATAACAAAACATGCTTTCCCTCCTTATTTCTCTTCTTTTTCTTCTGCTTCTTTCATCATCTTCACCAAAAGATCCGCCGCATCGGTCAGATCCTGATTGTAGATAGCTTCCTCAGCATCTTCCACTTCCAGGCTGGGATGAAATTTCTTCAGTTCTTCTTCAAAATTGATCATGGTCCAAAGACTCCTTTATTTCCCCGACAAGATACAGGCTTCCGGCAATGTACAACCGTTCGCCGGGCGCTTTGCCCGCCAGCTGTTCCCGAAACGCCGCATCCGCTTCCGTATACATAGTAAACCGGTCTTCCGGATAAGCTGCCAGTAAACCTTTAAGTTCTTCCAGCGAAAGTGACCTCGCCGTCCGCATATGCGTAAAAGCGATCCGGTCGAATAATCCCGACGTGATCACCCTCTGTATCATATGCCTGCAATCCTTATCCGCCGCCACACCAAATAACAGTCTCCTGCCCTCCGTGCAGCCGTCCTGTTCCACGGTATCCAGAAAAGCCCGGATGCCGTCATCATTATGCGCACCATCCACATACACCTCCGGAAGCACTTCCTCCATGCGTCCCTGCCAGAAGCAGCCAAGGATTCCCTGACGGATCTCTTCCGCAGCGGGACACCCGGCTCCTGCATAGAGTCTGCCGCCGTTCTCCTCCGTATCCGTACTGCGAAACAGCACTTCCACGGCCCGAACCGCCAATGCCGCATTCTCCATCTGGTAACGTGCAATAGTATGCAAAGTAAGACTAATATAATTATAATACTCAGAGCGCAGGGAAAAATCAATGTATTTCTTCCGAAATCCGAGGAAAGTATAGTCCTTTTTCGACACCGGTATCTGTGGAGCACCAAGTTCTGACGCTTTGCGGCAAATTACCGCACTGGCATCCACATCCCCATCCAGGTACACCACCGGAACACCCGGGCGCAGGATCCCTGCCTTTTCCGCAGCGATCTTCGCCGTGGTGTCTCCCAGGTACTGTACGTGATCCAGACTGATCCGCGTAATGACGGTCAGGAGCTTATTGTCCACGTAATTCGTGGCATCCAGTCTACCGCCCAGTCCTGTCTCAATGATGCAATAATCCGGTTTTTCTTCTGCAAAACAGAGTAATGCCATGCAGAAAAGGTATTCATAAAAGTTGAGTACAAATTCCGGGGCAGCTTCTTCTCCCGGCAACGAGACTCCCGGGTTAACGGAATTTGCCTCCTGCAGCGCATCCCCTACTGCACAGTAAACCTGTAAAAAAGCTTCTTCGGATATCATTTTACCATTGACGGCAAAACGCTCCCGCATATCCACCAGATGAGGTGAAGTAAATACGGCCGTGCGATAGCCTGCTGCATGCAGGATCGAACTCATGTAGGCACAGACAGAGCCTTTTCCATTGGTACCCGCCACATGAATGATCCGAAGATCCTTCTCCGGATTTCCCAGTTTCTTTAAAAACCATTTAAGGTCCCTGCTGTCCGCAGGATTTTTTTTAACAGTAAAGCGGGGCATATCCTTCAGATATGCCACCGCTTCTTCAAACGTTATCATGTCATTACCGAATCTCATCGTATTCCTTATGCTTTACGCTCTTTTTATTCTGTACGGTTCGTTGCAGATCATGCCAGCTGTTCTAAGCGCTTTGTCACCTGTTCCATCATCTGCTCATATTTTGCCAGCTTTTCCTTCTCCTCTGCGATCTTCGCTTCGGGAGCCTTGGACAGGAATCTTTCGTTGGACAACATTCCCTTAGAACGTGACAGCTCACCTTCCAGTCTCTTCTGCTCCTTCTTCAGTCGCTCGATCTCCTGTGCGATGTCTACCAGCTCCGCAAACGGAATGTACAGGGTTGCACCGGGGATCACTACGGATACCGCATCGTCTGCGATGCCGGTCTTGTCAGCCTGGATCATGATCTCATTCGCATAAGCAAGGCTTGCAAAGAACAGCTTACCCTCCTCAAAAATCTTACGGATCTCGTCATTTTCGCTGACTACGTATACACTTGCCTTACGGCTGGGTGCCACGTTCATCTCGGTACGGATGTTACGGATACCGCGAACGGCTTCCTTAATCGTCTCGATGGCTTTCTCCTCTGCGGGGAATGCACGATCCTCGCTGTACTCCGGCCACTTGCTGATCATGATGGACTCTTCTTCGTTCTGAATGGTACAGAAGATTTCCTCGGTGATGAACGGCATGTAAGGATGTAACAGCTTCAGGGCATCGATCAGGACGGTCTTTAATGTCCACAGTGCCGCATTCTGGCTGACTGCATCGTCAGTGCTGTACAGACGGGGTTTTACCATCTCAATGTACCAGTCACAGAATTCATCCCAGATAAAGTCATATACCTTCTGTACGGCAATACCCAGTTCGAAGTGATCCATGTTGTCGGTCACATCTTTTACCAGAGTATTTAACTTGGACAGGATCCACTGATCAACGGGTTGTAAATCTGCTGCCGCAGGGGTGGTGATATCTTTTCCGGTCTTCTCCAGCGCCTGCTCCATGTTCATCATAATGAAACGGGAAGCATTCCATACCTTGTTGGCGAAGTTACGGCTGTTCTCTACTCTCTCATAGTAGAAACGCATATCGTTGCCCGGTGCGTTGCCGGTGATCAGGGTCAGACGCAGTGCATCGGCACCGTACTGGCTGATGATCTCCAGGGGATCGATACCATTGCCCAGAGATTTGGACATCTTCCGTCCCTGACTGTCACGTACCAGTCCGTGGAACAATACGGTCTTGAAGGGTTTCTCTCCCATCTGCTCGTATCCGGAGAAGATCATACGGATCACCCAGAAGAAGATGATATCATAACCGGTTACCAGGACATCGGTAGGATAAAAATACTTCAGATCCTCGGTCTGCTCCGGCCATCCCAGGGTCTCAAACGGCCACAGTGCGGAGGAGAACCAGGTATCCAGCGTATCGGGATCCTGTGTAAAGTGGGTGCAGCCGCACTTGGGACATACCTTCGGCATCTCCTTGGCTACGACTACTTCACCGCAGTCATCGCAGTAATAAGCGGGAATCCTGTGTCCCCACCACAGCTGACGGCTGATACACCAGTCGCGGATGTTATCCGTCCAGTTGAAGTAGTTCTTCTCCATACGTTCGGGGATCAGCTTGATCTCGCCATTTTTTACTGCTTCTCTTGCGGGTTTGATCAGCTCATCCATCTTAACGAACCACTGGTCCTTTACCATAGGCTCGATGGTGGTCTTACAACGGTCATGGGTACCTACGTTGTGTACATGATCCTCGATCTTTACTAACAGGCCCATCTGATCCAGTTCTTCCACGATGGCTTTTCTCGCCTCATAGCGGTCCATGCCCTCGAACTTGCCGCCGTTTTTATTGATGGTGGCATCATCATTCAGGATGTTGATCACGGGAAGATTATGACGCTTACCAACCTCAAAGTCGTTGGGGTCATGAGCCGGAGTGATCTTCACGACACCGGTACCGAACTCTCTGTCTACATAAGCATCCTCAACGATAGGGATCACACGGTTTACGATAGGAAGCAGTACCTTTCTGCCATGCAGATGGGTGTAACGCTCGTCATCGGGATGGATGGCTACTGCGGTATCACCTAACATGGTCTCGGGACGGGTAGTGGCAAAGGTCAGGAACTCTGTGGTGCTGGGAGTTCCATCCTCATTCATCAGCGGATACTTGATGTGCCAGAAATGTCCTGCCTGCTCCTGATATTCTACCTCTGCATCGGAGATGGAGGTATTACATACGGGACACCAGTTAACGATACGGGCACCCTTGTAGATATAGCCTTTTTCGTGCATCTTCACGAATACTTCGGTAACTGCTTTGTTACAGCCCTCATCCATGGTGAAACGCTCTCTGTCCCAGTCGCAGGAAGAGCCCAGCTTTTTAAGCTGACTAATAATACGTCCACCGTATTCCTTCTTCCACTCCCAGGCTCTCTCTAAGAACTTTTCACGTCCCAGGTCGTGTTTGTCGATGCCTTCTTCCTTCAGCTTCTGGATGATCTTGACCTCGGTAGCGATACTTGCATGGTCGGTGCCGGGCTGCCACAGTGCGTTGTAGCCCTGCATTCTCTTATAGCGGATCAGGATATCCTGCATGGTGTTGTCCAGTGCATGCCCCATGTGGAGCTGTCCTGTGATATTTGGGGGCGGGATCACGATAGTGAAGGGAGTCTTACTGTGATCTACCTCCGCATGAAAATACTTTTTGTCAAGCCACTTCTGATACAGTCTGTCTTCTATGCCGTTTGGGTCATAGGTTTTGGCTAATTCTTTGCTCATTGCTTCCTCCTTAAATTCTCCTGAAACTAAAGAAGCCCTCTGCCGACTCTCGTCAGCAAAGGGCGTCAGTAACGCGGTACCACCTTTGTTCACAGCTTGCGCTGCCTCGCGACTTCTTACAAAGTCCTATCCGGTAACGGGGATAACTCGTGAGAACTTACGCCCGGAATATCCGGTCTCGGCTCTCCGGCTTGGAAGCTACCTTCCACATTCCTGTCTTGAAGCAGCCTTCCAGCGCATACATGCAGCCGCTCTCTCTGGTAAGGGGATATGTGTACTCCTCTTCGTCATTGCCTTTTGATCTGTAAAACTTCTAATAAAAAATATAGTACAGGAAGCAATCCTTTGTCAAGAAAATCTTGTTGTCCTACAGATTGTCCTACAGATTGTATGATCAACGTTCAAAACTGGCATGGTAAAAAAAACATATTCTGGATCTTTTAAGCAAGCCACTTTTTCTATACACTGAATCCTAACATATCCCACCGAAGAAATGGGAATTATGAAATAGAAACCAATAGAGGAGATCATCATTATGGAAAAGAAAAAATCATACGGTGTATTGATCGCGGGAGCCATTCTCCTGATTCTGGGAATCATCCTTGCAGTCGTTACCCACAACAGCAGTTATCAAGAGTCCGTTGCTTATGGCAGCCAGTTAAGTGATGTCAAGGCACAGCTGGAAGAAGTAGAGGCGTCCATTGAAGCAATTAACGCAGGTACCGCAACCGGAGATCTGGATGCCCTGAATACACAGAAGGATGAGTTATCCGCTCAGAAGTCCACTCTGTCCGATGAGAAGCTTTCCGCAGAACGTCCTTATTCTTACAGCCTGGTGCTGGTATTCTTCGCTATTTTGCTGACGATCAAGGGATTGTATAATGCGATTGCAGGCGTTCCTTCCGCAGAGAAAAAAGTGGATGTAACCAAACTGGCTCAGGCAGGATTATTGGCGGCTCTTTGCTACATCGGCTTTGCTTTTTTGAAATTTGACATTCCCGTTCCCGGCAGTCTGGAAAAAACCGCAGTGCACTTCGGCAATGTTTTCTGTGTACTGGCTGCTCTGCTTCTGGGTGGTTACTGGGGTGGACTTGCCGGTGCCGTGGGTATGACCATCGCTGACCTGACTACTGCTTATGTAACCAGTGCTCCCAAGACTTTCCTATTAAAACTGTGCATCGGTCTGATCGTAGGTCTGGTAGCTCACAAGATTTTCCACCTGAGTGCTGAGCATTCGAAAAAATATGTGGCTCGTGTCACTATTTTAGCTTCTGTCTGCGGTATGGCATTCAATATTGTAGCCGATCCTTTGGTAGGGTACTTCTATAAGACATATTTGTTAGGGGTGCCTCAGGATATTTCCAAGGCATTGGCAAAGATTGCAACCGGTGTTACTGCCTTTAATGCTGTCTGGGCAGTTGTTCTGGCAACCGTCCTTTATCTGGCACTTCGCCCGGCATTGAAGAAAGCAGGATTATTCCATGAAATGTAATGCTAACAACTGTAATACTACTGCACAAAAAGGCGGGGATTTCGTTCCCCGCCTTGCTATGATCAATGATATTGCCGGTTTCGGGCGATGCTCCACCACCGTGTCCCTGCCCGTGATCAGCGTAATGAAGGTACAGGTATGCCCTGTGCCTACTTCTGTTTTATCGAACCATTTGGGATTTCCTCTCTGCCATTTTGATGACTACACCTCTCATATGCGAGATTATATAAAAGTATGGAGCGAACTGGGACTTACTTTCGATGGGTTATACTGTGGATTCTTAGGAAATGAAGAGCAGATCGACATTGTACGGGAGTTCGTGGAAATGTTCCGGCCGCCCCTGTTTTTGCTGGATCCGGTCATGGGAGACCACGGCAGGGCCTACTCCTCCATTACAGAGACGCATGTTCAGAAGATGAAGGAGCTGCTGCCTCTTGCGGATATTATCACGCCGAATATCACGGAAGCCTGTTTGTTGACAGATACGCCCTGGAAGGATGGAGAATGGACGATGCAGGAGCTGTCCGGATTGTGTGAGAAGCTGGCTTCTCTGTGTCTGAAAGATTCTGTCAGTGCATCCATCGTCATCACCGGCATCCGCCAGGGGGATTCTCTGGTAAATTTCCTGTGGAATGACGGTGTCTATACCACTGTTTCCACCCCCATTGCCGGAGCCTCCCGCCCCGGCACCGGAGACATCTTCGCCTCCATTCTCGCCGCCGATGCCGTCCGCGGGGAGACTCTGCTAACCTCCGTGCAGAAGGCTGCGAACTTCGTAGGGCTGTGCATTGCCGGAAGCGAAAAGGCGGGAACGCCCGTGCAGGAGGGCGTAGTGTTTGAAAAGTATCTGGCGGCGTTGTTGTAAGAAGTATTAAAAATCAATGATGCGATTGACTTTTCACTTCATCTCTTTTATATTTTATACTAGAAAAGGAATTGTGGTTGTTCTCAAATGAGATCCCGTATAGCGGATGCTTAAGCGGTGTGCTACGATTCTTTTTTTATATTATACTGGCTATCCTCCATCTGGAAAGGGGGCATTAAAATTGAGTAATTTGGCACATACTGATTCTATGATAAACGAAATCAGAGAATTGTTATTAAATGCACGTCAGCGTGTGGCGGTACAGGTAAATACGGAGTTGTTGTCTACCTACTGGAATGTAGGAAAGATCATTGTTGAACATGAGCAGGAAAGCAAAGATCGGGCAGATTACGGAAAGCAGACCTTAAAGGAACTTTCTAAAGAATTGACAAAAGAATTTGGGAAAGGATTTTCTGTTTCTAATCTGCAATTTATGCGACGCTTCTACCAGAGCTATCAAATTCAACAGACAGTGTCTGTTAAATTGTCGTGGTCGCATTATTGTGAGCTGTTGACGATTTCAGATCCAGACAAACGCAGTTTTTATGAAAAGGAAACCATCAACTCCGGGTGGTCGATCCGAGAATTAAAGCGGCAGATTTCCACGTCTCTCTATGAACGATTATTGCTGTCAGAAGGAAAGACGAACAAGGAAACGGTACTTGCCCTTGCGGAAAAAGGTATCGAAATGACTACACCAAGCGACATTATCAAAGACCCTTATGTTTTTGAATTTTTGGGTGTGCCGGAAAACAAGCCCATGCTGGAAAGTGATCTTGAAAAAGCATTGGTCGCGCAGATTGAAAAATTCCTGTTGGAATTAGGTCGCGGTTTTATGTTTGTAGGGACACAGCAGCGCATTACCCTGAACAATACCCACTACTATGTGGATATGGTTTTCTATAATAAAATTCTCCGGGCGTATGTGCTGATTGAATTAAAGACCACCAAACTCACGCCGGAAGCCGCCGGACAGCTTAATATGTATCTGAACTACTACGCCGCAGAAGTAAATGATGAGCATGATAATCCACCCATCGGTATTATCCTTTGTACAGACAAAGACAGTGTAGCTGCTGAATATGCTCTCGGAGGTCTGTCCAACAATATCTTTGCTTCACGCTATGTTTCTTATATCCCAAATAAGGAGCAGCTCATCGCACAGGTAGAAGCTGTTTTGAAGAAATGGCACAAACCGGAAAAAGAATTCTAACATTACCGCCTGAGGGAATCACAACTCCACTCAGGCGGTAATACCAAGAAATATTTTATTTAAACTCCACCACAACGCTGCCCATGGCACATTCCAGCTCCATATTTTTAGAAGCGTTGTTGTTGATCTGTTTCTCCTGTGCCAGGCCGTTGTAACTGTCATCACCGACTTTCAGTTCACCCATACCGCAGCTTAAGTCGTAGTTGAAATCTGTCTGCGCTCCTGCCAGTGTCAGTTTCAGTTCTCCCATGGAGCACTCTCCGTCCAATCGTTCGGTCACACCTCCGGTCAGACGGATAGATCCCATTCCTACGGACACCTCTGCCACACGGCTGCTCAGTTCTTCTACTGTCATCTGACCGGCACCACAGTCTAACTCTGCCTGGTCAGCCTCCAGTTTCTCAAACGTCATCTTGCCGGCGCCCACATTGGCTTCCAACGCCCCCGTCTGCAATTCCTCTACACTGAGTCTTCCGGCTCCCAGATCCAAAGAGATATTTTCAAAATAATATCCCTCCGGCACATACAGACAGATGGAACCGCCCAGATTACCTTCACTGTTGCTGCTTACTTTTGAGGTTCCGCGGATCTCCATCGTACCGCCTTCCACATATCCCTGGAACTTTCGCATACCGTCGGCTTCTACCCGGAAACAGTTATCCTCTGACACCTGAATCTTCATGACACAGCCGCCGGCCTGCACCTGTAAATCCGTGATGCCCTGGCTGTCATCCCCCAGAACATACAGCTCTATCTTTCCCGACCTAACTTCATAATCTGAATCATAATCCACATTGTCCTCCAGATCATAGTGCACATCGCCCATATTTTCCCTTATCTGCTCCGTCACACCGTTGCTCCAGTCATCCACCTCTTCTCCGGAGATTCTTCCCAGGGTAACCGCTGACAGGATCTCCCCGGGCGAAACATGCGTGGAGCCATTCCCCAGACTTCCGCTCACTCCCAGGATCAGTCCCAATAATATAAATAGCAACGCTGTGATGGCACAGCCCTTCATAAATTTTTTCATGCTTCTGCTTTACCTCTTTTCTGGAATAATCCTCCGATCCAACAACAGATTGCCGGTGTGGCGATTCCCGCCATGGCCACGGTCAGCATCAAGAACAGCAGTCCGACACCTCCGCAGATCAGTCCGGCACCGATCAGGCACATTCCCACAAAGGGATGTGTAAACATACTGATGATCCCTACTGCCACCAGTGCGATCAGAACCAGTATCAGTGCTGCTGCCGTTGCCCCGAAACCGATGATCAGTCCGAACCATGTGGCGATCAGCCCTGCCGCCACGCCGATACCGGCGGAAGCTGCTCCCAGGATCACCGGGGATGCCAAAATACATAAAATGACGATCAGCACGATCATACCGGTGGACATTCCTTCTTTTTTCTGTGGAGATACCACCTGTGCCTGTGCAGCTTGTGACGCATCGCTCTGCCGGTTACGTTGTTCTCCATTACCATTTTCTGTCTGCGGATCTGCCGGATAAGTGATCACTGCCCGGCTGTCGGCTCCTGTTCTCTGGTAGCTGTTCTCTCCGTACCCGTTCCACAGAATATCTTTTTTAATATTCTCCGCCACCTTCGCAGGATTCCCCAGTGCCTCAATGACATTCTGTTCATTCTCCGGTCCCGCATCGTTAAAATACTCATTATAATATTGTAGCGCTTCTTCCCGCTCTGTGTCGGGAATATTTTGCAGCAGGCTCTCCAGCTGCCTCATATACTCCGTTCTACTCATCTATTTTTTCTCCCATCTGTGCATCGTTACGCCTCTGACCTCTTCACCGGTCTTCCCTCAAACAGTCCTGTGATCTTCCCGCTGTAGCTTCGCCACTCGCTTTCATATAAATGAAGCTGTGCCCAGCCCCTGCTGGTGACCTTGTAATAGCGTCTCGTCCTGCCGCTGCATTCCCTGTCATAGACCTCCAGACATTCGTCCTTCTGTAATCTCCGAAGCACGGGATACAGGGTGGATTCCGACAGTTCGATCACCTGCCGGACCTCCTGGGTGATCTTGTACCCATAGGTTCCTTCCGGTTCCCGGGCGACCACCGCCAGCACGATAGCATCCAGCAGAGCTGCTCCTGTATTAAAAAGCATCCTATCGCTCCTCTCTGAAATTTGCGGCTATCCGGCTTTCCTTACAATATTATATGCCGTATAGTATTGCTCTGTGGCTATACTATACGGCATATAATATCATGCGTCAATATAGAGAAACCGTAAGAAATTCTAAAGACTTTCCAAAGATTCCGTCGACTCCTCCAGAAACTCCTGACGGATACTGTTTTTATGGATCACAATGGCAGAGATCAGAAGTGCTCCCCAAAATACCTGCCGTGGTATTCTCTGTATCATCATCAGGACCGCTGCTCCCGCGGCAAAAAAGATATAAGTGATACGGGTTCTTTTGGTGTGCGGTCTGATCAGAAGGGCAGACCCCGACAAATACAATATGATCAACAGCATCAGCAGTTCCGGCTGTACCGGTGCCAGTCCGATCAACACGCCGAAGGATACCGCAATGGCTTTGCCTCCGTTCCCATGATAAAACAGGGAATAGGCGTGCCCCAGTACCGGTGCCGCCATGATAAGCGGGAACCAGCTGTCTGTCACAAGCCCCATGCCAACTGCCACGTATACGGGCAGTGCTCCCTTTAACAGATCTCCCAGCAGGCACAGGATCCCGACAGGCACTCCTGCGTATTTCATGGCATTGGCAGTCCCCGGATTGTGATCGTTGCTGACCTCAGTGACATCAATTCCTTTGATCCACTTCGGCAATGCCCTGCCGAACAATATACTTCCGCATAACAATCCGAAGACTATCATTCCCAGTTCACGTATGATCATCTGTCTCTCCTGTCTGTCGTTTTCCTCTGTGTCTAAGCTTCCTCTTGTGCTGCTTCCGCCGCTTCCTTTTGTCCGCAGATAAATTCACAGACTGCGTCTGCAGCATAAGGCTTTCCGTATTTTTCCTGACACTTCCGCATTTCGGCCTGTGCCTCCGGATCCCTCAGAAGCTTTAGTCCCTTTTGTATCACGGCATCTTCCGTATCTCCTGATACAGACATCCCATGTTGTGTGAAAAAAGCAACATTACGATCCTCACATCCGGGGATCGGCTTAGTGTGTACCAATGCAACCTTCGCTGCCACCGCTTCCGTAGAAGTCAGTCCTCCCGGTTTGGTGAACAGAATATCCGCCGCTGCCATATAGAGATGCGCTTCCGTGGTAAAATCCAGCACATGCACCCGCTCTGTATCGGCATATCTATCACGGAGTGTCTTCTTCAGTTCTTCATTGGTTCCCCCCAGGATATACAGATGGGTATCTTCACCGGTCTGCTCCACCAGCTTTGCCGTCATGTTTTCCACACGGCCGTACCCCATACTGCCCGTCATCATAAGGATACAGGATTTATCTACCGGAATCCCCAGCTGCACTCGCGCTTCTCTTTTTCCCGGAAGCTGCAGGAACCTCTCCGATACCGGAATTCCCGTGGGAACCAGTTTCTCCGCAGGGATGCCGCGTTTGATAAACTCCGTTGCCAGTTCCTCATGCGGGATAAAATAGTAATCCACCTTTGTCTCCTCGGTAAAAGGAATACAGGTATAATCCGTGGCAATAAAATAAGTCTGTACCTCCAGCTTATGCTGTCGTTGCAGCCAGGTCATTGCCTCAGCCGGGAACAGATGTGGCATTACCACTGTATCATATCCGTTTTCTGTGATATAGCTGCACAGCTTATCCGCATACAAAGCGTTGGCAAAATACACCGGTGACTTTAATCTGGCAGACGAAATGACCCTGCCTACCCGGTACGCTCCTGCGAACACCTTTTTCGCCCGGACCGTGCTCCAGATGTAAATCCGGCGTCCGTAAGCGCTGGCCTTGTCCGAAGCGAAATTAAGTACATCCGCCAACTCACAGGGAATGCCCCGTTTTTCAAACTGTTCTTTCACCGCTTTTGCAGCGGAATTATGTCCCTCACCGGTTCCGGTGGATAAGATCAGTACCTTCATAAATAAATTCTCCGTTAGTTTTCCATCAGCCAGAAATATGCACTGTACGCAGGCAGAAGACTGCCGCCGCCAAAGTCATGTTTCTCTCCGGTGATCAGATCCACTGCCGTGCCGCAGCCGGCATCAAAATGTGCCATGAAGTCCTCTCCGTCCGCATTGATAGCCACCAGTACTCTCTCGTGCTCCGACTTTCTCTCGAAAATACACTGCTTATTGGTCAACAGTACCGAACGAAAGGCTCCGTAATTCAGTGCCTCGGAATGCTTCTTGGCCTCTGCCAGTCTGCTGATCCAGTCACACAGGCCGTTCCACTCCGGCTTGTCAAAGCAGGGACGCAGTGCAGGGTCACCATCTTCTTTTCTGGCTTTGAAGCCCCATTCGCTTCCATAGTAGACACAGGGGATCCCCGGCATACCGAATGCCATGGCATAGATCAGCGGCAGGTGATTTTCATTATTCAAAATACTTGCCACTCGGGTCACATCATGGTTATCCACGAAGGACAACAGGTGCTTTCCCTTATATAATGTCCAATTCTCCGGTCCGAACTGTCGCAGCAGAGAATGCACGATCTCAAACATATTCATGCTGTTGAAGCTGCTGTAAAGTCCCTTATAACACTCGTAGTTCGTTGCGGAATGCAACATCTGATCATTCATCAGGCGATTATAATCTCCGTGAAGCATCTCGCCTAATAAGAAGAAATCCTGCTTGTAGGCATCGGTCACTTCCCGCAGTCTTCTGACAAAGTTCTCATCCAGGCTGTACGCCACATCCAGGCGCAGACCGTCAATACCGAATTCATCGATCCAGCCCTTCACGCTGTCTAACAGGTAGTTCACTACCTCCGGGTTCTGCAGGTTAAGCTTCACCAGATCAAAGCAGCCTTCCCAGCCCTCATACCACAATCCGTCGTTGTAGTTGGAATTGCCGCCGAAATCAATACGGTAGAACCAGTTCACATAAGGAGAGTTCTCACGGTTTTTAATCACATCCTGAAACTGTGCAAAGCCTCTGCCCACATGATTGAACACACCGTCTAACACAACCCGGATTCCTGCCACATGCAGTGCGTCACATACTTCCTTAAAATCTTCATTGGTTCCCAGCCTTACATCAATTTTGCGGTAATCCCTGGTATTGTAACCATGGGTATCCGATTCAAATACCGGAGAGAAATAAACGGCATTCACTCCCAGCTTCTGCATATGGGGGATCCACTCCTCCACACGTTTGATCTCATGTCTCTGTATTCCATCATTTTCAAAAGGAACTCCACAGAATCCCATAGGATAGATCTGATAAAAAACACTTTCATAAGCCCACATATTAGTCACCATTCCTTTCTGCCTTAACTTCATGTTGCCTTAATTTCATACTTTGTACTCGTAAGACTTTTTCATTGACTGGTTCAGTACTACTTTTATGATTTGTCCACATCCATTCTTTTGCTATTATACATCATTTTTGATCCATCTGTCGTTTTTTTTATGAAAAATCTCAAACAATCCACAAAATCCACCGAGTTATCCACATATACACACGTGTCATATGTGGTTATGTGGATTGTCATGTTGTATATCAACTCTGTTATCATATCGAATGTCATCGTTGCTGCCACAACCAGGCGTCCCAAAATCGCTCCACCTTTTTAGCCACTGTATCCACTGTCACAGGCACTACCTGTTCCCACTCCCTGGGGAACATTCTGCGATAAGAATACTGCCTGAAACGCTCATCCAGCAGGACGATAATCCCCACATCTTCCGCGGTCCGGATGACACGTCCCGCCGCCTGCAGGACTTTATTCATTCCGGGATAACGGTAGGAATAATCAAAGCCGTTTTCCCCATTGTCATCAAAATAGTCCTTGAGGATTTCCCTTTCACAGCCTACCTGTGGCAGTCCGGTTCCTACTACGATCACACCGATGAGGCTGTCCTTTTTCAGGTCGATCCCCTCTCCGAAGATACCTCCCAGCACGCAGAACCCAATCAGCGTCTGTTCCTCTTCCTCCTCGATCTCCATTCCGATAAGGCTCTGCAGATCGCAGTCCTCATTGCCCCGGAAGCGGTTCAGGAAGTATTCCCTCTCTTCCTCATTCATGGATTCCTGCTGTACCAGACATTCCTCTTCTTCTGTCATAAAATGCTGCTCATAAATCTCATAAATATGCTCCATAAAGGAATAAGACGGGAAAAACACCATGTAATTGCCATGCCGGTTCTTCACGACTTCATGAATATAGCGGGCAATATTGTAGTACTCCTCCCGGGATCTGCGTGTGAACTTGCTGGTCACATCCCCAGCGATCAGTATTGTGCGCTTCTCGGGATCGAATACTGAGTGCGCATATACCTCATAGTCTTCCTTCTCGCCACCCAGCAGATTCTTGTAATACTGAATCGGCAGAAATGTAGCGGAAAACAGGATCGTACTGCGTCCCCTGAGCATGCATTCCTTCAGATTTTCCCTGGGATTCACACAAAACAGCTTCAGTTCAAAGCTTCCGTCCTCACACATCCTGGTATATTTCACATAGTTTTCGTCCTGTCTTTCATAAATATCCAGGAAATGGCTGAGCTTGAAGTAGAAGTCCAGCAGGTTCTCCCGCACCTCCAGACTGACCTTCTCCTGCTCCTCCAAATAATCGCTGATGATGCCGTGAAGTCTGGTCAGAGGCTGTACCAACATGTCTATGTCATCCACCAGCCGGTAGCCATCACAATCCCGCTTCATGGACAACAGCTGGGCGTTGCACTTCTCCAGAATCTGGCTGATCCGTTCCGCATAACCTTCCCGCACAAAAGTACTTTTTCCATCGGATTTCTTCAGCTTATGCCCCTTGATATACAGAGAATCTGTTCCATCGCTCTCCTCCGGGATACTAACCTGTGGCAGTTGTTTTGACGCATCTGTCATTTCTAATGTCATTTGTCCGGAAATCTCGTCTTTATCGCGTTTTTTAAATGCTGCCTCCTCCATTTCCGACATGATTGTCTGTTTTATCTCCCGCTTCAGTTCCAACAGGTCTTCCTTCCGCAGAGGTGCGCTGTACATCTCTCTACCCCGCTCTAAGAGATTATGTGCCTCGTCGATCAGAAAGACATAATTCCCCTGGCTGCCGTCCCCGAAAAATCTCTTCAGATACACATGGGGATCAAAGAGGTAATTATAATCTCCGATAATCCCATCTGCGAACAGACTTAAATCCAGTCCGAATTCAAAAGGGCATACCTGATGTTTCAGGGCATACTCTTCTATTTTGCTTCTGGTAAAACTCTCTTCCCGGGTCAACAGATCATAAATTGCATCATTGATCCGGTCAAAATGTCCTTTGGCATAAGGGCACTGCTCCGGATTACATTCGGTACGTTCCTGAAAACAAATCTTCTCTTTCGCTGTCAGAATAATACTTTTGAATCGCAGTCCCTTCTCCCGCAGCAGAGAAAAAGTGTCCTCCGCCACCGTACGGGTGATGGTCTTGGCTGTCAGATAGAACAGCTTGTCTCCCATGTCCTTCCCCATCGCCTTCACCGCAGGAAATATGGTGGATATGGTCTTGCCCACTCCGGTAGGCGCTTCCAGAAACAGTTTTCTCTTATGATAAATGGTCTGGTACACATAACTGACCAGTTCCTTTTGTCCGTCCCGATAATCGAAGGGGAATTGCAGTCCGGCAATGGACTGCTGTCTAAGCGCTCTCCACTGCCAGGTATAATCCGCCCATTTACGGTAATCACCGATCAATTGCTGAAACCATGCCTCCAGCTTCGCGAATTCATAATCTTCATAAAAATAACGGATATCTTCCGTCTCTATATTACAATAAGTCAGACGTACACGGATATAAGGCAGCTCCTTCTGCAGACTGTACATATAGGCATAGCACTTTGCCTGCGCAATGTGCAGGGGTAACGGTGCCTTCAGCTTCGCCAGATCTCTGTAGGTTCCCTTGATCTCGTCGATGGTGGTCTCTCCGTTCTGTTCAATGATACCGTCCGCCCGTCCCTCCACGATGATGACATAGTTCTCCGTGGGATGGGTGTATTTCAGCGCCACTTCCGCCTGATACTCCGCACCCATGCGGCGTTGGATCATGCGGTGGATCCGGCTGCCCTCCTGCATGGCATTCTCAGGGAAACCCTGTCTCCTGTCATCGATGTCGCCACTGCGCAGAATGAACTCCACCAGATTACGGACCGATATTCTGACTTCTCCTGCCATGCGGCTTCACCTCCCTTGACAAATTCCTATCATAACCGCATGCCTGCGGCTTGTTCCGGGTTGCACACTCTCACATGCCCAGTATACGAAAACTCCCCAGGTAAATAGTACTCTATCTTACCTGGGGAGTCAAATCACATTCTGTTATCACAAGATGTTTTAGCACGCGATCGCATACTGTCTCAACAGCTCTTCGAATTTATCATTGTAGCCGTCATAAGATACAGACAATGGCTTCGTGAAATCCAATCCATACACTCCAAGGAATGACTTGGCATCGACTACGTATCTGTTATAGCATATATCAATATCAAAATCACACTTTGAAGCTACATCAACAAAATGCTTCACGTCTTCAGGTGTCAAACGGATCGTCTTTAACATTTCTTGTTCCTTCCTTTCAATAGTAAGTTCGATCGTAAGTAAAATAATACACCAGGTACTTTCCCCTCACATCTGAAATCATTACTATTATAGCCAACCATCCCCAAATGTAAAGCGGTTTTTTTCTTCCAGAAAACGCATATTTTGGGCATTTTTACCACTCTGTTATCATTTTCACAATATATGTCCGCCGTATGGAAAACCTTTTCGGCGTTTTGTATATTTGTTGCGTTACCGCGGTAAAATATAAATCCCAATTTGGCGAAATCTACTGAAATTCCACCATATATTCTTGGAACCTGAGGGGCAGCATATTTCGTTGTAATTCCCTGTTTTCCCGCTCTTTTATAGCTATTGTATGACAAAAGGAGCGGAAAAGTTCCCGGTAATGCAGCTCCGCCGTGGACAGCTTCTCCGTCTCAGACTGTACTCTCTCCCATGCATCCTTCCCCTGCAGCGTATACCATGGTCTCCCGGCGGGATGTACCCCGAACAGATATCGCCCCGCATCAAACAGCAGAAAATCTTCCATGGGAAAACGGTCGGCGAAATGTACCATTAAAAAGGTCAGGATATTGTTCTTCGGTGCGATCTTCGAGTAGAGGATCGTATTCTCCAGTTCCTCAAACCGGGCAAACCCCTTCAGATGATGATACTCATTCCCGGCTGCCCTTGCCAGGCTGAAGGTCTGGTTCACATAGGTGTCTGCAATGGCATCCATAAGATGCCCCGCCGTACACTTCTCAGCCAGTCCCTTCGCAATGGTCCGGTATACCGCCTGTGCCTTCTCCGGCTTCGGCGATGCCAGTGCCAGACACAGGGTCTCATAATCTGTTTCCCCGAATCTGCGCTTTAACGTACGGATCACCTTGATCGTCTTCTCCGGATCCGGTATGACCTCCACCGACTCCGAGAACAGCAGGTTCTCCTCGATGGTGGTGACCATAGTATCCCGGATGATACAGTGATCTTCATAAGTATTATAAATAGCGGTGAAGATTCCCTCCAGCGAATCCTCACAGTGATAAATCTTCATATGATCCGTTTCTCCTCCTGCCGTACCCCGTTCGGGAACATCCCATCATCAAATAAAGTCATCTGCCGGTAACTCATACCGTCGCTTCCGAACCGGATCCGGTCCTTCGGATCCGTCAGATTCCGCACGATATAATCCTCCTCCAGCTTCGTAGGATACATCATCCTGCCGCTGCAGGTAATAAAATACACTGCCCGCTTTAATACCACTCCTAACTTCTTCAGATCCTGAAAAGTCAGCTTCGTACTCCGCCTGGCTGCAAGGATCCGCCTGGCGCTCTTCACGCCAATCCCCGGCACCCGAAGCAGATCCCCATAAGGTGCTCTGTTGATCTCCATCGGAAAACATTCCAGATGCCGCACTGCCCAGTCCTCCTTGGGATCTAACATGACATTAAAATACGGTCTTCTCTCATCCAACAGTTCCTCTGCCCGAAATCCATAAAACCGGAGCAGCCAGTCCGCCTGGTACAGACGGTGTTCCCGCAGAAGCGGTGGTCCTCCCGGAAGCGCCGGCAGGCTTTTGTCCTCGTTGACTTTTACAAACGCAGAATAGAAGACTCTCTTTAACTCAAACTTCTGATACAGGCTCTC
This sequence comes from Simiaoa sunii, assembly GCF_014337175.1. GTDB lineage: Bacteria > Bacillota > Clostridia > Lachnospirales > Lachnospiraceae > Acetatifactor > Acetatifactor intestinalis. The sequence goes on along the minus strand of NZ_CP060633.1, from coordinate 813,476 downwards.
CGCCACATTTAAAATCTGATAATCCGTCTCCGGCGTCGCACCAATGATCATCTGGGTAGACTGTCCACCGGATACAAAGTGGGGACTCTTACGGTACAGGATCAGTTCCTCCTTATTCGCATGGATGCCGTTCTGGATCTGCCGCATGGGGGTCAGAATATTCTTCCGGTGCTTATTCGGTGCCAGTGTCCGAAGTCCCTCCGCTGTAGGGAGTTCCAGGTTCACGCTCATACGGTCTGCCAGGTATCCCATCCGCTGCACCAGCTCCGGATCTGCCCCGGGAATCGCCTTCACATGGACATAGCCATTAAAATGGTAGTGATTCCGAAGCAGCCAAATGGTCCGGTATAATAATTCCATGGTAAACGTAGGATCCTGTACAATGCCGGAGCTTAAGAACAGTCCCTCGATATAATTCCGTCGGTAGAACTCCATGGTCAGTGTACAGATCTCCTCCGGGGTAAAAGTGGCTCTGGGGACATCGTTGGACTTCCGGTTCAGGCAATATTTGCAATCGAAGATACATTCATTGGTCATCAATATCTTAAGTAAAGAAATACATCTGCCGTCGGAAGAAAAGCTGTGACAGATCCCTGCCTTCGCACAGTTCCCCATATGCTTCCCGTCTCCCTTACGCTCCACACCGCTGGACGTACATGCTACATCAAAACGAGCTGCATCCGTCAGGATCTCCAGCTTCTGCATGATGGACAATTCCCCATTTTGTATAAGATATTCCAAGTTATCACCGCCTCTTACCAAAAATTTCCAAAATCAGAACATTTGTTCTGTTATGTATCTAAATTAGCACGTACGTTCGATTTTTGCAAGTGGTTATTTTTTCCGAAAAAAGGCTTGCAAAATCATGCGTTTCGCAGTTAAATAATATAGGAGTATTTTGTAACACAAGCCGCCAGGCGGCAGAATGAGAGGTCAGTATGTCAGATATTGTCATACCTAAAAATTATAAGTCTCAGCTGAACCTGTACGAGACACAGGTTGCCATTAAGACAGTGAAGGACTTTTTCCAGGGATTGTTAGCAGAGCGCCTGCACCTGCTGCGCGTATCAGCTCCTTTATTTGTGGATCCCACATCCGGACTGAACGATAACTTAAACGGTGTGGAGCGTCCTGTAAATTTCCATATTGCTGCGCAGGGAGACCGCGAAGCAGAGATCGTACAGTCTCTGGCCAAATGGAAGCGCTATGCCCTGCAGAAGTATGGTTTCAAACCCGGTGAGGGACTCTACACCGACATGAGTGCCATCCGCCAGGATGAGACCACCGACAACATCCACTCTATCTATGTAGATCAATGGGACTGGGAGAAGATCATCACCAGGGATGAACGGAATCTTGAAACTCTGAAGGAGACCGTCCGCACCGTATACAAAGTTCTGCGCAAGACGGAGAAATATATGTCCATCCATTACGATTACATTGAGGAGATCCTTCCTCACGACATCTTCTTCGTAACTACCAGTGAACTGGAGGAAATGTTCCCTGATTATTCTCCGAAGGAACGCGAATACTACATTGCCAAGGCTAAGGGTGCTGTCTGCATCATGCAGATTGGCGAGACCTTAGAGAACGGTAAGCCTCACGATGGTCGTGCCCCGGACTACGATGACTGGTCCCTGAATGCGGATATCGTGGTATATTATCCGGTCCTGGATATCGCTTTGGAGCTGTCCAGCATGGGTATCCGTGTAGACAAAAAGGCTCTGTTAGACCAGTTACAGAAGGCAGGCTGCCCCGAGCGTGCTGAACTTCCTTACCACAAGGCAGTCATTAACGGTGAGCTTCCTCTTACCATCGGCGGTGGTATCGGTCAGTCCCGTATCTGTATGTTCTTCTTAAGAAAAGCTCATATCGGCGAAGTACAGTGTTCTCTGTGGTCCGATGAAGTTATGGAGACTGCAAAGGAGAACGGCTTACAGCTGTTATAAGACATTGAATTCAAACTTCAAAATCCCCGGAAGATGAAAATCTCCCGGGGATCTGTTTTCTGTTTTTATTCAAAAATCACAAATTTCTCATTTTCAAAGGTTTTCTCGTATCCATATGCATCCATGAACTCACCGATCAACAAAAGTTTGGCATTATCCACGATGAGACTCCGTTCTTTTTCCGTGGGCTGTAATGCTTCCAGAACATTCTCTCCCGCTTCCAGATACACGGCATATTTTTTCTCTAACAGTACCACCGGACGATAAGTCGCATCCATATCCATCCGTTCCTGCATCTTATGCATATCCTCTTCCATCTGTGCGATCTGATAGGAATCCAGATCCGGCCAGGGATTGAATGCCGCAGGCATCTGCAGATAATAGGACAAGGCCGGGATCTGACCGTAGAGCAGCACATCCTTTCCCGCAAGTCCTCCGGTATTCACATACTCTGAGATCTCCTGCATCCATCCGGCGCGTTCCTCACTCATCCACACACCCTTCAAAGTCTCGTTATTGGTCACCTGCGCATTGATCTCCTGTACACCGGTGCCTTCGGCAAATACAAAGCTTCTGCCAAACAGTCCCACCTGGATAAAAAATAACAGAAAAAAACCACCAAAGAGACATTTTGCAGGAATCGGGGATATGGTCATCCGCTTCCATCGGAAGCTTCCGGCATATTTGCAGAACCGGTAAAACTGCCAATACATATAAGGCAATGCCAGGAACAGATTATTCATGCTGGGATAAAGCTTATTGTTACTTCCAAGAGAAGTGATCAGTACGATCAGTAAGATCAGTCCGCTGAGCAGCTTTTCCTCCCCCCGTGCGGAAGGCATGAATATCCGCCACAGCGTCACCAGGAGCGTCAGCGTTAAAAACGTTACACCGGGCCAGATAATAGCGCCGTAGTTCGTATATTCCCTAGCGCAGAACCCCTGCCGGTACAGCCAGAATACCATGATCACAGCAAGTACCGCACTTACGACCCATTCCAGGATCCGCAGCGCCTTTTTTATCGTGTCTTTCCCTGCATAAGAATCTCTTACACAAGTTGCGGCGAATTCCAAGAATCCCACCGCTATCATTCCCACAATCAGGAAGACGCACATCCTAAGCTCCCAGTACAGATTCTGGAGATACCAGTCGAACATCCCCAGGATCATGGATGCGGCGGTATAATCCGTTGCTACCTCCGTCATGGAAAACAGCCTCTGAATGCCTCTTACATACTCATCCATGCCATAGCGGATCTGAATGTAACCGAATAATACCAGCAGTGCAGTAAGATACCCCGCCAGGCACATACCGGTATCCTGCAACAGCTTCTTACGAAACCTCCTGCCTGCTGCCTTTTTTCGTGCTTCCCTATTTTCCGTTTCCGCATTTCCCGCAACGTCAACACAATCCTGCGCAATGCTTTTTTGCTCTTCCAGCCAGCAGATGATTCCATATGCCCACACACCTACGATCATCGCCGCTTCCGGCAGATTGGAAAACCTTGCCAGCACGTTACAGCCCAGTGCCACCCCTGCGGCAAACAGTAAACCTCCTTTTCCCCGGGACAGACCCAGATACAGACAGATCACGGAAATCAGGAAAAATATATAGGTCACATAATTATAAAAAGATCCCGTAGGGCACCAGCAAAAGCTTACTGCTGTAAATTCGCCCAAAAAGGCAAGCCCGGCTGGTATCTTCAGCACTTTTGTACAAAAATAATAGCCCAGAACCGCCAGCAGGCTGATACTTAAGCCCGTGTAAAAATTCATGCCGATCAGCGTCTTCGCTCCGGGCAGCAGACTAAGGCAATGTCCGATGACAGTGGTCAGATAAGTGGAAAACAACCACATGGGATCCATATGCCTGGTTCCCATATATTCAAAATTCGCATAGCCGTAGCCGGTATCCCACAGATCCAGCCCCCAGGCAATATGCCGCAGGGGATACAGTACCAGAACAGCCACGAATACGAACTCCCAGAATCGCCTATGACTCTGACCGCCGGTTCCCGCCATTTTATTTTTTACGTTATCTGTCACTATGATACCTCTCTTTTGAACATATTATCTACTGCTTGGATTTTTTCCGTAAGCACACGATAAGGACGAATGTGCAGGAATATCTTATGCAATCCGCCACAGATATTTTTGCGGATAACATCTACCAGAATTCCCAATATAAATACCACGATCACTGCGATGACAGTCCATAAAAGCAACGATACGGCACCGTCTATGCGATCCGAGCCCAGCCACTTCTGCCATGCATAACGCACCCCCAGGTTCTCATGCAACAGATACACCCCTAACGTATAGGGTGCGATCTTCACCGCCACGCTGCCGATCTTCCCCCGGATATCACTGTCCAGGAACAGGCAGAACAGTCCAACGGAAGCTAAGAACGGGAATATATGATTATATTCATAAGGAATCTTCAGAATCAGTTCCAGGCTGCCGGTGCGCTGATAAAATAAATGCAGCAGCATTGCCTCTCCGAAAGTTCCGATGACGCCGATCAGATACAGCAGCAGCGCCCGGGATTTTTTCTGTAAAAAAGGAATTCCGAATCTGCGAAGATAAGCGGCTGCACAAAACACGCACAGATACCAGATGCAGTCATATCCTTTGCTGTCCTCCTCCAACCGGAAGGGCAGAATGGATTTTATCAGACAAAATGCAGCAAATAACAGCACCAGGGTCACCTGAAACTGCTGCTTCGTCATCCGTCTGAGCCCGATTCCCACGAAGGGTAACAGGATATATAAAAATACATACGCTGTCAGGAACCAGTAATGCCCCATGGTCACCGGGAACAATAATGTCAGATAATAATGCGTACTCACTTCCGCCGCGGGAACGATCCCTGTCACCACCGCCAGCACACCGATGCCCACAGAATACAGCCACAGCTGCAGCCACAACGTAAGCAGCCTGCTCAGTTTAAAAGAGCTTTCGCATAAAAAGTATCCACTGATCATCATATACACATTCACGGCTACAATGCAGAATGCTTCCAACAGCCAGGCTGCCATATCCTGCACTGATAAAGGCGCTGTCAGATCCGGCAGCAGTCCTCCCTTGCCCTGATAGTGCAGCACCACGACCATCATCATTGCCACACAGCGCAATACTTCCAGATTTGCCATACGTTCTTTTTTCTGCATATCGATTCCTGTTTCCTTCCTGACATTGCTTCGTGCTACGCACTCCCACAATCCTACCCAAGGTCTTTCGCCCACTTATGAGCAAGCTCATGTGGGCTTAGACCTTTTGACCCTGGTATCATCATTATATTACTTTGTAACATATTATGTAAAGCAAAAGCGCTCCTGCCTATTAAAACCTATGAAAGAGGCTCATTTTAAGAAATCGTTTTCACATTAATGTAGATATTTGGACAAAACTTTGGTAAAATGTATCCATTAATACTAAATCTGCATCGGAGGTGTCTATTTTGACAAAAAATACTAAGAAAAACCCTATCCCTCTCTGGAATCGGATACGCTTTAAGCTGATCTTCGCTTTTCTGATCCCCGTGGTCTTTATCATTGTCTTAGGTCTCGTATCCTATCAGAAGGCTACCACACAGATCATCTCAACCTACCGCGACTCCGTGGACCAGACCGTCAGCATGATGAATCAGTACCTGACGCTTTCTTTTGACACGGTCCAGTCCAACTACAAGGGATATATGAATGAAGATACCCTGAAGAAATATCTGAACGGTCTGTATGATAGCGATGCCACTACCTTGTACAATACTCCAAACACCTATGAAGATACCTTTATCAAAGCTGTGACCACGGATGCCCTGCTCTCCAATATTTACGTGCTCTCTGACAAGGAGAAGACGATCTCTACCACGAAAACGAAGGAGACCGGTCTCTTAAGTGCGTACCTTGAAAGCTCTCAGGGTCAGATCTTATCCGCGGACAAGGCAAAATATTACCTTTTTGGCAACCAGTCCGAGGTCGATGCAAAGCTTGGCACGGATTCCTCCAAATACAGTGTCCGCCTCGCCAGATATTTCTCCAATGCTCCGGCGATCCTGATCATTGATTTCAAACCGAGTGTCCTGGATACCTCCTTATCCTCCCTGGATGGCGGCGAGGGCAGTCTCGTAGGCTTTGTCACCTGCGATGGCACCGAATACCTCTCCTCTAGCTCCGATACGGCAGCAGAAAATACCTTTATCGGCAAATCCTATGTAGATGAGGCATTTGCCTCTGAGGAAGAGAACGGCTCCTCCTATGTGGAAGAGGCAGGCGCAGAATATCTCTTCCTCTATTCCAAGATCGGTGCCCGTAATGCCATGATCTGTGCCCTGATCCCTCAGGCAAATATCATCGGTCAGACAGCGGAGATTAAAAATGTGTCTCTGATCCTTGTCGTTGCAGCAAGTGCTGTGGCGATCTTACTGGGGTCTCTGCTGGCCGGGCAGTATGGCGGCTCCATCTACTATTTTATCCGCCGCCTGAAAAAAGTCTCTGACGGAGATCTGACGATTGAAGTCCACTCCAAGCGCAATGATGAATTCCAGCTATTAGCTGATGGCATCTGTGATATGATCGCACACATGAAGAAGCTGGTATCCGGGCTGAAGGATGTCAATGAAGAATTATCCCGGGCTGCCACCGATATGTCTGCGGCTTCCTCACATTTCCTGGCGACCTCCCAGGATATCCAGAATCAGGTAGGTGAAATGCGCCAGGGTATTGAAAAACTGGATGAAAGCTCTGAGGACTGCCTGCAGCAGATGGACTCTCTGTCCGACACCATCGGCAACGTATCCTCACATTCTGACCAGATCAGTGCGCTTGCCACCGGCACCACCGCTGCGATCCATACCGGTATCGAATCCGTGGAGCATCTGAAGGAGAACACCTCTTCCACCATGCAGATCACCTCCAACATCGTAGATACCATCGGCAGGCTGAACGAGAAATCCAAAGCCATCGGTTCCATTACCGAAGCCATTAATGAGATTGCAGAGCAGACCAACCTCCTGTCTCTTAACGCTTCCATAGAAGCTGCCAGAGCCGGGGAATCCGGAAGAGGCTTCGCAGTGGTCGCTCAGGAGATCCAGAAGCTGGCGGATCAGTCCCTGCACTCCTCCGGCGAGATCTCCCGGATCATCGAAGAGATTGAGATTACCACTGACGAAGCTACGCAGGTTGCCAGACAGGCCGAGGGCATTGTAGCGGATCAGAACCAGTCCGTTGGCAGTACCACAGACTCCTTCCGTGAGATAGATTCCAAGGTAACAGAGCTTCTGAAATTCCTGCAGCAGATCAATGCAGGCGTGACGGAAATGGAGCACCAGCGCAGCACTACTCTGTCCGCCATCTCCGGTATCTCCGCAGTATCCGCAGAAACTGCTGCCGGGTCCTCCAATGTACAGACTGCTGCCGAAAAACAGCTGCAGGCCATTCAGGATCTGGACAAAGCCACTTCCGCACTGGCAGCCCGCTCAGAAGAGCTGACTACGATTCTGGAAGGTTTCATTGTATAGAAATGGCTATACACCCTGGAGAAAATATGTTATACTGATAACATCTTTTGACGAAGAAATTCTTAGGAAAATACATATAGAGAGGTAATCTTATGAGCAAAAAAAGAGTTGTCGTATCTCTGGGACATGATGCCTTGGGCTATACCACTACCGAGCAGTGGGATGCGGTAAAAGTAACCGCCAAGGCACTGGCAGATCTGGTGGAGGCAGATTATCAGCTGACGATCACCCACAGTAACGGTCCGCAGGTCAGCATGATCCATAAGGCCATGACCGAGTTACGCCGTGTGTACATCGACTATACCCCAGCACCTATGTGTGTCTGCTCCGCTATGAGCCAGGGTTATGTAGGCTATGATATCCAGAACTCTCTTCGTGCCGAGCTTCTGGACCGCGGGATCTCCAAGCCTGTCAGCACCATCCTCACCCAGGTCACGGTAGATCCTTATGATGAGGCTTTCTATGAGCCCACCAAAGTCATTGGTCGTTACATGTCCAAGGAAGATGCTGAGATTGAAGTAAAGAAGGGCAATTATGTCAAGGAAGATCCCGGCAAGGGCTTCCGCCGTGTCGTTGCTGCCCCCAAGCCTATCGATATCGTAGAGATCGAAGCCATCCGTGCGCTGGCAGCCGCAGATCAGGTAGTTATCGCCTGTGGCGGCGGCGGAATCCCCGTGATCGAGCAGAAGCATGCGCTGAAGGGTGCTTCCGCAGTCATCGAGAAGGATGCCATCGCCGGTAAGCTTGCTTCCGACCTAAGCTGTGACGAGCTGATCATCCTGACCACAGTTCCCTATGTCTATAAGAATTTCGGTAAGGAGGATCAGGCAGCACTGGAGACTCTCACCGTAGCAGAAGCAAAGGATCTGATCGCAGCAGGACAGTTCGAGGAAGGCACCATGCTTCCCAAGATTGAAGCAGCTATCTCTTATCTGGAGAAGGTTCCTGCCGGCAAAGTACTGATCACCTCCATGGATCATGTCAAGGATGCCATTAAGGGCAAGGCAGGCACTGTGATCACCGCATAATTTCATTCGTATGTAAAAGGAGATATCCATTATGGATATCTCCTTTCAGACTGTAGACAAAACGCTTTGGGTCAGCACTCCAGAAGCCAAACGTAGAGAAATGGGGAACCTTGTCCATCATTTCCAGACCGAGGAACCATCGGTATGCGACATTGACTTCGATTTCTTTTACTGTCTGGCGCATACTTCGGATGCCGTACAGATACTGGATGAATGGAATTTTAATGAGCATGACCGGATCCATGCTGGGGCGGCCATTGTCTGCACTGTATTTATCGATCACAAGATCTTAGATAAAACTCCAGTCGATTGTCTGGTCAATCAGGCGCAGCAGATTGTGTCATCATAGGAAACACCGCCTTTATTTTGATACTTTCATTATACCAAAAAAGTAGTGAAAAGTCCCGTAAATACGGCATTTTCACTACTTCTTATATGCTTGTAAGTACATAATTTTTGCAGTCATGACACAAGAAAAGCTCCCTCACAGGAAGGAGCTTTGTCTACAGTCTGAGCCTGAGGCTTCTTTAGAAGCACTCAGGCTTTATCATTCTGAAAACTAGATCTGGAACTGATGCATCAGCTGTAACATAGTATGTACCTGCGCGGACTGTTCTTCGCTGACAGCGGCGGTCTCCTGAGAAGATGCGGAGTTGTTGTCCACGATTCCGGCCACATGAGCGATGTTTTCATCGATCTGCTGGACGCTGGACACTTCAGCCTGAAGGGCCTGTGCCATATCAACCATACGCTTGGTAGAAGCCTCGGCTTCTTCCATTACCTGATCCATGCTAGCTTCGGTTTCTTCTGCAATGGCGATTCCCTTGTTGACAGCATCGATGGTGCTCTCGATCAGCTTTGTGGTCTCTCCGGCAGCCTCGGTGGACTGTTCCGCCAGATTCTTGACCTGCTCGGCTACGACAGCAAATCCGCGGCCTGCTTCTCCGGCACGGGCAGCCTCGATGGAGGCATTCAGTGACAGGAGGTTGGTCTGGGAAGCGATATCCTCAATGACCTGAATGATAGAACGAATCTCCTCGGAACATTTACTGATCTCACCGATTGCGACTTTCAGTTCCTGCATCTTGGCATTGCCATCAGCAACCGTCTGTGCGGACTGCTTGGAGATATCTGCGGTCTCCTGTGCAACTCTGGCTTTTTCTTCAATACTCTTTGCCATAGCGTCGATCATCTGGGATGCTTCGGAAATCTTGGAGGCCTGTGCGGTACAGCCTTCTGCCAGATCGGTAGCTGCCTGTGCCAGCTGCTCGGAACCACCATCGATCTCCTGTGCGCTGACCTGAATGGTGGACAGTGTCTTCTTCATATCGGCAATGATCTTCACCATGGAATCCTTGATCTGTACAAAGTCACCGACATACTCTTCCGTAGGCTCTACACGGTAATTGCCCTGACCCATCTGACCTAAGATCTCGGAAATCTCGGTAATCATCTTGGTAAAGTTGTCGTTCATGAAATGAACGGCCTGAACCATGATGCCGACTTCACTGTCATCCTCCGGCAGATCCAGACGGCTGTCAAAATGTCCCTGCGCAAGTACTTTCATCTGCTCGGATACTTTTACAATGGGAATCAGCAGTTCCTGTTTTGCAAAGGTCAGTATGGTGACAATCTTGCGGGCAATGGTCAGGAAGCAGAGAATGAAAATCACCATGGTAGTGATCATTATCAGATTCAGAGTATTTTGCTTCTGAGCCATACGTGCCTGGATATCATTGATACAATTATCTGTGGTTGCAGTGATCTCCTGTACGGTAGATTCATATTCCTCACCAAATACATAAGAAATAGCTGCTTGTGTATCTCCGGAACCGGCCTTATCCATGGCTTCTTCTTCCAGAGGAACCAGACCGTTGGACATTTCAGCAATATGGTTTAACAGTGCCCATTCATTGTCGGTCAGACCGTCTTTCTGAAGACCTTCCCAGGCAATGTCACGATTTTTATCCTCGTTTAATTCCTTCATATAATTGTCATAGTAGGTCTGGTCTCCGGTGACTGCGTAAGACTGTACGGCAGCGGTCAGCGTCTTGGAACCCATACGATACTGGTTCAGATACATGGTAGCTTCCAGCTGCTGGGAATTGATCCGGCTCAGATACATGTTGGATCCGATGAACAGGATCAGCATAACGATGCTGATGATCAGTATCCGATAGGTTGATCTTGTGTTTTGCTGCAGCATGGCAGACTGACTGGTTACTTTGCTTTGCTTTTTCATTTGAAATATAACCTCTTTTCTGTAATACATGGTGAACTGATGTGTTACGAAAAATCTTTTCCTACAGTATACTACAATTATCGGAATTATACAAATCTTGCACCTTTAAAAATACAGCAAAAACGCGTAAAATTATTTATACGAACCATCAGTGACGACTTGCACCCTATACAGGAAGATGGTACTATAAAAAGTAAGAGGCATGATTCGGAAAAGAGAAGATAACGATAAATAAACAGACTGTAGACAAAGCTCCCTCACAGGAAGGAGCTTTGTCTACAGTCTGAAAGGAGATATCCATTATGGATATCTCCTTTTTATTCTAACGGCCAGATTTCCCGGTCGAATGTTTCCTTCAGTTTTCCGCAAATGATCCAAAGTGCCTTACAAACTTTTCTCGGTACTGCGATTTCACCCTGATATGCCTTTTCAATAATGTCCACGATTCGTATACAGGTAATATCATCTATTCCCGTGTTCAACTGTGTATCAATGATTGGCTGGAGATTCATTTCATCTGTCGCAAACACCGGAATTCCGGTTGCCTTTGCATACGCCAGAGAACATACTTCTCCCTTATTTTTATTAGGTCTGCGTGGATCTATCATCACTTTGGCAAGATTTTCATAAGTTGCAGCATACACTGCCTTATCTGCCATTTTAAGATTACATTCATTTACAAGGACTACTTTTCCTTCTGCAATAAGTTCATTTAACTGCTGTATGGCACTGGAGGGCATCATAACCTCCCCCTGTGCATGCGTATGCATATAGATATGTGCCGCAACCATCGGTAAAATATCATAAAGATAGCGATATTAGGAATCCTTCTTTTTTATTCCCAGATCCGCCGGAATCAGATTACTGAATTCTAATAAATATTCCAGCTTTTCATAAGTGATATATCCCTTTTCATAAGCTTCCACCGCAAGTTCCGTGAGATTATCCAATGTTACCCGCTCATCTGCCGCCTGTTTTGGAATAGAATATTTTTTGGAATATATCTCAATGTTTTCTTCTGTCTCGTTTAAAAAGATTATCTGCTGTGCCTGTGTAATCCGTCTGATCTCATACAGTCTTTTTACCATGGTTCGGTAAGGAACAGTAAATAAAGCGGCCAATTGCAAAATGTTTTTAATTGTAATTTCCTGTATCTGATAAAGTTCAATTTCCTGGCAAAGCAACTGCTCACTCACCAAAAATTCTGCTGCAAACCGATTTGCCTTTTTTTCATTCACTTCTTTGTTCTGTTCATTTAATAAATCTGCCGGTAAAATATCAGGATTTTGTTCAAACCAGATGTGGTATAACTCATGCGCTGCCGCAAAGACTTGACGATCCATAGAAATAGACGAATTAATAGCTACAAAAGGCTTTTCCAGAGCTGCATCGTCTCTGGAACCGCTGATTCGGGTAAATCCCCATGGAGCCTCCTGTCCCAGGGGATAATAGATTACCCGTGCATACATACTTAGTATGGAAAAAATCTGTGTTCCGATAATATCATTCGTTTTACTGCAAAGTCCCAACTTTTCCTTTGCAAGATTCTTGATCTCTCTTACTTCCAGTTCATTCAATTCATTTGTCATGTAATACCCCTTCCAACATATGGATTTCATCAATCGCTTCTCTGATCCGGTTGATCTTTTGTAATGTATCCTCATCCTGTACCGTTCCCATAAAGCTTAAGCTGTCAGGTGCAGTGTTCGTATCTCTTACCATCAATAAATCATCCGCCGAAACTCCCAGTATCTGTGCTATCTCTGCAATTTCCTTTACATTAATAGCTTTATTCCCCTTTATAATCTTGTTCACGACTTGTTTGGAAATTCCCAATGCCTCCGCAAGATTTTGTTGTGTCATACCTCTCTCATCCAAAAGATGCTGTATATTCTCTCCGACCTGTGCAAATTCCATAGCATACATAGTCTCAACCTCCGTTTCCATTATAAGTATAACAAGTTCCGCGGAAAGAATCAACATTTCATTTACTTATATCGAATTTCATCTTTCATTTCGTTGATTTTGAGTTTTTACTTATACTTTTCTAGATAGAAGGAATACAGGATCCGCTCCTTCACGGGCATCTGCATCAGCTTCGTCAACGCTTCCTCATAGTACTGAATCTGGACGTTGTAGCGGTTCCAGAGAGCTTCCAGGGAGTCGATCACATCGGTCTTGTAGTCCAGCAGAACAATCTCACCATCTTCTATGAAAAAGACATCGATAATACCCTGAATGAGCACCTTTTCTCCCTCGGGCAGATCCGGATCCAGGCGTTTCGCATCAATGCCCAGCACAAAGGGCTGCTCTCTGTATAGAAGCCCCTGTTCCTGCGCACGCCACATGCGGTATGCCAGCTCCTGCTCCAGGAAATTGAGGATCTTCGGCAGACTGACTGCTTTGGCATATTCCTCTGTCAGGCGTAAAGATATCGTTTCCCGCTGTAAGAATTCTTCCAGTCGGTTCTGTAACCGATTCTTGTCCAGTCCTCTGCGATATTCCTCATAGTTGTTCGGACATCCGGTGAACAGCCCGGATTCTGTGAATAGATATGTGAAATCCAGAAGCTCCATGGTACGGTGAAACGCATTACCGCGCACTGCACCGCTGACCTTCTCCTGCTCTCTGCGGAATCCCGGGATATAGGGAACCACTTCTTTTTCTTCAAAGGTATGGAATGCCGCCTCGTCCTTTTCCGCCATGGCTGCGATCTTTAACTCTGACACTGTTGTCTTGGTATACAGCTTTTGTAACCCGGGATGTGGATATTGATAAGCAAAACGCTCCCGCAGATGCATAAGCTTCCGCTCATTTTCTTCCGGGTCCCCGGTCAAAGGTGTCTCTCCACAGGCTATCAGCCGCAGCTGTTCTCTGCGATCGCCCATGCGCAGCTGCTCTCCGAGTTCCTCTGCCGCCAGATCCTCCGTTCTCAGTGTTTTCACCGCAATTCCCGTCTGCGGCAGGATCGGCAGCAGGAAATCCATATAACTTCCCGCCTCGCAGAAATCCAGATACGTCAGCTTCTCCTGTCCGGTCATCTGGGACAGTTCCCATTTTTCCTCCGCTTTCTCCAGTACGGAAGTTAAGATCAGCTTTTCTCTGGCACGGGTCAGTGCCACATAGAGCACACGTAATTCCTCCGCCAGATTATCTTCCTTCATTTTTGCAGACAGGATTGCCCGGCGGAGAGTCTTATTTTTAATACGCCGTACGGAATCTACATAATCCACCGCAACTCCCAGATCCATGTCCACGATGAGGGATTGGTTCGCATCCTGCATGTTGAAGCGTTTCGACAGTCCGGAGACAAATACCACCGGGAATTCCAGTCCCTTACTTTTGTGGATACTCATGATCCTGACCACATCGGCATTTTCATCCAGGGTGTCTGCCTCACCATAATCCACGTCATATTTTTCCAGCTGCTCCATGTAACGGATAAAGTGGAACAGTCCGAAATAACTGGTCTTCTCGAAAGCGGATGCCTTCGTAAGCAGCATCTCCACATTTGCACGCCGCTTGCTGCCGGTGGGAAGTGCCGTCACATAATTCAGATAATCATAATCGTCCAGGATCCGCTGCAACAGGTCACGGATCGAGGTGAAAGGAGTCAGGTCACGGTAGTGGCCAATCCGTTGTAAGAAGGTATCTGCCTTTTGTGAAAGCTCTGCTTCTTCACCGGCGCTTTCGCCCGCTGATATCTCTTCTCCCTCTTCCACCGTCCGGCCGCTCTGTGCCACTTCCTTCAGTGCCTCATACAGTGTCATCCGTTTTCTGGAATGCCCTTCCCCGCCACTGCGGATCTGCGCGATCTCTTCCTGGGTGAATCCACCAAAGACGGACTGCATCACGCCAAACAGCGGGATATCCTGCCTTGGATTGTCCAGCACCCGTAAAAACTGCAACAGCTCCTGCACCTCCAGCGCCCCGAAATATCCGGTCTTAGATGTGATGTAGACAGGGATTCCCTGCTGTTCCAGTATCTTTTTGAATTCTTCGTCCCAGCCGCTGGTGGTGCGAAGCAGGATGACCATATCCGAATATCGCACCGGGCGAAGTTCTCCCGTGGATTTCTCCATCACCTGCAGACTGCCCTTCAGCTGTTTTATACGGGCGGCAATGGCGAGCGCTTCCAACTGTCGTACATTATCGTAATCCACAAGGACTCCCGCACCCTCGGCATGCTGCTCTCCGATGCCGCTCTCTTCGCGCTCTCCCTTTTCCGGCTTGCGGATCAGTAGCAGTTCGCTGCCGTAGGCGGGATCCTCCTGTGCAGGATACACTGCTCCGGGATACAGTGCCGCCTTGTCATCATAGGCGATCCCGCCGATCTCCCTGCTCATGATCCGGGAAAATACATCGTTTACCGCATCCACCACCTGGATACGGCTTCGGAAGTTCTGTGCCAGATCGATCCGGCACAGATCTCCGGTCTCCTGATAGATATCGTATTTTTCCAGGAAAAGCTCCGGTCTCGCCAGACGGAATTTATAGATGCTCTGCTTTACATCACCTACCATGAAGCGGTTGTAACGACCCTCTTCTTCCCCGGAGATAGCGCTTAACAGATACTCCTGCACCAGGTTACTGTCCTGGTACTCATCAATAAGGATCTCCTGAAAATACTGGCGGTACTCCATTGCAACGTCACTTGGCACAATACGATATTTCGTTTCGGCGTGATCCGTTCCTGTGCCGCCGGTTTCTTCCACTTTTTCCCGCTTTAACAGGATCTGCAGCGCATAATGCTCCATATCGGAAAAGTCGATCAGATGTCTCTCCTGCTTGGCTGCGAGAAGCCTTCTGTCGAATTCCAGTACCAGGTCAAGCAGTATTCGCAGCGGCTCTCTGCAGGCTTTTCCCTGCTCCACCGCCAGTTCTAACGGGGTCTTAAAATAGCTCTCTGAAAGGTCACTTAAGGTATCCTTCACACTGTTTCGAATTGCTTTGGCAAGTTCGCGTTTGGCAGGATCCACACTGTCATCCTTCTTGGAAGGAAGGCGTCCAAATGTCACCGTAGGAACTTTGGCCGCCTGTTCCTCCAGGTCCTTACAGGATGTCAGTCTCTCCAGCTGCTCGATCTCTGCCTCCGTCAGTTCTCCGTACATATACGGGCCGTCCGGTAGTTCACACAGCCGCTTTACTTCCCGCAGTTTTTCCAGGCATCCCTCCACGGTACGGTTCACCCGTTCCGTCAGATATTGTCCGTAATCGCTGTGAACCAGTGCTTCCATATCTCCTGCGGCATAGTCATTTTTGCGCTCCTCCAGCCATTCCGCAGGCCAGGGAAAACTTCCCGCATACCGGGACAGATTCAGAATATGCTGCTCCAGCACGCTCTCCCTGCCTCCCGGGCAGAAATACTCCACACAGGCGTGGAACTGTTCCGGGGCTTCCGGGACAAATTTCCCGGCATAGGCATCCTCTAAAAGCTGCGCCAGTACTTCCTGCTGAAGCAGCTTGATCTCTCCCTCATCCGCCACGCGGAAATCCGGATCCAGTCCGATCTCATTGAAATGGTTCCGGATCAGGAACAGGCTGAAGCTGTCAATGGTTGTGATCTGTGCATTATGTAACAGCGCAGACTGCTTCTGGATATGCTCGTTGCCGGGATCCGCCTCCAGTCTGGCAATGATGCCCGCGGCGATCCGTTCTCTCATTTCCGCTGCAGCGGCATTGGTAAATGTCACGATCAGTAATCTGTCAATATCCGCCGGATGTTCTCCGTCACAGATCATGCGGATGATACGTTCCACCAGCACTGCTGTCTTACCGCTTCCCGCGGCCGCCGATACCAGAATATTACTGTTATGCAGTTCGATCACTCTTTGCTGTTCCGGGGTGAATTTCATTCCCATACGCTACCTCTGTTCCTGTTTCTTTTATCCTACGCTTCCGTCGTCTCCTGCATCCGCTGCATCAGCGTCTGCTTATCCAGATCCTCCAGCTGCCTCTTCTCATATCCGGGAATACTGCCGTCAAAACCACAGACTTTTTTATAGGCGCAATAGGTACATGCTTCCTCATTTCCCTTTTCGTAAGGATTTGCCGCTATTTTACCGTCCAGGATCTCCCTGCCAATCTGGCGTATCTTCGTATCCACATAAGCAGATACCACATGCAGCTCCTCACGGCTTAAGATTCCGGATCTGGCACTGAAGCTTCCGTCCTTTTTCTTTTCCACCGGAATGACTTTGGACTTGTCCTGTAAAAATCGATCCAAACGTTCCACCACGGCGGGATCGCTGTTCACCACACCGTTCATGCGAAGCTTTGTCAGAATCTCTTCGTTGATCTGCTCCTGGGTCAGTTCCACCGGAGTCTCTATCGTAGGATCATCAATATGATAATACAGCAGTGCCGCCGGTACGATCTCCTTATCCGGATGCTTTCTGCTCTCCAGCTCCATTGCCGCATTCATATATACCACCAGCTGCAGCTGCAGGCCGTAGTACAGTGCCGCCAGGTCGAATTTCTTATTGCCGGACTTGTAATCGATGACCTTGACATAGACATGCTCCGCGTCCTCCGATACATCGATGCGGTCAATGCGTCCCTGCAGGTGCATCTTCTCTTCTTCAGACAGATCCACATGAATACTGTCCAGATCCTCCGCAAACCGGAAGGACAACTCATAATCGTCCGGCTGAAAGCTTCCCTGCTTCAGATGCTGCTGCAGTGTCAGCACCGTCCGGGTCAGGATCCTGCTCATCCGGGTAATAGCATATTCATTCCTTGCAGAACTGTGCAGAACGGTCTCCCCATAAGTCGCAGCATAACCTTCCACTGCTTCTTTGATTGCCTGAGTTGCAAAATTTTCATCAAAATCCCACCATGTTCGACCGGATTCTGCAAGTTTTCCTGCGAAATTCTCCAGTACCGCATGATACACATTTCCCATATCCGACACTTCAAAGCCGAATTCTTCTCTCTCCTGCAGAGACAGGCCATATTGCAGGAAATGTCTGCAGGCGCAGGCAGCATAGGTCTCTAAGCGGCTCACACTGTTCTCCAGCTGCCTACCGTACAATGCTCTCGCCACGATCCTTGACAGACCGCTCTCCTTATATCTTCTAAATGCTGCCGCCGTCAGACGGTCTCTGCCCTCCGGATCTGCTTCATAGGCACAGTACATGAGATAAAAATCCTGCCGTTCCTCTTCCCGCAGCGTTCCGTCCGCATATTCCCGCAGTTCCTCCGCCAGATATCTGGCACCTTCCTGTCTGCCCTCGATCTGCTCTAAGCGGCTGCGGTTCTGGGGATATTCCACCGCAAGCTGCGGAAAAAGCTTCCGTACCGTATCGATCAGGTAAGACGGACGGATTCCCTTCCCATCACTGTTTACCTTGGCATAAGACAGATACAGCCGTTCTGAGGGTTTCGTCATATTCAAATACAGATACAGTCTCTGAATGTACATCTGTTGTCTGGGACTCGGTGCCATTTCTGTTCCGGATTCGATTAAAAATTCTCTGTCCATATCGGAGATAATGCCGCCCTTGGAGGCATTTTTCGGAATGTTTCCATCATTTACCCCCAGGAAAAACAATACTTTAACCTGTTTTAAGCGGGTCCGCTCCATATCACCCACCACAATACGATCCACATTCTGCGGAATCGTACCTACTGTGATCTCGCCAAAACCAGCCTCTAAAATATCCGCAAATTCCTGTAGGGAAATCTCTTCCTCACCCAAAAGTTCATAGATTTGATCCAGCAGATCCATGACCAGACGGTAGATCTGTGCATATTCCCTGGCTTTCGCCAGGTCGCCCTCCTGCTCGAACCGCTGTTGATAATTCAAAAGCTTTTGCTGTACCTGATTCTGCTCCAGAAAATCATACAGGTGATCCACATACTCGCCGGCTTTTGCCCGGGGAGCCATATGCAGGATCTCCACGGTATCCGCAAACTGCTGTCTGATACGGTTCAGACGCTCCATGGTCTCTTCCGCCTGCTCTGTGTCTTCCTGCCCACTGCCTTGCTGCATCTCCTCAGTTTTTCGTGTGAACAGGCGGCTGTAGGTGCGATACCCTCTCGCCCCGGTGCGGATCACATAATTCTCCAGTTCGTCAATTTCCTCTCTGGAGATATCCGCCATGCCGCTGCGCAAAAAATGAAATACGGTATCATACGAAAAATCCCTGATATATAACTGCAAGGCACTTTTGATGTATTCGATCATGGGATTTAAGACAATCCCTCTGGTCCTGTCCAAAAAACAGGGAATCTCCAGCTGCCCGAATTCTGTTTCCACATAGGAAGCGTACCCCTCCAGATCTCCGATGACCACAGCAATATCCCGGTAAGTAAGTCCTTCTTCCCGGATCAGCTTCCGGATATACAATGCCGTCTGATGGACTTCCTCTCTGGGAGAAAGTGCCTCGAACATACGGATCTCACACTGTTTCTCCGTATAAGGCTCATACTGATAGCGGAACAGGTTCTGCTCCAGATAACATAACGCCGATGCCTCGGTGAAACGGTTGGGACCGCCCTTTACAAATACATCTTCCCCTCGTGTCACCTCTGCCTCCGCCGCCAGCTTCACCAGATCCGCCACTGTTTTTTTACTCAGATGGAACAATTTCTGCTCGCCGTCCATCTGATAAGGGTCTTCTTCCTCACCAATGGTCACAGTGACAATGGTCTCCTCGCACACCCGCATCAATTCCTGGATCAGACGGTTCTGTATAGGGGTAAATCCCGTAAACCCGTCGAATACCACCACACTGTCCGGAAGGATCTTCGACTTTACCAGGGATCTGCGCAGCACATCCAGTGTCTCCTCTGTAGTGATAAAATGGTCTCTGATATAATCCTGAAATCCCCGGTACAGAGTCTTTAAATCTCTGAGCTTCATTGCCAGTGCGCCCCTTTTTTCGGCGCTGGCGATCAGTTTATCCATATCCTGTGTGCTGATGCCGTACTGCATGAATTCGGAGATGGCACTTTTTACCTCATGGATATAGCCCTGCTTATGCAACAGACTTCCCATGGCAGGCAGCTGCTCCTTCAGATCTGCCGCGATCTTCTGCAGCACCAGGCTTTTCCCGGTGTCATCCAGTACAGGCATTTCCTTCGTTCCTACTTCCTCCAGGATACGATGGCTGAGTCTGCCGAAGCTTAAGACATCGATATTCAGGATACCGCCTCTGTCACTGTGCATGACCAGATCCTTCTGGGTCTGCATGGTGAACTGATCCGGCACGATGATCAGGAAATTCCTCCCCGGCTCCTGCGCCGCCCGCTGCATGATCTCTTCATAGATTCTGTGACTCTTGCCGGACCCGGAAGGTCCAAAATAGAAACGTAAGCTCATAGGTCTCCTTTTGCAGTCTTCTGCCTATTGTATATCAAGCTCGATCGGACAATGGTCCGATCCCGGAACTTCCGTGTGGATCTTCGCATCCGCCAGTCTGTCCTGCAGGCACTGTGACACCACGAAATAGTCAATTCTCCATCCGGCATTTTTCGCCCTCGCCTGGAATCTGTAAGACCACCAGGAATAGATTCCGGTCTGCTCCGGATAAAAATAGCGGAAAGTGTCGATAAATCCATTTTCCAGTACTTTGGAGAAGCAGGCGCGCTCCTCGTCGGTGAATCCCGCATTGCCGCGGTTCGTCTTCGGATTCTTCAGGTCGATCTCCTGATGCGCCACATTCAGGTCACCCGCATAGATCACCGGCTTTTTCTCTTCCAGTTTTTTCAGATAAGCCAGAAAATCCGCCTCCCATTGCATCCGGTAATCCAGGCGCTTTAATTCCTGCTGGGCATTCGGTACATAGACTGTCACAAAATAGAACTCCGGGTACTCTGCCGTGATCACTCTGCCCTCATGGTCATGCTCTTCCATGCCGATGCCATAGGTCACCTGCAAGGGTTCCTCCTTGGTAAAAATGGCGGTACCGGAATAGCCCTTTTTCTCCGCATAGTTCCAGTACTGGTGATATCCGGGCAGATTTAAGTCAATCTGTCCCTCCTGTAATTTAGTCTCCTGCAGGCAGAAAATATCTGCGTCTATCTCTTTAAAAAAATCTAAAAAGCCCTTCTGCATGCAGGCTCTCAGTCCGTTTACATTCCATGAGATAAATTTCATGCTTTTTCCTCTTTCTTATTTTTGATTGTTTAACCATTCCTGCTCCTTGCGGG
Source organism: Simiaoa sunii (assembly GCF_014337175.1). Taxonomy (GTDB): domain Bacteria; phylum Bacillota; class Clostridia; order Lachnospirales; family Lachnospiraceae; genus Acetatifactor; species Acetatifactor intestinalis. The sequence goes on along the minus strand of NZ_CP060633.1, from coordinate 792,585 downwards.
CAGCCTCCAGGGACGCTTCGTACCCTTTTAGAATATCCGTAAGTCTCTGCACATCTGTGATTACGCTTGCTTTATTTTCCGGGTGATCCATCCAGGGATGTCTGTATTTTGCAGGATATATGTTTTCTATGGTATTTTCTCCAATTATGTACCATTTTTTCTGATAACAGATGGTGTTGTCCTCCGGGTTTAAGAAAGCGAACAACTGTGTCAGCGGATAGCTCTCCGTCTCCGTCGCCATCTTCCGATTCTTCAGATTCTCTTCTCTGCCGGTCTGATCCTTGTGAATCTTCACGTTCGTTCCTTCCGGTTCTACGATCAGCGTCATAGGTTCTGCCGGTTTCTTCCACAATTTATCCAGTATATAATTTAACGGTCCCAGCAGCAGGATCGTCATAAGGACCGCCAGCGTCCCCGTCAGCTCCGGGATCCAGTCGCCCAGTACCAGCATCTGGAACAGTACATGATCACTGTCCCGCACGCCCCAGACTTTCATTACGACAAATGCCGCCGTCACCGCATAGATCAAGATTGTCGCTATGACAAACGGCATCAGCGCTTTCTCTTTTTTGATGCCCCAGGAAGCATAAGCCTTCCGCTCTTCTTCCGTGAACAACACCGGCAGTTCATAGTTTTCTGTCATGCTCTGATTCTCCCTTTTTTTATTATTCTCCGAGAATGATACGGAGGAGATGTTTGTCTAACATCAGTGTCCGGTTCCAGGGGTTTAAGATCACACCTTCAATGCCCTCTGCGGTCAGCGTCATGCGAAACAGCTGCTCGATATCCGTGAGGAACGTAGACATCACACTGCCGCTTCCTTTTAATTGTTCTTCGAAGCCGGTGAACGCCGACCACCATTTTTTTCCATCGGAGGTCTGCACCGCCTGTAAACGCATAGCGGTTCCGGCGGCCTGCATCACCGCTTCTTGCACATCTGCGGAAGGCGGCTCCACTGCCACGATGAACTGCCCCTGCTCCCGCATCCGTCTGCGCACCACTGTCAGCGCGTGTGCCAGAAGCTCTTCCGTGGGCTCCTGCTGTAATGCCAGAATTGCCTCCTCTATTTTTTCGTTTCCTTGTAAACCTTTATCCTTCTTCTCATCCATATCACTGATCGTATCCTTTTTTATTTGTCATTATCAGGCAGCTTTACTGCGTACCCCACCACACACATCTATGCCTATCATACCATAAAAGCTTACGCAATTCCACTTACGTTTCCCTCCTCTCATTTTCCCTCCGTGCATTTTAGCTTCGCGCGCTGTCTTTTCCTTGACAGTAACCACATTCATTGCTAACATGAACCTGAGCATTTCAAGCTCAGAAATGAGGACCATTATGATCACTTTTGACCCGAAGCATAGATACAGCGATGCCGCTAAACTGGCTCGTCTGAAAAATAAAAAGCTTTTCCTGTTCGACATTGACGGAACGATCGCCGTGGGCGATACCCTGTACGAAGGCAGTGCGGATCTGATCCGCTATATCAACGACATCGGTGGCAGGGCTTATTACATTACCAACAATTCCACGAAAAGCGGGCTGGACTATGTGAAGAAATTCCACGATGCATTTCACTTGGACAGCACAGAGGATCAGTTCATCACCTCCGGTTATATGACGCTGCGCTTTCTGAAGGAAAATTATGCAGAGAAAAAAATCTTCGTACTGGGAACTGCTTCCTTCGTAGCCGAACTGCGTAAAAACGGGCTTCATGTCACCGAGGTCTGCGAAAAGAATATCGACTGTGTAGTGGTTGCCTACGACAGTGAATTAAATTACGGCAAGCTTACGGAAGTCTGCAAAGTTTTATTCACCCAGGACGTTCCCTTCTACGGCACCAATCCGGATCTGCGCTGTCCCATCGACTTCGGCTTTATCCCCGATTGCGGTGCGATCTGTGATATGATCACCGCTACCACCGATAAACAGCCCATTTACTTGGGCAAACCCAGCAAAGAAGTCGTAAACTTATGCCTGGATATATCCGGTTTTACCCCCGAGGAGACACTGGTAGTCGGTGACCGTCTGTATACCGATATTGCCTGCGGCATTAACGGCGGCGTGGACACCTGCGTCCTATTCACCGGCGAGGCACAAAAAAAGGATATTCTGACTCCCGAGGGGGAGCCGAATACCCAGTATCTGCCGGACTATGCTTTTGAAAATGTGCAGGAACTGTTAGATGCCTGCAAAGAATAAATTAAGAGTTACTCTCTAATGGATTTCTTCACGACACCGATTCCCAGCGGATAAGGTCCGGTGTGTACACCGATGGTAGCACCGATCTGGAAAGTGGGAATGGTGTCGATGTCGTATCCCTTCTCCTTCAGTCTGCTTACCAGTCTGTCCCTAAACTCCACGGCTTCTTCCTTATCGTAGCCGTATCCTATACAGATACTGTAATCTGCAATATCTGTCTTCTCCTCTGCCAGATATGCCAGCAGCAGGTCGATAGTCTTGTCCACGGTCTTGCGGCGGCTTCTGCCGATACCGGACGGGAAAATTTCGCCTTCTTTTAAGGTGATGATAGGCTTGATGCCAAGCAAGCTTCCTGCTACACTTGCTACTTTGCCGATGCGCCCACCATGCTTTAAGTATTCCATATTTCCGACCGTGAAAAAGATTCTTCCGGAGCTCTTGATCTCATTCAGGCGATCAATGCTCTCCTGATATCCTGCACCCGCATCTCTGAGCCTTACTGCTTCCAGTACATAGATTCCCTGAAGAACTGTGTTCACACAAGAATCACAGACATAGATCTGTGATTCGGGATATTCCTCTTCCAGAATCGCCTTCGCATTCAGCGCGGACTGCATGGAGCCACTGAATTTGGTCGTAATGCAGATACAGATAATGGGTGTACCCGCTTTGACATAAGGCAGAAATGCATCCAGGTAATCCTGTACGGACGGCATAGAGGACTTGGGATATACATCCGGATGATCCACCATTTTCTGATAGAATTCACGTACACCGATCTCTACCATTTCTTTTTGATATTTTCCCTCTTCAAAAGATACATAGAAGGGAACCACTGTGATATTCTTCTCTTTGGTAAGCTCCAACGGAAGATCGCAGGAACCGTCTGATATAATATGAAATGCTTCGCTCATTCTCGCATACACCTTTCTGCTTCTTTTCAAAGTTTAGCTTACCACGTTGTAGAGTAAAAAGCAATGCGTTTTTGACTTTGTATTTCATTTCATGGTATTTTAAATCTTTTTATGTAGTTTTTATAACTATATAAAAATTTAGATAGTTTTCCGCGATATTTGTCGATGAAAGGATGTCAACCTTTATCAGACTTTCGTTGACAATAGGTTCTTCTCCCGATATACTAAAGTTGTTAACCATTCATTCCTTTGGTTGACATTTTTCTGCAGGAATGACCCCCCTTTCATTCTCTGCAAACTGACAACAGCCCGGCAGAAAACCTGCCGGGCTGTTGTCAATCCTTATGCGAGCTTAAGTCTTTCGACCCTGATATCATGCTATATGGAGTAATCCAGATTCTCCAGTCTCTTTTTCCTACGCTCTACAAGATCTGCTATGGTAACCCCATCCACTACTTTATTCACAGCATTATACAGCTCCTGCCATACCTCCAGGGTCTCACAGGTATCGCAGCGTTCACAGATGTCCGCACCGTCTTCCAGACAGGCCACCGGTGCCAACGATCCTTCCGTCAGCCGCAGGATCATTCCCACCGTATAATCTGCCGGGTCTTTTGCGATGCGGTAACCACCCTGTGCACCACGGACGCTCTTCACATATCCTGCCTTATTCAGCACAGCAATGATCTGCTCCAGATACTTTTCGGAAATCCCCTGTCTGGCAGCGATTTCTTTTACCTTGATACACTCTCCATTGTTGTTCAATGCCAGATCCAACATGACACGTACTGCATATCTTCCTTTGGTTGAAATTTTCATCCTATCCTCATTTCCGAGCATCCTCCTGCTCTGTTTCACTTTTCATATCAGCCTGCTTATTCCAAAGCAGTTCAAAACTGCTCCGATCTTTCTATGGTTTCCACAGATTCTACCTTATTTTTTCTTTATTTTTCTTTTTCCTATAGTTCATATAGGATTTGTGGAAACAACAGAAAAATCTGGAGAGCATCCACCCGAATGCTGTTCGGAAAAATCTCCTCCCATTCCTCGGAATGCTCTCCGGATTTTCGCATTACTTTACTGGCACTTCACCTTACTTGTAAGGGATAACGCCACCATTATAATTGTCGTTGATGAACTGCTTGATCTCATCGGACTTCAGAGTATCTACCAGTGCCTTGATCTTAGGCAGATTCTCGTTGCCTTCCTTAACAGCGATTACATTTACATAAGTAGCAGCTGCTTCGGAATCATCGCTCTCATACAACAGAGCATCGTCTGCAACAGTCAGGCCTGCTTCCATAGCATAGTTGCCGTTCAGGACACCGAAGGATACTTCCGGAAGGGTTCTGGGAACCTGTGCTGCTTCCAGCTCTACGAAGGTGATGTTGTGAGGGTTCTCAACGATATCCTTAGTAGTAGCGGTCAGACCCACACCATCCTTCAGGGTGATGTAACCGTTATCCTGTAACAGTAACAGAGCACGTGCCTCATTGGTGGTATCGTTGGGTACTGCGATAGTTGCATTGTCAATGTTGTCTAAGCTGGTCTCGGTTCCGGGATACAGTCCGAAGGGCTCGTAATGGATACCGCCGGCATTTACCAGATGGGTACCTTTCTCCTCGTTGAAGCTCTCCAGATAAGGAATGTGTTGGAAGTAGTTTGCATCGAAATCACCGGACTCTACTACTAAATTAGGCTGTACATAGTCATCAAAAATCTGAATCTCCAGAGTATAACCCTGCTCCGCTAACAGAGGCTTTGCTGCCTCCAGGATCTCTGCATGAGGTACTGCACTTGCAGCTACCTTGATAGTGGTATCGGTGTCAGCTACTTCCTTGCTTTCTGTTGCCTCGGTAGTCTGGGCAGCGGTTTCCTGGTTAGCTGTTGTTGCAGCTGCCTCGCTGGTCTGAGCAGCTGTTTCGTTGCTGCCGCAGCCGGTCAGTGCGCTCACGGACAATGCTGCAACTGCGATCAAAGCAATCACTTTCTTTTTCATAATACTTCTCCTCCTAAATCTTTTGGTAAAAAATTTTAGTCTATTGAATCAGATGCCTTACATCTGCCTCAATCTTTTCGTTTTCCCTAACGGGTTCTCTTATCCAATTTCTTGGAAATCGTCATTCCGATATATTGCAGCAACTGTACCAACAGTACCAACAATACTACTGTCACCAGCATAATATCGGTCTGGTAACGATAATAACCGTATCGGATCGCAATATCACCGAGTCCGCCTCCACCTACGGCACCTGCCATAGCGGAGTAGCCTAAGATTGTTCCCAGTGCAATGGTCGCATTCACAAGCAATGAGGTTCTGGATTCTGCCAGCATAACCTTCCAGATGATCGTCCACAGGTTAGCTCCCATGCTCTGTGCTGCTTCAATCACTCCGTGATCTACCTCCAACAGAGAGGATTCCACCATTCTGGCAATGAACGGTGCCGCTGCCAGAGTCAGAGGAACGATGGTAGCCGTCGGACCATAGCTCTTTCCTACAATGATACGGGTCAAAGGGATGATCATGATCAACAAAATCAAAAACGGAATGCTTCGCACAATGTTGACGATCACATCCAGAATCTTATAAATGATCTTGTTCGGACGCAGTCCCTTCGGTGCGGTAATCACCAGGGCAATTCCCATAGGAAGTCCGAGTACATACCCCATAAATGTGGAAACAAGGGTCATATACAAAGTAACAAAGGTGCCTTCCACCAGCATCATAATCGTTGCATTATCCCACATAGTCTTTCAGCTCCTCCACTTCCAGTTTTCTCTCCTGTAAATAATGGATCATCTTGTTCGCCGCCATTTCATCCTCCGGCAGCTGTAAGATCATCTGTCCATGGGCGATACCGCCGATGTCCTTGGTATCCGCTAACAGGATATTAACGGGAGCCTTGCACTCCAGCACCATATTGGCGATCACAGGTTCAAATGAAGAATTCTCGGTGAAAACAATGCGGATGCAGCGTTTGCCGGACATTTCCTTCGCCTTGGGATCCACCATGAACACCAGCTTTCTAGCTGCCTGGGACTGGGGTCTGGAGAATACCTCCTCCACAGTACCATGCTCTGCCAGTTCTCCGGCATCGATAATGGCTACATGGGAACAGATCTCCTGTACCACAGCCATCTCATGAGTGATGATCACGATGGTGATGCCGTACTGTTTGTTGATGTCCTGTAATAATTTCAGGATCTCCTTGGTCGTCGTGGGATCCAGCGCACTGGTCGCCTCGTCACACAGCAGGATCTTCGGCGTATTGGCAAGAGCTCTTGCGATTGCCACACGCTGCTTCTGTCCACCGGAGAGCTGAGAAGGATAAGCGTCTGCCTTTTCCTTCAGTCCTACGATCTCGAGCAGTTCCATAGCGCGCTTTCTGGCCGCCTGCTTCTTCACACCCACGATCTCCATGGGGAAGCATACATTGTCCAGAACACTTCTCTGCATGAGCAGATTAAAATGCTGAAAGATCATCGCAATGCCTGTACGAACCTTACGAAGTTCTGCCTCGGTCAGTGTCGAAAGATCCTGATCTTCTACGACTACGGTTCCCGTGGTGGGCTTCTCCAGATAGTTCAGGCAGCGTACCAGGGTAGATTTTCCGGCACCACTCATACCGATGATGCCGTAGATGTCTCCCTTGTTGATATCCAGGCTGATACCCTTTAAGGCTTCTACCTGATTATCTTTACCAATAAAAGTTTTTGTTACATTCTTGATCTGAATGATCGGTTCCATAAGTTCCTCCATTCCAGGTTCGTGCTTTTAAGGGAAGAAAAGCGCAAATTCCTTGAATTCCTAGTACCATGCCATACATTCTAACACAAGAATGCAAGTCTGTCCAGTTCTGCAAATTTCGTCTTAAGCTTCTGCAAACATCGGGGTGGACAGGTATCTGTCACCGGAATCAGGAAGCAATGCTACGACTGTTTTGCCTGCATTTTCAGGGCGTTTTGCGATCTGTGCTGCTGCGTACAGAGCTGCGCCGGAGGTGATTCCTACCAGGATACCTTCCTTATGAGCGATGAGGCGGCCGGTGGTAAATGCCTGATCGGTAGTAACGGTAAAGATCTCATCATAAATGCCGGTATTCAGAACGGAAGGAACGAATCCTGCGCCGATACCCTGCAGCTTATGAGGTCCGGGCTGTCCGCCGGAAAGTACGGGAGAATCTGCAGGCTCTACTGCTACGATCTTCACTTTGGGGTTCTTGGATTTTAAATAAGTACCAATGCCGGTCACGGTTCCGCCGGTACCTACACCTGCTACGAAGATATCAACCTTGCCATCGGTGTCTTCCCAGATCTCAGGACCGGTGGTAGCTGCATGTGCGGCGGGGTTCGCGGGGTTATCAAACTGTCCGAGGATCACGGCTCCCGGGATGGACTTCTCCAGTTCTTCTGCCTTGGCGATGGCACCCTTCATGCCCTTGGAGCCTTCGGTCAGTACCAGCTCTGCACCGTATGCCTTCAGGAGGTTACGGCGCTCCACACTCATGGTCTCGGGGAGGGTAAGAATAGTTCTGTAACCCTTGGCTGCAGCCACACTTGCCAGGCCGATACCGGTGTTGCCGGAGGTGGGTTCGATGATGGTGGAGCCTTCTTTTAAAATACCCTTCTTCTCGGCATCTTCGATCATTGCCAGTGCGATTCTGTCCTTAACGCTTCCTGCGGGATTGAAGTACTCCAGCTTTGCCAACAGTTCTACGCCTTCGATATTCTGATCCTTCAAGTAGTTTGTCACCTTTAAAAGGGGTGTATGTCCGATCAGCTGGGTTGCAGATGTGTAAATCTTACTCATAATAGAATCCTCCTTAAACCTGAAAATTGTGTTTGTTTTTATTTCCCACTTATCTGATATGGATGTTATGGATTTATACTATACTATTCCGCTAGGAATGTCAACTATTATTTTTTAAACTTTTTGAGAGTTGTGCCGTGGAACGGAAAATGGTATGATTTAGGTAATTAATCCGTAGCCCCAACAGCAAGTAAGAAACGCGGCACGCTCGTACTTTAGTACGATGCGCTCATGTCGCAGAGCGTAGCGGTACATAAGCGTGAAAAGTACTCACGCTAAGTACCGACGTCTGCTTACGGCCTGCTTATTCTTACTTGCTGTCGTGACTACTGGGTTATTCATTAATCAGGAAGGAAACACCAATCCATGGCAAATAACATTTACCGCGTTCCTACTATATATAGTGATATCAAAAAAACGACTGAACCTCTCTCAGTCCAGGTACCGGGTTCTAAGAGTATCACGAACCGCAGTCTCCTTCTGGCGATGCTGGCGGAGGGAAAGTCCACGCTGCGTGGGGTGTTGTTCTCGGATGATTCGAGGCATTTTCTTAAGTGTGTGCAGGATCTGGGATTTGAGACGACGGTGGATGAGGAGAGTTGTATCGTCACGGTAGAAGGACTGGGAGGAAAGCTTCCCTGTGAAGAGGCTGTGTTAAATGTGGGAAGTGCAGGAACGGCAGCGCGTTTTCTGACAGCTACGTTAGGTGTCTCGGAAGGTGTTTTTCACATGGATTCTTCGGAGCAGATGAAGAGGCGCCCCATGGATCCGCTTCTGTCCTCTCTGGCAGAATTGGGGTGTGAGGTCCGCTGCGAAGGAGAAGATGGGCATTTTCCTTTTACGCTTACCGCTCATGGGTTCGGACAGGATCATATCTCCATCGATATCGGGCACAGCAGTCAGTTTCTGAGTGCGCTGCTGATTGCTTCGACTTTGTCTTCGGAAGATTTTACGATTCAGGTAGAGGGTACCCATGGGATGGCGTATATCGAAATGACGCAGAAGATGATGGAGCAGTTCGGAGTCTGCGTGGAGCGTCCCACGCCGGATCAGTTCCGTATTCCCGCCGGTCAGCATTATAAAGCATTAGATTATCAGATTGAGCCGGATGTCTCTGCCGCCTGTTATTTCTATGCGATGGTACCGTTACTGGGAATCCCGGTCTGTGTAGAGCATGTGCATTTTGAAAGTCTGCAGGGAGATGTAGAATTCCTGCGTATCTTAGAGAAAATGGGATGTACCGCACAGGATACGGAAAAGGGAGTCCTCCTGCTGCCTCCTTCAGCTTTATCGGACGCCGGAACGCAGACTCCCGCTTTCCATGGTATCACGGTGGACATGTCCTCCTGTTCCGATCAGGCGATCACACTGGCAGCCATCGCACCGTTTGCCGACAGCCCCTCCTGTATCACAGGCATCGGGCACATCCGTTTCCAGGAGAGTGACCGCATCCATGCCATCTGTACAGAACTGACCCGTATGGGCATCCGCTGCGAAGAGACGCAGGACAGCATCACCATCTATCCGGGGACGCCAAAGCCTTGTACCGTAGCCACCTACGCCGACCACCGCATGGCTATGGGGTTTGCCCTCACCGGTCTGCGCACGGAGGGCATCGTGATCGACGATCCCGGATGCTGCCGCAAGACCTTCGAGAATTATTTTGAAGTACTTGACCAGGTGATCACGGAGATATCAGAGGGTTAGGCATATAACTGAAAAAGAGAGCATCCATGGCTCTATATTTCTGCCATGGATGCTCTCTCTTACTTTCTTTGTTCAGTTTATGCTGTTTTCAGCAAAAATGTCTTAGTTCTCCTGACCCTTTACCGCGAAGCATACGCCGGTGTCATCGGGCTTGTCCTCATCGAACTTGTAGTCCTTGCCGGGCAGTACTGCATTCAGGATAATACCGGCCAGCGCACCTACTGCCAGTCCGGACAGGCTGATGGTGATCTCGCCGATATGGAATGCGATAGCGCCTGCTGCACTGTAGTTGATACCGATGGACAGTACCAGGATCAGAGCGGCGATGATAACGTTACGGCTCTTGGTAAAGTCTACCTGAGTCTCTACGATGTTACGGACACCGACTGCAGAGATCATACCGTACAGTACCAGGGATACACCACCGCAGGTAGCGGTAGGCATACAGCCGATCAATGCTGCTACCTTCGGAGAGAAGGAGAACAGTACAGCGAAGCCTGCTGCAATACGGATAACTCTGGGGTCGAATACCTTGGTCAGAGACAGTACACCGGTGTTCTCACCGTAAGTGGTATTCGCAGGGGCACCGAACAGGGATGCAATAATGGTAGCCAGGCCATCACCTAACAGCGTACGATGCAATCCGGGTTCCTTGATATAGTTGATACCAACGGTGGAAGAAATAGCGGAGATATCTCCGATATGCTCTACCATGGTAGCCAGGGCGATCGGCATAATGGTGATCACGGAAGTGATTAACAGAGAAGTGTTGCCGTCGGACAATGCCCAGAAAGCGGTCTCATTCCAGTGAATGGGAAGTCCGATCCATGCAGCTTCCGCAACGGGTGTGAAATCCACACGGCCTAAGATAGCTGCCAGCACATAAGAACCAACAACGCCGATGATGATCGGAACGATCTTCACCATTCCCTTACCCCAGATATTGCAGATTACTACCAGTGCAATAGCGACCACTGCGATCAGCCAGTCTGCGGAACAGTTGTTGATAGCGGACTGGGACAGGGTCAGACCGATGGCAATGATGATAGGTCCGGTTACGATGGGCGGGAAGAAACGCATTACCTTGCCGGTACCGAAGATCTTGATCAACAGGGATAATACCAGATACAGCAGACCTGAGCAGGCCACGCCGAAGCAGGCATAAGGAAGCAATGCGGAATTGTCCGCACCGTCTGCCATAGGTGCGATTGCGGCATAACCGCCTAAGAAAGCAAAGGAAGAACCCAGGAATGCGGGTACCTTTCTCTTGGTCAGCAGATGGAACAATAAAGTTCCCAGACCTGCAAATAACAGTGTTGTGGAAACATCCAGACCTGTCAGCATGGGTACCAGAATCGTGGCACCAAACATTGCGAACATGTGCTGAAGTCCTAGCAGAAGCATCTTGGGCACGCCCAAGGATCTGGCATCGTAAATGCCATTTTCGCCGAGTGTAGTCTTCTCGCTCATTTTTCTCCTCCTGTGTCATAGACATGTGAACTTGTAATATTTGCCGCATAGAGATAGGCAGATAGTCCTCTACCTGCCCACACCTATGTGACCTTATTAGTTACATGATAGCTTTTCATCGTTCCACAGTCAAGAAAAAATTTATTCCACTGCATGTTCTTTCAAAAAGTCCAGCCAGATGGGAATATACCGGGCCTTCAGGTGCACTCCGTCGTAAGTATAGGATGCCACCATTCCTCCGGTCTCATCACAGATCAGCGGATTCACATCCAGGTAATATATCTTCTCATCATCCGCCAGCTTCGCGATTTCTTCATTCCTGGCTTCGATGCCCTCATTGGTAATATAGTCTCCCTGCCCGGAGCGCTCCGTGGTCACCTTCATGATCGCCTGCAGGTAGATCACCGCATCGGGCTGCAGCTGTTGCAAATGCTGTACTGCCTCCCCGTAAGCCTTCATGAAAGATTCCACCGTACCGGTTCCCATCTCGTTAATACCGATCATCAGATAGATCTTGGCAAACTGTTTCTCGGATAGTGCCTCTTCCACCGTGATCTTTTTCTTCTGCCCCGGCACCGCTACTATTTTCGAATCGAACATCTTATAAATCGTAAGTCCGGTAGAGGCATAAAATGTGGAGGTCTCTTCCAGTCCACCGTATTCATACATTCCCACTGTCCGGGAATCCCCGATGAACACAGCATCATCAAAATAGCTGTCATCCACCGTATGGTAAACCACTTCTTTTGGCAGTTCTTCCGAAGGCTCTATCGGTTGTGGTTCCTCCGTTGTCATTGTCTCTGTCTGCGTGTCTGCCGATGTCTCTCCGGCTGCCGGTGTCTGACTTTCCCCTGTGGGATCTTCTGTGCCTTCCGGGACCGTATCCCCCGATACGGTTCCGTCCTGTTGTCCGGGTTCCGATGTATGACCCATCCGGGCACCGCCTGCCAGCTGCACACCCCTGTTATACAATTCCCGAAGGGGATCCGTATACACCTGCCAGTTGTCCGTCCATGTAAAAAACAGGACTCCCATAAGCAGCAGACTGATGGGAAAGGATAATTTTCTTATCCATTGTCGTAGTTTCTGTAACATATTTCCTATCCTATCCAGATTTTCTAAAAACTAAAGTACATAAATGGGTTATTTCCCTCTAATATAAGTCTCCAGACGCAATACCAGAATACCGCTGCCAGCAATATTTTCATCAGGATCTTATCCTTGCCGTAATCGTACAACTTCTCGATTGCCGGCGTACATGCCAGCCCGGATACGGCTAACAGCCCACCGTAGGTAGACAATGCTTTCCACGCATCCTCATAGCCGCCACTGATCCCCGGTGCCAGCCACATCATTTTATCCAGATAGACCTGCAGCTGTGACAGATCCGTAATGGCAAAGCACATCCAGCTTACTGGAATGATCAGCCACAGATAAATGTGCGGCAGTACTTTCATTTTATGTACGAATTTTAATCTTCCCAGCTGCCGTTCCAGCACAATGCAGATCCAGAGCAATCCGCCCCAGCAGAAAAAGTTCCAGCCGGCGCCATGCCAGAAAGCTGTCAGCATCCATACCACCAACAGATTAAAAATCGTGCAAAGTTCCCCTCGTCTGCTGCCTCCCAGCGGAATATAGACATACCGGCAGAACCATTGCCCCAGTGTCATATGCCATCTGCGGTAAAAATCCCTGACCCCCCGGGCCATATAAGGTCTGCGGAAATTTCTGGGCAGTTCGATTCCCAGCATCCTGCCAAGCCCCATTGCCATCAACGAATATCCACAGAAATCAAAATAGATCTCCATGGAATAAGCAATGGCTGCCAGCCATGCCAGCGGAGTGGAGATACTCTCGAATCCGGTTACCTGTACTTCATGCCACAGGATCCCTACGCGGTCGGCCAACAGCACTTTGGCTGCCAGTCCTAAGACAAACAGCTTCATGCCGTCCTCCAGTCCCTGCATAGTAAAAGTCCTGTTGTACAGGCTGTCTTTCACCTCACCATAACGGGTAATGGGGCCGGAGATCAGCTTCGGAAACATGACCACATAAGTTGCAAATTTTAAAAAAGAATACTCCCTATCTGCATCTCCGCGATATACATCGATCAGATAAGACAATATCTGAAAGGTATAAAAACTGATCCCCAGAGGAAGTCCCGCAGAACCTCCCCGGCACTTAAACCAGATCAGAATGCCAATGTTAATACTCAATGCTGTCACGAACAACAGCCTCTTGCGCCATAACGTCCTGGGGCTGCGCTTTGCCAGATGCAGTCCGATAAAATAATTACATAAAATGGAAATCATCAAAGGTGCAAGATTTCCTGCATCTCCCATTGCATAAAAGACAATGCTACCTATAAGCAGTGTCAGGTTTCTGTATTTATGCGGTGTGATTCCATAGACAATCAGGAAAATCGGCAGGAACCACAGCAGAAATTCAATACTGCTGAATATCAAATAAATCACATCTTTCTATTTTCGCTTTACACTTGTACTATCATAGTAGCTTGAAATGAAATGTATTACAACAAAACAATTCTTAATTTTAAATGACATTATTTTACAAATCAGTAATCTTTTTGCAATTATTTCAAACATCGTTTACAATAGTTTTCATACAGACAGAATATCGTCAGGAAAGGATCGTTTTCTATGAAAGAACAGTTATACACAATTCCCTTAAATGATGCCGTAAACGCCCAGGACGAATGTCCTTTCTGCTTCATCCACAGAAGTATCGAACAGGATCTGTTAGACTTCGTCTTAGGCTCCGGTTCCTCCTACATGGAAGCGGATATTAGAGAACAGACCGACAAGGCAGGCTTCTGCCGCTATCATTTTCAGAAGATGTTCGACTACGGCAATACTCTCGGCAACGCCTGGATCCTGAAAACGCACTACCAGCGTATGATCCGGGAAATGCAGCAGGAATTTGCTTCCTTCCGTCCCGGAAAAAGTTCTCTTCTGGGAAAATTCAAAAAAGCCGAGGGCAGTGAAAATACCATCGGTATGTGGATCCGCGCAAAAGAGGACTCCTGTTATATCTGTTCCCAGTACAAGGATACTTATGAAAGATACCTGGACACCTTTTTCTATCTGTGGAAAAATGACGAAAGTTTCCGGAATAAGATCATAAACGGAAAAGGCTTCTGCCTGCCTCACTTCGGAGACCTCTGTGAAGCCGCCGGTCGCAAGCTCTCCGATAAGGAAAAGCAGGAATTCTACGACGGCCTCCTGCCCGTCATGGAAGCGAATATGCAGCGGATCTCTGAGGATGTATCCTGGCTGGTGGAAAAATTCGATTACCGAAATAAGGACGCCGACTGGAAGAACTCCAAAGATGCCATCCAGCGCGGCATGCAGAAATTAAAAGGCGGATATCCCGCAGATCCCGCCTATAAGATGTCTAAATAGTTATCATTTTCTTCAAAATTATGATGCAAATAGGATGCTATTTTTCTGAAAACGCTTCGTCAGAGGGCTGTGTGGAACGTTCCGCCAGCCTTCTGCTTAAGTTCAGATACTCTGTGATCTCTTCATACAACATCTCCGGCTGAAAAGCATCCTCTAAAATCCTCTCGTTCATCAGTCCCTTAATGGTCAGTTCCAGCATTTTACGAAGTTTCACGGCATCCTCTGCGGAAGCATATTTACCTAGATCCGCTCTTGCGAAAACAGACTCCAGATAATCTTCCAGCTGCTGTTTTCTCTCTTCTACCGCCAGCAATGCTTCACTGACATTTTCCGTCTGCGCCCGGTTCAGAAAAGGCTGCAGATAAGGATAACCGCACATGGCATGCATTTTTCCACATTCCACCTGCTGTAGCAGAGCAAACAGATCCGTCTCCTTCGCATCCACCGCCGTAGACAACTCCAGCAACAGGTAACGGACGCTGTAATCATAGACAAATGCATATACACCCAGTTTGCTTCCGAAATAATGGAATAACAAACCCTTGCTGATAGCCGCCTCCTTCACAATATCATCCGTACAGGCATGGCGGTAACCGTGCAGTGCAAATACTTTCAGTGCGGCATTGATCATACGATCCTGCTTTTCTTTTTTTAAATCAAAAAATTTCTCATTCATATCGCAACATATCCCTTTTCATTTTACGCAATAAGGTTTATCATATAACTGTATGGACAAATGTATAAAATTCCGAACCGTTACATACACTACAACATGGAAGGAGCAACCCTATGGCTAAAAAATTTGGCAAATTTCTGCTGTTCACTGCAGCAGTAGGTACCGCAGCCGCAGCTGCTTACTACTATATGCAACAAAAAAACTCTCTGCTGATGGAATCCACCGACGCAGATGACGATTACGATGATTTCCACGAGGATCTGGACGAGAGCACGGAGTTCTCCCGCAATTACGTTCCTCTGAATGCTTCCGTTCCGGCTTCCGCTCCCACGGAAGAAACCGCTGAAACCGAAGCTTCCTCTTCCTCCTCTGATTTCACACCGCTCTCCGGTCAGGCAGCCGATCTGTCCGGCGAAGAAGGTGAAACCGTCGAAGATGTGGAAGAATTTTTCGATGAAGAGGATGCCGAGGGCGAAGAGCCTCCCGTAACCGAAGAATAATAGCAGTATCCTGAGAAGGTCTCACAGCCATGCATTTTGCAACCGGCGGAGGCCTTCTTTCATGTCTGCCTCATCCATACTTCCGAATCCCAGCAGCACTGTCGCTTTGTCCGCAGCGGATGCCACCATATTCTCTGACATCCCATAGACCTTCACATTTTCCGCCGCAGCGGCATCCAGGAGCTCTTTTTCCGTCACATTTCCTTTCGCCGTCAACAGCAGATGCAGCCCCGCATCTTCCCCGGAGATCCGGAATTTTTTTTGAAAAGGCTCCAGTCCCTCTAACAGCTGGTCGTGTTTGGCACGATAACGCATCCGCATCTTGTTCAGATGCCTTTCGAAATAACCGTCCCGGATAAACTCATTCAGGATTCGCTGGTCGATTCTGGATACCGTACAGGAATAGAAAGAACAATCCCTGCGGTACACCTCCAACAGTGTCTCCGGCAACACCATATAGCTGACACGGATCGCCGGTGCGATCGCCTTGGAAAAAGTACCGATGTAGATCACTTTTCCCCTATCGTCCGAGGACTGCAGGGACGGAATCGGTTTGCCGCGATACCGGAATTCACTGTCGTAATCATCTTCGATCAGATAGCGGTCCGGCTTTTTCTCCGCCCAGCGCAACAGCTCCGCCCGCCGGCCGATCGTCATCACCGCTCCGGTAGGGTACTGATGGGAGGGCATGACATAGGCCACCCTGACCGGTTCCTGTTCCAGTTTGTCCGCACGCATTCCTTTATCATCCATATCCACTGTCACAATATGATAGGCGAATGACCGGAAGATACGGTACGCACGTTTATACGTAGGATTCTCCATGGCAATTCCCACATGTCTCCCCAATATTTTCTCCAACAGTAACAGCAGATAATCATTTCCCGCGCCCACAATGATCTGCTCCGGACGGCAATTCACCCCTCGGGAAGAATGCAGGTAACGGCTGATCGTCAGTCTCAGATCATAATCCCCCTGCGCCTCTCCCTGGGCAAACAGTTCACTGTTGCTGTCATTCAGGATATTTTTCGTAATCCGTTTCCAGACACCGAAAGGGAAACCGTTCATATCGATTCCATAGGGGGAAAAGTCAATCCTTTTTTCCTCGTCCCGGTCTTCTGCCTGTGGATCCCATGCCTCCGGTTCCGGCACCCTGCCAGTTTCCTGCTCCAGAGTGAAGATTCCCTCCAATTTGCATACAAAGTATCCCTTATAGGGTCTCGCCTCGATATATCCTTCACTTAACAGCTGGTCATAAGCATAATCCACCGTACTCCTGGCCACCTGCAGATATTCTGCCAAAGAACGCGTGGAGGGAAGCCTCTCTCCTGCCAGAAGCTTCCCTTCCCTGATTTCCTGTCGTATATGCTCATATATCTGCTGGTACAGACATTTGTCACTGTCTGTACGCAGCCGGATCGTCATATCATACATAATGTTGTCCTACTTTTTCTGACTCTTCAGTTCCTCCAGGATCTGGTCTTTCAACTCTCTTGCCTTGTCCTTGGTACGGGCATTGGCCGATGGAGATGTGAGGATTGAAGCCACCATACGGCTTGCCACATCGTATTTCTGAAATCTGGTGGCCAATACTCCGATCAGGAACTCCACCGTAATTTCATCCATACCGCACATGGGAAATCCTTCGGTCTGAAGCGCTTCCGTGAAGCCGGTATAAGCATTCTTCAGATAGGCCTCTTCCATGTTTTTCACTTCACGGAGACGGGCCATGTCCGTATCTCCGGATTCTTCCAGATATTCCTGATATCCTCTCATGAGCCATCCGCTCTTTAAGCAGATATAAGCCTTCTCGCTGGCATGGGCACGTTTTACCACCGCATTTGCGAGGCACAGCTTATAGCGTTCGATCGCCTCTTCATAGGTGTAGATATCGTCATCATAGGTGTGCAGCTGTACTTTGCTGCTGATATTCTCTTTGATCAGTTTGGCATATACCTTGGTAATGTTGTTGAAATATCTGTTCAATGCTGCATATCCGCAATGGGGACACAGGATCACATCATATTTTACCGCATCGATTCCTTCGTATTTTGCACGAAGATCCTGATCGGTGCCTAAAAGTCTCGCCTTGCCGGTCTTCATGATCTTGGTGGAAAAGTCTTCTCCACATACCGGGCAGGTAAAATTCTTGTCGTAGATCAGGTCCTTTTCTTCTATCTTAGGTGCCTCGACCACTGCCTGTTCTTCCTTTTTCTCCTGTCCAAAAATATCCATATCCTCCAGGTTATCCAGGCCCAGTCCGGCCAACCCGCACAATTTGTCTGACATATGTTTCTCCTTTTCCAAACTTACTTAGGCAGTACATAAGAGCTCTTCAGAGATACGATACGGTTAAATACCAGTTCTCCGGGTTTGGTGTCTTTGCAGTCCACGCAGAAGAAGCCCTGTCTCACGAACTGGAAGCGGTCGTACGCCTGTGCCTTTGCAAATGCAGGCTCTAAGCGGCACTCTGTCAGAGTGGTCAGAGAATTCGGGTTCAGATTCAGACTTCCGTCCTCGTTGTATACACCCTTCTCCTCATCAATAATATTCTCATACAGACGCACCTGTGCTTTCACAGATTCAGCTGCACTTACCCAGTGGATCGTTCCCTTAACCTTACGGCCGTCTGGGCTGTTGCCGCCGCGGCTCTCCGGATCGTAGGTACCATGTACTTCCACAACCTTACCGTTTTCATCCTTGACACAACCGGTGCACTTTACGAAATAAGCGTTCATCAGGCGCACTTCGTTGCCCGGAAACATGCGGAAATACTTCTTGGGAGGCTCTTCCATGAAATCGTCTCTCTCGATATATAACTCCTTACCAAAAGGAACCTCACGGCTTCCCAGTTCTTCATTCTCCGGATTGTTGACTACAGGCAGCATCTCGGTCTGTCCTTCGGGATAATTATCAATGACCAGCTTTACGGGATCCAGGATCGCCATCATACGGGGCGCCTTTGTCTTCAGATCCTCACGGATACAGTACTCTAACATCGCATAATCTGCGGAAGACTGTGCCTTGGAGATACCACACAGCTCTACGAACTTCTTGATAGATTCCGGTGTGAAGCCTCTTCTGCGCAGTGCTGCGATGGATACCAGTCTGGGATCATCCCAGCCGTCCACGATCCCCTGCTCTACCAGCTTCTTGATATAACGCTTACCGGTCACCACGTTGGTCAGGTACAGCTTGGCGAACTCGATCTGCTTGGGAGGATGCGGGTATTCCAGTTCTCTTACCACCCAGTCATATAAGGGTCTGTGATCCTCGAACTCCAAAGTACAGATAGAGTGGGTCACGCCTTCAATGGCATCCTCGATAGGATGTGCAAAATCGTACATCGGGTAAATGCACCATTTGTCACCGGTATTCTGGTGAGACATATGTGCCACACGGTAGATAACGGGATCACGCATATTGATATTCGGTGATGCCATATCGATACGGGCACGCAGTACCTTGGAGCCGTCCTCGTATCTGCCTGCCTTCATATCCTCGAACAGTGCCAGATTCTCTTCTACGCTTCTTACGCTACCGGGATCCTCCTTGCCGGGCTCGGTCAGGCTTCCTCTGTACTCACGGATCTGCTCTGCACTTAAATCGGAGACATACGCCTTGCCCTTTTTGATCAGCTTTACGGCTGCTTCATACATCTGGTCAAAATAATTGGATGCGAAGAAGAGGCGATCCTCCCAGTCCGCGCCCAGCCACTTTACATCTGCCTTGATGGACTCCACGAATTCAGACTTTTCCTTGGTGGGGTTAGTATCATCAAAACGCAGGTTGAATTTGCCGTTGTATTTCTGAGCCAGACCATAGTTCAGCAGAATACTCTTGGCATGTCCGATGTGAAGATATCCGTTGGGTTCGGGAGGAAAACGGGTATGTACGGTATCATATACACCCTCCGCCAGATCCTTGTCGATGATCTGCTCTATAAAATTCTTAGATTCCTTCACTTCTGCGGAATCTACGATTTCTTTTTCCAGTTCGCTCATGGTAATATCCTTGCCTTTCGTTTACTTAATACTGTTTTCGTAACCTTAATCTTACCACACAAGGAAAATTTTATAAACCTTTTTTTGCGATTCTTATGTCATCTCTTCAAAATTATTCAGAAGATTCTGCGCAGGCTCTATGAACATATTGTGCAGATCATCCTCACTGGCCACCAGATAATCTCCGGCTCTGCCCGTCATATAAGCATCCTCATCCCAGATGGGGAATACCTTTACTCCCCGCTTCAGTTCAAGGGCATAGATACAAAAAACATCCGTAGGCATATTCATACGGACATATTCCGTCAGTAGATGATTGCTGCCATCCCTGCCGTCCTTGACCCTCGGGATATATCCCATAGAGCTGCAATATTCCTCCGGCAGGGGCAGATCACACAGTTCCAGGATCCGGTGAAATCTCCCGGCCGGGACCGGATGCAGCTCCCCGGTACGCTCCAGGGTGAAATACCGATCCTGTCTGGTGTCGATATCCATCGTACCGTCCTCGGTACGTATGGATACCACGTTTCCGAGTTCTGCCAGGTCCGCTGCCCTCAGGCAGGCGATCGGCTCTTTCCGCCTGCGGTATTTTTTACCCTCTTTTACAGGGAATTTGCGTTCTTTCGCATATACGATCTCAAAATTGTCAAAATACTGCGTCATCCGGTTATTGAAATAAGCCTCAGAATGCAGGGTTGGATATTTTTCCTCATACAGCTTCATGCTGATGTAGCCTCCGGCCTTTTCCACATGGCCGCCGCCGGAACCGATCCCCTCCGAGAGATAATCCGACAATTCACTGGCATTAACCTCCCGGATACAGCTTCTGACGGAGAATTTATATCCGCCGCTGTCCTCGTTATAGACTACACAAGTGTTAACCCCCGCCACCTGAAGCAGGAAATCACTGATCAGTCCCAGCACATTGGGGTCACAGGGCTGGGAATGGATCACAGCGAACTGGTAATCGTCATTGTAATTACAACGTAACAGTGCCACCCCGGCGATCTCCAGCTCCTTCAGGGAAATATTGGAATTGCGGAACAGGGATACCAGATTCTTGTCAAAGTTCAGGCTCTCGCGCATATCCATATCCACCGGATTGGACAGCTCCGAGAACTGATTGGTATCCATGAACAGCCCATAATACAAAGCGGTCCCCAGATCTTTATTTTTCTCCACCGGATAATGCATCTCCTGAAGCATGGTCCATACCAGAGTCGCACAGCTGCCAAGATTAGGTTGTAATCGCATTTTCTCCGTACAGATCACTTCCAGAGGATGATGATCGATCACTGCGATCTCCTCTGCCGGGATTACGGTCACATTGCCGGCACCGTATTGACAGTCCACTGTGATCAGAAGTCCGTCCACCGGCTCCTCTCCGGGATGCGCCAGATATTTCAGCGGAATTCCAAGTTTTTCCACCATCAGCGTCAGGTTTGCCTTTCTCACTTTGTTCTTCCCGGCATACAGCAGTCTCACATCTTTTCCCTGATCACGGAAAAAACAATACAATCCAAACCCGGACGCTATCGCATCCGCATCCGGATTGTCATGGCACTGGATCGTGATCCGGTCATATCCCAGCAATTCCTCCAGCATCATTTCTCTGCTTTTCTCTGCCCCTCGTCTGTCCATAACTACGCTTTCCTCATCTTCCTTATAAAAACTATTCAGAACCCCATTCGCAAAATCGCCTTTTCAAGGCTCACCTTTTGCTCATGTGGTTACCTCGCCATATAAATCTCTAAAAGCCTGACCATAAATGGTCAGCTTATTACAGATTTACATGGCTCTGAATAGTTACAGGCAGGTCCTGTTACAGTCCTGCCCGCAAATATCTGTCTTAATGGTGGAACAGACGGATGCCTGTAAACGCCATCACCATGTTATATTTATCGCAGCATGCAATAACATCTGCATCACGCACGGATCCACCGGGCTGTGCGATGTATTTTACACCACTCTTATGAGCTCTCTCGATATTATCGGAGAAGGGGAAGAATGCATCGCTTCCCAGAGTCACATCCTGCATTTTGTCAAGCCATGCTCTCTTTTCCTCTCTGGTAAATACAGGGGGTTTTACCTTGAAGATACCTTCCCAGGTACCGTCAGCCAGCACATCCATGTACTCATCGCCCATGTAGACATCAATGGCATTGTCACGGTTGGCTCTGCCTAAGCTGTCTACGAACTGCAGACCCAGCACCTGGGGAGACTGACGTAAGAACCAGTTGTCCGCCTTGCTGCCGGCCAGTCTGGTGCAGTGGATACGGGACTGCTGTCCGGCACCGATGCCGATAGCCTGACCGTCCTTGACATAGCATACGGAATTGGACTGGGTATACTTCAGAGTGATCAGTGCGATCTTCATATCGATCAGGGCACTCTCCGGGATCTCCTTGTTCACAGTCACGATATTGGACAGCAGGTCACCATTGATGTCCAGTTCGTTACGACCCTGCTCAAAAGTGATACCATATACCTGCTTGTGCTCGATGGGAGCGGGCCGGTAGGAAGGATCGATCTGGATGATATTGTAAGCACCCTTTTTCTTCTGCTTTAACAGCTCCAGTGCCTCGTCGGTATATCCGGGTGCGATGACACCGTCGGATACCTCTCTCTTGATCAGGCGTGCGGTATCTGCGTCGCAGACATCGGACAATGCGATGAAATCACCGAAGGAGGACATTCTATCTGCGCCACGTGCTCTTGCATAAGCACATGCCAGGGGAGACAGCTCTCCCAGATCATCCACCCAGTAGATCTTCGCCAGGGTGTCATTTAAGGGCAGTCCTACCGCAGCACCGGCGGGAGATACATGCTTAAAAGAAGTGGCTGCGGGAAGTCCCGTAGCTTCCTTCAGCTCCTTGACCAGCTGCCAGCCGTTGAAAGCATCCAGGAAATTGATATATCCGGGCTTGCCGTTCAGGACGGTCACAGGCAGGTCACTGCCGTCTTCCATGAAGATCCTGGAAGGCTTCTGGTTCGGGTTACATCCGTATTTTAACTGAATCTCGTTCATCTTATTTTTTCTCCTATTCTACGATATTCACTATTCAGAACCTGCATTCGCAAAACGCCTCTTTGAGGCTTCCTTTTTGCGCTCATTACACATTCTTGTTCACGATCTTAGTCTCGTATTTGCCGGTCTCGATATCAATGAAACGAACGAACAGGGAGACTTTGTTGTCCTCATTTAAGCTGTTCCACAGCATATCGGTAAATGCATCCATATCATCGGGGATCTCCACTAACTTCGGCTCACCCTGGAAACTGGGCAGGGGATTGCCATCGTGCATGTAAGTATGAATGAAACGTCCCTCTCCGGGAAGGGGATTCTCGTAAGCATAGGTAAAACGCAGGCAGGAATCAGGGTTGCCGTTGTCACTCTTCAAAATGGACATGGCGTAATTATACTTGCCGTTCTCGATATGCATGATACCGGAGATTCTCGGTGTATAATTCGGTCCGTCCGGCTCGAATTCTCTGGTGCGCAGGGACTGTTCAAAGGTCAGCTGTTTGTCCATTCCCTCGTAAATAGTGTCTGTCTGGTCACCGTTGGTCACGATGGTCTTGTTGCCCAGGACCCGTACCGGCGCATAGATGATCAGACTGGGATCTTCCAGTTTGGAAGGATCGAAAGCCTGGGTGCGGATGCCCTCTCCTTCTGTCACAAACACACGATTGCGGCTGTTGGCGCTTCTTCCCATGATAAAATAAGCGGTTACAGCATATTTACCGTTTGCAGAGCGTCCGATCACAATACCTCTGCCGGGATAAGCATTGCTTTTCAGTTCCTGTTCCAGTTGTAACATAGTTTTTCCTCCGTTTAATCTTTAAAATAAGAAACCGCCTAAGCACCAGAAATAGACGGTGCCCAGGCGGTCGGCTTTCACTATTCTACACTCCCTGTGGGTATCTCCACTGCAGCAGGCTGCGTTCCGCCAGTCGTGTAGCTATATCAATAGTAGCATGGTTGCCCGATACTTGACAAGAGGGATTTTGATAATTTTGTTACTTCCGTAACAGTTCTGCCCCAAAGCCTTCATAAAAGCGTCTGCTGCGCAACCGTCGCTGCTATGCAGCTCATCTTTTATTCATGTTTTGGGCGCTCCGCTCATAGAATAGCAAAAGTGCCGCTCCGTGTGCAAGCACCCGATCGTCGCATTTGCTATTCTATGGCTGAACTGTTACTTCACATATTTTGCCTCGAACGCATGCCTCTCCATAGGACGGTCAAAATAGTATCCCTGAATATATTTGACCTTCATGCCCTGCAGCACTTTGAACTGTTCCGGAGTCTCAATACCTTCCACGCAGACACTGACGCCAATGGTCTGTGCCAGCTCTGCCACCATCTTGATAAAGGACTGGGAATAGGCATCCCCCGCCAGATCCTTGACGAAGCTCTGATCCACCTTGATGACATCAATGGGGATCTCACGAATATGGTTTAGGGAAGAATAACCGGTTCCGAAATCATCCAGTGCCAGTGAGACACCCAGTGCCTTGATCCGGTTCAATATCTCTTTCATACGATCCATATCGTTGATCGCAAGACTCTCTGTTACCTCCAGTGTCAGATTCTTCGGCGATAAGCCGGTGTCCGCAAGCGCCTTTTCCACCGTCTCCACGATGTCCGGCTGAAGGAGCTGAACCACGGAAAGGTTGACATTTACCTTATAATCCGGATATCCGGTATCGTTCCAGTGCTTACAGCGGGTACAGGCCTCCGTCAGTACATAATTGCCGATGGGATTGATCAGTCCCAGATACTCCGCCAGGGGAATGAATTCCGCCGGTGAGATAAATCCCAGCTTTGCACTGTTCCAGCGGATCAGTGCCTCGGCTCCGGCACAGACATCCTTGCCGCCCTGAATATCGATGATAGGCTGGTAATAGACCTCGAACTCCCGGTAGCCTTCCACCGTGGCATCACGCATGTTCTTCTCCATATCCAGACGGCGTCCCGATACGGAATCATTGCCTTCCCGATACGTTTCCACACGGTTTTTACCAGTCTTTTTCGCCTCATACATGGCAATATCCGCTTTTTTGATCAGATCTGTCACAGAATCTCCTGCATCCGGGAAAGTGACGATGCCCATACTCATGGTACAGTAATAATCTGCATCCTTCAAAAACCAGGGTTTGCTGAAGATCTTCTTAATATCTTCCACAATATTTCCAAACCGGGGATAGCTGTCCGGCGGAATGATAATGACGAATTCGTCTCCACCCATACGGTAACAGGTATTCTCGATGCCATTGATCCGTTTCAATGCATGGGAGATGGATTTTAACAGCACATCACCGTACTGGTGTCCCAGTCCGTCATTGATATGCTTGAAATCATCCAGATCCAGATACAATAACGCTCCTTTTCCTCCGATCTTCTTCGCCTGATCGATCTGTCTCGCCAGATCCCTCTCACAGCACATGCGGTTATACAGTCCCGTCAGAAAATCTGTGTATGCCTGCTGCTCGATCCGGCGCTGGTACAGCTTTTTATCTGTAATGTCATACAGAGAGTACAGATTGGCTTTTTTGCCATCCACCCAGGCGATCTCCTTGCACAACAGATCGTACCAGGTCTCCTTCTCCGCATGATATACCACGCTGACAGTTCTGGTTTTGTCCTTGTGGATACTGGACTGCAGCAGGGCATCAAAATTATGATCCATCAGTTCCTTGGCAAAGGTATTCTTCAATATCTGGTTGGCGAACAGCATTCTGCCAGTATTCTGATCCGTTACGTAGATGGCACATCCCACATTGTCCAGGATCTCCTCCAGTGCGGCGTAAGAACCTGCCAGGGAATTTTTCTGGATCCGTCTGGTCAGGATACTCTGTAAGATCTTCACCGCGTCAGAAGTGAACTTGATCTCCGCCATGCTCCAGACATGCCCCTGTCTTCTGTGGTTCAGAGACAGCACCATATTGCCGCTCTCCTGTTTCAGGATAGGAAATATCATCACGGCTTTCATGCCTATCTTTTCAATTTCCTCAGAGTCAGGCTTACCCACACTGTCCGTAGATACCACCAGTGGCTTCTCTGTATGGAGAAAAGATTTCTCGGGAATCCCGCTAGTCTTGTCAAAATAAGAGATCAGTCCCGGTGCCAGCCATTCACAGACGACATTCATCGTATCCGTGCCTGCCTGCAGCTGAAAAATCTCTGCGCTGTCTACCTGAATGTGCTGTGCCAAAATCTTCAGCCATCGGTTCATGGCCAGTTCGATCTGTTCATCGCTGTCCAGAAGCTGGACGATCTCCGTAGTAGCCTCTATCGTATGGAGATTGCGGCTCATCTCTTCCTCCGCATATCTGCTCCTTCTGCTCTCGGCTTCCGCACTGAAACAGGACATACGGTCTCTGTAGATATCTGCACTGGTATCCCGCAACAGATCCAGAATCTGGTAAAAAGATATGGTATCGAGCTTCTTCAGATCATATACCTGCCAGTACAGAATGATCTGATTCTCCACACTGACGGCAACTGCTGCCACATGTCCGCCATCCGGCAGCTCTTCCACCACCTGTTCCTCCAGGGATCCTTCCTGTACTCTGTCTAATGCCTGCGCTGCTTTCTTCCGATATTCTCCTAAGATCGGATCTTCCCCATCCGGTCTTATCAGGGACTTATCGATGTACGGCTCTGTTATGGCTCTGCCTTCCTTGTCCACACAAACCGCTGTGACTCCCGTCACCTTGCAGAACTCGTTCTGCAGATGCTGCAGGCGCTTTTCGTCTATCAATTCACGTAATGCAAACTCAGCCACTTTTTTGCTCCCCTGTTTCTCTGTAAAATATTCAGAAATTCCTTCCCGAATATTTATATTCTACCATGTATCCCAAAATTGATACAAGCTATTATTTTACATTTTTCGTTATATTTATTAAATTGCTTAAAAAATTCGGATCATTTTGTCAATTATTGCAAATACTTTGCATGCAGAAAAAGGCGATCGTAAGTCTGACCTACGATCACCTTTCTCATCTCTTTTTGGTAAAACTTATTTATCATCCACGCTGTAGTTCGGAGCTTCCTTGGTGATGTGGATATCATGAGGATGGCTCTCTTTCAGAGATGCTGCGGAGATCTTCACGAATCTGCCGGTCTCTTTCAGGGTTTCGATATCCTGTGCCCCGCAGTAACCCATACCGGAACGAAGACCGCCGAGTAACTGGAATACGGTATCTTCTACGCTGCCCTTGTAAGCCACACGGCCCTCGACACCTTCGGGTACCAGTTTCTTTGCATTCTCCTGGAAATAACGATCCTTACTGCCGTTCTCCATAGCCGCGATGGAGCCCATGCCACGGTATACCTTGTATTTTCTGCCCTGGAACAGTTCGTATTCTCCCGGGCTCTCCTCGCATCCTGCGAACATGGAACCCATCATACATACGTTACCGCCGGCTGCGATTGCCTTGGTAATATCTCCGGAATACTTGATACCGCCATCAGCAATGATGGGAATACCGTATTCTTTTGCCACGCTATAGCAGTCCATGATAGCGGATACCTGGGGAACACCGATACCTGCAACCACACGGGTAGTACAGATGGAACCAGGTCCGATACCTACCTTAACGGCATCTGCACCTGCCTCGATCAGTGCACGGGTTGCGTCGCCGGTAGCTACGTTACCTGCGATCACCTGCAGATTGGGGTATTTTTCCTTGATCATCTTCAGACAGTTCAGTACGTTCTGGGAATGACCGTGTGCGGAATCCAGTACGATGACATCAACCTTGGCTGCTACTAAAGCTGCCACACGATCCAGTACATTTGCGGTGATACCTACGCCGGCACCGCAGAGCAGTCTGCCCTGGGAATCCTTGGCTGCCAGAGGATATTTGATGGTCTTCTCAATATCTTTGATGGTGATCAGACCCTTGAGGTTGAAGTCCTTATCTACAATAGGAAGTTTTTCCTTTCTTGCTTTTGCCAGGATCTTCTTCGCTTCTTCCAGAGTAATACCTTCGGGAGCGGTGATCAGGCCTTCGCTGGTCATGGACTCCTTGATCTTCTTGGTAAAATCAGTCTCAAACTTCAGATCACGGTTGGTGATGATGCCGACTAATTTTCTGCCCTCGGTGATAGGCACACCGGAGATCCTGAATTTCGCCATCAATGCATCTGCGTCTGCCAGAGTGTGCTCGGGAGACAGGGAAAACGGATCGGTGATGACACCATTCTCGGAACGCTTTACCTTATCTACCTCTTCTGCCTGTGCCTCGATAGACATGTTCTTATGGATGATACCGATACCACCCTGTCTTGCCATGGCGATCGCCATGCGGTGCTCGGTAACGGTGTCCATTCCTGCGCTCATCATAGGAATGTTCAGCTTGATCTTTTTTGTCAGCCATGTGGTCAAATCCACCTGATTGGGGACTACCTGAGAATAAGACGGTACCAGAAGTACGTCGTCAAAGGTAATGCCTTCACCAATAATCTGTCCCATTTTCTCTCCTCCTGTGTTCATTTGATAAGATTTGTGAATGATTTGTTTTGGTAATATAAGCTATGCTTATAATAAATATTTGCTGTGCTTATAACATTTCCATGAGTTTAGCAAAGTTTTCTATGGCTGTCAACCGGTGAGTGCTAATTATTTTGTGAAGAATTTATGAATCCTTAATTTTACGGGCTTCACAGGGATTTTTCACTTGCTTTCGCACTCGATTTTCTTACCACATTTTACGACAACGACTTCTGGTTTATACCACAGCAGGTACGGTTTCTTGCAGGTTCATTTTAGACATCTCGTTCTCCACATGAGACTTCTCTGCAATATGATTATAGACATTCATTGTGACCTGTGTATCCGAATGGTCCATGATATACCGCATAACTTTGGGATTGACATTGTTCTCACCCAGTCTGCTACATCCCGTATGACAATGCTCATGTGCGGTAAAGAAACATATGATTTTTAGACAGCAGACCACTATTCCTTTATTTAACCACGGATTGTATTTTAGGAAAATAGCCAAGAATATCAACAACAATTGAAGAGAGTGTGACCACCCTTTCCAAGGAACAAAGAAGGAAGGTATTTCCATGACTGGACAAACATGAAGCCAATCAAAAACATATCCACTATACCCATGATACCTATTACCAGATTGTTATTCGCCTTGTGTTCTTTGACGCTGCCCATATGCTGGTGACAGGATGTAAACGAGAAAAATTTCTTGAATGCTGGATTGAGGATTTAAGAAACAGTGACCCTTATTATTTTATAAAGGTACTTTAATTACACATAAGATTTGTT
The DNA here is from genome assembly GCF_014337175.1 of Simiaoa sunii. GTDB lineage: Bacteria > Bacillota > Clostridia > Lachnospirales > Lachnospiraceae > Acetatifactor > Acetatifactor intestinalis. The sequence goes on along the minus strand of NZ_CP060633.1, from coordinate 763,584 downwards.
GAGCAAAATGATGATTTTCAAAAGCATTATTGACACAATATTGTGAATATATTATAATAATTGTGTAAAATGACGCATATTTTTAGAGGAATAGGAGGATTATTATGAAAACTGTAAAGAAATTTCCCCAAATTGTAGTGTCACTACTAACTGCTTTCGGAGTAATGGTATCAACAATACCAGTTATGGCAGCGGAATCTGCTGATTCTTTGAGTGCAGAACCTGTTGTGACGAACTTGTTATCAAGTTTAGGTGAATCGGGTAATTTTTCAGCCGTTAAAACACTCAAAGATGCTAATGATGAAAACCGATATTCATATCTTCCTTTTTCATCAGGTGGCTATTTAATTTATGATTCTAAATTTAATATTGTTGCGGAGTATTCTACATCTACCAGCAATAGTTATATAGAATCAACAGATTTAGTGTATTACGCAGGAGCTTTACAATATTTTACCGAGAACGAAAATTCCTTTGTTGAAATACCTACTGGTAATATAGTAGGTTCTAAGGAATATTTCACATCGTACTTTAATGCTATCAATTCAGAGGTGAAACGAAATTATGCAAAAAACCGTTCATCTCTTCCAGATACGAGAGCTGCCCATTACATAAGTGGAAATGTACCAAATTATAAGCACAATCCTGATGGTATATGTGGTTCTACATCAGCGGCAATGTTGTTAAGGTGGTATGATATTTATAAGAACCAGAAATATGTACCATCTTCTTTAGAAAGCGGAGATGGTGTTGATTTAATTGAACATTTGAGAGGGTATATTGATGGAGATGTTCCGGGTAGTGTAGCTGGAGATGTTTTCACTGGCATTATGTCTTATTGTTCGAGTCAAGGTGTTAGCCATCCGGGAGGTTTTGACGGATATAATGACAACTATGTTATTGGAAGAGTTGATACATATGGAACTCCATTTTTGTTGATTATCCATAACCATCCTACATATAAAAATCACTGGATAACAGGTTACGGTTACAATATCTCTGGTGGAACTTGTTACCCCATTGTTAATGATGGCTGGGGAGATACAAATGTATCAATCAATCCAATATATGCGTCACAGATTGTTTGGTAAAACTTATAAGTTATAAGATTAAAAGGCAGATTTGCAATGAGAATTTAAGATTCATCATAAATCTGCCTTGTTATTTTATAAATTTGGAGGTTATTCATGAAAAAACCAAAATTTATTTGCACAATAGTAGTTTTTATTGCAATTAGTTTAGGCGTAATATTATTTTTTTCCATGGCAAGTACGGAAGGCAAACAAGATTATTTTGAAGGAAAAGTTTTAGAAAACTCAGATGATTATATAGTCATTAAAATTAACTCATCATACGAAAAGTTAATTAGTAAGTTAGGAGAAAATGTAAAAATAGAAAAAACAGCTGTTGTTAAAGAATGTGATTTTTCTAAATTTATATCTAATGAAAGTGTGCGTGTGTTATATAGTGGTATAAATCCCAAAAAGCATGAATTAGAACATATATTTGCAATTTATACCTTATCGGAAATACAAGAAATAGTTCCTTCGCGATAGATAAAATTGCTTTTACAACTGAATATCCCGTCGCCCCACAGCGGCACATGAAGCAGTAAATCCGAAAAAGATTTGCTGCTTTTTTTGCACCCGTTTTTGGCAAATCGGAAAATGTCGGTACTGATAAGTGATCAGGGGAAAATTCTCGTTTTCTATCAAGTAGCAGGCAGAACGTAGCTTCCGAAGCGTTCTATTGTCGGGAAAGACCGAGCCGCCGGAAAGACCGTCCATTCTGCTCTTTTGTGGTTTGTAGGGAGTAAGGGGAGAACGCCAGCCCGCAGCCTTTTATGAAAAAGTTGGTTGCGATTTCTCAAAAACAGTTCCGCTTCACACCCCGTTTTTCTCCTATTAGTGGGAGGACACCACGCACAAAGAAAGGAGGTCAACCACCTATGAAACGATACAACACACCCCACCGCAGCCGGGTAGTCAAGACACGCATGACAGAAGAAGAATACGCCGCTTTTGCGGAAAGGCTTTCTGCTTACCACATGAGCCAAGCCGAGTTATCCGCTATCTTCAAGCGGCTGTATGAGGACAGCGTGACTGGGCGCATATCAGACGAGCGTTTCACAGAGCTGTCGGCAGACTATGAAGCAGAACAACGGGAGCTGAAAGAAAGAGCTGCTGCTATTCAAGCGGAGCTTTCCAAAGCACAGGAAGCCACTGTGAACGCAAAAAAGTTTATGAATGTTGTCCGGCGGCATACCAGCTTTGAAGAACTTACCCCTACTCTGCTGCGGGAGTTTGTAGAGAAAATCGTTGTGCATGAGTGCAGCTATGACGAGAACAAGACCCGCAGACAGGACATTGAGATTTATTATTCTTTTGTTGGCAAGGTGGACTTGCCCGAATAAGCCCGACCTATCCGACACAATGCGCAAGTGCCGGATAGGAACGGCAAATTTTTTTACACTTCTATTACTTCTTTATCGCACAATCATTTCTTATGAGTTTCCAAAATCCATGTTCACATTTTACCCTATTTTTCTCATTCTGCCTACTTCTATTTTTCATACAATAATGAGGTCGCAATCCACGACCTCATCACCTTCATTTAAACATAAATCAACTCTTTGAGAATAATCTCTTCTGCAATCGTTCTGTGCTGGTTGGCAGCTCGCACCCATGCCATTTGATCTGCTTCTTTATCTGGCAATGGTTCTTTTTCTTCTAATTGCTTCAGAATTACATCTTCCCGTTCTCTGGCTACTTTTTCCACCTCAAGAAGATGCTCTCCAATGGTGTCCTGCAGAAGCATGACCTAATACAGAGAATTTTTATGATTCTTCAGATAATCTCTGCGTAAGAAACCATACTTGCCAAGTTGCTCCATCTGTTCACTGGATTTATAAATAAGGTTTGAAATAAGGTATCCATTTAAATTCGTATACGTTAATTTCATTTTATTAGAACTCTCCATTTCTCATCATTTTTGGGTCACAATTTTACGACATTTACGACAAATCTGACACTGCTTTACAATACCAGACAAACTAACTGATGCCCCGGAAAGCCTGTAAAATAGTCACTTTCGAGATACACAAGACAGGACAAAAACCGACTTCCATTATCAAGAGGATATTATAGATTTTTTCTCAATAATTATTTTAATAATTTTGTATCAAAAAAGGATTCCGATGCATTCTGTTCACCGGAATCCTTTTGTTCATGAATCACTCACTGATCATTATTCACTGAATACCTTACGGGGAGCTACACTCTTAAGTACCTTCACCAGTTCCTCGTTGGGGCTTAAAATGATCTTCTCGCCACCTTCATAATACATAGCATAACGACCGTCCGGCTGAAGTACCTCGCCGATGCTGTAATCCTTCTCCTTCACCTGACGGTTCTTGAAGTTGTCCAGATGATACGAATAGACCGGTGCAAATACTTCCATGCGGTCCAGGCTGTAAGTAGCTACACGCTTTCTCTTACTCTTTGCCATGATCTTGTCCACAGACAGTTCCTTATCCAGATAGAGATATTCATACTCCAGATCCGTGAACATATTCAGAAAATAAGCTCCCACACCCGCAACAAGAGCGACCGGCAGGAAAATGATAAACACAAACATTACCAGGCAGCTTAACACTGTCAGGGTGACAAGTAATACTTTTAAGATTTTAGCCCACATGGGCTGCTTTGCTTTTACCAGACATTCTACGTAAGAATCACTCATTTTTCGTTTCCTTTTCTCTCATATATTTTGCAGCAGAGATTTTGTGCACCGTTCTTCCGTTCCTTCGGAAAATCTCTGTTTACGTCTGTCCGGATTCTGCTTCTCCTGACAATCGTCTTCTATTATGATATATCATCCGTGAAAAACATGCAAGATATGCCCGGATTTTTGGGGCGATTTAATTCTTTTTTTAGAATCCCCTCACACTTCCTTCATTGACTTTCGGATATGGAACCTTTATCATAAATTTATATTGCACATAGAAAGGCGGTTTTTCCATGGCGGTAATGGACGAATTCAAAGAAGAACGGGAAGCACTGAAAAACGGCACTCCCAAACAGAAGCTGGCGTATTTCTGGTATTATTATAAATGGCACGTGATCATTTCTGTGATCGTCATCGGCATGATCGTAAGCTTTATTTACCAGTATACGAACCGGAAGGATACCGCTTTTAACGCTGTTTTATTAAATGCAAGCCTCTTAGACCAGATGTCTTCCGAGCAGCCGGATTTCCTTACGGATTTCGCCGAAAAAGAGGGCATCGATCTGAATACCAGCGATATCACCTTTGATACTTCTATTCGTATCGTGGAAGACAGCATGGACGAGACCTCCGTCACTTCTACCCAGAAGCTGATGGTATATGTGGCAGCAAATGAGCTTGACAGCATGATCACGGATTTCGATTCTTTCCAAAAATATGCCAACAGCAGCCTGTTCTATGATCTGCGGGATATCCTCACAGAAGAACAGCTCCAGGCACTGGAACCTTATTTCTATTACGTGGACAGAGAAGTAGTGTTGGCGATCGAGGCAGCAAACGATGATCTGAATACCGATTATACTCCGGAATATCCCGATCCTCTCCACCCGGAAGAGATGCAGGATCCCGTCCCGGTAGGCATCTGCCTGACCGGCTGTACGGATCTGACCGACAACTATTACTTCCGCGGAGACGGTATCGTCATGGGCATCTACGCCAATGCGGAACATGCGGATACCGCAGTGGATCTGGCGGAATATTTATTGAGCAAATAGAAATTTGCAACACTGAACTTAAAAGGCATGCCCCGTTGCGATGGGACATGCCTTAATTTTTTAAAAATCCAGATCGCGGAAGCGGTTTGGTTTCTTGGGCTTACGCCGCTTTTTCGCCTGTCTGATAGCTTCTCTCCGCCTGCTTTGCAGGTCCTGGTTCACCGAGCGGTACCGGGATCTGGAGCGCTTTCTCCTGCGGCCAAACCGCCACGTCAACCTGGTACTGCGATGTGCGAATTGATAGTTCTTAATAAACGCCCGGAGCAAAAGTATCAGGAAGATCACTACAGCGATCCCCAGTATCCAGAAAAATACCTTGATCACATTGATAAATATCACTGCTGGACCGCCGGAGGCCGTATCTTCTTCCCCGGAAGCTGCCGGCTGTGTGGCAGTGGGAATACCTCCGCCCTCGTCGGCCGGCTCATCAGCCGCCGCTCCTTCTGTCGGCTGCGTAGCCCCGGTGCTGTCCGGCTCCTGCGTCGCTGCTGTAGCTTCTGCCCCATCCGTTGTTCCTGTGGTCTCGTCCCCAAACACACTGCTTCCTTTTTCCGAAGCCGTGAAATCTATGGATGCCGTTCCCAGTACCACATCATTGTAGGTATAGGTGATCACGGCAGCCTGCCCCGGCGCGGTATTGTCGTAGGAGATTGCGGACACAGCATCCTGGAACGTAATCGTGTTGGGCAGGGTAATACTGTCGTTTTGGTTCAATTGCAGAATCGGTTTGGAATTTCCGAAGATATCGTTGCCGCTGTAAAAAGCTCCCGCATTGTCGATATTATATTTCGTCTCCGTCTGAGAGATGTTTGCTCTCTGGAAATTACTGAATCCATAGTCGAACAGAGCAATCGTATCTTCATAGTAATTAGGGTTCTCATCCTTCATCACCACGCAGATCAACTTCATGCCGTCCTTCTCCGCACAGGAGACCAGGGTGCTTCTCGCCACATCGGTATAACCGGTCTTACATCCTACCAGGTAGGGATATGCGTATTTTCCACCCGGGATCAGTTCCATCTTATTGACTTCCATGATGTCATCCGGTTGTCTCTCCGACGGCAGAATGTGTAGCATGTGCGTCATGGTCATCTTGCATAATGCTTCATTGGCAAAAAAAGCTCTGCCGATCATCGCCAGATCATAGGCGCTGGTGTAATGCTCCTCATTGGGAAGACCGTTGGGATTGACAAAATGAGAATCCACACATCCCAGTTCCTTCGCACGCTCGTTCATGATATCACCGAAATCCTGCCAGGTCGTCCCCGAGATATGTTCCGCCACCGCAAAAGAGACTTCATTCGCTGAACGGATCAGAATCGCATTCAGACATTCCTCCATGGTCAGCTGCTCTCCCGGCTCGATGGCGATATGGTTGCTTCCGGGGTCGATATCATGTACCGCATCATAGGAGAAATCCACGATCTCATCCATGCTGCAGCGTTCTGAAGCAATCAGGGTCGTTAATATTTTCGTGGTACTGGCGGGATATTCCTTTTGATGAATATTTTTCGCATATAAGATTGCGCCGGTATCCGCATCCATCAAAATTGCGGATTCCGCACTGATCACCGGTCCCGTAGGCCAGTTCGCCACTGCATTGGACTGCACTGCCAGTGACTGATTGTAGGCAATGTTCTCCTCTTTGATGGTGGTAGCCGAAACTGTAAGTCCATCAGACGCAAAAAGGCAGATAACGCTGATTCCCATGACTGCCTTCGTAAAAAGTGTTCTATATGATAAATGCTTAAAAAAACGCATGTATAAATCCTTCCTGATATATCTTTATAAACCTTTATAAAAATGGTGTATGATAATGCACATTCTCTATCATACACCATTTTATTTAAAAACCAAAGTGCTAACTTAATTTTTTTCGCATATGTTCCTGTCCGTCAAAATCTTTCCAGACAAACTCGCTGCCTTCCCAGATCATGTATCCATGCCAGCTGTCTTCCTTGGGCAGTGACACCGATCCGGGATTCATATAAATGTAAGATTCCTCTTCGTGTACAGCGCACTTCGGCACATGAGTGTGTCCGTGCAGCAATATGTCCCCGGGATGCAGCGGCGGAAGCTTCTGTTCGTTATAGATATGTCCATGTGTGGCATAGACTGCCGTCTCCCCTTCCGCAATCACACAGTAATCCGCTAACACAGGGAATTCCAACACCATCTGGTCCACCTCAGTATCACAATTGCCCCGGACGCAATAGATGTCATTTTTATGGGCATTCAAAAGTTCAATGACTTCCTTCGGCGCATATCCTTCCGGGAGGTCATTGCGGGGACCGTGATATAAGATATCCCCCAACAACAGAAGTCTCTCCGCTTCCTCTTTTTCATATGCCTCTAATAATTTTCTGCAATAGTATGCCGAACCGTGAATGTCCGACGCGATCATCCATTTCATCCTCTTTCCTCCGGGTTTTATATGAAACCAGCCACGACCGCCCGATGCAACAGGGTCGTGCACAACCACCTGTTCCGTCAGGGGCATGCATGTTCATCCATTCCAACAGGGTCACTTGACAAGCTTTCCAAGATAAAGTACATTGACAATACAGATTCTACACGAATCTGCAGCATTCATCAAGAAAAGTCATTAAATAAGAAAAATCATTAAACAAGAAAAATCATTAAATAAAGAAAGGTTATCAAATATATGAGATTACGCAATATTACCGGCTCCCGTGAAGTGATCGCAGAAAGTCCTTACGTGGTACCGGAAGATACTTTGGAAAGCTGCCCCGGAACCTGGCATGAGATCTTTGGTAACGATCACCCCATTCATATCGAGATCGGTATGGGAAAGGGACGTTTCCTGCATACCCTCGCCAAATCAAATCCGCAGATCAACTATGTGGGCATTGAAAAATATTCCAGTGTCCTGCTCCGTGCGATCCAGAAAATGGAGGAAGATGAGCTTCCCAATCTGAAATTCATCCGCATGGATGCCGAAGATATCGACAAGGTATTCGGGAAGGGAGAGGTCGACCGGATCTATCTGAACTTCTCCGATCCCTGGCCGAAGGACCGCCATGCCAAGAGACGCCTGCCCTCCAGACAGTTTCTGGCACGCTATAATGTGATCTTGAAAAAAGAGGGCACACTGGAATTCAAGACAGACAACCGTCCTCTGTTCGATTTCGCAGTCGAGGAACTGGAACCTGCCGGATGGCAGGCAAAAGTGATCACTTATGATCTGCATAGTGACGCTTCACTGATGGAAGGTAATGTTATGACGGAATATGAGGAGAAATTCTCTTCCATCGGCAACCCTATCTGCAAATATATTATTTTCAGATAACAATTCATAACATACTCATTTTTTGAAATAATTCATAACACACTGATTTTTTTGAAATAAATAAATCATAGTACAATCATTTTTTTGAAATACTTGTAACTATTCAGAGTCATGCAAAACTACGATCTGCGAATGCTTGCATTCAAGCAGATAAGAAGTTTTATATGGTGAATGTGGTTCTGAATCGTTACAAAAACTTAAACCATATCGGCTGCTTACATTCAGCCGGGAAAGGAAGGATCATTATGGAATACACTTTTACTGCTGCAAATTTTGAAGAGGAGGTTCTGCAGTCGGAGCTTCCCGTCCTGGTAGACTTCTACGCCGACTGGTGCGGTCCCTGCAAGATGATGGGACCTGTGGTGGAGAAATGTGCCGAAGCTTATGCCGGCAAGATGAAGATCGGCAAACTCAACGTGGATGACAACATGGCGATCGCGCAGAAGTACCGTGTGGTAAGCATTCCGCATTTCATCGTGTTCAAAAATGGAGAGCCCGCTGTAACCTTCGGCGGTGCCATGTCCGAAGCCGACTTTTGCCGGAAGCTGGACCAGGTGCTGGCATAACTTGAAAGTTAAATGAATAGTTGCTTTAAAATCCACGCAGAAAGGACTGCCCGCCCCGGACTCGGATGCTAGCTACAACTGTGGATTTTCTAAAGGAAAGTGGCCAAGTGCTTCTCACCATGACGGGGCCGCCTTTACGTTGCCATCCGTGTGCACAAAAAGCCATGCAGGCATGGCTTGGCTAACGCGAACATCGTGTTCGCGTTGCCCCTGCGGCTCAACCACTTTCCAAGAAAATCTCACAGTCTCCGCCGCATCTATGTCCGGGGGAGCAGTCCTTTTCTGCTGGGTTATGAAAAACATCCAAATTATTTAGGCAGAGCATTTGAGAATACATGTGCGGAAATTAAAAACAAGAATCTAGTGTACTGACATATTGATATTTAGTTAAATATTTCTGGCTGTTATTGCCGTTTTATGGTACAATAAAAGAAACGGCGGTGATATCCTATGGCAAGACCAAAAAAGTACAAAATCAAACTTACGGATGATGAATTAAAAGAATTTAAATCTGTCATCCGAAAAAATAAAACATCCAAAACAATCCGATGCAGATGCCAGATTATTATTGACCTGGATGAGTCCCACGGAAAAGTATTGACTCATGAGCAGTCTGCAAAATCAAATGGTGTATGTCTGGCAACAGTAACCAATACTGTGAAAAAATATTTTGAGGGTGGTATTGATGCAGTAACTGAGTTTAAGCGTAATGTTAATTCTGATAATGCAAGGCGTGTGCTCGATGGACGTGCTGAAGCCCGTATCATTGAACTTGCCTGTGGTCCGGTGCCGGAAGGACATTCAAGGTGGACCATCCGGCTGCTGGAAGAGAAATCAAAAATTGTTCTTGATACTCCGGTCAGCCGTGAGGCAATCCGAAGAGCCTTAAAAAAAACAAACTTCGACCTCACAAAAACGACTACTGGTGCATCCCCAAAAAAGATGATGCCGAATTTATAGCATGTATGGAAGATGTCCTTGATGTATATGAACTCCCATACAATCCTGAAAGACCAGTTGTATGCATGGACGAAAAGCCTTACCAGTTACTGGGCGATGCAAGGAAACCACTGCCCATGCGTCCGGGTGACAATCAGAAAACAGATTCGGAATATGTCAGGAATGGTACCTGCAGCATATTTGCTTTTGTCGAACCGCTTGGAGGCACTCATCATGTCAGCGTGCGAGAACAACGTACTGCCTTTGACTGGGCAGAAGAGATAAAATATCTCGTTGATGTCATGTATCCTGATGCAGAAAAAGTAATTCTTGTTATGGATAACCTTAACACCCATAAAACGGCGTCCTTGTATAAAAGGTATCCAGCAGATGAGGCAAGACGAATTATCAAGCGTTTGGAAATTCACTATACACCCAAACATGGAAGCTGGCTTGACATTGCAGAAATAGAACTGAATGTAATGACCAGACAGTGTTTGTCACGAAGGATTGAAAACATTGCAAAACTTCGTGGAGAGCTAGCTGCGTGGGAAGTCGAGCGTAATACAGTCGCAGCAAAAGTTAATTGGCAGTTCCGAACTGCCGATGCAAGAGTGAAGTTGAGTTCATTGTATCCTAGGTTTACAACAGCTTCCGAATAGGAAGTTGTTGTAATGCTAAAAATCAATGTGCCAATACACTAGTATGTGCGAAAAATCAAGAAATGCATGCGAATAATTCAAAAACAAGAATTAGGTATGTGCAAAAAAGTAGGAAACACATGCAAACAGCTCCCCCTAACTGCGGGCTAATGTTTTTTGAAAAACTTCATGGGTCTATAGAAGATAAATTTCCCTGTAGGTACTTTTGGGGACGAGTAAAAAACAAAAACTAGACAATATGGGTCTATAGCGAAAAATTTGCTTTCTAGATACTCAATTTCTTCAAAATGAGTATCTCAGCGCCAGTTTTTTCCCTATAGACCCATATTCAGCTTTTTATGCGTTATTTGCAGCGAATTTTGTATCTCACAACTCAGTTTTTCTGTATAGACCCAAAACACAGAACGCCACGGTGAACGGAATGTCCTTCCGAAGATGTTTGTCGGGAGGTGGTGATATTTTCTTGAAAAGTGCTGAAAGACAGGGTGGAGCGAACAGGACGTTCGCGACAGGCGGATGTTGCCATGGATGGCAACTGGAGCCGTGCCCGTACGGATTAGAACCGCTACTCACTTTTCGTTAGAAAATTCCCACCGGGAGACCTCACATCGAGGAAGGACATTCCGTTCGCCGTGGGCGTTCGTGGCTTCTTCACTAACTCTCAATTCACAGCAGTTCCTTCAGCATCTGGTTGACGCTGGCGGGATCTGCCTTGCCTTTCATTGCCTTCATGGTCTGACCTACCAGGAAGCCGATGGCTTTTTCTTTGCCGTTGTGGTAATCCTCCACAGACTGCGGGTTCGCGGCAATGACTTCCTCCACGACTTTACGCAATGCGCCTTCGTCATTGACGGTCTTCAGTCCCTTCTCCTCCACATACTGTTCGGGATCTACATCTTCCTCAAACATCACCTGGAATACTTCTTTTGCTACAGAAGAGTTGATGACTTTGCCATCTACCAGCGCGATCAGCCTGCTCAGATGCTCCGGTGAGAAACGGATATCCTCCGGCTCCATCTCTTTTTCTTTTAACAGGCGCATAGTCTCCACCATCAGCCAGTTGGACACCTTCTTGGGCTGGCTTCCCAGTGCCACGGAAGCTTCGAAGATATCTGCCAGATGCTTGGATCCGGTGATGATATCGATATCATATTCCGGAATATCGTATTCTTCCTTGTAACGTTTCATCTTCTCGGTGCGGAATTCCGGCTGTTTGCTGCGGATGCTTTCCAGCCACTCATCACTGATATAGACCGGTACCAGGTCAGGATCCGGGAAGTAACGATAATCCTGCGCATCCTCCTTGGAACGCATCGCATAGGAATATTCCTTATTATCATCCCAGCGTCTGGTCTCCTGAATGACCTCTTTGCCGGCCTCCAGCAGATCGATCTGCCGCTCCCGCTCCCCCTGAATGGCTCTGGCGATGGCCTTGAAGGAATTCAGGTTCTTCATCTCGGTACGGGTTCCGAACTTTTCCGCTCCCACTTCTCTCACGGACAGATTGACATCGGCACGCATGGAGCCTTCCTGAAGCTTACAGTCGGACGCTCCCAGATACTGGATCAGCAGACGTAATTTTTCCAAATAGGCAATGACTTCCTCTGCGCTGCGCATATCCGGCTCCGATACGATCTCAATCAGAGGCACGCCGGAACGGTTGTAGTCCACCAGTGTGCAATCTTCCCAGTCGTCATGCACCAGTTTACCGGCATCCTCCTCCATGTGGATCTCGTGGATACGCACCGGCTTTGTATAGGTGTTGCCGTCCTCTCCTGCCACCTCGATCTCCACCGAGCCATTCCTACAGATGGGTAGATACAGCTGGGAAATCTGATAGTTTTGAGGGTTATCGGGATAGAAATAATTTTTTCTGTCAAATTTACAATACTGTGTGATGGTACAATTCGTCGCAAGGCCTACTGCCACCGCATATTCTACCACCTGTTTATTCAGCACGGGAAGAGATCCCGGCATACCGGTACATACCGGACAGGTATGGGTATTGGGTCTGCCACCGAACGCTGTGGAACAGCCGCAGAATATTTTCGTCTTCGTGGCAAGCTCTACATGAACTTCCAGACCGATGACGGTTTCATATTGTTTTGCCATAGTAAATACCTTTCCGTATCTGCATTGCTTCTATGATACCTGACTATCCCAAACCGCACAGGCAGGATCGCATACCGGAATCCCCATGTGCCTTCAGAAAAGTTCACAAAGGCTGTTTTTTCCAACGCGGTTCCCGGCAGATATCCAGTGTTATCCTCACTTGCAGGTACAAGTTGTGTATATATTTCCGTTGTTCTACTTCACGCTCTGTTCATAGGTATAGGCTGCACGGATCAGTGTCTTCTCTTTGAAGCAGTCACCGATGAGCTGCATGCCGATAGGCAGGCCTTTGGAATCCGTACCGCAGGGAACGCTGATACCGGACAATCCCGCCAGGTTGATGGAGATGGTGTAGATGTCTCCTAAATACATCTTGATGGGATCCGCCAGACTGCTGCCTAACTTCGGTGCGGTGGTGGGTGCCACCGGTCCTAAGATCACATCGTATTTTGCAAAAGCTTCATCAAAAGCTTTTTTGATCAGCGCTTTCACACGGAGTGCCTTCAGGTAATACGCATCGTAATAACCGGAGCTCAAGACAAAGGACCCCAGCATGATACGACGCTTCACCTCGGGGCCAAAGCCCTGCGAACGGCTTCTCTTGTACATGGTGTGCAGATCCTCCGCATCCTGGGCACGGTAGCCGTATTTTACGCCATCAAAGCGCTCCAGATTGGAGCTGGCCTCAGCAGCTGCGATGGTATAGTAGGTGGGGATCGCATAGTCTACCAGACTTAAGTCAAACTCCTCCACCTCTGCGCCCTGCGCTTTCAATACTTCTGCGGCTGTCAGTACCGCATCCCTGACCTCATGATCCAGTCCTTCGCCGAAATAATCTCTGGGAATACCGATCTTTAATCCTTTCACATCCGCTACCAGTGCGGAGGTAAAATCTGTATCCTCCCGCTTCATGGAAGTGGAATCCTTAGGATCATGGGAAGTGATCGTCTCCAGCACCGTGGCACAGTCTGTCACATCCTTGGTCAGCGGTCCGATCTGATCCAGAGAGGAACCATAAGCGATCAGTCCGTAACGGGATACCGTTCCATAGGTGGGTTTCATACCGACCACCCCGCAATAGGATGCGGGCTGTCTGATGGAACCGCCGGTATCGGAGCCCAGTGCCGCAAAACATTCCTGCGCTGCTACTGCCGCCGCGGAACCGCCGGAAGAACCGCCGGGAACATGCTCCGGGTTTCTCGGATTTCTCGTCACACCGTAATAGGAAGTCTCTGTGGTACTTCCCATTGCGAACTCATCCATGTTAGTCTTACCCAGGATGACTGCACCGGCTTTTTCCAGATTCAGCACTGCTTCCGCACTGAAGGTCGGAATAAAATTCTCTAAAATTTTAGAAGAGCAGGTGGTCAGGGTTCCCTCGGTACACATATTATCTTTGATAGCGAAAGGAACGCCGGCCAGGGGGCCTGTCAGTTCTCCCGCTTCGATTTTCTTTTGTACTTCCGCTGCCTGCTGTAATGCTTTGTCCCGTTCTACGGTCACATAGCAGTGATAAACATCTTCAGCTGCTGCGATCCTATCCAGAACGGCCTGCGTCGCTTCCACCGCCGTAGTCCGGCCTTCCCGGATCGCCTTTGCCAGCTCTACTGCTGTCAGGGATAAAATATCCATATCCATTCTCCTTTTCAATATCTGACGGAAAACCATTACCGCCTGAATGTTGTAACCAGATTATAAAGCGGTATTCTGCCCGATTTCTAGTCGAAAGTCGTGGCCTGTTGATCCTAATCAAATGTCTTTGGTACAACAAACATGTTGTCCTTCTCGCCGGGTGCATTGGTCAGGGTCTGTTCACTCTCGTCCCCATTGGTCACCACATCCTCACGGAAGACATTCTGAACCGGGAATACATGGGACATAGGTTCCACTCCTGTGGTGTCCAGTTCACTCAATTTGTCGATATAGTCCAGCATTCTGCCCATATCCTTTTTCGCTGCTTCCTTCTCCTCTTCAGAGAGCTCCAGCTTCGCCAGAATGCCTACATACTCTATGGTCTCGTCACTGATCACGTTCGCCATATTAATCTCCATTCCTTTCCTTTCCATTCCTGCCTGCTTACAGGTACTTTCCCACGAAACTCATAGTACCCTGTACAGCCACAAATTTACATGTACCATCAGAGCGTCTTCACCAAAGAGCCTCTGCCCTGAGTGCCCGGAAGTTCTTTCCGCACTAATCTCTCACTTTAATGTGTACCTCACGCAGCTGCTGTTCTGTCACTTCGCCGGGAGCCCCGCACATCAGATCCTGCGCATTGCCGTTCATGGGGAAAGCGATCACCTCACGGATGTTATCCTCGTTCCGAAGCAGCATGATCATACGATCCACACCGGGAGCCATTCCCGCATGAGGGGGTGCTCCGAACTGGAACGCCTGATACAGTGCTCCAAACTTGGTCTTTAATGTCTCTTCGTCATAACCTGCGATGGCGAAAGCTTTTTTCATGATCTCGATGTCATGGTTACGTACTGCGCCGGAGGACAGTTCCACGCCGTTGCATACGATGTCGTACTGATAAGCCAGGATCTCCAGCGGATCCATGGTATTCAATGCTTCCAGGCCGCCCTGGGGCATAGAGAACGGATTGTGGGTGAATCCGATCTGCTTCGTCTCGGGATCCAGCTCAAACATCGGGAAATCGTTCACATAGCAGAAACGGTAAGCATCTTTCTCGATCAGATCCAGCTTCTCGCCCAGCTCGGCACGGATATGACCTGCATAGTAGTTCGCCTTATCCTCTTTGTCCGCAATGAAGAAGATGGTATCTCCGGCAGAAAGTCCTGCCAGTGTTGCCAGCTCTCCCTTCATCTCTTCCGGAATGAACTTATCGATGGGTCCCTTGTAGCTCATATCCTCTGCCACTTCGAGATAACCAAGTCCACCCATACCAAGAGAAGTCGCAAAGCTTAACAGCTTCTCATGGAAGCCTTTGGACATCTCCGCATGTACTTTGATGGCACGGACAGTTCTGCCGATAAAAGGTTTAAACGTACATCTCTGGAAAAACTCCGTCACATCCATAATTCTCAAAGGATTGCGCAGATCCGGCTTGTCACAGCCGAACTCCAGCATCGCCTGTTTGTAACTGATGATAGGGAACGGTGTCTCGGTGATCCTGCTGCCTTCGGGAGCAAACTTTACAAAGGTATCATATAATACTTCCTCGCCGACCTTAAAGACATCCTCCTGGGTCACGAAGCTCATCTCGAAGTCCAGCTGATAGAACTCTCCGGGAGATCTGTCTGCTCTGGCATCCTCATCACGGAAGCAGGGAGCGATCTGGAAATATTTATCAAAACCGGAAGCCATGAGCAGCTGCTTATACTGCTGGGGTGCCTGGGGCAGCGCATAGAATTTTCCTTTAAATTTTCTGCTGGGAACAATATAGTCTCTGGCGCCCTCGGGCGAAGAAGCACACAGGATTGGGGTCTGGATCTCCAAAAATCCCATGTCCGTCATCTTCTGACGCAGATAGCTGATGACCTTGGAACGAAAGACGATGTTGTCCTTTACTTTTGCATTTCTAAGGTCAAGATAACGATATTTTAATCTCACATCTTCCCGGATCTCTTTAGACGTCTGGATCTCGAAAGGAAGCTGTTTATATACTCTTCCCAGCACATCGATCTTGTGTGCTTCCAGTTCGATGGTGCCGGAAGGAATCTTCGGGTTGTAGGTTTCTTCGTCTCTGTGCTCCATGAGACCGGTTATGGACAGGCACATTTCCTTGGTGATGCCCTTTAAAAGCTCCGGCTTACGGATGACCACCTGTAATACACCGTACATATCCCGCAGATCGATAAAGGATACGCCGCCGTGGTCACGGATGTTCTCCACCCAGCCTGCCACCTGCAAAGTCTGTCCGATCTGCTGTTCACTGATCTCTTTCATTGTTGAATCTCTGTACATATCGCACCTCCTGTTATATAGTGTCCCGAATGTGCGCTCCCTGTACAGCTTATTTTTGAATACAAAAAGCCCCGGGACATGTTAAAACATATCCCGGGACGAATCATCTAATCCGTGGTACCACCCGAATTGACAGGCGCCTTTGCCTATCCACTCTTGTCACTTAACGCGTGCAACGTGTCATCCTAGCTGCATGTGATATTCTGCAGTTCAGATCACCTGCTCCGGAGTGTTCCCTTCGCCAGCTTCCGCAAACAGCGCTCTCAGTCGGTGACGCTGTATTCCTGTCGTTTCCCTTGGCAAGAGTCTCTTTCATAGCATTTACAAAACAGTTTTTCAACTTAGGTTTATAATATGCGCACGAAAGAAATCTGTCAAGAACTTTTTTCATCCATTCAGCGAATGGCGCGGGCTGAACGAAAGGTTAATTACATGCATTCTTGAACTGATTCCAGATCTCCGCATGCAGATCCTCTGCCTCCTGGGAAATATTCTGCACGATCTCGCCCTCCGCAGCATCTTCCGGCAATACGATCATTTTCTTCATATCCTCGGAAATATACTCTTCCGCGGCCTTATTTGTGCAGTAATAGCCAATATATTCAAAGCATTTTGCCGCATTTTCCGGTTGGTTGATATAATCTAAAAATGCATATGCCGCATCTGCATTGGGTGCCTTCGCAGGAACAAACCCTGCCATGATACCGAATCCGAGACCTTCCTTCGGATATACTACCTCCAGGTCCGGTCTGGCCTGCAGTGCCGTGGACACCTGGGAAGTGTACAGAAATGCCGCTGCGACTTCCCCGCTGATCAGATAATCCTGCGTATTATTATCATTGATCACACGGATGTTGGGAGCCAAAGTCAGCAGCTTATCTCCTGCTGCCCGGATCACATCCAGATCCTCTGTGTTAAAGGATTCTCCCATGGTCTTTAGGGTAATTCCGTCAATGACACGGTAATTTGCAGTCAGTGCCACATTGTTTTCTAATTCCGGATTCCACAGATCTTCATATCCCGTAATCTTCACATCCGTCAGTCCCGGATCGTACACGATCAGCGGAATGCCCGCACCGTAAGGTACCGTATATTCATTCTGCGGATCATAGAACTGGGACATAAATACAGGGTTCAGATTATCGTAAGTGCTGATCCTGGAAGTATCCAGCTTCTGCGCCAAACCTTCCTGAATCGCCAGCTCGATGATATAGTCATCCGCGATGACCAGATCGTAATCGCCGCCCTTGGTCTCCTCCAGCTTTGCCAGCATGTCTTCATCATAATCAAAGTTGGAATAATGGATCCGGATACCGGTCTCTTTTTCAAAACCATCCAGAACCTCCTGAGGGAACATGCCATCCCAGGTATAGAGATTCAGTTCTCCCTTATCTTCTTTCCCACCTGCGCCACAGCCGGTAAACAGCATGACCAGCATGGTCGCTGCCAACAGCATTGCCAGTTTTTTCTTCATAATCTCCTCCTCGATGCAGATTTCTGCATCCTATTCTATTTTTCCATGATGATCGTGGGCAGTCCCCCGATCATTTTTCTCCGGGTATTTCTCCTGCGGGTGCCTGACATTTACGTCCCAGTAAATACGCACCTATCAGGCATAACAATATCACAAACAGCATCACTGTTGCAAGTGCGTTGATCTCCGGTGTCACACCGGTCTTCAATTTCGTATAGATCTTCACCGGCAGAGTATTGACCTTCGGTCCGGTGACAAATATGCTGATCACCACATCATCAAAAGACATGGCAAATGCCAGCAGTACTCCCGACAGGATCGCCGGCAGGATCTGCGGAAGTATCACGTCCCGGAATACCTGCCATTTCGACGCTCCCAGGTCCAAGGCCGCTTCTTCCAGGGAATGGTCCATTCCCACCAGCCTCGCCCTTACCATCGTAAAAATATACGGCACGCAAAATGTAGTATGGGCAATCACCAGCGTGACCATACCGAAGGGCAGACCCATCAGGGAAAATACGGACAAAAATACCATACCCAGAATGATCTCCGGGATCATGATCGGCAGGGTAGACACATAAGCCACAGCCTCATTCAGTTTTCTCTTCCTGCGACTCATCCCCAGTGCCCCCGAAGTACCGATCAGCACAGCGAAGGTACAACTGAGCACCGCCAGGATCAGGCTGCCCGCCAGCGCTTCTCCCAAATCTCTGTCCCGGAATAATTCCCGGTACCACTTCAGGGAAAATCCCTCCCAGATAGAGGTCAGTTTGGAGGCATTAAAAGAATACACCACTGTTAACAGGATCGGAATATAGGTCAGGATCGTGATCACAGCCACATAAATAAAGGGCCATTTTTTCTTCTTCATACTTACAGCATCCCTTCTAACTGCGAGGTTCCGGTAATCTTACGATACAGGCGGATCATCACGGAAGTCAGTACCATCAGTACAGCTGACAGTGCCGCCGCAAAAGGCTGGTTACGCCCCTTGGTGATCTGCTCCTGGATCACACTTCCCACCAGAACGATCTTATTGCCTCCCAGGATATCCGCGATGAAGAACAGACCCATGGATGGGATAAAAGAAAGTACCACTCCGGACAAAAGTCCCGGCAGGGTCAGCCGGAAGCTGACTGTCCAAAACGCTTTCCATGAGGATGCTCCCAGATCCCTGGAGGCTTCCACGAGAGAATGATCCAGTTTCTCCGCACTGGAATACACTGCCAGGATCATAAAAGGCAGCAGAGCATATACCATGCCCACTACGACTGCCGGATAAGTGTAGAGCAGCTTTAGCGGCTGATCCGTCAGATGCAGTCCCATCAAAATCTTATCCAGTACACCGTTACTGCGGAACACGATGATCCAGCCATACAGGCGGATCAGCCCACTGGTCCAGAACGGGATCATGATAAGCAGCAGCATTCTGCGCTTCCATACCGCATTCATCTGTGCCATAAAATACCCATAAGGGTAGCCGATCAGCGCCACGAGCAGTGTGGACGTGAATGCCAGCTTCAGAGATTGCAGAAAAGTATTCAGATACAACGGTTCCAATATGCGTTTGTAATTATCCAGTGTAAATGTAAAATCCACACCCCAGACCTGCGCACGCTGTAAAAAGCTCAGCAGGAACATATACAGGATCGGCAGCGCCACGAACAGCACAGTGAACACATACATGGGTATGAGCAGTCCTATATTCCCGGCATCCCGCCTGCCGCTACTTTTTTTCGTCTTCATCATTGTCTATTACCTTCACAGCATTTTTCGCATCCCACCCGATCTTTACCGTCTGTCCCGGCTGCAGATCATGATCGATCCCATAGCGGCTGGCTGTCAGAAGCTGTCCGTCAGGCAAGCGGAACAGGATCCGCAGTTGTCCGCCGGCAAAGCTTTTTTCCACCACGGATGCCTCATGGACACAGCCCTCTTCCCCATTCATCAGAATGTTCTCCGTACGGATCGCCAGCGTCTCGGCTCCCAGATGCAGAATATTCGCATTGCCCACAAAATCCGCCACATAGCTGGTCCTGGGCTGATAGTATACCTCATTCGGAGTCCCCAGCTGTTCCAGTACCCCTTCGTGCATGACACCGATGCGGTCCGACATATTAATGGCTTCTTCCTGATCATGGGTAATATAAATAAACGTGATACCCAGCTGTTTCTGCAGCCGCTTCAGTTCCAGCTGCATCTGCCTGCGCAGTTTCAGATCCAGTGCACCCAGCGGCTCATCTAACAGCAATACTTTCGGTTCGTTGATCACAGCTCTTGCGATGGCAATCCGCTGCCTCTGGCCACCGGACAGCTGATCCGGCATACGTTTTCCGTATTCTTCCAGCTGTACCAGCCGCAGGGCCTGCTTCACCCGCTCTGCGATCTCTGCTTTCGGCACTTTACGGATCTTCAGTCCGTATCCTACATTATCCGCCACATTCATATGCGGAAACAATGCGTAATTTTGGAAAACCGTATTCACGTCCCGCTTATTGGGTTCCCAGTCCGTAATGTCTCTTCCCTCCAGGATCACACTTCCGGAATCCGGCAGCTCCAGTCCCGCAATGATCCGGAGTGTGGTGGTCTTGCCGCATCCGGAGGCTCCTAACAGCGTAATAAACTCGCCCTGTGCCACCTCCAGGTCCACTCCCTTTAATACTTCCGTATGATCAAAAGATTTCCGGATCTGCTGCAGTTTCAATATACTTTCGCCCATGCTCCGGCTCCTTCCTTATTCCATCTATCTTAATCTATCTAATCTGTGCAGACTGTTCCGCCTGTCCTTATCCGATCCATCCCCAGCATAATCCCAGAAATTCCGCAAGATAATACATGCCCCTCAGCCATACCAGCATCGCACAGCTGTAATACATCCAGGCATTTTCCTTCTGCCTGTCCACCGCTTTTCCCGCCAGAGACAATATCACGCAGAGCAACAGTGCCATTGTTCCAAAGCTTGCTCTGTCCGGATAATGGGGCGACAATATCATTGCTCCCCACGACAACAGTGCTCCCAGCAAAAGCAGTACGTTATCTCTTCCTATTTTTTCTTTTAAAATCCCCTTGCATATCACAAGGACAACCGCCGTAAGCAGCAACGTGGGAAACAGATATTCCAATGCTCCTCTCGCCTCGCTGTAGCAGCGCAGATAGAGGTTCCACAGTATTCCACGGGTGCTCTCTGCCGTCTCCCCGCTGCGGACAAAATTCCCCGGTGCCACGATCATCAGAATGCTTCCCGCGAGACAGCTGATGTTTCCCAGATACATCCATACCGGAATCTTTTTTTGTTCTCTGCGGCGGAGCAGCATTACCACCAGACTTAAGATCCAGACCACCGGCCCCATATTTTCATTGCTCCAGCCCGCGATCAGTCCCAGCGGAAGGATCCAGACTGTGATCCCCCACAGATTCTTTTCCTCATATTTCAGATAGCAGAGCAGAAACGCCAGGATAAATCCTGTCATGTACAGATAATTCGCTGCACCCGCTTCCCAAAACATGCTCATTTTCCAGTTGGCATTCAGTCCAAACAGCATTCCCAGTGCCGCAAAATAATAGGGCATACGAACTCTGCCGGCAGCCTGGCAGATCAGCCACGCCAGTATAAACGTCATTGCCGTGTTCAGAATATCCGCCCAGCTCTCACCGGTTAACAGGATCATCTGCAACAGCGCGTGAGCCATGCTTCTGCCGCCCCAGTTAAAATAATGCCAGATCTGCGCATGGACAATATCCCCGAGATTGCGGATCGGCGTATCCGCATACAACAACGTGGAATACCATTCATCGTCCATCATAAAATCAATCTCATAATTGACCCGCCATACAATGATCCCTGTCAGCAGGATCAGTGCAAGACTGCTCCATTGTATGATCTTTTTCTGTTTTTCCCGCATGTTTTCCCTGCTCCTTTTATGGCAAAAAGCGGCTGCTTCTCTCTAAGCAGCCGCACATAATAGTTTAACAGTTCTTTTCTCGTCCGTCAAACCATTTATCACCATATCTGTTTTTATTTGTCCGGAGCAAAATCCAGTTCAACAACCCGGTCATTCACCTGTGTAAAGTTGCCTCCGTCCATATTTTTACGTACAAAAGGAACACCCCTGCGCACATAGTATACATTGTCCTGAAGCAGGGCATCCGGATTCTCTGACGGACTGATCGTACCACCGAGATCATCATAGCTGATATTATCGCGGAAGGTATTATGGATCGCCTCCTGCAGACAGAACATCACACATCCGCCCTCATTCTGCCTGCTGTAATTAGATTCATACACCGTTCCGTCCCCGGAATCCGCATCATATGCCATGCCGTCCTGATTGAGTCTGGTGTCTGTGACTTCATTATAGCGAAACAGGGCGTCCTTGCATTTCCAGGGCCAGATCCCGGCTGCCACTTTTCCCATCCGGTCGCCCGGCTCGCAATAGATCCTGTCATTGATCTCGCAGGCCACAGAATCTGCCATATTATGCTCCACCAGAGGACGCAGGGCATACATCGGCGTGATCCCATCCCCACCGGCCTCTTTTACATAATTATTCCGTATCTGCATATTTTCATGCCCATAGTTCAGAAAAACGGCTTCCTTAAGCTCTGCTCCCCGGAACTTATCATGAGCATAGGTATAGCCCGCTGCAATTCCCCAGCGGCTGACCCGGTGTACGAAGCATCCTTCAATAACGATATCCCGATACCGTGCCACACCCGTCCGCTCCTCGCATTCCGGGCGGAGCGCTGTCATATAGATCCCACCGTTGTTCATGTGCTTATCGTAGACATTCCCATGGACATCATGGATCCACAGATTCCTAAGTGTGATGCCGCTCCGCACTCCTTTGTCCTTAGCCACCACAGCCACACCGGTACGGTTCATTTTCTCACCCAGGCTATAACGCTCTCCCAAAATCCTGCTGCCTTCATTCGTGATCTCCAGATCCTCGACCACAATGTGCTCTGCATCATACAAAAGCACTGCGGAAGATACATAGCCGTGATACACATGCGTAGGGGAATCCAGCGGGGTCCCATAATCCTGGTACCAGATCCCCTGTCCGCAGGCATCGATCCGCGGCGGCGCATCTGCTGTGCCGTACGCTCCGATCACAATCGGTGCCTCTTGCGTACCGCTGTCTGTCACATGCAGATATTGTCCGTAAAATACACTGCCCCGCTCTAACAGGATGCGGTCACCCGGCTGCAGGTGTCTTCTATTGATGGCAGACAGACTGGCAAACGCCGTACTGCACGTCCGTCCGTCATTTTCATCACTGCCTGTTCTCTGACTCACATAGTATGTCGCGGATAAGCTTGTCATATGCATCCTCCCGTAACCGTTTCTCAATGATCTGTGACACCTCCTCATAGGTAAAATAATCCCCATGATAGCGTCCGAACAGATCTCTGTTCTGTTCGTAAAAGTCCCGCTTCTCCTGCTCTGTGAAATCCGGGCAGAAGCCGCCTTCCCGGACCTTCTCACACGGCTGTACAAAATCCAGCTTCAGGCGGGTCAGCTCATATTGCAGATACGCCGGTGCGGAAAAATAATGCGGTCCATAGAACCTCTGTCCTTCCTGTTCCATTCTACACAGCTCTTCGTTATGCTTCTTACGTCTGGCCTCCAGGCCCTCCATGGAGGGATCCTCGATCAGGCCCATTCTATGCGCTAAAAGGAAGGCTCCCTGAGCCTTCCTGATATGCACCTGTGTCATAGTTTCCTGTTTTGGCATTTTCTGTTGCATTATTTCACTGCTCCCGTAATTCCATTTGCAAAGCTCTTCTGTAAACACAGGAAGATGATCGCCGTAGGAAGTGTACAGACCAATACTCCCAGCATCAGCATACCATAATCCACACTGTATCCACTCTTCAGATTGGCTACCAGCATCGGCATGGTGATCGCCTTACTGTCCTGTAAAATGATCGTCGGCCACAGATAATTATTCCACGCATTCATAAATGTAACCGTCATTGCTGCTCCATAGGTAGATTTCATCACCGGAATGAACATCCGGAAGAAAATCTGTATTTCGCTCAGACCTTCCAGTCTGGCAGCCTCGATAATATCATGAGGGAAAGAACGTGCCGCCTGTCTGAAAAGCATGATCATAAACGGTGTCGAGATGGATGGCAGTGCCAGTGCGATCCAGGTGTTTACCAGCTTCCAGGAGGTAAACATCTTGAACAGGGGGATCATGATCGCTACGAACGGAAGCATCATTGCCAACAGCAGAATACTCATCAGAATATCCTTGCCCTTATCATGATAGATCTCAAATCCATAGCCGGCAATGGAACAGATCAGCAGTGTCACAACCGTGATCACGATCGCATTGCGGAAGGAGTTAAACATCGCAAGTCCCAGATTCTGCATGTCGACCAGGGTCTTGAAATTCTCGATCAGATAGGTACCCGGGATCAGCCGTCCTCTTACCACATCAATACTCTGGTTGGTCGCACCGCACAGCATATAATACAGCGGAAATGCCGACAGAAAGCTTGCTATCACTAAGATCGCGTAGGAAATTATTTGTTTGAATTTAGTCACGTTTGTCACCCACCTTCATCTGAATTGCAGACAGAACCGCTACCATCACAAGTATGCATACAGACAACGCTGCCGCATAATTAAATTTCGGTGTCTCCACAAAGGAGATATTGTAGATGTAATGCGCCAATGTCATTGTAGATTTTCCGGGACCGCCTGCTGTCAGGTTCATAGACTCATCGAACAGCTGCAGTGTTCCCGAAGTAGACATGATCGCCGTCATCAGAATGGTCGGCTTTAACAACGGTATCGTGATCTTCATAAACTGCTGGAACGGTGTCGCTCCGTCGATGTAGCTTGCCTCATACACAGAATAGTCGATATTCTGTAATCCTGCCAGATAGAATACCATATTATATCCGGTCCATCTCCAGATCAGTGCGATCACAATGACCCAGCGCGCCGGCCATGTGCTCTGGAACCAGTCCACTGAAGACAGTCCGATGGCCATCAGCACTCTGTTGACCACTCCATCCGGAGCAAACAATGACTTAAATATCATGGAATAAGATACCAGTGACGTTGCACACGGAAGGAAGATCAAAGTACGGAAAATACCTTTCCCTTTTATCTTAGGATTATTCAGCAGCTGTGCCAGCATCAGTGCGAGCACAAGCATGATCGGTACCTGAATCACAAAATAAAAGAAGGTATTGAACAAGCATTGCTGGAATGTTTTATCCTTGAAGATCCTGGCATAATTCGCTACACCATTAAAGACTCCTCCTGTCTTCCGGAAGGAAAGAAGGATGGCCTGTGACATCGGATAGAAACAAAATACAA
Organism: Simiaoa sunii; assembly: GCF_014337175.1. Classification (GTDB taxonomy): domain Bacteria; phylum Bacillota; class Clostridia; order Lachnospirales; family Lachnospiraceae; genus Acetatifactor; species Acetatifactor intestinalis. Next base: position 738,474 of record NZ_CP060633.1, on the reverse strand, counting down.
ATATTAAAATCGATGCCGGGAGCAGGAATGCCCATCCGGTCAGATTATGCTTTTTTTCCAAACTTAATTTTGCTTTCTTCTTTTCCATGTTTCTCTCCTACAACAGTACCGGGAACGCACTGCTGCACCCCCGGTACTATCCAGTTTCCATACTCTGGTGATTATTCAGCGATATTAAACTCTACGGTATCCTGAGCGTTTTTGATCTCTGTATCGATATCGGCATTCTTCTGGACAACGTTGGTGATCGCATCTGTCAGTGCGCTTCTGATGTCAGAGTAGTATGCACCGTAGTCAATTCCGGGAACATGTCCGGCGAACTCTACGATATCCTTGTACACTGCCTGACCGCCGTAGAACTCATTGCCCTCATTATAGGTCTCAGACTGTGCTGCGGGCAGGTAACTTGCGATCGCTCCTGCATTTACCAGCAGATCATCGTATAAGTCTACATCCGCACCAAAGGTAGCGTTCAGGAAATCAAATGCCAGATCGGTATTTTTGCAGTTAGAAGATACTGCCCAGCTTGCACCACCGCAGTTAGCGTAGTTGGTTGCGCCTTCTACATCATCTAACTTAGGCATGTTTACGATTGCCCATTTGCCTGCCTGATCCTCTGCCGCCTGAATGGAGGACATGATCCAGCAGCCCTGGATAACGCCTGCAGCAGTACCCTTGTTCATGGAAGCAATGTACTGATCCCAGTCGGTATAATCAGCCATGATTCCTTCATCGATCAGCTGCTTGTAGGTCTCGATCGCTTTCTTCAGCGCTTTGTTGTCTACCAGGGATACTTTGCCATCTACCATAGGAGAAGCGCCTGCAGACTGTAACATTTCGATCACGATCTCAGAACCGCCGGAGCAGGTCAGCATGGGAACATCGTTCGCAGCCATTACCTTCTTAGACAGCTCCATGAACTCAGACCATGTGGTATCCTTGAAATCTTCTACCTTAAGGCCTGCTGCTTCTACCATATCGGAACGGATCGCCATGATGGTAGCACCATTATCAAAAGGAATACCATAATGTGTGCCATCTACAGTGGAGTCAGCCAGCTTACCCATAGAGAACTGGGAGAAATCAATTCCGCAGTCATCCAGTGCTGTGAAGATTCCGGGATAATTGGTTGCATTTTTGTGGAAGGAATAATCCTGCATCAGGAAGATATCAGGTAAAGTGCTGTAATCACCGGCTTCAGCCGCTGTGATCAGAGCTGTCTCGATATCGCTATATACCTTCTCCTGGATGTCTAACTTGAAGTTAGGATGATCCACCTGGTATGCCTTCTCTGCCTGCTTCATTGCATAGACATTGAAGTTAGGGTCCCAACACCATACAGTCAGTGTCTCGTCTTCTGCAGAAGCAGGTGTTTCTGCTACTACCTCTGTTTCCTTGGATGCCTCGCTGGATGCTGCGCTCTGCGCATCATTTCCGGCAGGCTTGCTGCCACATCCGGTCAGCATGGACATAGCCATTGCCGCTACTAAGAGCACGCTTAATACTTTCTTTTTCATCTTAAATAACCTCCTTATACTTGTAAAGTACTACCTTATAAAATATGAAACGCTTTTTGCCTTCCATAAGTTACCTGTCTTCCATATCGTCCACCCAACGCATTTCGCCGGGCTTCAGATCCAGCACATATGCACATTTTCCTTTGATATACAGCTCTGTGTGCTGTGCCTGTGCTGAGTTGTTGATCACTGCGATCTTGCCGGTCTTCTGGAATACCGTTACTTCGGTATCCACATTCGTTACATAGTAACGTTTCATCTCCTGTTCCATGCCGGCTGCATAATAGATTGCCCGAAGCAGAAGTCTGCAGTTCTGGGGAGAATACGGAAGACCTGCAAAATATACGCTGTGTCCTCTGCCATATTCATTGACCACCAGCTGGCTGTATTCCCCATCCATCGCGAGGATCTGATAATGTCCGCCCTGTGCATAGACGCGGCTGGTGCCCTCACCGAAATCTAAGGCTCCGTCAATATCCTCTAAGATAAAGTGATCGTCATTTTTCTCATTGTATTTGTCCGTGCTGAGAGAGAAGCACATCTCGCGGTCTACACCGAGCACATCGGACAATTGGAAATATCTTCCCTGATACTGATAAGCGGTAGGCTCACCCACACCGATGAAGCCGCCTCCCTGATCCACAAAGCGTCTGATATTGGTCAGGACCTTTTCGTCGATCCAGTTCTCCGCGCCGCTGAATGCGGTGTACGCATCCCCGACATTAATGATGACCTTGATCTCCTCAGGAATACCGTTTCTGACATCATCAAAGGAAATGAACTCGACCTCAAAAGGCATTCCGCTTAAGCATTCCAGTACTCCCTCTGCGGAATAGGTTTCCCTGTGCCAGATCGCATGATGTACCTGATTGGACATCCACCTTCTCTGACTGCCCCAGCAGTTCAGGATCGCCACCTTGAAAGGTGCCACATAGGAAGCTGTCCCCTGCATATTTTCATGGATCTCCCGAAACTGTGTTACTACATTTTGTATTTCATCAATGAAACCGGGCCAATTACTTGCCAGCTTCAGATAACCGCCATATCCGATCCTGTCCAGAGGAGACCTGAGTAATGCACGCCTTGCTTTACGCCAGTTATCCCTTGCCTCTCCGATCGGATCACCGCCCTCGCAGAACACATCCGGGAAAAAGTAAGGCAACAGCCTTCCTTCGGTATAATCCACTCCCTTGATATCAGAGATCATGCGGAGTGTCACACCGCTTCCGACAGAGCCTACCACTGCATCCAGTCCGATGCCTGCGAAATATTTACCGTAGGGCTCTGTTCCGATCCAATGATCTCCGAGGAACATCATCGCTTCCTTGCCATAAGAATGTACAATGTCTACCAGCTCCTTCGCCAGCGCACATACCTCGATCTGCTGGAACTCTATGAAATCCAGGAACTGTCTGCTGGGAACGCGGAACATGCAGTTGTGATATCCCTGATCCACAATGTACTCCGGGCGGAATTTGTAGCCTGCCCATTTCTCAAACTGTTCCAGGATATAGGGGCTCACACTTGCGCTGTATCCGAACCACTCTACATATTTTTCACGCTTCTTGTCATCGAAGGTCAGTGTGAACTGATGGAAAAATGTAGTGAAGCGGACCACGTCGATATGAGGATTGTCCTCACACCATTTTTTCAGCTTGTCTTTCACATACTGTTTGGTCTTGGGCTGTCTCACATCGTAAGTCAGCTGATGCGGTGTATCCTTCCAGTCATTCGTAATGAAATTGTACATGTGCACCGGATCCCAGATCAGAAATGCCAGGAAGCTTACCGTATACTCATGATAGGGGATCGTACGGATCTCCACTTCACCGGATGCCTCATCAAATTCCCATGCATCCGTCGGCACTACCTCACCGGTCGTTCTGTCGATCACTTCCCACCAACGCTTAGGATCGTCCAGCGTGTTGACCTTAAGCTGCTCCGTATGGAAGCCTTCCATCAGACGGATGCGGAGTGTTTCCCCTCTGGCGGTGATGCGGTTGCTGATCAGGTATTCCTGTTGGATCTCCTCCGGATGCTTCATCGCCCACGCATTATCCTTTCTCGTGGTATAATAAGTCGCATATTTCTTCACCGGCTCTGACAAAAGTGCTTCCGGCATCTCGGTTCCGTCACAGTCTCTTAACGCGTCTGCGCCCAGAAGATTTTTTAACCGTATTGTTTCGTCAATGATGTCTGCATCGGTCGGCAGCGTCAGTCTTCCTGTCATCGCATGATTTCCTCCCCATCGCTTTTGTACTATCTTGCAGCTGATGACTAAAGTATATCGGCTTCCGGACCTGATATCAATTTCTTTGTTGCTAGTTTTGTTATGTTTGTTGCTATTTTGTTACTAAAATGGTGGATTTTTTGAAATGATTATGTATAATATGCTTATCCCGATGATACATATTTTTATTTTTTCGTCTTTTTTGCAAATGTTTTTGTAAAATATTGTGTTTTTTATATATTCATTATAAAAAATATTGCAAATTTGAAAAAGTGCACAATAAAACAAGATAAAGAAGGTGTCTGGTTATGAGTAATGAATTTATCAATATTGATTCTGCAAACGCAAACAGTTCTCCGGAACAGTTCCAGCTGCGTTACATCTCCATCTCCAAATACGAAGGAGACTGGCAGTCTCTTCCGCATACCCATCACTTTTCAGAACTGTTCTATGTCCTGCGGGGTGAGGGAGCCTTCTATATAGAGAATGAAAAGGTGCCTGTGAAGACGGACGATCTGGTCATCATCAACCCTTATGTAGAGCACACGGAAAAAACCCTTCCCAACGATCCCATGGAATATATCGTATTCGGTGTGGAAGGGCTCGCATTTTCGTTTTCCGGTGCGGGGCAGGACAACCCGAAGGGCTACAGCTTCTATAGCTACGGATCTGATAAAAAACAGTTCATCAACTTTGCCCAGCTGATGATGCAGGAATTCCGCGACAAGCTTCCCGGTTTTGAACAGGTATGTCACGGACTGCTTCAGGTGCTCCTGGTATATATTTCCCGGAAGCAGAACCTGTCCGTCATCTCCGACTCCTCCTTCCAATTATCCAAGGAATGTGCTCTGGCGAAGCGGTATATCGACTCCAATTATTCCCAGAACATTACTTTGGATTCCCTGGCGGAGATCACGCATATCAACAAATTCTATCTGGCACACTCCTTTACCGAATGTGTCGGACAGTCTCCGATCAATTACCTGACAGACCGGAGGCTGGAAGCCTGCAAGGAGCTTCTGGTATCCTCCAATCTGTCGGTAGCTCAGGTAGCCACCAGTGTCGGGTTTTCTTCGCAGTCTTATTTCTCACAGATCTTCCGCAAAAAGACCGGCATGACACCGCGCCAGTACCGGAGCCGGTATGCCCGGAAATAATTTTTTCTCCTACAGCCGGATCTTCTTCAGACGATTCACTGCCTCTACGGTATTCTCGTAGCTTCCGAAAGCCGTCAGGCGGAAGTAATGCTCACCGCTTGGTCCGAATCCGGAACCGGGGGTACCTACCACGTTGACATTCTCTAACAGATAATCGAAGAACTCCCAGCTGGTCATGCCGTTCGGCGCCTTCAGCCAGATATAGGGAGCGTTCACACCGCCGGATACGGTAAATCCCGCTTCTTTTAAGCCGTTCAGGATATAATGTGCGTTGTTCATGTAATAAGCAACCTGCTCCTTCAGCTGTGCCTTACCTGCCGCAGAGTAAACGGCCTCACCGGCACGCTGTACGATGTAGGGTGCTCCGTTGTATTTGGTGCCGTGTCTTCTCGCCCACAGTGCATGGAGGCTGACATCCCCACTCTTTAAATCCTTGGGGATCACGGTGAAACCCAGACGCACTCCGGTAAAGCCGGCATTCTTGGAGAAGGAACGGAACTCGATGGCGCAGGTTCTGGCTCCTTCACATTCATAGATACTGTGAGGCACATCCGGCTCGGAAATATATGCTTCATAAGCCGCATCATACAGAATGACAGCACCTACTTTATTGGCATAGTCCACCCATTCCTGCAGCTGCGCTTTGGTAATGGTGGCACCGGTAGGGTTGTTGGGGAAGCATAAATAGATCAGATCCGGGGTCTCCTTCGGCAGCTCCGGTGCGAATCCATTCTCTGCCAGACAGGGCATATATATCACATCACTCCAGGTCTCGGACTTCGGATCGTAAGTGCCGGTTCTGCCTGCCATGACATTGGAATCCACGTATACCGGGTATACCGGATCACATACCGCGATCTTATTGTCCAGGCTGAAGATCTCCTGAATATTGCCGCAGTCACATTTTGCTCCGTCGGATACAAAAATCTCGTCCGGCGCAATATCGCAGCCTCTTGCCTTATAATCATTTTCGGCGATCGCGTTGCGCAGGAACTCATAGCCAAGGTCGGGAGCGTAACCATGAAAAGTCTCCGCTTTTCCCATCTCATCCACCGCACCGTGCAGTGCATCAATGATGGCAGGTGCCAGAGGCTGCGTCACATCTCCGATTCCCAGACGGATGATCTTCTTATCCGGGTGTGCTGCGGAATACGCATTTACCTTTTTACCGATGGTGGAAAATAAATAGCTTCCGGGAAGTTTTAAATAGTTGTCGTTTACTTTAAACATAGTACGTTCTCCTCTCTATTGTCCTTTTCTATATCAGTCGATGGAGTCCGGGTCGACTTCACCTTCAAATACGATCTTCGCAGGTCCTGTCATGTAGACCAGGTTCGCCTTCCGATCCCATCTGATGTGCAATTCACCGCCTAATAATTTAACCGTGATTTCTTCGTCCGTCAAACCATTCAGCACACAAGCCACCGCCGTAGCGCAGCATCCGGTACCGCAGGCAAGCGTCTCTCCGGTGCCTCTCTCCCAGACGCGCATGAATACATTTTTCCGGTCCAGGATCTCTACGAATTCCGTGTTCGTCCGGTTCGGAAAACAGGAATGGTGCTCGAACTTCGGTCCGATCTTCTCAATGTCGAGATCCTTTACTCCGTTCATAAATACAATGGCATGGGGATTGCCCATGGAGACACAGGTCATACGGTATTCCTCGCCGTCCACCGTGATCGCCGCATCCACTACAGCAGGTCCCACCGGGGTCTGCTGTGTCGCTTCCGCTATCACCGGTACCTCCATAGGTGCCAGGACCGGCTGTCCCATGTTCACCTGTACCAGTGTTACATGCCCTCTGTCCGTGGCGGTCCTGCCCTCCACCGTGAGCTTTAAATATTTTATTTTACCGGCGCTGACGATGGTGATGTCTTCCCGGTCCGTCAGTCCCTTATCGTAGACGTATTTTGCCACGCAGCGGATACCGTTGCCACACATCTCTGAGCGGCTGCCGTCCGCATTGTACATCTCCATCTCGAAATCCGCTTCTTCTGCCGGATTGATGAAGATCACGCCATCTCCGCCGATGCCGAAATGCCTGTCACTTAACTTTCTTACGATCTCAGGCTTCTCCTGCGGTGAAAGCTTCTCCGTAAAGCCGTTGACATATACATAATCGTTGCCACAGCCCTGCATTTTTGTAAATTTCATGTATTGCTGTTCCTCCTGTTGTTACTCTGTCATCATCGACAGTACCATCTGTGCCGTCTCCACCAGATTCGTCCCACTGTCCATACTGGTCTTCTGAAGATACCGGTGGGCTTCTTCTTCCGTCATATGATTTCTTGCCATCAAAAGCTCCTTGGCATCTTTGATCGCTTTTTCATCCGCTGCATTGCGGTTCTTCGGCTGCATGCGCCGTTTTCTTCTGCGACGCTCCACGCCTTCCACCATCAGGTTCACGGTATTGATCAGATCCTGCACCTTCAACGGCATGGAGAGACATACAATGCCGTTGCCATAGCATTCGCTGATCAGATTCTGAGATGCCATCAACAGCATCTCGAAGCCCTCCGGCAGATCCTCATGAAGTTCTGTATATATCATATCCGCCAGCTTATAACTGCAGATCACGATTCCGTCATTCAGTCCGTCCGCCTGGCTGATCGCCTGGGTACCCGTAGTACAGATACCCGTGACCTGGAAGCCGCTGCGGACCAGGATACTTTTGACTCCCTTGGCTTCTTCCAGCTTCGGCAGCACGACAATAATGTTCGTCATTCGCCCACCTCCTTTCTTCTGTGTTTTTACTCATTCATTACAAAAGAAAGGATTTTATCAATACTTATACAGATACTCCTGAATCTCCCATTCGGATACCTGGGAGCGGTACTCATGCCATTCCTTGCGCTTGGCATCGATGTATTTTCCGGCAATATGCTCGCCTAAAACATCCTGGATAAAGGTATCCTTCTCCAGTTCTTCCACTGCCTCCAGCAAAGTGCCCGGCAGCTGGTCGATGTTCAGCTCTTTCCGCTCTTTGGCAGTCAGTGCAAAAATGTTCGCATTGATGCTCTCGGGGGGCAGGATCTTCTCCCGGATGCCCTGTAAGCCGGCGCTTAAGCAGACTGCCAGCGTCAGATAAGGGTTTGCTGCGGAATCGGGGCTACGCAGCTCGATACGGGTACCCTCTCCGTCTGCGGTAGCCGGAATACGGATCAGGGGGCTGCGATTCGTTGTGCTCCATGCGATATAGACCGGTGCCTCGAAGCCGGGTACCAGACGCTTATAGGAATTCACCAGCGGATTCGTGATCGCTGCCATTCCTTTGATATGCTTCATGATACCACCGATGAAATAATAAGCTTCCTTACTCAGGCCGTTAGGGTCAGAAGCATCCTGGAAAATATTTTTACCGTCTTTCTGCAGAGACATATTGATGTGCATGCCGGAACCGTTGACGCCGAACTTCGGCTTCGGCATAAACGTAGCGTGCAGACCGTGGCGTCTTGCGATGGTACGCACCGCCATCTTGAACGTCATGATATTGTCCGCAGTATGTAACGCCTCATCGTATTTGAAATCGATCTCATGCTGCGCCGGAGCCATCTCATGATGGGATGCCTCGATGACGAATCCCATATCCTCCAGGTTCATGACGATGTCACGGCGGGCATTCTCACCGAAATCCAACGGTCCGATATCGAAATAGCCTGCCTGTTCGTGGGTGTTGGTCGTAGGCATCGTATTTTCGTCCGTATTGAACAGGAAAAATTCACATTCGGGACCTACCTCGAACGTATATCCCATATCCTCAGCCTGCTGCACCGCACGCTTCAGCACATAACGGGGATCGCCTTCAAAAGGCTGACCGTTGGGACGGTAGACATCACAGATCATACGCGCCACCTTGCCCTGCTGGGGTCTCCAGGGGAAGATCTCCAGCGTAGACAGATCCGGATACAGGTACATATCGGATTCCTCGATCCGGGCAAAGCCATCGATCGCCGAACCGTCAAACATACATTTATTGCTCAACACCCGGTCTAACTGACTGGCTGTCACTGCAATATTTTTCAGATTGCCAAACAGATCCGTGAACTGCAGACGGATGAATTCCACATCCTCTTCTTCCACAAGACGGATGATATCTTCCTTGGTATAATTGTTCATCGTTACCCTCGTTTCTGCGCCGCCTGTCTGCTCCTTTTCCACGGGGCGGACGCATCCGTGAAAAATACTTACACTAACTATAGCAATGCCTGTTTTGTCTTGTCAATGCGAAGTTCTCCTCATTTACGGTACTACGTGGGAGGTCCTGCGCATACTATTTATAAAGATCATCCCATCATTCCAAGGAGACTTAAGAATGAGTGCAAATACAAAGATCGTTGTCCTTCGCAGAAAAGAACTGCTCTATACCGGAATCTTCGCCGCGCTGGGGGTGTTGTTCGTCCTATTACTGTTAATGCTGTTGCTGCCCGGCAAGGATACGGATGTCTCCTCCGGGACACCGGATTCCCCTGACGGTACTGCTGCTGCCGAAATGCCGGACAATGTGGCGGATGTCTCCACCGGGGCCGTTGCCGATACCGGCAATACATATATCCCCGGAATCTATACCACGGAGCTGATCCTCGGCAATGAGACCGTCAATGTGGAAGTCATCGTGAGCGACCACGCCATCACCTCCGTCAGCCTCGCCGATCCAAGCGAAACACTTACTACCATGTATCCACTGCTCGAGTCCACCATGGAATCCCTGAATGACCAGCTCTGTGAGATGCAGGATCCGGAGCAGGTCACCTATTCCGCAGAGACCAGATATACTTCGCTGGTGCTATTGGAAGCCGTGAAGGCATCCCTGGAAAAGGCAAAGCCTAAGGCTACACCGGAAGCGACGGGCGCGCCGGATGCAACGAATGCACCGGCAGCCTCTCCGAACGTACCGAAAGCGGATATCAATCCTGCGGCATAAGGGACTCATGTGCCGTGCATAAAATTCAGGGCTGACGTAAAAAAGGGCGCATGCCTCCCGGCATGCACCCCATTGTGCGTTTTATTGTAATATTTTGTTTGCAACACTGGGTTTATTTTATACTATTTACAGAGGAGATGCAAGGGAAAATTACTTCTCTTTTTTCTCTTGCTTCTTTGCTCTTGCTGCTTTCAAAACATCAGCAAGATTATCGCCATTAAGTACTCCCGGATAATTTTCCTGAAATCCCACTAAAGTATCTTTATTTTCCTGCTCACTTTATACTCCAATATCCGCCTTTACTCGGGCCTTCATATTCGATTATTCCACTAGTCTTCAATTTATTTATTGAACGTTTAACCGTACTGAGTGAAACCTCTATCTGACTCGCCATTTCCTCTCGTGTTACATACTTATTCATTCGTATCAACTGCAAAATAGCATCCTCCACTGATTTCGCATTTTGGGGTTCATTTTGGGGTTCATTTTGGGGTTCACCTTGTTCCATTAAGAAATCCGGATGAATAGGTATCTCAACAGTAACTGCTCTTCTTTCATCATCCGTTTCAAATGTCGCTTTAGGAGAACCATTATCTCTAAGTTCCTCTTGTATAGTAGGAATTCCTGTAGATTTTCCTTCTGTCAAATCTAACTCCTTCAAAAATTCTCCCAATCGTTTGTTTCTATAATATCGAGATTTGAATCGTTCTCCCTCAGCAATTGTCTTTTGCGAGATTGAACGGTCAATACCTGGATAACTAATAATTCGAACACAATCTGGTTCAATCTCTATGATTATTGCCTGATAGGATTGATAATCACGATGATAAAAAGCATTGACCACAGCTTCCTCTAACGCCTGATACGGATAGCTGTACCGGCGAATGGCTTCCATCTGATAATCTACTTTCGTGACCTTTTCCTCAATCACCATGTCCTGTAGCTTTTCCATAGTTCTTTTAATCATTGTCGGCACAGAGCCTTTGATAACCGGCACTTCAATAAAATTATTTGGATTTTTAATGCTACCTTCCGGAAATTTTGTAATTTCAACCTGCGTATATGGAAAGAATTTGTCCAAATGCTCACAAAACATCATCAGTGCCGCATTAGATATACATAGCTGCTCCGGTGGTCCTACAAGAAGCTGCATGTCTCCAAGCACTTCCATAACACCACGTTTTCCAATCTGCTTTGCCAGCTTGCTTTTGGTTGTATTGAGATGGTCCGTTAACAACGCAACCGATATGTCTGACTCTGTAGCCTCAAAATTAGGCCTCGTGTCAAACGGTGCGTAGTTTGTCATATTAATTAATTCTCGTTCCTGCTCCGCATTTGCACGAACCGAGCTTGTCGCATACCGTATATAGTAATAATACTTTTTATCCTTCTTAGCAGTAACATGCTCTGGTGCCTTATACGGTCTTTGCACTCCAGGTGTCACCCACAATACAACAACATTTTTCCCATCAACTTGTTCAATGATCACACGTGGAAAATATGCCGGAATCATTGTATTATTATAACCCAAAAGTTCCTTTTGTATGGTATCCAACTCATATTCTTCCAAACCCTTTACCGGGCGAACTGCAACACCGTTTTTCTCCTCGACACCAATCAAAACATATCCGCCACCAACATTGTCAAAATCATTGGCAAATGCACAAATGCTATGATAAATATCATCCGGATTCCACGATGCTTTAAATTCGATCCTATCAGATTCCACTCTTCGCTTATTTAATAAATCTTCTATGCTAAGCTCCAATTCCATTTACTTCACCACTTTCATAATTTAGGACTGCCCATCTCTTTCTCAGCATTCTCTCGTTTAATCCGATAATCCGAAAGCACTTTCAGTATTTCCGGGTCAGTTACATTGGATTCATAATCTGAAAAATCATTACTTTCAATTATTGGCTTAATTTGTTTCATCATTAACCATAATTTATCGTAACAAATCAATTTGCCCCTCCCAATAAGACGAAAAACACCTTCGTCGGAGTTTGCATTTGCGTGTGAGACTTCGGTGTTAATTATTTTACACTCGTATTCGTTTCAAAAATATCTATTAGAACCGGAAGCATTGCTTGCTGCTCTCTAACCTACAAAGATGCCGACAGCGGATATCAATCCTGCGGCGTAAGGGACTCAGGTACCGTGCATAAAATTCAGGGCTGACTCAAAAAAGGCGCATGCCTCCCGGCATGCACCCCGTTGTGCGTTTTATTGTAATATTTTGTTTGCAACACTGGGGCTTTTTTATACTATTTATGTGGGAGATGCAAGGGAAAATTATTTCTCTTTTTCGCTTTTATCAGCAGATATTTCGCACCTCATTTTCTACAATATTAAATCGTATAAATTCCGGTATCGCATTTGCAAGTGCCTTTTCTTTTATACGTTCATCTCCCGTCGCTGCATATGCCACTTCAACACCTGCAGAAAAATATAATTTTTCAAGCTTCTGGGAGCGAATATCATTATAATTTGTACAAAGAGGTAAATCGTTCATCCTGGACAAGTAATCAATCATAGCCAGCAGATACATAGCTTCTCTACACCATCTGCGTTCATAAAGCTTTCTTACTTCATCCGTCTCAAGTGTTTCGATAATAAAATCTATATCACCCATATCCTTTACATGATGGCATGTATTACTTTTAAATGTTTCAAACGAACATCTATAATCTATATTATCTGCACTATTATTTTCCAATATTGAGTCTACCGTTACATTAAGCACCTTGGCGATTTTATGCAGAGTTCCTGCCGTGCATTTATCAAGGTCTGCTTTTCCATTACAGATATCAGTAATTGTTGTCATTGCAACTCCGCTTTCCTTGCTCAAACGATACCTCGACATTTTTTCTTTTTCAAGCAAATCATTAATTATCATCTGCTTCCCTCCTATTTATTAATATATCGGTCAGCCGAACTACTGTCAATAAAATTATTTACAATTGATATATCTGAGAATTCCTTTAACGATGCCAGTTCTCTTTCTCTGCCAATAAACATAAAAGCCTCTTCCGTCTTCATTAAAATCATTTTTATTCAAATTGATTTTAATAAAATTCTTCTGAATAAAATTCAACATGAACTCTTATGTTTTGCAATCTTTTTTCCATTTTTGACAAAATAAAAAAACATTTATGCTATGAGATTCCTATGGAATTATTTAGAGGATTTAACAGTAAAAGAAGCCGGTGCATCAGCACCGGCTCCTCTTGTATTACGTTAGTTATGAACTTTTTACGAGGATTACTGTAACAGAGACAGTACGCCCTGGTTGGACTGGTTAGCCTGAGCCAACATAGCCTGACCTGCCTGAGCCAGGATGTTGTTGTTGGAGTACTTAACCATCTCAGTAGCCATATCGGTATCACGGATCTGGCTTTCTGCGCTGGTGGTATTCTCAACTACGTTGTCCAAGTTGTTGATGGTGTGCTCAAGTCTGTTCTGAACAGCACCAAGTGCGGAACGCTGCGTAGAAACTTTCTGGATTGCCTCCTTGATGGTATCAATAGCGGAAAGTGCATTGCTGTCATCGGTTCCGTCAACCTTCAGACCATTCACGCCAAGGCCCTTAGCGGACATAGCGTCGATGCTTAAAGTAATCTGGTTATTAGAAGTAGCATCCGCACCAACATGTAAGGAAATAGAAAGGCTAGCTGTTAAATCCTGAAGTGCTGCAATATTATCCTTATTTGCTGTTGTTTTATTACCAACTGCATCATACAAATCAGGTGCATCTGCCTTTGCTGCGACGGTAGTAGTAGTAGCTCCACCTGTTGTGGTAGATGATGCAGTGAAGTATTTACTTAATGCATTTGTGGCAATTGCATTTCCATCCTTATCATAATACTGTGCTTTTGCCTGTGTTGCCTCAGCAGCAGTAATTGTGTTAGCAATAATTGTTGCCTCAGCAGAACCTGCAGCATCAGCTTTAATTGTATCAGCACCACCAACAGTAATGGAACCAACCGTATTTCCCTCTTTATCTTTAATATCAAATTTTCCTGCATCGGCACCTTTGGCAACTGTAAATTTATCAGCTGCTGATCCTGTTAATTCTACACCATAAGATAAAGCTTTTCCATCTGATGACTTAGATACTTTAACTCCTTGATCACGTAATGCCATCAGTAATTCATTTTGCTCATCCTGAAGCTTCTGTGAATTTACTGTTCCAGCATCAAAAGTTGCCGTCAATGTAGTTGCAGCGTCTGTACTGAAAGTTGCAGCACCTGTCTGCGCTTTATTAAAGTTCTTATAGCTATAGGTATGTTCTTTAGCTAAACTCTTGTCACCTTTCAACAGATAGGTTTCATTGAACTTGGTTGTCTCAGATACACGGTCAATTTCAGTGGTCAGCTGATCAATCTCGTTCTGGATGTAGCTTCTGTCATCTTCAGAGTTGGTACCGTTGGCTGCCTTAACTGCCAGCTCGTTCATTCTCTGTAACATATCCTGAACTTCGTTCAGAGCACCTTCAGCGGTCTGTACAGTGGAGATACCGTCCTGTGCATTGCTGGAAGCCTGTGTCAGTCCTCTGATCTGCTTTCTCATTTTCTCACTGATGGAAAGGCCAGCTGCATCATCTGCTGCTCTGTTGATCTTGTATCCGGAAGAGAGTTTCTCAGTAGACTTTGCCTGAGAAGCAGTGGTCAGACCTAACATTCTGTTAGAGTTCATAGCTGTAAGATTGTGTTGTACTACCATAATATATTCCTCCTTGAATTGACGAGCGCTTCCCTGCGCTCCGTTATTTGCTTTGGCAATGTCAGCTTCAAGTTCGCACATCCTGTTACTTTCATCGCCATTGTCTTCCGTTTCTCCGGCGTGCGAAACCTTTAATTCAGAAGAATTGTTAGGTAAGCAATTGTTTTATTTGCTTTACTTGTTAAGTATATCGGAGAGGATTTTGGAAACTTAACCCCTCTTTGAAAAAAAATTTGACTTTTCATTCCGGCATTTTTCGAAAATACGATATTCTTAAACATTTACATCATGATCTGCTCAAATTTTCCCATGTCACAGAAATCCTGAATTTTCACGTTTTAATGCTGCAGCAAACTCATTTTCGGCTATTACATATTCTGCTCATTTTGCCGAAATAGATAGTAACAACATAATAAGGCGGAGGGTAATTATGCAAATAAAAAATTATTCCTATTTTGTAGGGGAAGATCAAGTACAAAACAGACGTCATTCTGTATCAGATGGCAAAAACGGCAAAGCAAAAAACGGTGGTAAATCCATAGATGCCCGCAGTATGGCTTCCGTCACCGATCCGATCGCTGCAAAGAAGGCTCAGGTTCGGAAAAAAGCTATGAAGATCATCGGGGATGCCTTTGCCGGAGAGAGTAAGATTGATGACGATATGGCAAATCGCAGAGAAAAAATACGCTCTCTCACCGGGGAAATAGGTGACAGCGCAAAGGCGATCAGTGATATCGAAGCCTCCAGAGCCGCCCTGCAGGATAAATTCGGTGTGTCCTCAGACAGCCAGGAACAAAAAGATCTGGAACTACTGGCAAAAGGCGTAGAGACCGGCTTCTCCGGTTCGGATGTCCGCTTAACGAAAGAGGAAGAAGAACAGATTGCCAAAATAAAAGCTGCCGGATTAACAGAATACCAGCAGCAGTCTCTTGCCTTAAAAAAATCAGAAGAATCCTATGTCAACGAACTTGCCGACGCCAGGAATAAGATTCAGACAGAAAATGCCGTGATCCGCCAGACGAAGATTGAACGGTTAAAATCCAATTCCATGGGAGCTGCATTTGAGCAGGCAGATGCAGTAATGGGCGCTGCCAGCGACGAGATCATGGGCATGCTGATTGCGGAAGGCAAAGACCACATCGACGAGAAGCAGGAAGAAGAGAAGAAAACAGCCGAGGAAGCTGCAGACAAAAAGAAGGAACTGGAAGAAAAACTGCAAGCCAGAAAAGACGAAAAGAAAGAGCAGGAAGAGCTGACAAAAGATATCGTGGAAGCTGCGAACAAGCAAGCCGGTGGTACAGACAGCGTAGTTCAGGCCCAGCAGGAGATCAAGGATATGATGAACAAATTAAAACTGGTCGAAGATGACGTCAAAGGTGCCGCGGTCGATCAGGGAATCTGACTATTCTGCCATTCATCAACAACGTATGAAAATTTGCTTTCGCTATTGCCAAATTCACTTCTAAAAATCGCGCCCAACATCCGATATCGAATGGTGGGCGCATGATTTCTTCCGTTATTTTTCTTGTATAATAGTCCTATACCAAAGTGAAAAAGGGGAAACGATTCCATGAAAATTGCAATATGCGATGACGATAAGAATGAACTGTTCCGGATACTGTCTGTTCTCGCAGATTACCAGACACAGCGAAACATAGAATTTTCCTACAAACCTTTCGACAACAGTACGGAGCTGGCGTCGAATCTTTTACAGGAGCATTATGATATTTATCTGTTGGATGTGGTGATGCCGGGACTGAACGGCATCGAACTGGCCAAAGAGATCCGAAGCAGTGACAAGGCCGCAGACATTATTTTCCTGACGTCTTCTCCCGAATTTGCGGTAGAGAGTTATACCGTGAAAGCTTCCAATTACCTGGTGAAACCCGTTTAAAGAGACCGGCTGGTTGAAGCTCTGGATGACATCATGCGTACCAGAACCGAAGACCGCGATTCCTGTCTGGTATTGAAGAGCAGCGTCGGCGTACACAAAGTCCATATGTCTGAAATCATTTATATTGAAGCCTTGAACCGAAAAATCATTTATTACCTGAGAAACAACAGTCAGATCACCTGCGTGGAAAAGTTTGCTTCTGTCTGCGACCAGTTGCTGCAACACCCGGAATTTCTCCTTGCACACCGCTCTTTTCTGGTCAACATGAACTATATTCGCAGGATCGACGCAGCCGACCTATATCTGGCAAACGGCAAGTGCCTTCCGCTTGCCCAGCGCAGGATCTCGGAGATCAAGAGACTCTACCTTGCTTTTCAAATGGAGGAATCCATATGAGTGAATTTGTATCCCTTTTAGGACTTATCAATTACGGCTTTGTCCTTTTCTTTGGTATCGTGATGTCTCTCTACCTGGCAGATATCCATTTTGAGGACAATAAGATCCCTTATATCATCACGATCCTTGCTTTGGGCGCAATACAGCTTCTGTCTTACCTTATGATGGGGGAGAATCTGCTCTATAAATGCTATCCGCTGCTCATACATCTGCCGCTGGTCCTCCTGATCCGTTTTGCCTTTCACCGGAATATCTATATCGCGACGATCTCTGTGCTGTCCGCTTACCTGATGTGCACTCCCAGAAAATGGTTCGGCACGCTGGCAGCCTTCTTTTTCGACGGCAGTCCGGTTGTAGCCAATCTCGTCTCTATCTGCGTGACGATTCCGCTGCTGTATCTGGTCATCCGCTATATTGCGCCTTATATCATCCGTCTGCATTATGAGAATAAGAAGACTCTGTTGCTCTTTTTCCTGCTGCCGCTTTCCTATTATATTTTGGAATACACTCTGACCGTTTACACAGATCTCTTGTATACCGGTGGTCCGGTCATTATTGATTTCATGGACAGCTTTCTTGTGCTCTTCTTTTTTATCCTGACTATGGTGTCGCTGGATTTTTCCAATAAAAAAAGCACGGCGGAACGTGAAAATCTGCTGCTTACCACCGCAGCCGCACAGGCGCAGAAGGAGATTACACAGTTATCCACTTCTCAGAAGCAGGCGTCCATCTATCGTCATGATCTGAGACATCACATGACCTTTTTGCAAAACTGTATTGCAGAAAATGAGTTGGAACAGGCTTTGGAATATATTCACCAGATCTGTGCCGATATCGATAACAGCCGTGTGATCAGATACTGTGAAAACGACGCTCTGAACCTGATTCTCTCTTCCTATGCCGGTCAGGCGTCAGATGCCGGAATCGAATTGCAATTTACCGTGACTGCCACCGATTTTACACGCTTTCAGATCACTGATCTGTGCAGCCTTTTTGCAAATGCTCTGGAAAATGCGATTTACGCCTGCGAAAAGATTCCTGCTCCTGAGAAACGCTATATTACGCTGAAAGTTTATGAAAAAAATAACCGGATCTGTATACAGATAGCAAACAGCTATCTACAGGAGCCGGTATTTGAAAATGAGATTCCCATCTCTCACGAACCCAATCACGGTCTCGGCACCAAAAGCATGATCTCCGTTGTAGAAAAATATCACGGAGTGTATGGATTTTTTGCTGAGGATGGGAAATTCCGGTTTCAGGCATCACTGTAAACAGTCTGGTTTACGTTCCTTTACGTATTTTCTAATATATATACGTAATGAGCATGCCACTTCTTACAGTAACCACAATTTTTCTAATCCGAATGCAATATTTTTTTATTTTTTATTTTTTTCTTATTTAGGGATAAAGACGTATACGCAAAAACATTTTTGAAATTACAGGTCCCTGTCTGATATTCAGGCAGGGACTGTATTTTAGATCATCCAGACCGGTACGATATAATTGTCTCTGTCAATCGCACTAAGTCCCGGTTTCATGCAGATAACTGCGCCCTTCGCACGAGGCGTTGATGCCTTGTCGAGTAATTCAAATACCTTTACCAGCTCTGTTCCGGGATTTGCAGTTTTCTTAATCTCAATCGGATTCAATATTCCATCATGTTCCAGGACAATATCAATCTCCCTGGCATCTTTATCACGATAATAGTACAAATACGGCTCTTTTCCACAATTCAGGTAGGTTTTCCGAATTTCCGCGACCACGTAATTTTCCAAAATGGCCCCGTTCATAGCACCGCATTCTAACGTTTCCGCACTGCTCCATTTCGTCAGGTAACACACCAGACCCGTATCGTAGAAATACAGTTTTGGCGTTTTCACAAGGCGCTTCAACAAATTATTAGAATACGGATGAAGATAAAAAATAATTCCCAGCGTTTCCAGAATTGTCAGCCAATCCTTCGCCTGCGTCTGATTGATATCTGCATCTCTGGCAATCTCTGCCGCGTTAACCATCTGCCCACATCTTGCTGCCACCGCAGTAATAAACCGGAGGAACTTAAGCGAATCTATGGCATCCGATAATTCTCTTACATCCCGCTCAATATAAGTAGACAGATAACTGCTGTAAAAAAGCTGACTGTTACTGTTAATACCGCTTACGATCGCAGGCATGGAGCCTTGATAAATCCGTTCAAAGATCTCTCTTGTATCTGCTTGCTCTCTCTCTTTCTGCCTCTCGCTTAAATCCTCCAGATCTACCGTAAACGGTTTCATCGTTCCTCCGGATATCTCTGCCTGTGACAGGGATGTAAGTGAAAGTACTGCCACTCTTCCTGCCAGTGACTCCTGTACTCCCTGCATCAATTTGAACACCTGTGATCCCGTAAGCCAAAATGCTCCCGGCTCATGGTTTTTATCTACATTTATCTTGATATAAGTAAACAGTTCCGGTGCATATTGAACCTCATCAATCAATACAGGTGGTTTATGCAGTTGCAGAAACAGTTCCGGATCGGTCTTTGCAATATTTCTTTCGTTCAAATCATCCAGTGTTACATATCCCCGCTCCGTTCCCTCCATCAGTTTTTGGAGCATTGTCGTCTTTCCTACCTGTCTAGGTCCCGTTACCAGGAGTACCGGATATTCCCTGGTTACCTGTCTTACTACATTCTCCAGATTTCTTTTGATATAATTCATAAAAGCCCCTCTTTCGGCTAATCTTTTTTATGATTATATTTTAGCCGGATTTTTTTAAAATATCAAGCATTTTTCGGCTAATCTATACTTTGATTATATTTTAGCCGGCTCACATTTTTATTCTTTCACATTGATTCTGTCATAAAAAAGAGAAGCAGTGATCTGCTTCCCTTCGTCTGTTGTATTTATTGTTTATTATCGTACATCTGAGGCGGTACGTATCCGGCGCCGCTCATGCTCTTGTAGTAGTCAAACGCGCTTTTGGCATTTTTACGTCTCTGGCCGATTCCGGCACGTTCCCTGGCGAAATAGTTCTCGACCAGTTTCTTGTTCCGGGCTTCCTGTGCCTGTACGGACACGCTGAGTTCCGTCACCTTGGCTACTTTTGCCTGGAGTTCCCGGATCTGTGCTGCATAGCGCTGTCTGTTGCCCTCCAACTCCTTCGCCAGCTTCTCATACAGGATCTCGAAGCCTTCATCCAGGCGGACGACCTCATCGATCAGGCGCTGTTTCTCCTCCACGGCATCATCGAACAGGCTCATGTCCACTTTTTCCGCAGAAAAGATTTCTTCCTGACGCTTATTATATTCCCGGATCTTCTGCAGTACTTCCAGCTTCTTATCCAGACTTTCCGATAAAATGGTCAGCTGATTCTCCATCAGTCATTTCCTTTCTTGGCACCGGCCTTCATGACTTCTTTCCAG
Source organism: Simiaoa sunii (assembly GCF_014337175.1). Taxonomy (GTDB): domain Bacteria; phylum Bacillota; class Clostridia; order Lachnospirales; family Lachnospiraceae; genus Acetatifactor; species Acetatifactor intestinalis. The sequence goes on along the minus strand of NZ_CP060633.1, from coordinate 718,228 downwards.
TTGTCGCGGATCGAATGGAGATGCGTGTTGATCTCTTCGAGAATCTCCTTATCCTTTTTGACATTGGCTTCCACCAGCCGTCTCTCCAGATAGCTGTAAATATTATCGAAATCCTTCGAAACTTCGTATTTCATATCCAGTGTGGAATGCAGATATCCGATGATATTCTGCACCTTGCGGATATTCTCATGCGCTCTGGGAATGTCATTTTTCTCTATGGAAAGCTCTGCGATGTTACAGAACTTAATGGCTCCGTCGTAAAGCATAAGCGTCAGTTCTGCCGGAGATGCGGTCAGAACCTTGCTGTTATTATACTGTGCATACGCACTGGGTAATGCCATATCATGATCCTCCTAATAAGCCGGTCACCGCACTGGAATTGCTCTGCAGCTTTGCAAGAGCCGTCTCCATCTTGGAGAACTTGGAATACCATTTATCCTCGTAATCGTTCAGCTTCTTCTCCAGTTCGGAGATCTTCGTCTTATAATCATCATAATCCGATTTCATCTTTTTGTCATCATAAAAATTACCGTAGGAGCGATAACCCTCTACCGATTTGGACAGATCACTCATTTTCGTATACAGATTCTTGAACAGTCCGGAGAAAAAGCTTACGACCGTATCGGGATCACTGCTGATCATGCTCTTAAGCTTGTCTGCATTACCTGAGGTACTGGAGTCATCTGCATCTCCATTGATATGGTAGGCATTCTTCTCATTCTCCGCTGCGGTAAAGTAGCTCAGAGTCTCAATACCAAAATCGCTGAGATACATGTTCTTGCCGTTTACTTCCACACTGCCTGCCATAATTTCTTTTAAGGCAGAGCTTACGGTAGACAGATTGCTGTCTCTGCGTAACAGTGCATCCTTGATCTTCTGCTCGTATTTCTCTACCTCGGAGTCGGACATAGCATCCTTCTCGTCATCGGTCAGCGGCTCATAGCCTTTGGCAGAATCTGCATTATACAGCTTATCCATCTCATTGATAATGGAATTGTAATCCTTCAGGAAACCCTTGATCATATCGTAGATGCCGTCTACGTCATCCTTAGTGGTCACCACGACGTTCTCAGCGGTCTCTTTCATGGCTGTAATGGTCAGACCGTTGATGGAGAATACATTGGTGTTGCTCTCGTACTCCGTACCATTCAGAGTGATCTTCGCATTCTGTGCATCGATCTTATTGGCACTTGCACTGTCCAGTCCCAGGCTCTTAAGTACGTTATTACCGATCTCATCGGATGCGGTAATGCTGAAATCATTGCCTTCTCCGGAATCCTTGGCACTGATATAGAATCTCTGCTGCGTCTCATCAAAGTTGGCATTCAGTCCGGCTTCTTTTAATTTGGTCAATACATCAGAGATAGTAGTATCCGCAGTGATCTCCAGTTCTACATTGGTATCACCGCTCTTGATATTTAATTTGGTACCGGTGCTCAGATCCAGAGCCTTACCGTTATTATCCACACTCAGATCTGACAGCTTCGTCAGGGCATTAAGCTTGAAATCATCCCCATCTGCATCTGTTTTGGTCCTCAGAGAAGTCTTGCCGCCGGTCATGTAAGCAGTCTTAGCCAACTGTGTGATCTTGAGGTTCTGCACGCCGTTCATGGCATTCTCACCGGTGATGATGCTGGCTGCGGTGCTGTCGGAGACGGATGTGGTCTTCTTCATATAAGCACTGGTAAAACGCATATTATTGACGTATTTGGACTGCAGATTCTTCAGCTTGGTGTTCAGATCCTTCCATGCCGTAGTCTTCCACTCCAGCTTGGTCTGTGCCTTTTTCGCATCGTCTACCTTGGTCTGCTTCGCAGACACCAGCTGCTGGATAATGCTCTCTGTGTCCATACCGGAGATCAGTCCGGATAATCTCATTGTTGATGATGCCATATTGGTATCCTCCTATCTTATCTCTTCTCATCTACCAGGATACCGGCTAACTCCCACACTTTGGCGATCATGTCCAGGGTCTTCTCTGGAGGGAGCTCCTTGATCACTTTCTTGGTATCCTTATCTATGATCTTGATGGTTACGCGGTTGGTTGCCTCATGAATGCCGAAGACCGCTTCGGAATGAGACATCATGTTCTTGTTCAGCTTCTCTACCGCTTTCTTGATCTGCTCATTGGTCACATGCTGTTGCTGCTCCCTATTGGGATCGGCAGAGGTATTACTCTGCTCCTTGCCCTGAGCATTCTCAACGACTGCTGTCGTCTGATCGATCTTGTCTATTGGCTTTACATTGGCAGGATTGTATTCAGAGGCATTTTCCTCTGTGGTCACTTTTGTAGCTGCATTCTTGGCAGCGGCCGTATTCTGTGCCTGCACTGTCATGATACTGGAAATCGGTTCTATGGTCATAATGGTCACCTCCGTGTGATGAATAAGCGCCTTCCGTGGGCGCACGACCTTTGTTCTCTAAGCTGTTTATCGGTTACTTTTCCTGAAAAATTAATAGGAGCTGCAAAAATTTGCACCTCCTATGCCTAATTTCCTATTTTCCTATTTTATCTTCTGCCTACCCAAACAGGTTCTTCAGTGCTTCCATACCGTCAGCATCCACCGAAGCCCTGTTGGCTTCCTGGATCTGTAGGTATACTTCCTTGCGGTAGATGGGTACTTCCTTGGGAGCGGAGATGCCGATCTTGACCTGGTCGCCCTTCACTTCCAGGACAGTGATCTCGATGTCATTGTTGATGATGATCGCTTCGTTTTTCTTACGGGATAATGCCAGCATCTTACTCACCCGCCTTTCTGGATTTCAGGATATCGTAGATGGGGAATTTCACGGGATACTGGTTGCCTTCGAGGATGATCTGACATGCCTTACGCTCTTCCACATTGATGACAAAGGGTCCCTGGAGGTTCACGGTCATCTTCGTAAGGTCGGAAGGTACGGTCACGGTCACCATGACCAGAATGTTCTCCGGGGTGAGTGTTCCTACACCGGTGAGCAGCTCATCATCCACCTCGGGATCATAGTCCGGGGTGACCAGCAAAGGATCCATGACCGGCATGGCAAAGCTGGGTTCTTCGATGGACTGCAGATAACGGATACCGGCACTGCTGCCTTTTTCCTCGTCATGCAGCATGGTGAAATGCTTCAGCTCCGGAAATCCGATGATTCCTTTATCAAATGTGATGATCTTGTTATCCGCGATCTCTACTTCCCCAAAATTTTTCGTCTGAATCTTCATAGAATACCTATGCCTTTCCGTACCTGCAAGCTTCCAGGTACTTCCGTATTTTTTACACTATCCTCTTAGATAAAGTTCAAAAGTGTGGTCTGCATGACTTTACCGGTAGCCATCAGAGCAGCTTCATAGGTCATCTCCGCACTCTTTAAGTTAATAGCGGTCTCTGTCACATCAATATCTTCGTTTTCGCTCTTTAATGTCTCAAAGGTGGTCTTCTGGCTCTTCATACGGTTCTCGATCAGCTCCAGCTTGCTGCTTCTGGTACCGCAGTTGGTGATGCACAGGTTGGCATCATCGAGATATCCCTGGAAGGTGGTAATGCTGCTCTCGAACAGCTTCTGGCATTTATCCTTCGACAGGGTCAGTGCCTTCTCCACGGCTTCCATCTGTTTTTTCAGAATATCCGCATCGCCGCCGGTAGCATTTTCCTGCAGGCCTT